>CAZEJG010000010.1:0-127032 GCA_964511625.1 uncultured Hoeflea sp.
CGGACAAGCCGAACGCCCCGGCCATCGTGGGCCGCGCCCAAGGGCGCGTCCGTTCGGGAACCCCTTGGTTCCCCCGCGCAAGCCCATGAGCGGCGTCAGGGGGGGTGTCCCCAACCACGGTCTCGGCCAAGGGCCGAGCTGCGTGGCCGGGTGATCCCCCTCCCCCCCTTCCTTGTCATGCGGCCTGCGCGGGCCCCCCTCCTGGTCTCGGCGACGGCCAAGGTTTCAGGGACGGGCCGCTACGCGGTCCTTTCCAGAAACCCCGGCCCATTTTCGGCAGAAAGACCGAAGGGCCGCTCACCACACAGGAGGCCACAAATGGCTGATCCCAAAGACATTGCCCATGCGGTCAATATCGCCCGCATCCTGATCGAGCGCCAGCGCGGCGGCTCGTGGCAGCAGCATGGCCGCGTAGGTCATCGCGTTCCCGGTCTGGTCGGCGCTGACATGATCGACCGTTGCGCCGTGAAGGCTATCGAGGCCATCGACGGCGACATGAAAGAGCTTCACGCTCCTGTCGTGCGCGAGCTTGCGCGCCGCTATTCGTGAGGGGGATGCGATGACCTGTCCCCCGATTTTCGAGACGCGCGAACACGTCGATGATCTGCCCCGTGTCCATCCGAGCGAAGCCGCCGCGTGGCGCTATGCCGAGAAACACGGGCATCAGGTCTGGGAGGTGATCGAATACGGCCCCAATGAGGGCGAGCGCTACCTGGGGGGCGGTTGATATGTGCCAAACCCCGACCCCCCGGATCACCATCCATTGCGAAGATTGCGGCAGCCAAGAGGTGATGCGCGATGCTTTCGCCGTCTGGAACCCCGAGCTACAAATGTGGGAAATTTCCTTTTAGAGGGTCATGGAGGGCTATAGAGTAAACGTAGTTCTCATCGCTATCCCGCGTGCCCCGCCATTATCTGACCTCACGCAGTCGCCCTTCGGGCTTTGCTCCGGTCGGGGCCTCGCATCGGCTCGGACGGCCCTTGGCCTTGCGGGTTCGGATTGTTGCCCTAAGACCCCGCCATTTCCGCAGGAGCTTCGCCGAGCGCGGTCACCGGGCTGCCGGGTCAGTAGTATTCCAGATCGGTCGCTTTTCCCCGAAACACGGTATAGGCCAGGATCGTGTAGCAAAGGATGACGGGCACCACGATACAGGCGCCGACCAGAATGATCATCAGACTTTCCGGCGCCGCCGCCGCCTCGTAGATCGTCAGCTGATCGGGAACGACATAGGGGTAGAAGCTGTAGGCCATGCCGAGATAGGCGAATGCGAACAGGCCTGTCGACACCGCAAAAGGCAGCCACGAATAGCGATCGTCGGCAAACGGCATACGCCGCAGCATGCGCCAGAGTGCGGCGGCAAACAGCGCCGACAGCACCGGCAGCGGTGCGAGATAGAAAATCTCCGGCACCGTGAACCACTTGTCGAAAATGCGTGCGGAAACGAACGGGGTTGCCAGTGACACTGTCGCGATCCCGATGACGACACCCCACAGGCTTTCGCGTGCCCAGCGCACCGCCTTGACCTGCAGCGCGGCTTCGGTCTTGTGGATGAGCCATGTCGAGCCGATGAAGCTGTACCCGACGGCAAGGCAGATCGCCGTGAGGGCCGCGAAGGCATATTCCGCCAGGCCCTGTTCGAGACCCAGAATGTAGAGGCCGAGGATGAACCCCTGCGATAGCGCCGCCATCGCCGAGCCCAGAAAGAAGAGCCTGTTCCACAACAGCTTGTGGCGCGTGCGCGCCTTGGCGCGGAATTCAAAGGCGACGCCCCGCAGGATCAGACCGATCAACATGACGAAAACCGGCAGGTAGAGCGCAGTCAGGATCATTCCATGGGCAATGGGAAAAGCCACCAGCAGGAGGCCGACCGCCAACACCAGCCAGGTTTCGTTGGCATCCCAGAAGGGACCGATCGAGCCGATCATCCGGTCCTGCTCGGATGTTTGGGCGAGCGGAAAAAGGATGCCGACGCCGAGGTCGAACCCGTCCAGGACCACGTAGATGAGAATGGACAGACCCATCAGCGATGCGAAGGCCCATGGGAGCCAATCGGCAGGATTGGAGAAATCAGGCAGCATCGGTTACTCCGCAGGGCTGAGGATCTCGACTTCGGCTTTGCCCGAATGGGCAAAATCGTCATCTCCGACGTCGCCACCGCGCGCAGCCTTCTGCGCCAGATAAACGATGACGCCGACATAGGCCAACAGGAGCGCCGCGTAGAGCGCGAGGTAGGTCACCAACGTTGCCATCACCATCGGCGCAGCCACGTCGGCGACGGCCATGTCCGTGGTCATGACACCCTGCACCAGCCATGGCTGGCGGCCGATCTCGGTCGTGTACCATCCGGCCAGGGTCGCCACCCAGCCGGAAAACGCCATCGGCACCAGGGCGAACAGCAGGATTTTCGGCAGGCCTTCGACGGCGAGCCAATGACCCTGATTGCGCCCCTGATGCAGATGACGCCGGCGCCACATGAACCACAGGGACAGCCAGCTGACAGCCAGCATGGCCAGACCTGTGCCGACCATCGTCCGGAATGACCAGAATACGGGGGCGACGGGCGGATGCCGTACGGTTCCGTCCGCTTCCACGAAGCTGTTGAGACCGGGGACCACGCCGTCGGCGCTGTGCCTCAATATGAGGGAGGCGCCGTTGGGAATGCCGATTTCGAAGCGGTTTTCACGTGCTTCCTCGTCGGGCATCGCGAACAGAAGCAGTGGCACACCGGACCGGGTCTCCCAGTTGCCTTCCATGGCCGCGACCTTCGCCGGCTGATGCTCCAGCGTGTTCAGCCCGTGGAAGTCGCCTGCGAGGATTTGCAGCGGAATCAGAGCCGCAGCGAAGAGAAGACCCGTCTTCAGCATGGAGCGCACTTCGCGCGAGCGATCACCGATCAGCCAGCGGAAGGACGACACGCCGGCAATCAGGAATGCAACTGTCAGGAAACTCGCCAGCATCATGTGTGCAAAGCGATAGGGCATGGACGGGTTGAAGATGATGGCCCACCAGTCGGTGGCGTGGGCCACGCCGTCGATCATTTCGAAACCTTGCGGCGTGTGCATCCAGCTGTTGAGCACGATGATCCAGAAAGCCGACATCGTCGTCCCGAATGCGACCAGGCCGGTTGCCAGCATGTGCAGCCATCCGGGAACCCGCGAGAAGCCGAAAAGCATGATGCCGATGAAGACCGCTTCGAGGAAGAACGCGGTCAGCACTTCGTAGGCCAGGAGCGGCCCGGCCACGTTGCCTACCGTTTCCATGAAGCCGGGCCAGTTCGTTCCGAACTGGAACGACATGGTTATGCCCGACACCACACCCATGCCGAAGCTGAGCGCGAACACCTTGACCCAGAACCGGTAGGCAGCCATCCACTTTTCGTCCCCCGTTTGTGCAAAGCGCACCCGGAAGAAGAAGAGGACCCACCCCAACGCGATCGTGACGGTGGGGAACAGGATGTGAAACGAAATGTTCGCGGCGAATTGTATTCGACTTAAGAGAAGCGTGTCGAGCGCATCCATCAGACGCTATCCTTGGTTCGCGTTTACAGCCGTCCGGATCCGGTCGCGGTCCCGAACGGCTTGAGTTTGATACGAAGCACCGGGACTGATGGACTTGTGACAGATTTACGCAGGTCTGGGCGTCTTGCTGCGAGAGGCACTTTCGGCGGATTTCGATTTCTCATCCTCCGTTTCACGGTCCCTGGTCGCCCGTTCCGACCGCCACGTGATCGCCTCCTCCAGTTCCGCAATGTTCGGGCTATGGAACATGCGGCAGCTCGACACAGCGTTCAATGCGGACATGAAAAACATGATCTTTCCTTTCTCCCTTGGATAAGCTCTTGGCGTCGCACCTTGAGGCTCAGCCATGCAGCCTTCGGCGCGACAGCGTCAGCAGCAGGCCCTCGTGGCGTCGGATTTCATCCTTCAGTCGCAACTTCTTGCGCTTGAGCTTCTGATGATGGTGCTGTCGCTCCACGATCTCTTCTGTGCTTCAGCAACCTGATCGTCCACTTCGCGATGGCGGCTGCGCAACGATGCGATACGCGCTGCGATGGAGGAGCGACTGAGGCGCAGTTTGGTCATGGATTTCCTTCCTTTCTCGTTTCGTTCGCTGGCTACGGTTGGCGAGGCATGTCGGCAGAGCCCGTCGCATCGGCGATTTCAGCCCATGCCAGGTGCGTGGAAAACGTCTCGCGCACCGCCTCGACGCCTCACAGATAGGCTTGAAAAAAGAAAGGATAAAGACCAGATAACTTTTAAATATGATCGGAAAAACCTATGGAAAAGCCGACCCTGCCGACACTCAGGCAACTGCAGTATTTCAAGGCGCTCGCGACCGAGAAGAATTTCCGGAAAGCTTCGGAAAGCATGGGCGTCAGTCAGCCGTCGCTGAGCGAGCAGATCACGACCCTCGAGAGCATCGTCCAGACGCCGCTGGTCGAGCGCGGACGCCGAGGAGCCGTCTTGACGGCCTCCGGTCGAGAAGTGCTGTCGAGGGTCGAGACGATCCTGGAGGATGTCGAGGCGCTCATGCGGGTTGCAAGGGAAACACATGCCGGCGTTTCCGGCACCTACCGGCTGGGAGCCTCGACGACATTGGGCCCCTATCTGTTGCCCAGCGTGGTCCGCAGGCTCCATGCGCGACATCCGGAATTGCGTCTGTATGTCCGGGATGGACAGCCGCGCGAACTTCTCGAGGACCTTCAGGGCGGCAAGCTCGACCTGTTGCTCACCCAGTTGCCGGTCCATGCTTCCGAACTGGAGGTGACGCGTCTTTTCCGCGAGCCCCTCAGGCTGGCTGTGGCCCGTGGCCATCGACTTTCCGAACGCGCCGACACGAGGGACGCGGATCTCGCCGGAGAAACACTCCTGGTTCTGTCCAACGGTTACCTGCTGCACACGCAACTGGCCGAACTCGCAAGCATGGTCGGGGCCACGCTTCGACAGGATTACGAAGGCAGCAGCCTGGACGCCTTGCGTCAGATGGTGGCCATGGACATGGGTATCACGATGCTGCCGGCCCTCTACGCCGAATCCGAAGTGAAGAAGGAAGACGGAGGCGTTGCGCTTGTCCCCTTCAAAAGCGGTTCGGTCACACGATCGATAGGGCTGGTGACCAGACGCAGCTCCCGCAATCCGGCGGCTTTCCAAGCCTTTTCGGATGCCATAATGCAGGTCGTCCGCACCGAGTTTTCACATCTTCTGCAGCCCTACACCTAGGGTCAGGACCTTGTAACATGATTGGAATGGCGCCGGAGACGGCAAGGAATGCGAGGAAAAGTCCGAAGAGCGGGGAGGTCATCCCGATTGAGGGCTTTGACGCGGCAGATCGCAGCTCGATCAACCGGTCCTGATCCTGGCAGCCGTCGGCTTCATTGAAGGAACCCACAGGTCGATGTCATCGAACACTTCTCCCGGAAAGGCCCGATCCGTCGTCGGCGCGTTTGTCGACGATCCGAGGTTCAACAGATTCATCGGCATCGTCATCGCCATCAATGCGGTCACGATTGGGCTCGAGACGAGCCCGTGGATCATGGCCCGGGCCGGACCGTTGCTGATTGCGGTGGACCGAATTGCGCTGGCGATTTTCGTCGCGGAGATCGGCCTCAAGCTCTTTGCCAAGGGGTTTCGCTTCTTCAGATCCGGCTGGAACATCTTCGACTTCGCCATAGTCAGTGTCGCGCTCGCCCCGTTCGCCGGAAGCCTCTCCGTCCTGCGCGCGCTGCGCGTGTTGCGGGCACTGCGCCTGATCTCGGTCGTGCCGAAGATGCGCGCGGTGGTCAATGCGCTTCTCGATGCCGTTCCGGGCATGGGAGCGATCGTGGCCGTTCTGGCGCTGATATTCTACGTGGCGGGCGTCATGGCCACAAAACTGTTCGGAAGCGCCTTTCCGGATTGGTTCGGCTCGATCGGCGCATCCATGTACACGCTCTTCCAGGTGATGACGCTGGAGAGTTGGTCCATGGGCATCGTGCGACCGGTCATGGACACCTACCCCTGGGCGTGGCTCTTCTTTCTCCCCTTCATCATCGTGACGAGCTTCGCCGTCCTCAACCTCTTCATCGCTCTGATCGTCAACTCCATGCAGTCCATCCACGATGCCGACGTGAAGGAAGCGACCGAAAAGAACGAGGCGGTCGCTCACGGGGAAAGAGAAGCCCTGATGCAGGAGATACTGGCGCTGCGTTCCGAGATCGAGGCATTGCGACGGGATTTCGTGAAGCACTAGCAGCAAGTCCGGGACCGTCCCTCGCCCCACTGCGCGACACAGTCGACAGGGGCGACCCGGACGGCGTTCTGAGAAGGCCTTTCCTGCGCGTCAGCTTTCGTTCTCGAACCGCTGACGCCATTCCCGGCTCAAGGCATCCGCGAGCTTCGCCGTCGGAGGCTCCACCGACTGCGCATGCGCCGGGTCGAGGTTCAGCGCCGACAACAGTTGGGCAAGGACCTGTTTCGGCTCCTTCGCGAGAACGTCGTAGTCGATGCGCAAGGGCTTTACCCCTTCCTGCTCGAACCACGTCTCCCAAGCGGCGTCGAGGGCTTCCTGCGCCGCCATATGGTGGCGGATGGCGTCGGCGTCGTACCGGGGTTCCTGCGGAGGTGCGAGTCGCTCGAGCTCCGATCCATCGGCGTTGCGGTGCCACAGGCCGGATTGCTCGGCGCGCACGCGCGAGATCGCCTGATCCAACCGGTCGGGCCGCGAAAGATGGATGAAAAGGGTCGGGCCGAAAGCCGCTTCGATACGCTTCACATCGCTCATGGGACCCAGGAAGAGCAGTTCCATTTGCTTCATGAAGTGATCGAAACTGCCACGCTGCATCCGCAGGCCGAAAACACCGGTATCGCCCCTGCCCCGCGCCAAAGCCGCATCAAGGACGGCGCGAACGGCCTCTTGTCGCGAGGTGTAATCGGTCTCTTTCAGTTCATAATATTCCAGCCAACCGTCGAACGATGACTCGTGGAAATGCGAGTCCGGGTCTCCCGCGACCCTGGTCGCCGCGAGCAATCCGCAGAGGAGCGTGCTTCCACTGCGGGGGACAGTGCAGATCATGTAGGATTGAACGGTGGTGTGCGTCATGGCTCGGGGGCTCGTGAAATCGAGCCGCTCCATAGCAGGCTTTCAGGAAGCGAGCAGCATGCCCACGCCTCCTGCGCCGCCGCTCTAGACTGGAGAGACGCGAACTCAGTCGAGCGCGATCGTTACCAGAAGCGGAAGGTGGTCGGAAGCAACGCGCGACAATCGTGTGCGAACGGGCTGCGCGTCGACACAGCGCAAGCCCGGGGAGAGAAACACGTGATCGAGACGCAGGAGCGGATAGCGTGACGGGAAGGTCGGGTCGTTGAACTTGCGGCCCTCCGGCCGCGCGAGCTCGAGCTTCCGCGCAATCTTGCGATATCCGGCAGATGAGGGAATGGCGTTGAAGTCACCCATCAGGATGAGGTCGCGGTCGCGGCAGTCCGGATGTCCGATCCAGCGCTCGCCGAGCAGCGTCGGCAGGTGCCGCATCCGCTGGTAGCGCTTGGCGCCGACATGGGTGTTGAACACCTCCAGCCGGCGGCCCTCGAACTCGATGCGCGTCCAGATCGCCGCGCGCGGCTCCCCGGGTCCCGGCAGCGGGCCGGTCTTGACCACCTCGGCCGGCAGCGATGTCAGGATCGCGTCGCCATACTTCTCGTCTCCCTTCTGCACCGCCGGATGGAAGATCGACCGCATGTGCAGATGCGATGCTATGGCATGGGCCTGGTCGACACCCCCGCTGCGTCTCCGTCCGACATCGACTTCCTGCAGCCCGACGATGTCCGGCTTGCAGCTTTCAATGACCTCCGCGACCCGACCCGGATCGAGCCGGCGATCCCAGCCGACACATCCGTGGACATTGTAGGTCAGAACCTTCAGATGACGAGCCATCCCGGTGATCCTCGTATTCGTGCGTCTGCGCCGTATGGGGTTGCTTGCCCGCACACGGCCTGTCTGTCAACGGAACCCTTGCGACTGCCGATACGTTCCCTCAGCAGGAACAACATCTTGCGGGAGTTTTCGTTGAACGGCCATTCGCCACTGCGCAACATATTGCGGATCGTCACCATCCTCGCAACACTCGCCGCCATCTATCTGCTCTACCGCAATCTCAGCCAGTACAGGCTGGAGGAGATTGGCCAGTCGCTCGCCGCCATCCCGGTGCCGCGACTTCTGGCGAGCGCCGGCTTCGCCGCAGCCTCCTACCTCTGCCTGTCGCTGTTCGATCTCACGGCCCTCCTCTATGTCGGCAAGCGCCTTGCCTATCCAAAAATCCTGCTCGCCTCGTTCACCGCCCTGTCCCTCGGCCACAATTTGGGTTTCGCGGCGCTCAGCAGCGGCGCGGTTCGTTACCGTTATTATTCGAAATGGGGTTTGTCGGCGGCGGAGGTGGGCAAGCTGATCGGGTTCTGCAGCGTCACGGTGGCGCTCGGGATTGTCGGCCTGACCGGCATCGCGCTGACCTTTTCGCCTGATACCGCAATCAGGTTCGGTGCCTACGAGGTTCCCCAGAGCCGTCTTCTCGGCATCGTGCTCCTTGCGCCCGTGTTTCTCTATCCGCTCGCGATCGCCCTGCTTCCAGACCATGTGACGCTCTGGAAATGGAAGCTTCGGATCCCGGGCTTGCGTCTCGCGAGCGCGCAGGTGGTCATCGGCGTCGTCAACTTCGCCTTGGTCGGCGCGAGCCTGCACCAGCTCGTCGCCGGCGTCAGCGAGACCGGCTACCTGGAGGTTGCGCGCAGCTATTCGGTCGCCAATCTGGCCGCGATCATCAGCCACGTCCCCGGCGGCCTCGGCGTGCTCGAGGCGACCATCTCCTATACACTGCCGGGCGCTGCCACGATCGGCGTGCTGATTGCCTTTCGGGTAATCTATTTCCTGCTGCCGCTCGCCATTGGCCTGCCGCTCTTCGCGGGCAGCGAGGCGCTGCGCTCATGGCGCCATCACTCGGCTACATCAGCGAATTCTTCAGCGCAGCAAGCCTCGTCCCCAGGGACCTGAACGGCACAATCAGGCGCTGCAACGGCCAGTAGGGCCGATGCGGATCGAAGATGCCGCTTCCGTAGCGCCAGAAATTCGATTTGCCGTGGTACCTGTCAACGTGAAACCGTTTGAGTGATCGTTCTCCGTCGTTGAAGCGGTCGATCGCTGCACAAAGCGAGCCGCCGGTTTCATTCCTGGCAGCTTCCACCTGCTCGATCGAGACGCCGAGATGTTCGGCGACAAGATCGTCGCGCAGACGTGAGATGGCGGCACGATGGCCCTCTGTTTCGGCTTCGATGGCGAGATCACATTCCGTGTCGAAACCCTGCGACCGGTGGTTCAGGTTGGATGAGCCGAGCCGGACAAACCGGTCGTCGACGATCAGGAGCTTGGCATGGACGAGGACTTCGCAGGTCGCGTCCGCACCATCGCACACCGTGGGATAACCTATCCGCAAACGGCCGTGATTGTCGGCCTTTTCCAGACGGTTGATCGATCGGTTGCGCCCGAAACCCATCGTCCATTGCTCGATGGTACCGTGCATCTTCTTCGTGGTGATGATGGCCACTTCCGGCCCGTCCTCTTCCTGCAGCCTGGAGGCAAGAAGCTCCACCACCGTGGGCGAGACGAGATATTGCGTCTCGATGTAGATCGTCTCCCTTGCCGCCGCGATGGCGTCGCAGGTCAGACGCAGGGGCTCGACGTGTCGCTCGCGACCCTTGATGCCTGGTTCGGAGAGAGCTATGCCCACGCGACAATCGGCGATGTCGGGGTCGGCACCCTGGGCGACGGCGGACGATGATGTCGACACCGGAGAAATCTCCTCGCCGACGCCGAACAGCCAGCGCCGGCGTGCGACGTCGCCGAGCAGCCTCGCAGCCGGTCCGCTAACCCGCGCCTGAAGATCGTGGACGGGCGAATAGGCCTCGCCCTCAGGCGTGACGCGAGCCGGATCGTCCGGCCGGTGGTCCCGCGTGTCCCAACGCTTGGAGGTAAGATCAATGCCGCCGATAAAGCCGGCCGCGTCGTCGATGCAGACGATCTTCTGATGGTGTGATGCCCGGACCGGATGTTCGGTATCATAACGCATTTCGATGCGCGGGTGGTTTGCCCAGCTTGCTTCCGCGAGATAGGGCGTCAGACCGTGCGAATAGAACGGGCCCTCCGCCCAAACGAGGATCCGCACCACGAGCTGGTCGTTCTTCTCGACGAGCTGGCGCAGAAAATCACCGAGCTTGACCTGTCGATCCGCATCGGGCGGATAGAGACTGATGTCGGGATCGAAATCCCAGCCGATGATCCACACCGAATGCCGGGCGCGTTCCAGATCCGTCTTCAACGCGTCGAAATAGTTCGCGCCATCGATGAGAAAACGGATCGTCTCGGCGCGTGAGTCACGCCAGAGATTCGTGCCAGGCTTGATGAGTGACGCGATCCCCTCACCCTCCAAAGGGGCGGCACCGGAGCTTTTTTCTTCACACGGAAGCGACTGAGGCGTCCGGCGATCGACCGATGAATTGTCCAGCATCTTCAACCGCGGCCCGCGAGTATAGTGGAGCGTTCGTGGTTCTCTCTCTGACCCGTCAAGACGCGCTTTCCCCGCGCCATGGCTTCCATCGTGTTGCCGGCGTTCGCCATGACTTCTCCTCTTGCGTCTATCGGGCTCATTCTTCTTTCCAATCTGGCAGAAGCGATTTTGTTCCCGGCCGAACTGAATAAATCGATTTGCGCCTCGTTTTTCCGGGAATGCAGCGCGTCTCGGAGCGGCAGCGACGGCTCTGGCCTTTCATTCCAGCAGGTCCAGGATGGAACATCTTGTGGTCCCGACTGTTCTGCCATCGAGGACCATCACGAACCAAGGAGGGCAAGGGCGGGATCGTGTGGTTTCGCCGCCATCGCACATGCAGACATCCACAAACCGTTTTTCACGCCTGCAGCTCATCTTGATAAGCGGTGCTCTTGTTCTCGGCGTGCTCTTGCTGTGGAAGCTGACCCACCTCGTCATGCTGGTTTTCGGGGCCGTCCTCATCGCTGTCCTTCTGTCAGCGATCGCGGACCGGATCGGCCGGATCAGCGGTTTCTCGCGCGGGCCCTCGCTGGCCCTTGCCATACTCCTGGTGATCCTCTTCGCTGTAGGTTTCGCCTATTTCATGGGGTCGCAGCTGGTGGCCGAAGGCCAGGCACTCGTCGAACGCGCCCCGGAAATCGCAAAGACAATCGAGCAATATACCCAGATCGAACAACTCGAATCCTGGATCGGGTCACATGTGAAATCGATGATGGGCAGCGGGTCGCTCGTCGGCAACATTACCGGCATTTCGACCGGCGTCTTTTCGGTCGCGATCACCAGCGTCCTGGTGCTGTCGGGCGCCGTTTATTTCGCCATTCAGCCGGACCTCTACCGCAGAGGCTTTCTCGCGCTCTTTCCAGAGGATATGCGGCCGCGCGCCAATGAGATCCTCTCGGAAATCGCCACGTCGCTGAAATACTGGTTCATCGGCCAGCTGGTCTCCATGGCCTGCATCGGTGTGGTCACCACGATCGGCCTTCTGCTGCTCGGTATCCCCTCCGCCTTCGCCCTAGGCTTCATCGCCGGCATTCTGGAGTTCGTGCCCTATGTCGGACCGATCGCCAGCGCGGTCCCGGCCGTGGCCGTCGGACTGACGGAAGGTGGCTGGACCGCACTCTGGGTGGTCCTTCTCTACATCGGCATCCAGCAGGCGGAATCGATCCTGCTGACACCGCTTGTCCAGCGCAAGGCCGTCGATCTGCCGCCGGGCCTGATCATCTTCGCGATCCTGGCATTCGGCACTCTCTTCGGCATGGGTGGCGTCGTCCTCGGCACACCGCTGACGGTTGTCGCGGTGATCCTGGTCAAGAATGTCATCCGGGAACGGGACCGCCGGCGCGACGAGGGCAAGTCGGAGGCAGAAGCCACCTCATCCTGAAGCCGCAGCCATACCCTTGGCAGGCCGAACCTGTCCGGCGCTCGGCCGGACGTAGACCGCCCAGACCTGCGGCAGTTCCGACCGGATAGTCTTCTCTATCCGCAGCACCACCTCTTCGATCCGGTTCGTGTCCAGCCGATCCTGGAGCTCCAGATCGAGGGTGACCATGATGTCGGTCGGCCCGAGGTGAACGGTCATCAGCTTGTGGATTTCCACCACGTCCTTGTCGCTTCCAACGATTTCGCGGATACGGGCTTCGACCGGCGGCAAGGCAGGCTCGCCGAGCAGCAGCGCCTTGCTCTCGCGCGCCAGGAACAAGGCCGTCACCGTCAGCACGATACCGATGCCGATCGAACCGACACCGTCGAGGACCGGCATGGCGAAGTAATCGGCTGCGGTGATCGCGATGAAAGCGATGATCAGGCCGCACAATGCGGCCGAATCTTCGAGCAGCACGGTGAACGAGGTCGGATCCTTGCTGCGCCGCGCGGCGGCGAGATAGCTGCGGTTCCCCTTCGTCTTGCCGACGCTGCGCAGGGCGATGTACCAGCTCACACCCTCGAAGATCATCGACAGCCCGAGCACGATATAGTTGGTCATGACGTTGCTGACGGGCTCGGGATCGAGGATGTGAACGAATCCCTCGTAGAACGAGACGCCCGCGCCCAAGGCAAAGACCAGGACCGCGACGATAAAGGCCCAGAAATAGACCTCGCCGCCATACCCGAGCGGATGATCGGCATCGGCCGGCTGACGGGAACGGTGCAGACCATAAAGAAGCAGCAGCTCGTTGCCGGTATCGACGAGCGAATGAACGCCCTCGCTGAGCATGGACGAACTGCCGGTGAAGGCGGCGGCGACGAATTTGGTGATCGCGATAAGGAAATTGCCGACAAGTGCGGCGTAGATCACGATCAGCGACCCGTTCTGTGAGGCCATGCGGCAATCTCCCCTTGCTCAGTCACTGTTCGAATGCCGGAGGGACGCGCCGAATCCCTGTCGCGGATGTTCCCCTGCATCGCCCACACTTAACATGCCGCGCCGGCGAATGTTCCCGAGACGGAACTTTCGTGTCCGCGATCTGTTGGACTTCCATGGAACATCGCATTTTCAAGCTTATCCCCACCGCAGCCGCCGACGACCCCAACTGGGATCGCGCCCCCAACCAGGGCGAGGTCGTGGTGCGGGCGGCTTCACCCGCCGATGCGCGGCTCGTGGCGAGCGAAGCCGAACCCGATTTCCTCGGACAGGACGGTAAGCCGGGGGACGGAGCGACGACACGTTTCGCAAGCGCCTTCCGCGACGAGAAACTCTATTCGGTCATCGAGATCGAAGATGAGCGCTATCCGCAAGACGGCCAGCGCGAGGTCCTTGCCGGCACCATCACCAATCCTGTGAAGGGCGCTTGATCCCGGAGCGCACATCCGAACCGGGAGAGCTGTTATGCGGCTTTAAAGTCCGTGATCGGCATTCGCTGGAATCGGCCCGCTCCAAGCACACCCCGCGCCCTTGATGAGAATGATGGCGAGAAGACATCTGTCGCACGCCTGGATGAGGTAATGCCTGCGATCAGAAGCGTACGATCAAAGATGAGGTAGTGCGCCGCCTGTGCGCATGCATTAACTGAACGGGTCGTCAGATTTCCCCCCTTGTGACTACGGAGCAATGGCACGAATATCCGCCGCCGTACGGCGGACATGACAGGATGGAGAATTTTCGAATGCAGGATTGGAGCGAACGCGCCGCAGCCCTTTATACTGGCGACTTCCGCCCGATGTTCATTGGCGGCCAATGGTGCGGATCCCGGTCCGGCGAGGTGATGGACGCGCGAAATCCGGCCAGCGGCGAAGTCCTCGCCACGGTGCCGAAGGGTAACGCCGCCGATATCGATGCCGCCGTTGCCGCCGCCCGCGCCGCCTTCGAGGGCCCCTGGTCGAAATTCACGCCCTTCGAGCGCCAGGCCCTGCTTCTGCGCATCGCCGACATTTTCGAGAAGAACTGGGAGACACTCTGCCTCTCCGACACGCTCGACATGGGCATGCCGATCCAGCGAACGCTGGCCAATAGCCGCCGCGTGCTCGGCATGCTGCGCTTCTACGCAGGACAGGCTGTCGCCATCCACGGCCAGACCATTCCGAACTCCTTCCCGGGTGAAATCTATTCCTCAACGGTGCGCGAGCCGGTCGGCGTCGTCGGCGCCATCATTCCGTGGAACGCCCCGATCGCGGGGTCGATCTGGAAGATCGCGCCGGCACTCGCCACCGGCTGCACGGTCGTCCTCAAACCCTCGGAAGAAGCCTCGCTCACCGTTCTGATGATCGCGAAACTCATGCAGGAAGCCGGACTTCCGGACGGCGTTCTCAACATCGTCACCGGTCTCGGCGCCGACGCGGGCGCGGCCCTCGCCGCCCATCCCGGCGTCGACAAGATCGTCTTCACCGGCTCGACCGCGACGGGACAGGCGATCGCCCGCGCCGCAACCGGCAATCTCAAGCGCGTGTCGCTGGAACTCGGCGGCAAGTCGCCGGTCATCGTCTGCCGCGACGCCGATATCGAGAAGGCGGTGCCCGTCGCCGCGATGTCTGTCTTCGCCAATTCCGGCCAGATCTGCATCGCCGGCTCCCGCCTCTTCGTCGCTCGCGAGATCCACGACGAATTCGTCCGCCGCGTCGCCGATTTCGCCGCCAACCTGAAGATCGGCCACGGCGTGAAGACCGATACCGATATCGGCCCGATCATCTCGGCGCGGCAGGCCGAACGGATCGAGATGTTCCTGGAAGCCGGCCCCTCCGAAGGTGCGAAGACGTTGACCGGCGGCGCCCGGGTCACCGGTCCCGGTTTCGACGGCGGCAATTTCATCAGCCCGACCGTCTTCGGCGGCGTGACTGACGACATGCGCATCGCGAAGGAAGAGATCTTCGGGCCGGTGATCTCCGCCCTGCCCTTCGACAGGATCGACGAAGTTGTAGCGCGCGCCAACGCGACGCCCTACGGACTGGCGGCCGGCATCTTCACCACCCATCTCGGCACCGCCCACAAGCTGGCGCATCGAATCAAGGCGGGGTCAGTCTGGGTGAACATGTACCACGCCATCGACCCCGCCGTTCCCTTCGGCGGCGTCAAGATGTCGGGCTACGGCCGCGAGGGCGGCCTCGAGCATATGGAAGAATATCTCGACACCAAGGCTGTCTGGATCAACACAGACTGAGGCAGGTCAGGCCTTGGAGCCCGGCTCGCGTCCGAGTTCGGTGCGGATCAGCTCCATCAGCTGGACCGAATAATTGTGCAGGACGTAGCCGCGTGCGGTGATGATGCCGACCGAACGGACCGCCCCGTCGTTGACGAGCGGCACCACCCGGAACGAGGCGGACGGCAGCATCGGCAGAGCGATATAGGGCACCACCGCGACGCCGAGGCCGGCAGCCGCGAGCGTCACCGCCGTATAGGCGTAACGCACCTCGTACTGGATGTTGAGCTCGATATCGCCGCGGATCCGGTCGAGCAGCGACCGCGCCGCCGTCTGCTTGTCGAGAAGGATGAGCGGGAACGAGGCGATATCGGCAAGCGTGTACTGCTCCGCCCCGCTGTCGAACTCGGCGCCGATGCAGACGGCAAAACGGTCCTCGAGGATCGGCTCGAAATCGAACTCCGTCATATTCGGCACTTCCGGCCCGACATAGAGTTCGATCTGCTGTTCCTGCAGGAGCGTCAGCGCATCCATCGGCGGCGTCTCCTTCAGGTTGATGACAGAGCGCGGATAGCGCAGCTTGAAGGTGGCTAGGATGTTGGCGAGCCGGGTGGCGGCCAGTGTCGGCGCGCAACCGATGCTGACATGGCTGCGGCGTTGCGCGGCGAATTCCGACAAGCGGTCGAGCCCGGCCTGCACCTCGGACATGGCCGAGCGCATCTGCTTGTAGAGGAGTGCCCCCGCCGGCGTCAGGTTGGCCGATTGTGGGGTGCGGATGAACAGGCTCACACCCGTCTGTTCCTCAAGATCGCGGATCTGCATGGAGACCGCCGAGGGCGAGCGGTTGCTCTCTTCCGCAGCGCGCCGGAAGCTGCCGTGCTCTGCCGCCAGAAGAAAAGTCTGGATGAGCTTCAGATTGACGTTACTCGGACCAATAGCCACCTGGTTCTCCTCCCGGACAGGGTGATGGAACCGCCATCAGGGGTGGGGAGACCGAGATCCGGTCAGTGAACGGCCGCGAACATGATCTCTTCTTCGGACGCCTGATGCGCGAGCATCTCTTCCACGATCTTGCCGCGCTTCGCAATCAGGATTCGATCCGAAACCGCCATAATTTCCGGAAGATAGGAAGAAATCACAACCACGGCGAGACCCTGGTCGGCCAAATCTTGGATCAGTTGATGGATTTCCACGATCGCGCCGACATCCACCCCGCGGGTGGGTTCGTCGAAAATGATCAGCTTCGGCTTCTGGATCAGCGATTTGGCGATGACGACCTTCTGCTGGTTGCCGCCCGACAGTTCGATCATCCGCGCCCTGTCCGAGGTCGACCTGAGCGACAGCCGTTCACCCCACTCGCGCGCCAGGTCCGCGATCCGGCTCATGGCGACCGGCGTGACCGGATTGCTGCCCTTCGACAGTTCGGCCATCAACATGTTCTGCCCGGCCGTCATCGTCTCGAAGAAGCCGTCATGCTTCCGGTCTTCCGTCACATAGACGATGCCGTCGCGCATCGCCGGACGCGGTACGCGGTAGCGCACCGGCTTGCCGTTCAGACGCACCTCGCCGCCATGCATGAAATCGCGCTTCATGACGCCGGAGACGATCTTCGCCATTTCCGTCCGGCCTGCCCCGACGAGACCGAAGATACCGGTCACCTGCCCGCCGAAGACCGAGAAGGAGGAATTCCGCACGACACCCGCGCAGGAGAGGTTTTCGACGCTCAGCACCTTCTGCCCGTAGGGGCGCGGTTCGCGCTTGCCCGCACCGTGCAGTGTCTCGGTGAGATTGCGGCCGACCATCGCCTGGACGATGGATTCCCGGGTGAAGTCAGTGGCGTCGCCGGTCGCCACCAGTTCGCCGTCGCGGAGCACGGTGATCCGGTCGGAGACTTCCAGTGCCTCTTCCAGCGCATGGCTGATAAAGACGATCGCCACGCCCTTGGATTTCAGTCGTTCGATCAGCGAGAAGAAGTGACGCTTCTCCTCCGGCGTCAGTGTCGCCGTCGGCTCGTCGAAGATGATGACGCGGGCATTGTGATGCACCGCGCGGGCGATCTCGACCATCTGCTTCTGCGCTGCCCCGAGCGTGGAGACCTGCGCGGTCGGATCGACCTGAAAACCCATCGAGACGAGAAACTGGCGCGCGTCGATATAGAGGCCGCGCAGCCGGTTGAGCATCTTCTCGTTGCCGAGATAGATGTTCTGCGCCACGGTCATTGCGGGCACCAGGTTGGTTTCCTGGAACACCATCGCCACCCCGGCACGAAGCCCTTCGGACGGCGAGCCGAAACTCACCTCCTTGCCGTCGAGCAGCATTTTCCCTGAACTGAGCTTGTAGACACCCGCCATGACCTTGGTCAGCGTCGACTTGCCGGCGCCGTTCTCGCCGAGAAGCGAGTGGATTTCGCCGGCGCGCAGGCTGAAGTCGACGTCGCGGAAGGCGGCGATGCCGGCGAAGGTCTTGGTCGCGCCCTTCATTTCGATGATGGTTTTCATCTCAGACCTCCCGTGCCACGTCGTCGAGCCGAAGGATGCGCGAAGCTCCGCGCGCCGCCACGTAGAGCGCGTCGCCATGCTCGCACAACGCCACGCAGCCATGCGCCTGACCGTCGGCGCGGGAATGGAAACTGCGGATCGGCCGCATCTGCGGGTCGCACTGGACCACGAGCCCATAGGATCGCGTGACCGCATAGGGCTTGAGCACACCCATCTGCTTGAGCTGGCTGCCCTGCATCGGTTCGCGGAAGGAATTGCCGGAGGACAGCGACGGCGCCATCCAGAACGGCTCCGGCACCTCTGCCAGCATGCGGTTGCGATACACGTCCTCGCGCAGGATGAATTCGACGAGCTGGTTGCGCACCGAATAAAAGCTTACCCAGTAACCGGCATTGACCGCGGGCGCGATCCGCGCCGGGTAGGCGGGCAAATGATCGAGCACCGGCTCCGACTTCCCGGTCTGCAGATCCACCGACAGGATCCGGTGGCGCCAGCTTTCCGCGACCCAGATGCGCTGCGACCCGGTGGTCGCCACACCTCCGGCCCAGCCGAGCCCGCCGAGAATGCGGCTGGCCTTGCCGGTGGCGAGATCGAGCCGCCAGACGGCGCCGCTCCGCCCCTTCTCCATCAGGTCCCGTCGCCAGTCGGCGGCCTTGCGCTCGGACGAGCCTTCGGTCGCGAGCAGCGTGGTTCCGTCGAGAAAGGCAAGCGCTGTGGGATGTCTCGGGCCGTTGCCGCTCGCGCCGTCGAAGCGCTTGCCGTCATGCTCGCCGCCATGGAGGATGACACCCTCCCCGTCGATCCCGATCGCCAGCATACCCTTGCCGCCGGCAATCGCGCTCACCGGGGCGGAGAATTCGACAAGCGTCTTTTCCCCGGAATCAGCCCAGCCGAGCTTGAGGACCTTGTTGCCCGAGGAGCAGACCAGACCCTTTTCGGTTGCCGCGAGATTGTCGACGTCAGGGATCGCGGCAAAGGTCGCGGCTTCGTCGAGCAGCGCATTCGGCATCAGCGGACCGTCGAGGATCGGCACGGTGATCGCGGCATCGCCCCGGCCGAGACGGTTGTCGAAGAAACGTCGGATCGCGTTCATGCCGGTTTCCCCCAATAGGTATCGACCCCGCACCAGTCCTGATCGGCGTCCGGCAGGTCCAGCGTTCCCATGCGGTTGTTGAAGATGCCGCAGAGATAGAGCGTTCCCTTGTGCTCGCGCATCGAGGTAATCATCGGATGTTTTTGGCCGCCGAGATCCCACAAGCTTTCGAGGATCTCGCCCTTTTCGTTGAATTTTAGGACGCAGCCGGTGTTGAGGTTGGGCATCAGCCAGGCATCTTCGGACACGCGCCGCGCCATGCGCCGGCGGAAGCCCGGGATTTCGAGCGAGAGATCGAGCGCGGGCGTGCGCGACCCCATCAGCGCCAGCCAGTAGGTGCCGTCCGAAGCCCGGTTGATGTTGTCGGGATAGCCCGGCAGGCCCTCGATGACGCGCTCCAGCTTGCCCTTCTTGGGGCCGGCGAAATAGTAGCGGTTGATCCGGCAGGCCCAACTTTCGGCGAACAGCACCGATTCCCCGTCATAGGAGGTGCAGACCCCGTTGGGGAAAACGAGATTGTTGAGGATCGTGCGCGTCGACTTCGTTTTCGGGTCGTAGCAGATCAGGCGCCCGTTGCCGCGGCTTTCGAGCGCGTCGGCATACCAATCGTGCATCTCGAAGCGCACCGTGGCTTCCGAGAAGATGATCCGTCCATCGGGAAGGATGTCGCAGTCGTCGGCGAGCTTCATCACGCTGTCGTCGGCGACAGAGGTCCAGCTGCGGTTGGTTTCGGCCGTCAGCAGGCTGACTTCCCCTCGAGGTGTGATCTGGTAGAGCCCCATGCCGCCGACGCAGACGGCCATGTTGCCTTCTTTGTCGAAGACCATGCCCATCGGCGCGCCGCCGATATGGGCAAACACCTCGTGGCGGGTGTAGTCGGGCGGGAACCAGCGCAGGATGTCGCCGTGCCGTGAGCCGGTATAGAGATTGTCGTCGCGGTCGAAGATCACGTCCTCAGCGCCGTCGAGAATGCCGAGCCCGATGACGCCCACATTGCGCAGCCGGTCGTTGGGCTTGAGCGGCCCTTCTTCCGTCGAAGTCGCCGGCGGCAGCTTGTTGAAGGTCGGCGAGATGTAAACCGCGCGCAACAGCTTGTGGCGGTTCTTCACCCAGCGCACGTCGAGGAAGACGGCTGCGACGAGCACCAGTCCGAGAAGCAGGTCGTTGACCGGGCCGGGAATGGCGAGCGAGAGCAGCGAGTTGGAGAGAATGAGCACGAAGACGGTGCCCATCAGCGCCTTGGCGACCGAGCCGCGCCCGCCACCGAGCGCGATGCCGCCGAGCACCGTGGCGGTCAGCGCCTGCAGTTCGAGACCGGCGCCGAGGTCGGAGGCCGCCGAGCCGATGCGGGCGGAAAACAGGAAGGCCGCGAGCCCGACGAGCGTCGAGCACAGCACATAGGCCGAAAACACCGTCCAGCGCACGTTGATGCCGGCATTGTGGGCCGAGCGCCGTGCCCCGCCGACGGCGAGAATCCGCCAGCCGTAGCGGCTGCGCGAGAGCACGATGTGCAACACCAGGGCCACCGCGGCCATCACCAGGAAAGACACCGGCATGCCCCAGACCAGCCCGATGCCGAGCGTCTCGTAGGCCGCCGACGTCGGATAGTTCATGACGATGTCGGTGGAAATCTGCGGAAACACCAGATCGAAGATCGACCGGTAGATGATGAGCGTGACGAGCGTGGTCAGGAACGCCCGCATGCGCAGGATGCCGACCATCAGCCCGTTGATCGCGCCGCAGACCGCGCCCACCAGAAGCGTGCAGGCCAGTCCCTCGGGGAGCGAGAGGCCGGCCACGTTCATCAGGTAGAGCGCGGTCGTCGCCGTCAGGGCAAATGTGGAACCGACCGACAGGTCGATCCCGCCGGAGATCATGACGATCGCCAGACCAAGCACCACGAGCCCCAGCTCCGCCGCCTGTGCCGAAAGGTTCGACAATGTCCCGAGCGCGAAGAACCGGTCGACGAGAATGCCGAAAATGGCAATCTCGAGTACCAGCGCGAAGAACGGTATCGCGCTGTCGACCCACTTCTTGTTCAGGATCTCGCCCAGCGCGTGATCGGGCAGAACCCGATAGCGGAAGCGAACGAGGTTTTCGGCGAGGCTCATGCTGCTTGGATCCTTACTTCAGCTGGTCTGCGGTCCAGCAGTTCCGGCCGGTCGCGTTGGAGGCGTCGATACGGGTGATCGGACCGAAGAACACGGTCTTCTCGGAACCCGCTTCGCGATCCGGGTTCTGCAGGAACTCGCCGATCTGCTGGGCGGCGACTTCCGCCTGGATCGGGGCGTTGAAGTTGTAGATGACGTCGAGAAGGCCGTTCTTGATGCTCTCGCAACCGGTCGCGGCACCCGCGCCGTTGGTCACGATCGTCACCTGGTCTTCCTTGCCGGCGGCCTTCACCGCGGCGCCGGCGCCAACTTCGGTGTTGTCCCAGATGCCCATGATGCCGCAGAGATCCGGATGCTGCTGGAGCACCGTCTCGGTGATCTGGCGGGCCTTTTCGCTATCGTAGTCGGCGGGCTGGTCGGAGACGAGTTCGAGTTCCGGGTTCTCGGCGAGAATCTGGTCGATGCCTTCGCGCATGTAGATGTTGGCGGCACCGGTCTGCACGCCGGCAAGCCAGACGATCTTCTTCGACGGTGCGCCGTCCGCAAGGCACACCCGCGCCAGTTCGCCCGCTTCATCGCGGCCCATCTGGATCCAGTCGTTTCCGACATAGCTGTCGGTCTGGGTGATCGACTGCATGTTGATCTGCAGCACCTTGATGCCGGCCGCCTGGGCCTGCTTGAGCGCGCGGGCATAGGTCTGCACGTCCGGGTTCTGGACGATCAGAACATCGGGCTTCTCGGCGATGGCGCCCTGCAGCGCGCGGATGCCGGCGCTGGTATCCATGTTCGGATCGCGGACCTCGAAATTGATGCCGTATTTGTCGGCATAGCGCGTCCAGACGGCGGTCCAGGCCTGGTTCAGGTCCATGCCCTGCGACAGCGGAATGAAGATGACCCGCTTGCCCTTGAGCGCTTCGAGATAGGCCTGGCGGCCGACCTGTTCGATGTCGCTGGCCATGGTGACGGTGGGGACCGTAGCGGTCAGCAAGGATGCTGCCGCAACGGATGCGAGTGCGCACTTCTTCAGGAATTTCATGTGGGTCTCCTCCCTGTGGATTGGAATTCTCGATAAAACCCGGTGCCGCTGCGGTCCTCCCCGCCGGCGGCTCCGGACAGGCTTCAGATGTCTCCGCTCTGCGAGGTCTGTTCGTCGCGCGGGTTGATGATGGCGTCGAGCGCCAGCGCGCCGAGCAGGATCACGCTCTTGATCAGGTTCTGGCTCGTGTAGCTGAAGTTCAGGATCGTCATGCCGTTGATCAGGATGCCGACCAGCACGGTGCCGACCAGCACGTTGCGAACGCCGCCCTGCCCGCCCGACAGGCTGATGCCGCCCAGCACGACAACCAGGAGCACGTCGTAGATCAGGGTCGAATTGTAGAGGCGCGTGTTGATGCCCGAGACGAGGCCGGTCATCAGGATGCCGGCGAGATAGGCGATCAGCGCCGAGATCACGTACTGGCTGATCAGCACGGGCCGGGTGGGCAGTCCCATGGTGCGGGCGGCCTGGGGGTTGTCACCGGTGGCGTAGACGAAGCGGCCGAAACGGGTGAAGTGCAGGAAGGCGGCGATCAGCGCGGCGAGGCCGGCGAAGATGACGACCGACATCGGGATGCCGAAGAGTTTGCCGGAGCCGATGAAGTTGAGCCAGGCGATATCGGCCGGCGCATAGAGCACGTCGGAATTGAAGGCCACGCGTCCACCACCATAGACGATCGATGCCATGGCGAGGGTGGCGAAGATCGGCGGCACTTCGGCGATGGTGACGAGAATGCCGGTCGCCAGCCCGCACAAAACCACCAGCCCGCCACCGATGACGATCGCTTGGCCGAAGCCAAACCCCTGCTGGTTGAGCCAGATCGCGAAGGCGACGCCGACAACCATCACGGCGACCATCGTCAGGTCGATGCCGCGGCCGACGACGATGAAGCCCATGCCGACGGCGAGCGTGCCGAGGATGGCGACGTTCTTCAGCAGCGTCAGGATGTTACCCTGGGTCAGAAAATTGTCGAGGAGAACCGAAAACATCGCGAACAGGAGGACGGCAATGGCCATGACCACGCCTTCCTGCGTGATCTTGAACGCTGTCCCTGCCCGGGATTCGGGCGATTCCTGGTTACGCTTCATCCTGTCCTCCCTGGTGGCCTGTCCCACGCCCTTTTCTCTGGCGTGGCGAACGGGCCGATGCGACCGGATTGCATTCACCCCGGAAGGGTGCCCGTCTCCCGTCGGGGAGCATTCCGTGCATTGCTAAAATCTGACCGGCGACCCGGTCCGCGCCAATTCGGATTTTCTGATGCCCTGTGCAGAAATACGTAGAGGCCCGGTTTTGCGGTGACGGCGGCCGTTGAAACGAAGGGGAAAACCAAGGCGCAACGCTCACGGAACGAGGCTGGACCTATGCTCCCGCGCCACGGCCGCCGGGTGGACAGAAAAGCCGAACAGGTCTTTAGAAAATGACGCGCCGGTCATCGCCGGGCGGGTTTCCCGGAGCGGGAAGCTCGGCTACTGCAGTGTCTACGGACGCCCGCGCCGATGCACCGGACCGGGTCGCGACAGACGGAGGAAGACAGTCATGAAGGTTGGAATTATCGGCGTCGGGCTCATGGGCCATGGTATCGCCCGCAACATTCTCGGACGAGGCAAGATGCCTCTCGTCTTCCTCGATCACCCCGGCAACCAGCCGGTCGACGAACTGCTCCAGCTGGGCGCAAAGCCGCTGAAGACGTCAGCCGAGGTGGCCGCCGCGTCGGACGTCGTCATTCTCTGCGTCACCGGCTCCCCACAGGTCGAGGCGATCCTGACAAGTGCCGACGGCGTTCTTTCCGGCCTCAACTCGGGCACGATAGTGGTCGATTGCTCAACTTCGCTCCCCGAATCGACCGTCCGCATGGGCGGGCTGATCCAGGCCGCCGGCGGCGATTATGTCGACGCACCGATGACACGGACGGCCAAACACGCCCATGAGGGAAAGCTGAACCTGCTGGTCGGCGGCGATGCGGCGGTGCTCGACCGCATCCGACCGGTTCTCGACAGCTTTACCGAGAAGGTCGAGCATGTCGGTCCGCTCGGCACCGGCCATCGGCTCAAGCTCCTGCACAACTACGTCTCGGTCGGCTTCATGACGCTGCTCGCCGAAGCCGCTGCACAGGCCGCGGATGCCGACGTCGATCCGAAGCGTTTTGTCGAAATCCTCGCGAGCGGCGGCGGCGCCAGTGTCGCCCTCGACCGGATGGCCCCGTTCATCACCGACGGCGATCGCGAGGGGCTTCCCTTCTTCGTCAGCAACGCGCTCAAGGATATCGATTACTACCGCACGATGGCCGAGCAGGCCGGCGCGCAGAAATCGATCGCCGACGGGGTCCACGCGGCACTCCAGAAGGCCGTCAGCGACGGCAATGGCGACGCCTATGTGCCGGAACTGACACGCATTTTCCGGAAGTAAGGCTTCAGACCCTAGCGAGGTCGAGCGGCGGCTCTCAGGCCGCCGCGCGCAGGATTACGCCACTCGCGCTTCGGCCGATTGAAGGGCCTTGCACAGCGCGTCGGTGACTTGACTTGTCGTCGCCTGCCCCTTGAGGTCGCGCGTCAGCAGTCCGGAGGCGAGCGCCGTCTCCACGGCTTCACGAATGCGCGCACCGGCCTCGCTCAAGCGCTTGTCCGCATGGGTGCTGCCGAGCCAGTCGAGCATCGAGGCCGCCGAGAGCACCATCGCATAGGGGTTGGCGATTCCCTGCCCGGCGATATCCGGGGCGGACCCGTGCGACGGCTGGAACATCCCGGCCGCGTCGCCGAGTTCGGCCGAAGGCGCCATGCCCAGACCGCCTACAGTCGCAGCACCCAGATCGGACAGGATGTCGCCGAACATGTTTTCGGTGACGATGACGTTGTAGTGCCCCGGACGCTGGACGAGATACATGGTCATCGCGTCAACGATGACGTGCTCGGCCTCTATGTCGGGATAGTCCCGTGCCACCGCGTCGAAGACCGAACGGAAGAAGGCGTAGCTGCGCAGCACGTTGGCCTTGTCGCAGCAGGTCACACGGCGCGCCCCGTCGGCCGGCGCGCCATTCGACAGCCGCGCGAGGTCGAAAGCCTTGCGAACGATCCGCTCGATGCCCTTGCGGGTCTGAACGAGGGTGTCCACGGCGACCTCGTCACGCAGCAGCGATCCGGCGCCACGAGCGGCGTAAAGCCCCTCGCTATTCTCACGCACGATGATGTAGTCGATACCGCCCGGCTCGACACCGGCGAGCGCGCTTTCCACACCCGGATAGAGCCGGATGGGGCGGACATTGGCGTAGAGATCCATGCCGAAGCGAACCTTGAGCGAAAAATCGACGCCCGCCTCGGTACCGTCGGGATGGACGGCGCCCGGCAGCCCAGCCGCGCCATGAAGGATCGCGTCGGCCTTGCGGCAGGCCGCTTCCGTTGCTTTAGGAAAACTCTCGCCGGTCTCGAGAAAATGCCCGGCGCCTGCGGGATAATCGCGATAGGACAAAACGCCCTTGCCGAGTGCCGCATCGAGCACCTCGATCGCCGCGCCGCAGACTTCGGGGCCGATGCCGTCACCGTGGATGACGGCGATCTCGTAGCTCTCTTTCATGGTCGTTTTTCCTCCCGACGCATCTTTTTTGCGGGCGCAGGCCGGCGGCATGGAAATCCTGCCGTCACAATCGCCGCGCGCGCATGAATTCGGCTGGAAAGATGGAAAAATGCAGCAAACTTGGACAGTCCGATTATCTGAACACACGGTTAGGTTTTCTTGCGGCGGGCGCTGCGACCCTCGGTCCCGACGGGTTCGACCGGATAGCAAAACCGGCATGACCCCACCACAAATCTGCTGTATCAGGCGTGAAACGAATTTGGTCCCGGCATCCGGATTGCGGGCACATCAGAGGTGACAATGGTGACCCGCAGATTCTTCCGAACCTTCGCAGCGATCGCCGCGCTGACGCTCCTGGGTGGCTGCACCTCGATTGGCTATTACGCGCAATCGCTGGACGGTCACCTGAAGATCATGACGGCGCGCCAGAAGGTTGACCGGCTGATCGAAAACCCGGCGACGCCCGCGCCGTTGCGGAACCGGATGGAAGCGGCGAACGAAATCCGCGCCTTCGCGAGCCGGGAACTCGACCTTCCCGAGAATGACAGTTACCGCAGCTATGTCGACATCGGCCGGGACTACGTGACCTGGGCTGTCTTCGCCGCCCCGGAACTCTCTGTCGTGCCGCGTACAGAGTGTTTTCCGGTCTTCGGCTGCGTGCCCTATCGCGGTTATTTCTCGAAGGAAGACGCCGCGAAGCAGGCCCTCGCCCTGCAGAAGCAGGGTTTCGACGTCTACATCTCGGGGATCAATGCCTACTCCACGTTGGGGCTGACGAGCGATCCGCTGCTCAGCACGATGTTTCGCTACGATCGGACCTATCTCGCGAGCGTGGTCTTCCACGAACTCGCCCACCAGCGCCTCTACATCAAGGGTGATTCCGCCTTCAACGAGGCCTTTGCGGTCACTGTCGAGACAACCGGAGTGCGCAAATGGCTGCGGGCAAACCACGACAGCGCCGGACTCCGCCGATACGAGGCCGACCGCAAGCGTCAGGATGATTTTCTGGCCCTCGTCGGGACCGCCAAGCAGGCGCTGCAGAATATCTACGCCGGCACCGACACGGTGGAGGAAAAGCGAGCGGCCAAGGCTAAGGCGATCGAGGAACTGCGCAAGCGCTACCGC
This sequence comes from uncultured Hoeflea sp., assembly GCA_964511625.1. Taxonomy (GTDB): domain Bacteria; phylum Pseudomonadota; class Alphaproteobacteria; order Rhizobiales; family Rhizobiaceae; genus Pseudohoeflea. The sequence goes on from CAZEJG010000010.1 coordinate 26,567, forward strand.
AGGCTGCGCGACACCCGCTGGGGCGGCGATCGCGCCTATGACGCCTGGTTCGACAGTCCGATCAACAACGCCAAGCTCGGCGCGACGGCCGTCTACAACGATCTTGTGCCGGCCTTCATGCGGCTCTTCGAGACCTGTGGGGAGAACTATCCGCGCTTCTACGCCAACGTCCGGCTGATCGGCGACCTGGACCCGGCTTTACGGGCGGAGGCCCTGAAGGCGGACCGAAGCTGCGACTGAACAAGCAGCTATGTCTTTTCGTCCCCCCGAGCCAAGCCGCAGACGCGCAGAGCGGCGTCGACGTGCTTGACGATCGCTGCCCGCTGCGGTGGCTCCGACTTGCCGAACAGCGCGCGCATGTGAAGATCTCCCATCGCCGCGCCGAGGAGCACACCGGCGAGCTGTGACAGATTTTCGCCTGGGCAAGGCTCTCGGTCAGCCACGCACGGACCGAGCGCCGCGATGATATAGGCCCGGCACCGTGAGATCACGCGCTCATGGAAATTGACCGCCAGTTGCGGCGAATGGGCGGCCTCGGAGATCATCAGTCGTGTCAGGAAAACCTGCCGCGCGGTCAGGACGAACTCGGCCGCGAGCAGGAGCCTGCGACGCAACTCTGCATACGGGTCGTCCGCTTCCGCCTCACCCGTTTCATCCCAGGGGAAATCGTCGGCGGCCACCGAAACCGCCGCGAGCAGCGACTGCTTGTCGGGGTAAAGCGCATAGAGCGTCTTTTTCGACATGCCGGCCTCACGTGCGATCTGCTCCATGGTGGCCGCGCCGTAACCGGCAGTGATGAAGACGGATTCGGCGGCGCGAATGATCCGCCCGGCGCGCTCCGCCTCCGTATAAACCTGCGGGCGTCCTGGTCCCTGTCGGGACTGACGTGCGCCCGCTGCCGGTTCTTCGTGAAACTTGCCCTGTTTGGAATTCCCGCTTGACATTCGGAAACGTTTCCGTTTTCTAACAAATAAAGAAACGATATCGTTTTGTATTGAAGAGCGCAACCCGCCCCTGACGCCTTCCCACGACAAGGATCATGAGTTCCATGCAACAGATTAGCAGCCGACGAATCGCGCCGATCCTCGGAGCACTCGGCGGCCTTGGCCCGCTTTCCATCGACATGTATCTGCCGGCCATGCCGAAGATCGCAGCCCATCTCAATGCCGGCGAAGGCGCCGTGCAGATGAGCCTGATGGCCTTCTTCGCCGGGTTGACGATCGGCCAACTCTTCTATGGCCCGGTTTCCGACCGCATCGGCCGCAAGGTGATGATCAATGTGGGACTGGCCCTTTTCATCCTCGGCTCGATCGGATGCGCCACATCGGCAACCGCGGGCCAGCTGACCGCCTGGCGTTTCGCGCAAGGTCTCGGTGGCTCGATCGGCATGGTTATCGGTTTCGCCGTGGTGCGCGATCTCTTCACCGGGCGCCAGGCAGCGGCTTTGATGGCCTTGATGATGATCGTTCAGGGCGTGGCGCCGGTGATCGCCCCGCTGATCGGCACGGCCGTCATTGCTGCCGCGCCGTGGCAGGCTGTCTTTCTCGTACTGGCGCTGTTCGGCCTGATCTGTCTTGTCTGTGTCAATGTCGGCCTGCCTGAAACCCGGATGCGCGAACTGCGCGCCGTCAGCAATCCGCTTGCCGCACTCCACACCTACGGCCATCTTCTCGTCAGCCGGCGCTTCGTCGCCTATGTCGCCGTTCTCGCGCTCGCCATTGGCGGCTTCTTCGCCTACATCGCCGGATCGTCGTTTGCCTTCATCTCCGTCTACGGCCTGTCGCCAGCGGCCTACAGCGGCATTTTCGCGCTCAACTCACTCGGCCTGATGGCCGGCGCCCAGATCGGTCCGCGGCTGATGGGCCGGTACCGCCCCGAAACAATCGTCCGAGGGGCGCTGCTGGTTTATGCAGCGTCCGCCGTCGGACTCGCCACCCTGGAACTCTCCGGCGGCGCTAACCTCTTCGCCTTCTCGGCACTGCTGTTCGTGGTCATCGCCGCCATGGCCTTCACCCTGCCGCTCTGCAGCACCATGGCACTGGAAGCCTATGGCGCGATTTCGGGCACCGCGTCGGCCTTGATGGGCGCCCTGCAATTCGGATCGGGAACGATTGCCTCGCTCGCCGTTGGGCTCCTCGCCGACGGCACCACCATCCCGATGGTGACGATCATCGCCATCTGCGGGGTGACGGCCTGCGTCATCGCCTTCGCCGCGTTCCCCGAGAAAGGCGTCGCGGTCGGCAGCCAGACCGCGGATTGATCTAGGGCTTGAATAAAGGCGCGGCCGGCGGGAGCTTGCAGTCGGCGTCAGAACCGGTGACTGAGGATCGCGGTCAGGCTGTGGCTCGCAACGCCCGAACCGACCTGGCCGGCATAGCCGAGGCTGAGATCGGTGGCTTTACCCACCACGAAATCGGCGTTCAGATCGACAAGCAACGCATCCTCGGCGACAGCCGCACCGGCGATTGCGAAGGCATCTCCCGTCGCAAAGCCGTTGACGGAGGTGGGCGTTATATCCCCGAACGCGTGCCGCCAGCCGAGGCCACCCGACAGTTTTGCCGGCACGCCGCCGAGCACGGTTTCCCGATCGCCGCGAATGCCGAGCGTGGTGAAGGTCGTGTCCATGCTGCCGATCGCGCCGGACAGGGCGGCATCGCCGCCCGTTTCGGAAAAGCTGTCCGAGGAGACGTGAACATGGGCGAGCCCGGCATAGGGCTCGAAGGCGAAACCGTCGCGCTCGAAGCGTTGCGACACCTCGCCGAAGACCTGCGCGCTGGCAGCCGAATAGCCGGCTGTGAGACGGTCGGAGAAGCCCGAGAAGGCCGGCGTCCTCGTGGTGTCGATATCGTGCCAGCCGAGCGAGCCGCCGAAGCGCCACTGCAGCCCGGCAGCCATTGCGCCCCCGTAAAGCCCGACCTCGAAACTGTTGATCGAGGCGGAGGACGCCCGGTCGTCGGAATCGACGGAGGATGCGGTATAGGCCGCCATCAGCCCAAGCCGCAGCGTGTCGGTGACGTCGCCGTCGAGGCCGCTGGCGATCCCGCCGGCGCTGCGGTCGTAGCTTCCGGCGTTGCCGTTACTGCTCATGTGGCCGAGATATCCGTAGACGCTGCCCCACCAGGCCGGTCCCGTCACGGTTTCGTCGCCAAAGGCCGACCGGATGCGGTCGTTCGCCATGCCGCGCAGCCGGCTTTGCTGTTCCACGATCATCGATCGCGTCGTCGCATGAATTTCTCCCGACAGCCCGTCGAGCGAGGCCCGCGCATCGGCGTCGTCGCCGACGAGCATCAGAAACGCGTCGTAGAGGGCCGTGCCGCTGCTGAGCGAATTGATCGCCTCGCCGGTCGCAGACTGGTTCGGCGTCTGTGCCACGTCGGTGAAGAAAACACCCTGCTCCGAAATCATGAACACGTTGTTCGGATCGTAATCGAGGGTGAAGCTGAGGAAGGCATAATTGTCGGTGACGCCGTCGAACTCGCCGTTCACGCCGCCGCTTGCGGTGAGGATCGTATAGGTGCCGAACGGAAAGCCGCTCCCGTCGTCGGTGCCGTTTTCCGGCGACACCCGCACCGTGCCGCCTTCGATCGTCGCCAGACCCGTGACGTTCAAAAGATCGTTGTTCACCCCGGCGGCAAAACCGCCATTGTTGAGTTCGACATCGTAGAACGAACCGGCGGAAAACGTGACCGGCCCGGTGTTGAGCGTGCCGACCGAATTGCCGGGCGCAAGCGAGGAATTGGCGCCGATCATCACGCTGCCGATGGTCCCCGAACCGCCGAGCAAGCCGTTTCCGATGAGCATCACGTCGCCGATCGAGCCGTTGACCAATAACCCGCCGCCGTGGATCGTCGTCGATCCCGTGTGGGTGGCGGTTCCGCCATAGACCGTTTCGCCCGAATAGACGTCGATGTCGCCGTCGCCCGAGATATCGGCATCGAAATCGTAGTCGAGAGTGTCGTGGTTGAAGACGATGCCGGCGTCTCCGGTGGTGCCGAATGCGACGGAATTCGCGTTCAATGCTCCCGCGCCCGCCGCGGGATCGCCAAGCGCGGCCCCGATGACCAAACGTCCGTTCGAGTTGTTCGCATCCGAGAGATAGAGCGTCCCGCCGTCAATTCCGACAGAACCGTCATTGGCGATTGTCAGCGTGCCGTTTCCGCCATTCGAGCCGACGCGCAGATCGCCGGTGACCAGCAGGCTCCCCCCGTCGACAGTGACGGTCCCTTCACCGGCAGCGTAGTCCGCACCGATATACAGGCTTGATCCGTCAGTGATGGATGCATCGGCAGTCCCGGCGATTGTGATCGCGCCGCGCCCCTCCGACCCGACATAAACATCGGCGTCGGTGCTCCAGACGCCGCCCAGCACATTCAGTGTGCCCGAGGATCCGGCGTAGCGACCGATCAGTGTAACCGCGCTGTTGTAGATGTTGCCGGAATAAACCGTGACCGTACCCTGACCCCGTTCACCGATCCACAAGCCGAAATCGGACGTCAGCGATCCATCGTCGATTTCAAGCGTTCCGACAGAGCCCGGACCGCTGCCGACGGTTGTCCTGGCCTCGATTTCGACATCGGCCGCATCCTCGATACGAAGAATACCGGTTCCATCATCCCCGACAACAAGGGTACGCCCCCCGAGCAGGGCACCTGTACCCGTGACAAGCGCCTCACCGTAGGAACCATTCTGATTCCCGATCGTGATGATGTCTCCGGCGTCGGCCTGACCACCGGCCGTTATGTTAAGCGCGCCGTTGCTGCCGTTGCGGTCACCGACGGTCAGATCCCCGGACAGATCCAGAATGCCGCCAGCCGAGACTGTGAGATCGCCAGTCGAGCCATCGGTTTCACTGACGGTCGCATCACGCATCGTCACCTTGCCCCCGCTCCCGATGAACATCTCCCCGTCCCCGCCATAGCCGACGAATAGGTCCCCTGTGCCGATGATCTCCGATCCGCTGCCCGACACGTTGACGCGGCCATAGCCGCCGGGATCGTTGGCGAGGCGCATGCTGCCGCTGACACCGTTGATCGTCACCTTGCCGCCGCCCAGAACGTCGAGATAACCCTCGCCGCCTTCGGAGACATAGACGGTATTGACGTTCGCCCATTCGGAGCCGGCGCCGTTCACCTGCACATAGCCGTAGGACTGCGTCCCGTAAGCGATATTTCCGGTGCTGTCGGATACTTTGGCACCCTGCAGGATCGACAGAATTCCGGTTCCTTCATATCCGACCCATATCTGGCCGCTGGACTCCCATTCCGAGCCGGCGTCCCTGACGACCACGCCGCCCTGTACCCCGGCATTATTCCCGAGAAAGCCCGCCGTGCTTTCGACGCTGCCACCGTTTCTGATCTCCAGATCCCCGTTTTCGGTGTCCCCCACGATCAGCGTATCGCCGATGACCCACGGGTCGGGTTTCGTGCCGCCGCCGGCGCCGTCGACGGTCTCGACGCCGCCGCCCTGGACGATCTCCTGAGCTGCCGTCGGATATGCGCACAGCGCCGTCGAGGCGAGCAATGCCGCCACAAACAAACGCGCGGTTTTCTCGTGATGGGAATTCGTGTCGTGCATAAGGCCCTCTGTCACCATGACGGGGCCGGCATCGAATCGCGCCTCGCCCCCATGCCTCTGGTTTTACGAAGGCCCGGAGCACGATCGCGTGCGACACGTGTGCGACAAAGCGGGCCAATTCGCCTGAGGTTGTATTTATGCAACAGCGGGAATAGCTTGGTTCCCACATGAAAGAATGCCGCGGCAGTCGCAACAGGCGGACCACCACGGCATCCCAGGGGCGTGAGAGTGCTTGATAGGAGAAAAGAGGTGCGCTGGCGTGCGACATACGTGTGATGTGCCGCGCCAATTATCCGACTATTCTAATGGAAACCTGAGAAACGGCCCGACGGCCGGAATGCGGCGATAGAGTGAGCGAAGACTACGCAGCAACCATCGACGGAATCTATGACGCCGCGATCGCGAATGATGGCTGGTCGGAGTTGTTGTGCGACATCGCCGACCGCTGCGGGCTTGAGAACGCCGCGCTCGTCGTCCATGACCCTCACGCGAATTTTTCCTCGGTCCTGACACCGCGCGCGGATCCCGCCGTCATCAGGGACTACGGCGAATACTGGTGGCAGCATGACCTGACCGCTCAGGCGACGGCCAATGCGCCGGTCGGCAAGATCACCTCTCTGCACGATACCGGCCGCGACCGTTTTCTGAACAGTTCATTCTACAACGATTTCTGGTGTCGATCCGGGTTGGGTGCCGAAAGGCTCGCATCCAACCTTCTGGCCAAAGACGGCGCTTTTGCCTCGATCGTTCTCCATGCCTCCCATCGACGCGACGAGATCGATGACCAGTCGCTCCGCGCCTTCGCGATCCTCGCGCCGCATCTGGTTCGCGCGATCTCGATCAGCAGCCGCCTGCAACGGCTGGAAATCGAAAACGCAGCGGGCTTGGTCCGGGCCGGCTCCAAGGGCACGGGCGTTATTGTCGTGGATGCGAAAATGCGGCTCATCCATGCCGACACGACTGGCGAAGATCTTCTGCAGGCGGGCACCGCGATCGGGCTGGCAGGAAACCGCGTCGTGCTCAAGGACACCGCATCCGCCTTCAAACTCGCGGGCATGGTCGAGGCCTGCGGCACCAGGGCGCTCGGAAACGGCGGAAAAGTATCCATTGGCCGTGGCGGCATGCGCAAACCGGTCCAGATCGAGGTTCTGCCGTTCCGCGTGCATGCCGGCCTTCTGCAGGCGACTTCCCCCGTGGCGATGCTTCTGGTCAACGATCCCGAACGCGATCAGCAAGCGAACGTCGAACGGTTGCGCCGGCAATTCGGGCTGACCCGCGCCGAAGCAGCGCTGGCCCTTGAAATGATGGCCGGTGACGGACGGGCTGCGGCAGCGGCCCGTTGCGGCATTTCCGTCAACACCGCGCGGACCCACCTCACCCGCGTCTTCGAGAAAACCGGCGTCAACCGCCAAGCCGAATTGATACGGGTTCTCATGGCCAGCGCAACGCCGGGGCTTGAAGACGACAGTCAGCTCTAGCTGGCTGTCTTTCACTACCGACCACTTCGGCTAATGCTTGGAGGTGGCTAGAGCTTGTAGGCCGCCTTTGCGAGGCCGTTCGCCAGCAGCGGCGCCAGTTCGAACGCCTCGTCTTCATCGAGCCGGTGGGTGACGACGAGTTCGGCAAGGAAGGCGCTGTCGACGCGGCGGCTCACGTCGTGGCGCGCCGGGATTGAACACAAGGCGCGGGTGTCGTCGTTGAAGCCGACGGTGTTGTAAAAACCCGCCGTCTCGGTCGCCATCTCGCGAAAACGCCGGATCCCCTCATAGCTGTCGTGAAACCACCAGGGCGGCCCGAGCTTGAGGCCCGGATAGGCACCGGCCAGCGGGGCCAGTTCGCGGGCATAAGTGGTCTCGTCGAGGGTAAAGAGAATGAGCGTGAGCTTCGGCTCCATCCCGACAGCGTCGAGAAGCGGCTTCAGGCCTTCCGTGAAATTGACGGAGACCGGGATGTCGAACCCCTTGTCGCGGCCATAGGCCTTGTGGACGGCCGCGTTGTGGCTGCGGAACGATCCGGGATGAAGCTGCATCACCATGCCGTCCTCGGCCGACATTTTTGCCATCTCGGTCAGCATCTGGGCGCGAAAGAGATCTGCGTCGCCGTCTCGCATCTTGCGTGAGCGGATTCGGTCAAAAAGTGCACTCGCTTCGGCGTCGGCGAGGTTCGCCGTCCGCGGGCTCGGATGGCCGTGGTCAGTCGCCGTCGCCCCCATTTCGCGGAAGAAAGTACGCCGGGCCCGATGTGCATCGAGATAGCCGGCCCAGCTTCCGGTGTCGCAGCCGGTCAGTTCGCCGAGCCTGTCGAGGCTGTCTGAAAAGCCCTCCGCCTCCGGATCGATGACCGCATCAGGCCGATAGGTCGGCACCACCCTGCCCGTCCAGTCGCTCTCGCGTGCCTGCTTGTGCCAGTACAGATCGTCGAGCGCGGCATCGGTGGTGGCGATCACCTCGATGTTGAAGCGGTCATAGAGGTCGCGCGGCCGGAATTCGGGCTTCTGCAGGCACTCGGCGATCCGGTCGTAATGCGCGTCGGCGTTCTTCGGCGACAGGCGGTCCTCGAGGCCGAAAACCTCCGAAAGCGCCTGGTCGACCCAGATCCGCGAGGGTGTGCCCTGGAAGAGATAATAGTGCTCGGCGAAGGTTCGCCAGATCTTGCGGGGATCGCGCTCGCGCGCCTCCCCGATCCCGAGCGCCTCGTACGAGACGCCCTGGCTGATGAGCATCCTGAGCACGTAATGATCGGGCACCACGAAAAGATCGGCCGGGTTCGAGAAATGCGGATTCTCGCCCCACCAGCGCGGGTCGGTATGGCCGTGCGGCGAGACGATCGGCAGCTTTTCGACCTCGGCGAACAAGCGCCGGGCAAGATCGCGGGTGCCGGGATCGGCAGGAAACAGACGGTCCGGGTGAAGCATCGGTCTATCCCATCATCGCGCGGGGCAGGAACATCACCACGTCCGGGAACAGGATCATGATCATGACGACGGCCAGCACCGCCACCGCGAGCGGGATCATCTCGACCGTGTATTCCTTATAGGAGCATTTGAGGATGCCGCAGACGGTGAACATCGACACGCCCACTGGCGGGGTCATGCCGCCGAAGGTGACGAGTGTCATCATGATCAACCCGAAATGGACAGGGTCGATCCCGGCGGCGGTAATCACCGGCACCAGGATCGGGGTCAGAAGCATCACGATGACAGTCGCCTCCACCAGCATGCCGAAGGCAAGCAGGAACGCCGAGATGGTGAAGAGCAGCATCGCCTGGTTGGAGAACAGGCCGAGCGTCAGTTCGGCGAGCGTCTGCGGCACGCGCTCGAAGGTGATGACGTAACCGAAGGCGCCCGAGAACAGGATGATCAGCATGATCATGCCGATGTCACGGACGCTCATCAGCATCGCATCGACGATGTTCTTCCAACTCAGTTCACGATAGATCACGACGCCGACGAAGACCGCATAGGCCACCGCGAAAGCACCGGCTTCCGACGGCGTGAAGATGCCGAAGCGGATGCCGACGATCAGCCAGACCGGAAACAGGATCGCCCAGAAACTGCTGCGGGCGGCGTCGAGGACTTCACGGCCTGTGGGCAGCCGGTCGTTGATCGGTTTGTAATCGCGCTTGCGCGCCACAAAGGCCGTCGCCAGCATGAGAGCGATCGTCAGCATCACCCCGGGAACAATACCGGCGATGAAAAGCCGTCCGATCGAGACTTCACCGAGAAAACCGTAGAGGATGAGCCCGAGGCTCGGCGGGATGGTCGCGGTGATCAGGCCGCCGATCGACAGGAGCGCACCCGTGAAGCCGCGCGTATAACCGCGCTCGATCATCGGCGCCCCGAGAACGCGCGACTGCATCGCCGCATCAGCCACGGCCGAGCCGGAGATGCCGCCCATCAGCGCCGAGAGAAGCAGACTCGTCTGCGCCAGGCCCCCGCGCATCCAGCCGGCAAGCACGGTCGCGAGCGTCAGCAGCCGCGGCGTGATGCCCGAGCCGTTCATCAGGTGGCCGACGAGAATGAAGAGCGGCACGGCTAGCAAGGGGAACGACTGGCTCGCGGCGATGATGCGCTGCACGGCCGTCGAATCCGGCATGAAGGTGCCCGGCAGAAGGAAATAGCAGATCGAGGCGATGCCGATCGAGAAGGCGACCGGCATGCCGACCACCATGAAGCCGAGCGCCAGGCACAGGAGCAGGAAGGATGTCACAGAAGCTGCTCCTGGTCGTGATGTTCAGGTTCGATGGAGAACAGAAGCCCGTGGCCGAAGAGCCGACGCAGGAGCGAGATGATCATCAGCGCGCAGCCGACCGGCAAAGCCAGTGTGACCCAGCCGTAGGAGAGGCCAGAGGCGCCGATCTCGCGCGCCCAGTTGGACATCGCGAGATGCCAGGAGAGCCAGCCGCAATAGGCGAGAAACGGGATCATGCAGAGCACGCAGAAGAGATGAAGCATTCTGCGCCCGCCGGGTGGAAGAGAGTCGGGAAGCGCCGAGATGCGAATGTGCTCGCCGCGCTTCATGATCAGGTCGGCGCCGAACATGCAGGTCCAGATCAGCAGCAATTGCGCCATTTCCGGCCCCGAAGGCAGCGGATGGCCGACCGCGCGGCCCACCGCACCGAAAAAGACCGCAAACACGGTGCCGGTCAGGAAGAGGATCGCGATGATCTCCTCGGCCCGGTCGATGATCTTCCACATTCTCGTCTCCACCAGCCGGATGAGAGCGGCGCGGACACCGGTCCGCGCCGCCCGAAAATGGCTTACTTGGCCGCGTCGATGTAGGGCTGAAGCGCCTCGCGGGCCTCGACCAGACCGAGTTCCTCGTAGACTCCGCCGACGCGCGACTTGAAGTCGTCCACATTGATCTCGTTGACGGTCACGCCGGCCGCCTTCATGTCGGCGAGCACGGAATCGAGCTTGGCGACGGTCGCGTCGGAGGCTTCGTCGCCCGCCTTGAGCAGTTCCTCGTTGAGGATCGTCTGCTGCTCTTCGGTCAGCCCCTTGAAGAAGCTTTCGGAGGTCGCCAGACCGGTCAGCAGCTGGACGTGATCGGTGAAGGCGAGGTTCTTGGTCACTTCATGCAGCTTGATGCCGAAGGCGCCGGTCAGTTGGGCTTCGGCACCGTCGATGGCACCGAGCTGCAGGGCCGAATAGACTTCCGACCAGGGAAGACCGACGGCGGTCGCGCCCATGGCGTTGACGGTGGCGATCCAGCCCGGTGCGTCGATCGTGCGCACGCGTACGCCGTCGAGGTCTTCCGGCTTGAAGACCGGTTCCTTGGTGAACAGTTCACGGGTTCCCTGGAACCAGTTGTAGTTCAGGAGGCGAATGCCCGAGGACGACGCAAGGTCCTCGACCCATTCCTTGTAGATCGGCGAGCCGGTGATGCCCTTGTACTGCTTGTAGTCGTCGACGAGATACGGGGCCGACAGGATGCCAAGTTCCTTCTTGAACGGTGCCAGACGGCCAGCGTCCACGAGCACGGCGATGGCCGCACCGTTGCGGATCTGCTCGAGCACGTCGTTGTCCGAGCCGAGCTGCGAGGACGGGTAGACGGTGACGTTGATCTCGCCGTTCGAGCGCTCCATAATCCGCTTGGCGGCGGCTTCCATGGCGATGACCAGCGGATCCTGCGCCGTCTGCGACGAGGACAGGGCGAGCTTCACTTCGGCCAGCGCGCCGGTGGCGACGCTTGCCAGCATGGCCGCGGCCAGGCTGAGGGTCTTGATGTTGAACATGTTTCTACTCCTCCAGGTTTTATCTGATTACCGGGTCGGTCCGGGCCAGAGGCCCGCGCGTGCGCCCTCGGTCAGCGCAAGCACAATGTGATAGAGAAGCCGGCTCAGCGCCTCGGGCCAGATCGCCCTCCCCGCCGCGTCGAGCTGGTTGACGTAGACGGGCCGGTCGCGGAAATAGCGCTCGAACATCAGTTCGAGCAGATCGGTCGCCTGAGTCGCCGCATCGTCTTCGCCTGCCATGTGGCGGACGGCATACATCTTGATCGCCTCGGTCTGTGGCCAGAGCAGAAATGTCTCGTCCAGGACCACCCCATCGGCACCGACCGCGTCGAAGGCCGCACCGTGCATCGCATCGGACGTGGCGAAGCCGTGCTTGAGCGCGAAACCTTCGAGCCGCGAAACCACATCCGAAAGATCGTCCCGTCCGCCGAGCGCCATCTCCCGACGCAACAGCCAGGCCCATTCGCACTGGTGGCCGACTTCCCGGCGGGCACCGGCCTCGCCTGCGAGCGGAGCCAGGTCCGGCGCGAGAAACTCGACGATCGTGCCGCTCGTTTCATCGAAGAAGTGTCGCAAGGCGACCGCGCGGAGACCGGAAGCCCGTTCGAGCCATGCCAGCCTGCCGGTCATTTCGAACGCCTGCAGCGCCGCCTCATAGAGATGCATGTGCGGGTTCTGCGCCCGCAACGGCGCGTCCGGATCCGCGGGATCGATGACGGAATCGTCTTCCAAGAGAAGACCGGTCGCCGGATCGCGCAATTTGCCTTCGATCGCCGCCCAGCATGCGTCGAGATCGGCTTCCAGCGCCGGATTTCGCTTGAGCCTGGTCGCGAGCGCCAGGATCACGAAACTCTGGTCATAGCTCCGCGCGACGGCGTCATCCGATATTCCCTTCGCCCTGCAATAGAGCCCGGTGGGCTTCCGGAATCGCGGCAGGATCGAGAAAGCATCCGATGCGGCCGCATCGAAACGCGCATCGCCAGACAGATCGGCCAGATGGGAGAAGGTGAAGGCCAGACGCGCCTGCGCCAGAACCGTCTTCGGCGCATCGACAAGCGGCTTTCCCGTTTCATCGAGCGTATCGAAGAAGCCGCCATGGACGGTATCGCGGGCACGGTCGATCCAGTCGGGCAGAAACGCATGATGAAACCAGCCCGCCCACAGTGCGGAATCGGCCGGTTGGCTGGTGCTGGTGGCGCGGGCGGAAACGGTCATCGGACAGCGCCCGCCTCTTCGAAGAAATCCGGCATCGCGGTAACGATTTCCGGCAGGTCGTGATTGATCTCGCGCAGATGGTCGCGCATGGCGGCTTCGGCCCTTTTCGCATCATGCGCGCGAATGCCGTCGACGACGGCGGCGTGCTGCGCAATCAGCTTGTCAAAGGCGAGCTTGCGGGCGCTGATGTGGCGCACCCGATTCATCTGCGTCTTCAGACCCTCGAGATAGTCCCAGGCGGAGCGCTGTCCGGCCATCTCGGCAAGCATCCGGTGGAAGGCCTCGTCGAGCTGCATGAACAGGTCGGGCTCGGCTGCCGTCGTCACGGCTCGCTGCTTGATGATCTCGCCGTCGAGCGCGGCTACCGCACTGTCATCGGCGGTTTCGGCGACCAGCCGCACAATGTCGGCTTCCGCCGCCTCGCGGATGAAACGCGCGGTCAGGACCGAGGGAACCGATATGCGGGTGACGAAGGTGCCGCGCTGCGGGCGGATCGCCAGAAGATTTTCCTCGGCAAGCTTGATAAAGGCCTCGCGCACCGGCTGGCGCGAAACATCGTAAGCCGCCGCAAATTCGGTTTCGGAAAGACGGGCGCCCGGCGGCAGTTCACCCCGGACGATGCGTTCACGGATGAGACGGTAGAGCTGCGGCCCGACGGCAACGCTCTTCTCCAGTTCGCGCAATGGCGACGTCACGACCGACATGATCGGCTCCTCCTTGGAGGACGCTATATCTCCATACTACCATACTAGTCAACATTTGAAGCGCGTGCTATTGACCGCCTTATAAAGCAAGAAAATTTTGGAGGATGCCGTGAGACAGACGTGGCGCTGGTTCGGTCCGAAGGATCTGGTTTCAATCGACGACATGCGGCAAGCCGGTGTGGAAGGCGTGGTCTCCGCCCTGCACCACGTGCCGACCGGCGCTCTCTGGACCGACGACGAGATCGCCCGTCGTCAGGCTGAAATCAGCCGGATGAAGGATGGAACGCCGTCCGGGCTCGCCTGGGACGTCGTCGAGAGCCTTCCCGTCTCCGAGGACATCAAGAAGCAGAAGGGCGACTGGCGCGCCCATATCGAGACTTACAAGGACTCTCTGCGCAACCTGCGCGCGGCCGGCATCGAGATCGTCTGTTACAATTTCATGCCGGTGCTCGACTGGACCCGCACCGACCTCGCCTACCGCACCCCGACGGGCGCCACCTGCATGCGTTTCGACTTCGCCGATTTTGCCGCAGTCGACATTCACATACTCGAGCGTCCCGGCGCGGCAGAGGATTTTCCGACCGATATCGTCGCCGAGGCGGAAAAGCGGTTTTCCGAAATGTCCGACGAACGTAAGTCAGAGCTTGCGAAAAATGTCGTCTTCGGCCTGCCCGGTGCGGCCGAGAGCTTCTCGATCGAGGATGTCCGCCGGCATCTCGCCGACTATGACGGCATCTCGGCGGAGACGCTACGCCAGCATCTCGTTGATTTCCTCTCGGAAGTGATCCCGGTTGCCGAAGAACTCGGCATTCGCATGTGCTGCCATCCCGACGATCCGCCCTACCCGCTTCTCGGGCTTCCGCGCGTCATGTCGACCGAGAAGGATTACCGTACGGTCCTCGCAGCCGTCGATCTGCCCGCCAACGGCATCACGCTCTGCTCCGGTTCGCTCGGTGCGCGGCCCGACAATGACATTCCCGGCATGATGGAACGGCTCGGCGACCGGGTGCACTTTCTGCATCTGCGCAACGTCAAGCGCGAGACGGCCAACATCATGGGCAGTTTCCACGAGGCCGAGCATCTGGGCGGCGACACCGACATGGTGGCCCTTATCGCGGCAGTCGTGCGCGAGGAGAAAAAACGCCGGGATGCCGGCCGCGCCGACCATTCGATCCCGTTCCGCCCCGACCACGGCCAGGATATTCTCGACGATCTCGGCCGCAAGGCCCAGCCGGGCTACCCCTCCATCGGCCGCCTCAAGGGGCTCGCCGAGTTGCGCGGTATCATGACCGCGCTCGAACATCCGGCAGCGGGCCTGTTCCGGTGAGTGCACCCCGTCTTTCCACGCTCGCCGACATCACCGGACCGGCGCGCCTGCCAGGCTATGAACCCTCGAAACACAGCGTCGGCATCGTCCATCTCGGCATCGGCGCCTTCCACCGCGCCCATCAGGCGGTGATGACCGACGATGCGCTCGCCGCCTCGGGCGGCGACTGGCGGATCACCGGCGTGTCGCTGCGCTCGACCGATAGCGCCGAAGCGCTCAATCCGCAGCACGGTCTTTACACGCTCGTCGAACGCGGCCCCGACGGCACCTCCGGCCGCGTTATCGGGTCGATCGCCAATGTTATTGCCGCCGATCCGGACACCACGCTTGCGGCGCTGTGCGACGAAAAAGTGCGTGTCGTCACCATCACGGTGACCGAGAAGGGCTACGGCATCGACCGTACCACCGGCGGTCCGGACACCGCCCATCCCGCGGTCGCCGCCGATCTCGAAAATCCGCAGGCGCCTACCGGCGTGCTCGGCCTGCTGGTTGCCGCACTCGGACGGCGGAAAAACGCGAGCATCGCCCCCTTCACGGTGCTGAGCTGCGACAACCTGCCGGAAAACGGAAAGCTACTGAAAAGCGGCGTCATCGGGTTTGCCCGAAAGACGGACCCCGTCCTCGCCGGCTGGATCGCTAAGAACGTTTCATTCCCAAGTTCGATGGTCGACCGCATCACGCCGGCGTCCACCGAGGCGACGCTGGCCGCAGCGCGCGAACTGACCGGTTGCGAAGACCGCGCGGCAGTCGAAACCGAACCCTTCATCCAGTGGGTGATTGAGGACAACTTTCCGAAGGGACGCCCCGAATGGGAAACCGGCGGCGCGCTCTTCGTCGAGGACGTCGCTCCCTATGAGCGCATGAAGCTCACCATGCTCAACGGCAGCCATTCGCTGATTGCCTATACTGGCTTTCTGTCGGGCCACCGCTATGTCCGCGACGTCATGGGCGATCCGGTGATCGCAACGATCATCAAACGTCACATGAAGGCGGCCGCAGGGGTCATGCCGCCCTTGGCGGGGATCGATTTCGGCCAGTATGGCGAGGCGCTTCTCGACCGTTTTCGCAATCCCGCGATTGCCCACGAGACCTACCAGATCGCCATGGACGGCACCCAGAAGATGCCGCAGCGCATTTTCGCTCCGGCGACGCTCGCCCTCGAACAAGGCGATGACCTTCGAAGCTTTGCCCTCGCAACTGCCGCCTGGATGCGCTATGCGCTCGGGCGCAAGGACGACGGATCGACCTATGATCTTCGTGATCCGATGGGCGAAAGGATCGCTTCGGCTGTCGCGGGATTGTCTGACGCCGACGCCATCTACAAGGCTCTCACCGACCTGCCCGGCCTGATGCCAGCCGCCCTTGCCGCGGACGAGCGATTTACGGGGTCGGTCACGGAAATCCTCGGACGGATGCTGTCGGAGGGTACGCACAAGGCACTGGACAGGGAGCAGGCATGACAGACCGGAAGACCTTCCTCTCGATCGGCGAATGCATGATCGAGATGGCGCTTCTGCAATCGGGCGACTACCGGCTCGGCTATGCCGGCGACACGCTCAACACCGCCTGGTACGCCCGCGCCCTGATGCCGGTAACTGACTGGAACGTCGCCTATTTCACCCGGCTCGGTCCGGACGTCTACTCGGCCAAGATGCGCCACTTTCTGGATTCGAACGGCATCGACACCAGCCACATCACCACGGATCCGAACCGTCAGCCCGGTCTCTACATCATAGAGATCGAGAACGGCGAGCGCTCCTTCACCTACTGGCGCGAGCGCTCGGCGGCCAAACGTCTCGCCGACGACGAGCCGGCGCTGAGGCGCGCGCTCGACGCCGCCGACATCATCTATTTTTCCGGGATCACCCTGGCGATCCTCGCGCCTGAGCAGCGCGACAGCTTCATCGATGCAATCGACGGGGCGCGTCGAGCCGGAAAGACGACCGTTTTCGATCCCAACGCCCGGCCGCGGCTATGGGAATCGCTTGACGTCCTCCGCGACAAGACGATGAAAGCGGCGGCAGCGGCCGAAATCGTCCTGCCGAGCTTCGACGACGAGAAGACGATCTTCGGCGATGCGGATATCGAAGCGACCGCCGAGCGCTATCTCGGCGCCGGTGCCGGACGTGCGGTCGTCAAGAACGGTGGCGGTCCGATGCTGCTCGCCGATGCGTCCGGTTCGACGCGGCTCGAAAATCACACACGGGTCCAGCCAGTGGATACGACCGGCGCCGGCGATTCTTTCAACGGCGCGTTTCTGGCGGAGATTGCCGCGGGCACCGATCCGGCCGAGGCGATCGCCCGCGCGCATCAAGTGGCCGCGAAAGTCGTCATGCACCGCGGCGCGCTCATGCCGATGGCGGATGTTCGACGCCACTAGCGAAAGACGGTCTGGCCCACGGATCAGCCGTATTCCTTGCGGTGCTTTGAAAGCGTGCTCTCCACGCCGGACAGCGCGCTCAGCACTTCGTCCCACCAGCCATCGGCCGAAAGCTTCCTGACGGCCGAATGCGCCGCACAAACGATGGGCGTCCCGGCCCAGCGATCGGCGAGATCGCGCGCCCAGGCGGCGTATTCGTCGGCAGCACCCGGTCTGGGCTGAAGCGCCTTGGCGAGCTGCGGATGAAACTTCAGCTTCGACTGCGGCAAGAGCCGCCCGAGCCATCCCGGTGCGGCGAACACATTGATCGTGTCGTCGACATGGACGATCCCGCTTTCCCGGTGCCGCACGAGCACAGATGCGGTGTGGACATGACTCTTCTGACAAATGAAATCGACGCCCGCGGGGATCGAGAAATCGAGATCCTCGCGAAACTCTGCCTGCGTCGTCCCATCTTCGATGACGCCATCTTCCCACGGCAGCGCCGGCGCTTCCTCCCTGTGCCGGTTTGTGCCGATCAGACGCGCATGCGGAAACATGTCGTGAACCGCGCTGCAATGGAGCGTGTGAAAGGGATGGACATTCAGGACGGCTTCGATGGCGCGACCGCCGTCCGTAAGCGCAAGCAGCGCCTCGCGATCCTTGTCGACGAGATCGTAGCTGTCGAGCAGCAGAAACCGGCCGTTGCTTCGGCGTACGAGAGACATCTGCGTCCCGAGATCGAGAACCTTCGCCACCTTGAACACGCCGCGAAAGTTCCAGAAATGATCGGCGAGTTGTTTCATGGTCATCCGAGCTCACAGTCATTGAAATCCGGGCCACGCGATCGCGGCCCATTTCTCAAATAGCGTGGGCAGTTCTCGGTTCCATACCAAGACCGGCGGATTCAGGTTTACGTCCGCAAGATGCCGCCGCCGCACCGGGTGCGAATTTACCCCGCCGTCGCTTCCGGCGAGAGGATGAAGAACACCTTGCGCACCGGGGTGAGATTTTCCCAGGTTCCCTGGAAGCCGGCGGCGACGACGAAACTGTCGCCCGGGCCGAAGGTCTGTGCGGTGCCGTCCTTGTCGGTAAGCCGCACCTGACCTTCGAGAATGTGGCACATCTCGTCGTAGTCGCAGTCGCAATGCTCGCGGTGGGGTCCGGCTTCCCAGATCCCGCTGATCGCGCGCGCGCTGGCGTCGGTGAAACACCGCCAGCTTTTTGCGTCGTAGGGCGCGTCGACGATGGCCGGGTCTTCCACGCGGGTTTCACGCGGCGGGGTGTCGGTCCTGAAAGCGATGACGTGAGCCGGGGAGGTCTGATCTTTGGTCATGTGATCCCTTTCAGGAGGCAAACCCGATGCCCAGAGCATCGAGCATGCGGAGAAATGCGGGGCGGCGGCCGGTCCGGTCCTCACGGTCGAGCCCGTTCTGGGCGATGCGGACGGCCAGACTGCGGAACGGTTCGGGCGGGAATGGCACCGGAAAGCGGCGGAGCATCTTAAGCCGGGTGCGCTCGGTGTCGCGCCCTTCGAGAAGGTCGAGCATGGCAAGCGCCGCGAAGCGGCTCGCAGACACACCCTGCCCGGTAAAACCCATCGCATAGGCCACCTGCCCGCCATGGGCGGTACCGGCGAAGAACGTGGTTCGCGCCGAGGTGTCGATGATGCCGCCCCAGGCGTGCGAGAAGCTCACATCGGCGAACTGCGGAAACGCCGCCTTGAACTGTGCCGCCAGCCGCTCGAAGGTTTCAACCCGCTGCAGCTTGTCGGCGTCACGGCTGCTGCCGTAGTGATAGATCGCGTCGTAGCCGGCCCAGAGCATCCGCCCGTCAGGCGTCTTGCGGAAATAATGGAACTGGTTGCCGCTGTCGGCGACCCCGTAAGAACCCGTCCAGCCGATCGACGCCCATTGCGCCTCGCTCAGGGGCTCGGTGACGAGGGAATAGTCGTAGATCGGGATGAAACTCATGCTGAGCCGCCTGAGAAGCGGCACCGCGGCATTGGTGGCGAGGATCACCCTGGACGCCCGAAGCCGCGCCCCCTCTGTCGTCAGCGCGATTTCACCGCCGTCGCGCGACAGGCCGCTGACTTTCGAATGCTCGAAGATCTCGACGCCCTGTTCGAGGCAGACGCGCCTTAATTCGCTGACCGTCTTGCCGGGATGGATCAGCGCGTAATTGGGTTCGAACAGACCGGCCGAATAGGCGGGGCTGTCGAGCTTTTCCTTCAGGGCGTCACCCGAGAGAAGTGTGCAGTCGATGCCGAAACGCGCGTAGTTGCGCGCCATTGCCTGAAGGCCTGCCGCCTGCCAGGGCGTGGCCGCAACGTTGAGCTTGCCGCAGAGTTCGAAACCGGCATCCATGCCGTAGTGATCAAGATCACGCTCGTATTCGACAAGGTTCTCGCGGCCGAGCCGGATCAGCGTTTCGGCCTCGCGCGGATGACGGTCGAGCGCATTGCCGACGCCGTGCGAGATCGAGGGCGCGCAGAAACCGCCGGTGCGTCCGCTCGCCGCCTGGCCGCAGGTTCCGCCTTCGAGAACGACGATCCGGGCTTCCGGCCAGAGTTCCCGGGCCTTGAGCGCCGACCACAGACCGGTGAAGCCACCGCCCACGATCGCCAGATCGCAGGTGGTGTCGACCGCAAGCGCCGGCAGCACCGGCATGGACGGGCGGTCGCAACTCCAGAAGGGCTCCGGGCTGGCATGAGCGAGGGATTGCATCATTTTTCGAGATACCAGCCCCATTTGCGGGTGTGGTCGTAACGGGTGATCTGCTTGACCTCCCGGAAACCCATATAGCCGGCGGTGCCGAGTTCGCGACCGATGCCGGAGGACTTGTAGCCGCCCCAGGGAACCTGGGTGAAGGTTGGCTGCGAGCAGTTGATCCAGATGATGCCCGCGCGCAGCTTGCCCGCCACCCGCTCGCACCGATTGAGATCATCCGACATCACCGCGCCTGCGAGGCCGTAGGGGCTGTCATTTGCCAGAGTTAGGGCTTCCTCTTCGGTGTCGAAGGGATTGACGCAGACCACGGGACCGAAGATTTCCTCGCGCCAGATCGCGGCATCCGTCGGCACCTCGGCGAAGATGGTGGGCGCGATGTAATAGCCCGTCTCCAGGCCGTCCGGGCGTCCGCCGCCGGTCACGAGCTTTGCATCCGTCTTCTTGCCCGCCTCGATCGCCGCCAGCACCTTGTCGTACTGCGTCTTCGAGACGACCGGCCCGAGCTTGATGCCTTCCACGTCCCCCGGTCCGATGGTGATGGCTTCCGTCGCCTCGACGAGCCGGTCCATCAGCTTCGGATAGAGGCCGCGCTGGACGAGCACGCGGGAGGTAGCCGAGCAGACCTCGCCCTTGTTCCAGAAGATGCCGAACAGGATCCATTCGACCGCTTTTTCGATGTCGCAATCCTCGAAGATGATGAAGGGCGACTTGCCGCCGAGTTCGAGCGAGACGGTCCGGATCCCCGCCGCGGCTGCGGTCATCACCTTTCGTCCGGTCGGGACCGAGCCGGTGAAGGCGAGCTTGTCGACGAGCGGATGGTCCGAGAGCGGCGCGCCGGCGTCCAGCCCGGTGCCGGTGATCAGGTTGAAGGCGCCAGCCGGCAGTCCGGCCGCATCGATGATCTCGGCCAGGATGGCGCAGCTCATCGAGCAGTACTCGGAGGGCTTGAGCACGATCGTGCAGCCTGCGGCGAGCGCCGGCGCAACCTTCCAGACCGCCATCAGCAGCGGGAAATTCCACGGCGTGATCGCACCGACGACGCCGAGCGGCTCGGTGTGGATGGTGGAGGTAAACGCATCATCGCCGAGATCGACAGGCGCCGGCCCCTCGGCTTCGTCAGCTTCGGCCAGATCGGCGTAATAGTCGAAGACGAAAGCGGCATCGCCAATGTCCCATTCGGATTCAGGCAACGGCTTGCCGTTGTCGCGGGTTTCCACCGCGGCGATTTCCTTGAGCCGCTCACGGATCCCCGCAGCGACCTTGCGGAGTGCTGCCGCGCGCTCGGAAGCTGGCAGCTGCGGCCACGGACCCTCGTCGAACGCCCTGCGGGCGGCTTTCACTGCCAGATCGACATCCTCGGCGGTGCCGGCGGCAACATGGGCAAAGGCCTTTTCCGTCGCCGGGTCGATGGCCTCGAAGGCTCCGCCCTTCCGTGGCGCCACGAAGGCGCCGTCGATGTAAAGCTGTGTCGTCTGCATCGGAAAAGTCTCCTGTCTCAGCCGATCTGCCGTCCGCCGGCGTCAAGGAACCAGTCGTCGGGATACGGGTACCACCAGTCGTGACGGATGGGCTTGTGGTCGAGGATGACCATCTTGGAGCGTCGGAACGTGTCGAGCCCCATCCGGCCGAGCTCGCGGCCGATGCCGGAATTCTTCCATCCGCCGAAAGGCAGTGCGTCGTTGTCGATCATCGGGTTGTTGATCCAGACCATGCCGGCTTCCAGCCTGTCATGCGCTTCGTGCGCTTCTTCCAGCGAGGTGGTGAAGACGCTGGCGCCGAGCCCGAATTCGGACGCATTGGCGCCGGCGATCGCAGCGTCGAAATCCGGCACGCGGACGATGGCCGCCACCGGGCCGAAGCACTCCTCGTGGAGAAGATCCATCTCGGCCGTGCAGCCGGACAGGATGGTCGGTTCATAGAACCAGCCGGTCGGGTGCGCCTCGGGGATTTTTCCACCGCAAACGACGGTCGCGCCCTTGGCGACCGCATCGGCGACCAGGCGTTCCACCTTGTCGCGCGCCGCCTTGCTGACGAGCGGGCCGATCTCCGACTTGTCGAGACCGTTTCCAATCCGCAGACGCAAGGTCTCCGCCTTGAAGGCCTCGACGAATTGGTCATGCACGCTTTCGACAACATAGATCCGCTCGGTCGAGGTGCAGACCTGGCCCGACATGTGGAAGGCGCCGGTCACCGCACCGGCGGCCGCAACCGCGATCGGGGCGTGGGCGGTGATGATCATCGGGTCGGAGCCACCCGCCTCGATCACCGCCGGCTTCATCTTCGCGGCGGCTGCCGCGGCCACGGCCTGCCCCGCAGCGACCGAGCCCGTGAACGCCACGGCATGGGTCTTCCTGCTGTCGACCAGCGCCTTGCCGACATCGGCCCCACCCGGAAGGCAGGCGACGAGATCCTTCGGCAGGTCGACGAAGACATTCATGAATTCGAGCGTCGACAGCGTGGTCAGTTCTGCCGGCTTGATCACGCAGCCATTGCCGGCGGCAAGGGAGGCGGCGACCGTCCAGCACATCAAGAGTATCGGGAAGTTGAACGGCATGATGTGGACCGAGACGCCGAGCGGCTCGTATTTGGCGAACTGCAGCGATCCCTTCTGGGTGGTGCCGGCCACCTTGCCGGCCTCGTCGCGCGCCAATTCGGCGTAATAGCGGAAGATCGGCGCGCAATTGGCGATCTCGCCAATGGCTTCCGGATAGGGCTTGCCCATCTCGCGGCTCATCAGGATCGCGCATTCCGTGAAGTCGGTCGCCTCGATACGGTTGGCGAGTGTGTGCAGAACCTTGGCGCGGGTCTTGGCGTCGACCTCCTTCCAGAGCTTCTGGGCCGCATTGACCCGGTCGAGGACGCTATCGATCTCGCCGGACGTCACATGGGCGCGCATGCCGACATCGGCCAGCGTCGCCGGATCGACCACGCGGCTCGCCTCTCCTGCGGAACGGTGAAACTCGGGCGTAACGAAATAGTGGGGCTTTTGAACGTCCAGCATCGTTTGTCCTTCAGGATTGATTTGCCAGCTTGTCGCCGGCCTCGCGCCAGCCCGGCAGGCTCGCGTCGAGAAAATCGTAAATGTCGCTCAGGCCGGCAGCATCGAGCGCGGCCTGCATCTGGGCCGCCACCCGCGGCATGAACTTGAGATAGCCGGGCTTACCGTCACGTTTCTTGAGCCGGATGAACTGTCCCATCAGCCGGGTATGACGCTGCGCCGCCATGAGATGATAGCGATGCAGGATGGCAGCACGGGTGCCGAACGCCGGCGGTGTCTTGTCGAGATAGCGTTCCAGCATCGCCGCCTCGAGGCCGGGCGCGAGATCGCGCCGGGCGTCCTGCAGAAGCGATGCGAGATCGTACTCGCCGGCTCCGATGACGCCGTCCTGGAAATCCAGAAGTCCGCAAGCGGTCACCCCCGGCCGGTCATCGAGCAGCATCAGGTTGTCGACATGGAAATCACGCAGCACCAGCGTCTTCGGCGCATGCTCGATGGGCGCCAGCGCGGCCGCCCACAGCTCCCGGAACCGGACGTCGAAGTCCTCGAAATCGCGGTCCGGTGCGAATTCCGGCACGAACCAGTGCGAAAACCGGCTCACTTCTTCCAGCAGCATGTCCAGATCATAGGCCGGGACCGAAACATCGGCCGCATCGGGATGGCCATGCAGCTGAACGAGTGCGTCGATGGCCAGTTCGTAGAGCGCCTGCTCGTCGTGCCCTTGCGCCAGCAAACGACCATAAGTGTCCGTCCCGAAATCCTCGATCAGCGCGAGACCTGCGGCGGGGTCGGACCCGAAAACGCGCGGCGCACTCAGTCCGAGCGTCTTGAGGTGGCGCGCCAGCCGGATAAAGGCGGCATAACCGACCGGATCGCTGCGGTCCTCCATCAACAGCTTGCCCTGCCCCGGCAGCCGGCAATAGCTGCGCGCCGACGCATCGGCGGGCAACCGCTCGAGCGCCACGTCGCTCATGCCGTGTCTGGCAAGGAAGATCGCCGCTGGTGGGGCCAGCGGGGCAAGGTTCGCCGTCATGTTCATCGGATCATGTAGACCTTCTTGATGGTCTCATGGACCGTGCAAACGCCCTTCCAGTCCTTCGGGAAAAAGGCGGCCGTGTCCGGCGTGATCTCGATGACCTCGCCGTCCTCGTGGACATAGGTGCAGCGGCCTTCGAGGAAGTGGCAGAACTCGTCGCTGGTGACGTGGCATTCCCACTTGCCGGGCGTGCAGATCCATACGCCGCACTCGGAGCGGCCTTCCGGACCCTTGTGGATGAGCACGCCGCTGACGCGGGATTCGCCCTCGATCATCGTCGGGATGACACCCCAGTCGACGGTCTCGGTGACCTCGAGCGGCTTGTGCAGGACAGGTGTTTTCATAAGGTTTCGGCCTTAGCTGAGCATGTAGATATTGCGGATGGTTTCATGGATTTCCGCCTCGCCGGTCCAACCGGCGGGGAAGAGGACGCAGGTGCCGGCGGTCACCTCGATGACCTCGCCGTCGTCACTGCGATAGGTCGCCCTGCCCTTGACGAAATGACAGAACTCGTCGCGCGGCACCGACAGCCGCCAGCGGCCGGGCGTGCAGTCCCAGATGCCGGTTTCGGGGCTGTTGTTCGGCCCCTTGAAAAGAAGCCGGCCGGTCGAATGGGAGGCTCCGGCCAGCGCATCGGGCTGGGCGCCCCAGTCGACGAGATCGTCGAAGTCTCGGGCGCCGTGGATATGCGGCGCGGTGGATGCGAGATTGGTCATTTCGCCAGTCCGACCAGAAGCTTGGCGGCTTTCACCGGGCCTTCACAGGCCTGCATGTGCCTGGAGATCTTCTCCAGACGCTCATGCATCGCGGCATCGGTCAGGCAGGTCTCGATCTTTGCGATCAGCTCCTCGTCGGTCCAGTCGTAGCGGTCCGAGCGGAAGCCGTAGCCGGTTTCCTGGACACGCATAGCGTTGTCGTGGCCGTCCCAGACATAGGGCATGATGATCGCTGGCTTGCCGAAATAGAGGCACTCGGTGAACGAGTTGTTGCCGCCGTGATGGATGACGGCGTCCACCTGCGGGATGACCGACGGCTGCGGGAACCAGCTGTCGATGACCACATTCGGCGGCAGGTCGGAATAGCTGTCCTTGTAGTCGCCGACATTGACGAGCGCGCGGTAGCGGGTCTTGCCGACAAGCGCGATGAGACGCTTCAGCAGATCCGTGTCGCCTGCCCCGAGCGAGCCGAAAGAGATGTAGAGCAGCGGGCCGTCATTGTTGGCCTTGAACTCGGGCACCTCGTAGGGCTTGTCGGTGCGCACGCAGCCTTCGAGATACTGGAAGCGCGACGGATCGAGCGGATGCTCGCGCTTGTAGGTCAGCGGCTCCGGGTACAGCATCATGTTCATGTAGGGCGAGGCCTCGAAGAACTGGCCGAGCTCGTAAGGCTCCTCGCCGCATTCCTTGAGGAATTCATTGAAGTCGTCATGGATCGGCTTGATGACCTCGTTGAACTTCTTGCGGAAGGCGGCATGGCCTTCGGTGTCGTTCTCCGACATGCCCGACAGGTGCGGCGGGATCGCGGGATCCTCGATCTCGTTCTCCGAGCACGAGATGATGCGCACCCACGGCACGCCATGCTGCTTGATCGCGGGGAAGAGGATGACGTTGTCGACTGCGATGACGTCCGGCTTGATCTCGGCCAGCATCTTCGGCAGGTCCTTTTCGGCCCACTTGGCGCTATCGACGATCGCTTCCCAGCAATCCTTCACATAATTGTCGATCTGGTCGATCGGCGCCTTGCGAAAATTCGGGATATGGCCGTTGATGAAGTCTTCCCAGAACTTGGCGAGCTTTTCGGGCGGCATCGGCGCCGAAAGCGCGACCGGATAGGCCTCGAAGCCATAGCCCTTGTAGACATCGACGAAGCCCGGGTCGGAGAGGAAGACGGCCTTGTGCCCCATGGCGGTCACGGCTTGCGCGATGCCGACGGAGTTCAGCGCCGGCCCGAAGGCGGCCTCGGGGAAAAAGGCGAATGTTTTCTGTTCCATGTGTTCTCCTCTGACTTTTGGTCGTTGGGCTCTCAGGCCGGAAAGATGTGAGTGTCGCGCGCCAGCCAGCTCAGCGTGATGCGCTGGCCGATCTCGGGGCGATGATTGTCGGCGACGTCGGCGGTCATGCGGGCGATCACAGGGGCGTCAGACAATTCGGTCTTGACGTGCAGCAGCAAGTCGAGCCCGTGATAGGCGATGTCGGAAACCGTGCCGTCGAAATGGTTGTCGCCCGCGTCGCCGAGGAACAGCCGCTCGGGCCGGACGGCGGCGATGGCGCCACCCTCGCCCACGCCGTCACTGACATGGGCGGTGGCAATCGGCGTTCCGTCCGACGTGGCGAAGCCCTCGCCCGACCGCTTCACGTGCAGAAAATTCATCACACCGATGAAATCGGCGGCGTAGCGCGATTCCGGCTTTTCGTAGATGTCCTTGGGCGAGCCCACCTGAAGAAGCGCGCCATCCTTCATGATGGCGATGCGGTCGGCCATCACCAGCGCCTCTTCCTGATCGTGCGTAACCATGATGAAGGTGATGCCGAACTCGTGCTGCAGGCGTTTGAGTTCGAGCTGCATCTCGCTGCGCAGCTTCTTGTCGAGCGCGCCCAGCGGCTCGTCGAGCAGCAGTACCTTGGGGCGCTTGACGAGCGCGCGCGCCAGCGCCACGCGCTGCCGCTGGCCGCCGGAGAGCTGGTCGGGCTTGCGCTTGGCGAGATGGCTCAACTGGATGACGTCCAGGATCGCATTCACCCGCTCGGTGATCTCCGCCTTCGGCAGTTTCTCCATCTCCAGCCCGTAGGCGATGTTCTGCGCCACGGTCATGTGCGGAAACAGCGCGTAGGACTGGAACATCAGGTTCACTGGGCGCTGGTTGGGCGCCAGGCCGGCAATCGACTTGCCCTCGATCAGGATGTCGCCGCCGCTCAAGGATTCGAATCCCGCAAGCATCCGCAGAAGCGTGGTCTTGCCGCTGCCCGAAGCGCCGAGAAGCGCGAAGAACTCGTTCTCCTTGATGTCGAGCGACACGTCGTCCACGGCCTTGACCACGGAAAAATACTTTTCGACGTTGCGAATGCTGAGAAATGCCTGGGTCATTGACCGGGAAGACCTCCCTTGTTCAGTCGCTGCGACAGGGCGAGCGCGACGACCGAGACGGATATGACGATGGTTGCGAGGGCGTTGATCTCCGGCGTGACGCCGAAGCGGATCATCGCGAAGATCTGCATGGGCAGCGTGATCGAAGACCGGCCGGCGCCCGCCGTGAAGAAGGCGATGATGAACTCGTCGACCGACAGGGTGAAGGCGAGCAGCCCGCCCGCGACGATCGCCGGCATCAGCACCGGGATGACGACGCGGTAGAGCGTGGTAACCGTGGAGGCCCCGAGATCGGCGGAAGCCTCCACGATCGACCAGTCGAAGCTTTTGAGCCGCGCCCGCACCACCGCGCAGACGAAGGCCAGGTTGAACACCACGTGGCTGACGGTGATCGTGTGCAGACCCATCTTTATGTTGAGCAGCGAGAACATGCTCAGAAGCGCGATCGCCAGCACGATGTCGGGAATGATCATCGGCGCAAAGATGATGGTTTCGAGCCACTTGCCGTTGCGGCGACGGATCTCGACGCCGACGGCGAGCAGCGTGCCGAGAATGGTCGCAAGTATCGTCGAGAAGATTGCGACGATCAGCGTGTTGCCGGCGGCCTTGAGAATATCGGCATCTTCCAGCAGCAATCCGTACCATTTGACCGAGAAACCGGTCCAGGCGGTCGGCAGTCCGCCCTCGTTGAACGACAGCCCGACGAGGACCGAGATCGGAATATAGAGGAAGGCAAAAACGAGCCCGAGGATGAGCAGCATCAGCCTGAAGGTGTTGCGGTCAGTCATCGCCCTGCCCCTTGCCGTTCGACGCCCGCTCGGCCACCACCGCCTGCGCCATCAGAAGCCCCAGCATGACGAGGATCAGCACCATCGAGAGCGCTGCACCGAAGGGCCAGTCGTTGGCGGTGAGAAACTGGGCGTAGACGAGGTTGCCGATCATCTGGAACTGGCCACCGCCGAGCAGTGCGGGGGTGACGAAATTGCCAATCGACAACACGAAGACGAAGACGAAACCGGTGGCGATGCCGGGAACAGTCATCGGCAGCGTCACCCGCCGGAAGGTCGTCCAGGCGGATGCGCCGAGATCGCGAGAGGCCTCGGTGATCTCCGGGTTCATCCGCGACAAGGGTGCATAACAGGCGAGAATGACGAAGGGCAGATAGTTGTAGACGAGGCCCACGATGACGGCCTGCTCGGTGTAGAGCATGCTCGGCAGCTCACCCTGATAGCCGAGCCAGCGCGCAATGTTGACGATCAGTCCCTCGCGGTTGAGCAGCACGATCCAGGCATAGGTTCTGACCAGATAGTTCGACCAGAACGGCAGCACTGCGAAGAAGAGAAGCATCGGCTGCCGCGAGCGCGGCATGGCGGCGATCGCGTAGGCCGCAGCATAGCCGAGCACGCAGGCG
Source organism: uncultured Hoeflea sp. (assembly GCA_964511625.1). Lineage (GTDB taxonomy): Bacteria > Pseudomonadota > Alphaproteobacteria > Rhizobiales > Rhizobiaceae > Pseudohoeflea. The sequence continues at coordinate 54,740 of CAZEJG010000010.1, forward strand.
ATAGCGGCGGACAGTCCGGCAATGCCGGCCGACTTCAGGAAAATCTGGAAATAGAGCGGATCGAAGACCAGCGCGAGGTTTTCGAGTGTCCAGGTATATTCGATGCCGCCATAGATCCCGCGCCGGAAGAAGGCGAGCACCAGGATCAGCGCGCAAGGAATGACCATCAGTGCGGTCAACCACAACAGCGCGGGGGTCATCAGCAAAAGGGGGCGGCGGTCAGTCGTCATCAAGTGTGCCTGCGCCGGGCGGGCCGGCGTTCAAATCATGTATCCCGGACGCGGGGTCGCGTCCGGGAAACGGGTGCCACGGATCAGTTCGCAGCCTTGATTTCGGAGACGATGCGCGAATATTCGCGCTGCGCGTCGCCGACGTCGCGAAGCTGTTCGAACTTGAGCATGTCCGCAGGCTTCATCGCCATGTTCGGGTAGGTTTCGAACAGCGAGGCGTCGACGCCTTCCATCGCAGCCTCGTTCGGCACCTTGTAGAGGATGTTTTCGGCCGCCCAGCGGTGGTTCGCCGCGTCGAGGATGTAGTTCACGAAGGCGTAGGCCGCATCCTTGTGTTCGGAGGCCTTGAGGATGACCATCGTGTCGACCCAGAGGTCGGAGCCTTCTTCCGGTATCATGTACTTGATATCGGCATTCTCGCCGATGCCGTAGTTGCACCAGCCGTCCCAGGCCTGCACGAGTTCGGCTTCACCCGACACCAGTTTGGCGTAGAAGGTGGTGTCGTCATAGGCCAGCAGGGTCTTCTTGGCTTCGATCAGCAGATCGCGGACCTCGGCCATTTTCGCGGGATCGGTCTCGTTGACCGAGTAGCCGAGATCGAGCTGTCCGGCGGCGAGCAGCCAGCGGTCGGTGGCGAGCATCGTGGTCTTGCCCGCAACATCTTCGGAGGGCTTCAGAAGGTCGTTCCACGAGGTCGGCTCCGCCACGAGGTCGGAGCGATAGCAAAGACCGGTCGTGCCCCAGGCATAGGGGACCGAGAAGGTGTTGTTCGGATCGTGCGAAAGCTCGGTGGCTTCCTTGTACAGGTTCTTCAGGTTCGGGATCTTCGAGTGGTCGAGTTCCTCGGCGAGACCGAGATTGTGCAGCACCTCGGCGAACGGCGAGGAGACGAAGACCACGTCATAGCCGGCGCCCTTGGAGGCGATCAGCTTGCCCATGATCTCTTCGTTGGTGGCGTGCAGCACCAGTTCGGCCTCGTTGCCGGTCTCGGCATTGAACTTTTCGATTGCGTCGGGCGCCATGTAGCCGTCCCAGTTGGAGACGGTCAGGGGTTCGGCCACGGCCGGCGCGGCAAGAGCCACGAGGGCGGCGGCCAGGAAGGTGCCATTACGCAGGGAAACGCGCGAAAGCGCGGAAAATCTGGTCATCGAATTCACCTCTAGGGTCTTTGTTGACATGCCGGGCGACCCCCGACTGCTTCTGACTTGCGATTTCTATCGATCGCCTCTAATTTCAGTATTATTGCAGAAAAAGATACGTCAAACTGTTTTTGCAGTCTTTTTTGTGCAGCGCGGTCGAAGATGGTGCTTGTGCACTCTCGAAACCCGCACGGAGAGGTTGGATGAAGACCCGCAGCAACACCCGCCAGAACCACCTGAAACTGGCGCGCCAGATCGTCGAGTTCACGCTCGAACGCAGCATGCGGCCCGGGGATCATCTGCCTGAAAATACTCTGTCAGAGGCTTGCGGCGTCTCGCGAACTCCTATCCGCTCGGCTCTCAAAATACTGGAAATGAACGGAATCGTTCAGCGGCGCGAGGAAGGCGGCTACTTCCTCAACCACGCGCCGGAGGAGGCCGGCATGGAGGGCCTGTCCCAGCTCGACGAGATGGAGGACTCGCTCGCCGCCCGAATCCTCTCCGATCGCGCCGAGCGGCGCATCACCGACGTACAATCCGTGAGCGCCCTGGTTCGCCGCTATGGCGCACCGCGATCGGCTGTACTAAATGCGTTAAAAATACTGAGTACGGACGGAGTCGTCGCCCAACTCCCCGGTCGCGCCTGGGCCTTTCAGCCGCTTCTCGACACGCCGAATTCGTTGACGGAGAGCCTCTCCTTTCGCCTCGCGCTGGAGCCGCAGGCGATTCTGGCGCCCGGTTTCGAAATGGACAGTCAGAAATCCGGCCTCCTGCGCCAGCAGATGGAGGATTTCCTCGGCCGCGGTGACGGCCGCATGAGCTCGGTTGCTTTTCTTCACCTCGATTGCGCCTTTCACAGCCTGATCGCTGAGAGCTCCGGTAACCGTTTTATCCGTGGCACGCTTCTCGCACACCAGCGACTGCGCCTGACCACGCAGAAGGATCACACCATTCCGGACTTCCGGCTGCGCCAATCGCTGGAAGAACACCTTGATATCCTTGACAGCCTCGAACGGATGCAGCACCAGCTTGCGGCAGATCAGATGGTGCTTCACCTGCGTCGCTCGCAGATTCGCAAGCCCCAGGCCGCCAATCGCGGATTGCTGCCACTCGCACGGAAGGGAATGGCGTGAACAAGCCAGTGATCGCCTTCTTTCCGGAGGCGAGCTTCGGATCAGCGCTGAATTGCGTGGGCATCGCCCAGAAGCTGCAGAGACAGGGTGCGGTGCCCGTTTTCCTGTGCCACCAGGGCTTTACCGGCGTTTTCGATGAGTACGGATTCAAGGAATACCAGCTCCCCGCCACACCCGGCGCCGAAACGCCCGCCACCGAAGAAAACTGGCAGGCCTTCATCACCGCCCACCTCGATCACTTCAATCAGGACCCGACGGCCCAGCTCGAAACCTATGTCGGCCCGACCTGGGACGCGATCGTCGATACCGCCATCCAGGCCGAGCAGGGCCTCGACACCCTGCTCAAACGCATAAGACCGGATGCGATCGTGCTCGACAATGTGATCATGTTCCCGGCTATCGCCAATGCCGGCGTGCCCTGGGTCCGCGTCGTCTCCTGCGCGGAGACCGAAATTCCCGATCCCAACGTGCCGCCCTATCTCTCGGGGCTTGCAGCGGACGATCCGAAGCGCGCCTCCTTCGAGGCCGCCTATCTTGAGGTCACCAAGCCCATCCACGACCGCTACAACGCCTTCCGCGTCAAGCAGGGGCTCGCCCCCCTCCCCGCCGGCCAGTTCCTCGAAGCCTCGCCCTGGCTCAATCTCCTGCTGGCCCCCGATGCTGTTCGCCACGAGCGCGCCGAGCCGTTGCCGGCCGAGAAGTTCGTTTTCCTTGAAGGCTGCGTGCGCGAGGAAGCCCGTTTCGATCCGCCGCCGCTACCTGTCAACGAGGGCCCGATCATCTACCTGTCATTCGGCAGCCTCGGCGCCATCGACACCGACCTGATCGGCCGGATGATCGACGTCTTCGCGACGTTCCCGGGGCGCTTCTACGTCAATGTCGGCGGCTTTCTGGAAAGCTACCAGCGGGTGCCGAACAACGTCTATCTCGGTAGCTGGTTTCCGCAGCCCTCGATCGTCGCCCAGGCCGACCTGTTCATCCACCACGGCGGCAACAACAGTTTTTGCGAGGCGCTCTATTACGGCGTGCCGTCGATCTGCATGCCCTATTGCTGGGATGGCCACGACAACGGGCTGCGGACGGCGCAGACCGGCATCGGCATTCATCTGGACCGGGCGTCCTGGACCCCGGATCAGTTGCGCGACACGATGACATTGCTGCTCGAAGACCGGGACATGCACACGCGCCTTCAACACATATCCGACCACATGACGGCGGCTGACGGCTCGACCCGGGCAGCGGCCGAAATCCTGCGGGTCCTGAACGAAACGCCTGGCGCCTCCTAGAGCGGGATCGCGGTGGCCGGCCTCGACCCCCGGATGAACTGGTCCGCCTTCGCCGCATGCAACGCCTCTGCGAAGGCAACCGCGGCGGCCACCCCGTCGATCACCGGCAATTCGAAGCGTGCGGCCAGCATGGCTGCCAGATCCGCCATTCCGGCGCAGCCGAGCACGATGGAATCGGGCAGGTCATTTTTGAGCGCGACCGCAATCTCGCCGGAGATCATTTCGGCGGATGCCTCCTTGTCGCTCTCGAGCGCCAGCACCGGAACCTCCGATGCCCGTACCTTGCTGCATCGCCGGGCAAAGCCGTAGTTGGCGAGATTGGTCTCGATCACCGGGATCGAGACTGCAAGCGTCGTCACCACGGAAAAACGCTCTCCCACCAGCATGGCGGCATGGAAGGCCGCCTCGCCGATCCCGATCACGGGTATGGCGGCATGCCGCTTGAGCGCCATCAGACCGGTATCGTCAAAACAGGCGATGATGCAGGCGTCATAGAGTTCGGTCTCCATCTCGCTCTGGAAAAGGCTGAAGAGACCGGGCAGCGCCGCCGCACCGTCCTCCGCCCCCTGGATCGCCGGCGGAGTGTCTGTGGGGTTGAGCGCAGTTATGCGGGTACCATCGCGCGCTGCTTCCCGCGCGGCCTTTTCGATCGACCGTGTCATCGCCGCGGTCGAGTTCGGATTGATCACGAGAATATGCATGTTCAGACGAGGTCCTGCCCTGCATCCGAGCCACGGCGGGCGCGGCGCTTGTTGGCGATATACACGGTCAACAAGAAGACACCGATGATGACCAGCGAAAAGGCGGTGGTCATCGTGCCGAGCGCGAAAATCACCGGCGTCGTGACGTTGGTCGTCATCCCGTAGATTTCGAGCGGCAACGTGTTGTAGCTGCCGGCCGTCAGGAGCGTCCGGGCGAATTCGTCATAGGAGAGCGTGAACCCGAACAGCGCCGCCCCGATCAGCATCGGTGCGATGATCGGCAGCACCACATTCCAGATCGTCTGCCAGGCATTCGCCCCCTGGTCGCGCGCAGCCTCCTCGAAGGATTTGTCGAACCGGTTGAACACAGCGAACATGATCAGCAACCCGAACGGCAGCGTCCATGTCAGCTGCGAGCCGAAGCCCGAGGTGGACCAGTGCACCTTCAGCCCGGCCTGCGAGAAGATCAGCCCGACGCCGAGCGAGATCAGGATCGACGGGATAACCAGCGAGGTGATGATCAGGTAGAAGACCGCGCCGGAACCCGGAAAGCGCTTGCGGAAGGCGAGCCCGCCCATCACGGAGATGACGACCGTCGTCACCATGACCATGGCACCAAGCACGAAGGAACGGGCGAAACTGCCCCAGATGTCGCCCACCGCCTGTTCCTGGAAGAGTTCGCGGAACCAGTGCAGCGAGACACCGCGCATCGGGAAGGTCAGGCCGCCCTCCGGCCCCTGGAAAGACAGAATCCCGATCGTGAATGTCGGCCCGTAGAGGAAGACGAGGAAGAGCGCGAAGAAGGCCGCGAGGAAATAGAAGGAACGGGGACGCTTTTCCATCTCAAAGCTCCTTCCGGATGTCGACGAAGCGCAAGAGCACCGCGATCACCAGAAGCACGGTGACCAGCAGCACCACGGCGGTCGCACAGGCCGAGGGATATTGCAGGAGCGCGATGTCGTTGGAGATCAGCCGGCCGACATTGGCCTTCTGCGATCCCGACATGAAGCGAACCGTGATGAAATCGCCCATCACCAGCGTGACGACGAAGATCGAGCCGATCATGATTCCGGGCTTGGTCAGCGGGATGATGACGTTGGTCAGCGTCTGGAAGCCGGTGGCGCCGTTGTCGTAGGCCGCCTCGATCAATGACTGGTCGATGCGCATCATCGTGTTGAAGATCGGCACCACCATGAACAGCGTATAGAGATGGACGAAGGCGAGGATCACCGAGAAATCCGAGTAAAGCAGCCACTCGACCGGCTGGTCGACTATGCCCATGCTGATAAGCGCCGAATTGGCGAGCCCGTTGCGCCCGAGAAACGGGATCCAGGAAATCATCCGGATGATGTTCGAGGTCCAGAAAGGGATCGTGCAGAGCAGGAACAAGACGATCTGCCAGGTCTGGGTGCGGATATGAAAGGCGAGGAAATAGGCGATGGTAAAGCCGATCGCCAGCGTGCAGGCCCAGCTGATGACGGCATATTTGATCGTTGCCAGAAACACCTGATAGGTCACCGGCGAGGTGAGCAGAAATTCGTAATTGTCGAACTGGAACGCCGGGTAGATCGAGAACTCCGTCGCGCCCCAGAAGCTGACAATGACGATCATGATGATCGGCAGGATGAGAAAGAAGGTGAGCACGATCATCAGCGGCGCCGACAGGAGCCAGCCGCTCAGCGCGTCCGACAAGCCGTTCCCTGCCCGCCCAAGTCCGAGCGCGCCGAAAGTCACATTGGGTCTCTGATTGGCCATCGCGCCGTCCGCCGCATGAGGTGAAGTCGAAAGGGGCGTCCCCGGAAGGATGAAACCGGGAACGCCCGAAGGTCAGCAGATCAGGACGCGATGAACTCGTTCCACTTGCGGACCATGTACTGGTTCTCGTCCATCACCGAGTTCCAGCAGGCAACGGCGCCCATGCGCTCCTCGAAGGAGCCGCCGTCGCGCTTCTCGCCCGCCTCGGCCAGCTTGTCGCCGGTCGGGCTGGTGATGACGTCGGTGGCTTCCTTGCCTTCGAACCAGTAGCCCCACTCGTTCTCGGACATGAACTCCTTCGAGGTTTCCGGGACGGCGGAGTAATAACCCTGCCGCATCAGATAGCCGCCGACCCAGCCGGACAGGTACCAGTTGATGTATTCATAGGCCGCATCGAGCTCGAGACCGGAGAGCGAGTTGGACAGGCCGATGCCGCCGCCCCACGAGCGGTAGCCTTCCTTGAGCGGCTGGTAGACGCAGGGGATGCCGCGCGTCTTGACCGCCGTGATCGCCGGCGACCACATCGACTGGATCACCACTTCGCCGGACGCCATCAGGTTCACGCTCTCGTCGAAGGTCTTCCAGAAGGCGCGGAACTGGCCGTTCTTCTTGGCTTCGGTGAAGATCGCGATGGTCTTGTCGATCTCCTCCTTCGTCATGTTGCCCTTGTTGCCGTACTGGAGCTCGCCCATGGCCTCGCAGACCATGGCCATGTCCATGATGCCGATAGACGAGATGTCGAGGATCGAGGCCTTGCCCTTGAACTCCGGATTCAGCAGTTCGGACCAGCTTTCGATCGGCCGGCCGATGAGGTCGGGCCGGATGCCCAGCGTGTCGGCGTTGTAGATGGTCGGAATGAGCGTCATCCAGTTGGTCTGCTCGTCGGCAAACGTCTTGGCGCCGGGTTCGGGAATAAAGCCGACGGTATGCGGCGCGGTGCCCTGGGCAATCTCGCTGTCCGGCGTCAGCTTGCCGTCCTTGAAGATCCCGACGATCTTGTCGTAGTTCTTGATCTTGGAGACATCCATCGCCTGCAGATTGCCGGTCGGCCAGACCTTCTTGCAGATCCAGTACTCGATGTCGGCGATGTCGAAACTGTCGGGCTGGGTGGCGGCGCGCTGGGTGACGCTGTCGGAATCGAGCGCCGTCATCTCGAGCGTGAAGCCGAGATCTTCCTTCACCTTCTGCGCCACGTCGTTGAGGTTGGACACGCCGGTACCGAACTGGCGCAGCGTCACGTCCTTGATGTTCTGTGCCCAGATCGTCGGGAACCCGGTAATGGCGCCCGAACCGATGGCAGCACCGGCCGTCGCCGCCGCACCCTTGAGAACCGAACGCCGGCTGATGCCGTCCTTTGTCTGCTTGCTGGTCATGCTGGAAGCTCCTTTTCCCTCTGGAAGCTGGCCGGCGACGGGAGCGCCGCAAGCCGTGTTTGGCTTATGCCGCGAGTTGGTGGGCGTCCTCCGCCTTCCAGCTGAGGAAGACGGACTGGCCGATTTCGACGGGGTTGCGGAAATAGGCGGTGTCGCCGACGCTGACCGTCAGTTCCCCCGCCTCGATCGTCTGCACACTGACGTTGACGATGGTCCCGAGATATTCGACGGCGAGAACCTTCGCCGGGATTGCGCCCGGACGCGCCTCGGCCGTGATCTCCATCCGGTCGGTCCGGACCGCGAGCTTGCCTCTGTCGGCACCGAGAATGTTGTGCCCCCCGATGAAACGCGCGACGAATTCGGTCTTCGGCGCATCGAAAACCTGCTGCGGCGGGCCGTCCTGCTCGATCTTGCCGCGGTTCATGACGATGATGTGGTCGGCGAGCGCGAGCGCCTCGTCCTGGCTATGGGTGACATGGATGAAGGAAATCCCGAGTTCCCGCTGCAGCCGCTTGAGTTCGGTCCGCATGCGGATGCGCAGGAACGGGTCGAGTGCCGAAAGCGGCTCGTCGAGAAGCAGGATCGACGGCTTGGTGATCAGCGCGCGGGCGAGCGCAACACGCTGCTGCTGTCCGCCGGACAACTGGTCTGGAAGACGGTCGCCATAGGGCGCCATATCGACGAGGTCGAGGAGTTCACGCGCCTGCTTTTGCCGCGCGGCTTTTTCCACGCCCTTCATCTTCAGCGAGAAGGCGACGTTGTCGACGACGCTCAGATGCGGAAACAGCGCGTAGCTCTGGAACATCATCGCGGTGCCGCGCCGCGCCGGCGGCAGGTCCGTGATATTGGCCCCGCCATGGACGATATCGCCCGAGCTGACGGATTCATGCCCGGCGATCATCCGCAGCGTCGAGGACTTGCCGCATCCCGACGGGCCGAGCAGGCAGGTATAGGTGCCATCGGGAATGGACTGGTTGATGGCGTCCACCGCGATGGTGCCGCCGTAGCTCTTCGTCAGCTTGATGAGTTCCAGTGCCGCAGCTTTCGTCATCGACGCCCTCTCCTTGAGTTCCGCCGATAACTCTGCAATCGTCGTGCCAAATCCGAAATGCAGGCCTAAGTTGTTGGTTTCAAAAGACAGGCCCGAAGCGGTGAAATTTGATCTCGCTTATTGAGCCCAATTTTTAAGCAGATAGAATACAGAATGAACATAGATTGTATACGATCTTGACATTGTTTGAATCCCGACAAATTGTTATCTGAAACGAGGCGGTCCACCCGCCAAATCCCATGCCCGAGGCGGCCATGACCATCGCACCAGCGGATCTCCGAAGTAGTTTCTCCCTTCCCCCGGGCAAGGCGCTCGAGATCTGCCATCAGCTTGAATCCGCCATCCTCCAGCACCGCTTGCGGCCCGGCATGAAGCTGGCAGAGGACGAAGTCGGCGACACGTTCGGGGTCAGCCGCACCGTTGCACGCACGGCGTTGCAGGCGCTTGCCCATGGCGGGCTGGTGACGATCGAGCGCAATCGCGGCGCCTTCGTTTCGCGCCCGACCATCCGCGAGGCGCATGAAGTCTTCGAAGCGCGTGCGCTGATCGAGCCGCGGATCGCACGGATGGCAGCCCGGAACATGACCAAGGACGGGCTCGCCGTCCTTCAGCATTACATTGATGCCGAACACGAGATTACCGAGCGCGGCGACATGGGACTTGCATTGCAGCAATCCGGTGCCTTTCACATGGCGATAGCCGAGATCGCAGACCAGACCATGCTAACCCAGATCCTCCACACGCTGATCTCGCGCTCATCGCTGATCATCGCGCTCTATTGGCGCCGCCGCGACACGAGCTGCGAGAGCCACTCGCACCACGCTTTGCTCAAGGCCTTTGCCGACAAGAACGAAAGTGCGGCCGAGGAGATCATGAAAAGCCATATGGTCGACCTCCACTCCGGCCTCGACCTCGTCGAGCGCATCGAGGGTGAACCCACACTCGCGGAAGTCTTCCGGAAAGGCGGAGATCAGAGGCAGTAGGCCTTTTTGGCATTCTCGCCGAAAATCGCCGCCCGCGCGTCCTCGTCCCCGCCGACGAGTTCGAGCGACACCTCGTACCACCGCTCGTAGCTCGCTGCCTCTGTGACGACCGGCCAGTCCGAACCCCAGATCAGGCGCTCTGGCCCGAAGGTTTCGAGCAGCCTGTCGCTGTAGGGCCGCAACTCCTCGATCGTCCAGTCCTCGGCGGCTTCGGTGACAAGGCCAGAGAGCTTGCACCATGCCCCGGTGGTCTCGGCCAACAGCCGCATGTTCGCCGCCCATTCCGCATAGGCGCCGTCGCGGATCTGGGGCTTCGACGCGTGGTCGATCACCACCCGCATCTCCGGATGGCGCTTGATCAGCGTCTCGAGGTTCTTCAAATGCCGCGGAAACGTGAGCGCGTCGAAGGTCAGACCGTAGGCGCTCAGGGCCTCGAAGGCCGGCGTCAGGCCCGGTCGCAGCATCCAGTCGTCGTCGGGAATGTCCTGGATCATCGGCCTGAGCCCGACCAGCTTGTCGTTTTCCGCGAGCCGGTCGATATCGTCCCAGACGGTGGCACTTTCGAAATCCACCCAGCCGACGACCCCGAGGATAAAGTCATTCTCGGCGGCGAGCGAGAGCATGAATTCGGTTTCGGCCACCGTCGGCGCCGCCTGGACGAGGATCGTGCCGTCGACCCCGGTTGTCTTCATCAGCGGCACCAGGTCTTCCGGAAGATAGTCCCGGTAGAGCGCCCCGCTCTCCGGCGTCAGCCAGCCATAGTCGCCGCGCCCGCTCATCCAGAAATGCTGGTGCGCATCGATGATCATCAGGCAATCACACCCTTCTTGAGGATGATGTTGCCGTAAAGCCGGGATTCGCCGGTCTGGATCACGGCATAGGCCTGCTTCGACCGTTCATAGAAGGCGAAGCGTTCGAGCGTCGCGATCTTCGCCGGATTGTCGGCGGTGGAATCGATGATCTTCTGGAAATCCGCAACCGCCTCGGGGATGGAGTCCGGATCTCCGACCACCTGCATGGTCAGCGCCGGATCGTCGACGAAGGTGTCGAGCGGCATCAGCGTGAGCACGGCCCGCAGCACGTCGCTTGCCGAAATGCCGTCGAGCCGGATGCAGGTCGGCCCGATGCTCTCGGCCGGAAAATTGGCGTCGGCAATGACGATCTCGTCGCCATGCCCCATGGCGCGCAGCGCATAGAGCAGTTCGGGCGACAGGATCGAGGGAATGTTACGCAGCATCGGTCTGTTCTCCAGGCAGGGGCGCGTCGGGGCGGATCAGCCCCTCGGTTCGCAGGTCCCGCCATAGCATATCCGGTATCGGCCGTTCGAGGAGACCGACATTGGTTTCCACCTCATTCGCGTTCACCGCACCGGGGATGACGGAGCGCACCGCCGGATGTCCCAGCACGAACTGAAGCGCCGCGGCGATCAGCGGCGTGTCGTGAGCCTTGCAGACAGCCTCCATCTTCCGGACCTTGTCGAGGATATCGGAAGGCGCAGGCGCATAATTGTACCGCGCCCCCTCCAAGGGGCCCGTGGCAAGAATGCCCGAATTGTAGGGTCCGCCGAGAATGATGCCGACATCGCGCTCGACGCAGAGCGGCAGGAAACTATCTAGCGCCTCCTGCTCGAGCAGCGTGTAGCGACCTGCCAGCAGGAAGCAGTCGAAGTCGCCGAGACCGAGAAGCTTCTCGCAGACCTGCCACTCGTTCACCCCTGCCCCGATCGCGGCAATCTCGCCGGCATCGCGGAGTTCGACGAGCGCGCGATAGCCGCCGCCGTCGAAGAGTTCGCGCACCTTGGCATCGCTCATTTCCTGCGAGCCCTGAGAGAACACGCAGACATCATGGACATGCAGGATATCGGCATTGGCAACACCCAGACGTGCCCGGCTGGCCTCGTAGCTGCGCATCACGCCGTCATAGGTGTAGTCGAAGACGATGCGCTTCTGAGGCACGTCGACAAAGGCTTCCGGCGTCACCTCGTCGGGTTCGCAATCGAGAAGCAGGCGACCGATCTTGGTCGCGAGCACGATGTTGTCACGCCCAAAGCGGGCGATCGCTTCGCCGAACCGGCCTTCCGATCGGCCGAGGCCATATTGGGGCGCCGTGTCGAAGTGTCGGATACCGGCGTCAAACGCCGCCTGGAGCGCCGACTGCGCGTCTTCCTCGGAGATCTTGCGATAGAGATTGCCGAGCGGCGCGCCGCCGAACCCCATCCGGGTCAGGGTCACCGGCGTTTTCGTCCGGCCGTTGAGAAGGATCGTGTCGGAAGCTTTCACGCGCACTCCATGATCTAGCGAAAGAGTTCGGGCCGTTCCCGCTCCAGCGGTTCGATGCGCGACATCAGCTGGCCGAGATGAAAGTGCATGGCCGCGCGGGCAGCACTCGCATCGCGGTCGCGGATCGCGTCCACGATGGCGCGATGTTCGGATATGACTGCGCCGGGACGGCCCGGCTCGGGAAGAATGGCGATACGGGCGCGCTTGAGCGGGATGGAAACGGCGGCAGCCGTCGAAACGACGCCGGGAAAGCCGGTCAGTTCCATGAGCAGCGCATGAAAATCCTCGTCCGCCTGATAGAAACCGGCCTGATCGCCGTCCTCATGCAACATCTCCTGCATGCGCAGGGCCCGGACGAGCTGCGCGAGTTGCTCCTCGCTCCGGCGCTCCGCCACATGCGCGACGGCCGCCAGTTCCACCGCTTCTCGCAGAAAGGAGGATTCGCGCAGATCCGCCAGAGAGAATCGCGACACCCGCGTTGCCGATTGCGGTATGACGTCGACCAGCCCTTCCGCGGACAGCTTCGCAATCGCTTCCGAGACCGGCTGACGCGACACGCCAAGCTGTTGACATATAACCGATTTCCGGATCACCGCGCCCGGCTTGTACTGAAGCGTCAGGATCGCATCGCGCAGAGTCTGGTAGACGCGTTGCGCCAGCGATCCGGACAGATCGTCGATGGCCGACAGGCGCGGCTCCTCTTCCACAATTTCGGACATGTCCGCCTCGCTTTTCATGCTAACATGTTAGTTGACAGTGCGATCAAGTCAATCTAGTCCTGATCAAATAGCGGTGCGCAAGAGATCGCGACAGGGAGTGATACGGGTGAAACCAGCAGGCGAAACCATCAGGTTGCACGGCGACGATAACGTCGTCATAGCGCTCGCGGATCTCGAAGCCGGAAGCACCGTCGAAGGCGTTTCCGTCCCCCTGCCCCAGAAGATCTCCCGCGGCCACAAGATCGCCACGCGGCCCATCGCCGAAGGCGAAAACGTGCTGCGCTATGGTCAGATTATCGGCCAGGCGAAGTCTGCCATCTCGGCTGGCGAACACATCCACGTCCATAATCTCGGCATGAGCGAGCACAGCCGCGACTACGGTTTCGCCAGTCAGAACGCGCCGCTCGAGCCAGCCAGCGAAACTCGCACCTTCCAAGGCTACAAGCGCGCAGATGGTCGTGTTGGCACCCGCAACTATCTCGGAGTCCTGACCTCGGTGAACTGTTCCGGTTCGGTGGCAAGGTTCATCGCCGAGGCCGCGGAAAAATCGGGGCTGCTCGACGACTTCCCGAACATCGACGGCATCGTGCCGATCACCCACGGCACCGGATGCGGCATGTCGGGCTCGAACGAGGGCTATACCACCCTCTTCCGCACCCTGTCCGGCTATGCCCAGCACCCGAACTTCGGCGGCATCCTGCTCGTCGGCCTCGGCTGCGAGGTCATGCAGCTCTCCGACCTCGTCGGCGGCAGGCCGATCCGCGCCGACGGGGCACTGCGCTACATGACGATCCAGCATGTCGGCGGCACGCGGAAAACCATCGAGAAGGGGCTCGAGGAACTGCGCGGCGTCGCCGAGATCGCCAATCGCGCCACCCGCGAGGAGGTGCCGATCTCAAAAATCGTCGTCGGCATGCAGTGCGGCGGCTCGGACGGCTATTCCGGCATCACCGCCAATCCGGCGCTGGGCCACGCCTCCGATATCCTGGTGCGCCACGGCGGCACCACGATCCTCTCGGAAACCTCGGAAATCTATGGCGCCGAACATCTCCTCACACGGCGAGCGGCTACCGTCGAGATCGGCGAGAAGCTGATCGAGCGCATCCGTTGGTGGGAGGACTACACCGCCCGCAACGGCGGCGAGATGGACAACAATCCGAGCCCCGGCAACAAGCGCGGCGGCCTGACCACCATCCTCGAGAAATCCCTCGGCGCGACCGCCAAGAGCGGCACCGCGCCTTTGAACGGTGTCTACCTCTTCGGCGAAAAGGTCGACACCAACGGCTTCGTCTTCATGGACAGCCCCGGCTTCGATCCCTGCTCCGTCACCGGCCAGGTCGCGTCCGGCGCCAATCTCATCGTCTTCACGACCGGGCGCGGATCGGTCTCCGGCTGGAAACCGACGCCGGGCATCAAGATCGCTACCAATTCCGAAATGTATGCCCGCATGTCCGACGACATGGATTTGAATTGCGGCGACATCGTCACCGAAGGTGTGAGCATCGAGGACAAGGGCCGCGAACTCTTCGAACTGATGATCCGTGTGGCTTCGGGCGAAAAGACCAAGAGCGAGGAACTCGGCTTCGGCGGAGTGGAATTCGTGCCGTGGCAGATCGGCGCGGTTATGTGAATGCAAGCGGTGATGTGAATGAAAGACGTGCGGGGAAACTGATGGGCCAGCTCGACAACAAGACAATCCTGATCACGGCCGCCGGCCAGGGCATGGGGCGCGCGGCGGCCGTCATGTGCGCGAACGAAGGTGCCACGGTGCATGCCACCGACGTCAATGAAGAAATGCTGGCCTCGCTGAAAGCCGAAGCGCCGGGAATTGCGACGCGGCGTCTCGACGTGACCGATGCCGCAGCCATTCGCGCGCTTGCCGACGACCTGCCCGATCTGGACGGCCTGTTCAATTGCGCGGGCTTCGTCCACCACGGCACCATTCTCGATCTGTCCGACGAGGACTGGGATTTCAGCGTAACGCTCAACGTCACCTCGATGGTGCGCACGATCCGGGCGCTGCTGCCCGGCATGTTGCGGCGCTGCGAGGCGACCGGCACGGCCTCGATCGTCAACATGGCCTCCATGGCCTCCTCGATCAAAGGCTTCCCGAACCGCACCGCCTACGGTGCGACGAAAGCTGCCGTCATCGGCCTGACCAAGGGTGTCGCCGCCGATTTCGTCCGCACCGGCCTGCGCGTCAATTCGCTGTGCCCGGCCACTGTCGACACGCCGTCCTTGCGCGGCCGTATCGCCGCTGCGGCCGATCCGGTGCAGGCGGAGAAGGATTTTATCGCCCGCCAGCCGCTCGGCCGGCTCGCGACTGTCGACGACATGACGCCGATGATCCTCTACCTCCTGTCCGACGGCTCGCGCTTCGTGACAGGACAATCCATGGTCGTCGATGGCGGAGTGACGATCTGAGGAGATACTGAAAACCAGGCTTGGGAGGGCCGCGGTTGATGAATTTACTGGTCGAAATGCGGGGGATCGAGAAACGTTTTCCGGGGGTTCATGCCCTGAAGAACGTGCGTTTCGACCTGCATGCGGGCGAGGTCCACGCCCTGATGGGAGAGAACGGCGCCGGCAAGTCCACGCTGATGAAGATCCTGTCGGGCAACTACAGGCGCGACGGCGGCGAGATCCTCGTCGAGGGCAAGCCGGTCGATCCCGACAGCCCGCGCGCGGCCACCGATCTCGGCATCGGCATCATCCATCAGGAACTCTCCCTGATGAACGATCTGACGGCTGCGCAAAACGTCTTTATCGGCCGCGAGCCGCGCAAATCCTTCGGTCGCCTCGATGAACGGGCGCTCAACGCCGCGGCCGCCGAGATCTTCCGCTCGATGAACCTTAAGCTCGACCCGAAGGTCAACGTCGGCTCGCTCACCATCGCGAAGCAGCAGATGGTCGAAATCGCCAAGGCGCTGTCCTACAAGTCCCGCGTCCTCATCATGGACGAGCCGACGGCTGCGCTCAACGACGCAGAGATCGCCGAACTCTTCGTCATCATCCGCAAGCTCAAGAGCGAAGGCGTCGGCATCATCTACATCAGCCACAAGATGGACGAGATCAAGCGCATCGCCGACCGCGTGACGGTCATGCGCGACGGCGAATATGTCGATACGGTCGAGGCGGCAAGCACCCCCCTCTCCCGCATCATTTCGATGATGGTCGGCCGCGAGGTCACCGAAAAGCCGATCGACGTTCCCGATACGAACGGAAACGAGATTGCGCTGGAAGTGAAGGGGCTGAGCCGCGGCCGCGAGATCCGCGACGTCTCCTTCACCGTTCGCAGAGGCGAAATTCTCGGCTTTGCCGGACTGATGGGCGCCGGCCGCACCGAGGTCGCCCGCGCCGTCTTCGGTGCCGATCCGCGCGACGCGGGTGACATCCTCGTCCACGGCAAACCGGTCACGATCGGCAAGCCGAGCGACGCGGTGCGTGCCGGCATCGGCTATCTGTCGGAGGATCGCAAGCGCTTCGGCCTTGCAACCGGCATGGATGTCCGCGCCAACATCGCGCTCGCCAGCCTCGACCGTTTCACCTCCAGAGCCGGCGTTCTCAACGAGAGCGCCATGCGCGAAACGGCGGAAAACTATATCGATCAGCTCGGCATCCGCACGCCGTCGGACCGCCAGGAAGTCCGGCTTTTGTCCGGCGGCAACCAGCAGAAGGTGGTCGTCGCCAAATGGCTGCTCCGCGACTGCGATATCCTCTTCTTCGATGAGCCGACGCGCGGCATCGACGTCGGCGCCAAATCGGAAATCTACAAGCTACTTGAAGAGCTTGCGTCCCAGGGCCGGGCCATCGTGGTCATTTCCTCTGAACTGCCGGAGATCATGCGGCTGAGCCACCGCATCGCCGTGATGTGCGAGGGGCGGCTGACCGGCATCCTGCCCGGCGGCGCCGAAACCACACAGGAACAGATCATGGAACTGGCCACCCGTCGCGAAGCCGCGATGGCGCCAGTGGGAGAAGTTGCATGAGCCAGACGATGGAAGCCGCCCGCCCGGGCGAAAAGCGCAAACTGATCGGCGGCGGGGCGCAGCAACGGCTCCTGGCCTTCGCCAGCCTTATCGTGCTGCTGATCGTCTTCTCGGTCGCCTCGCCGAACTTCATGCAGACATCCAACATGATCGCCATCCTGCAGGCGACGTCCGTCAACGGTGTTCTGGCGGTGGCAGCCACCCTCGTCATCATCACCGGTGGCATCGACCTGTCGGTCGGCACCATGATGACCTTCACCGCCGTGATGACGGGCGTGGTGCTGACCTATCTGGGCATGCCGCTTCCCTTGGGCGTCGTCACCGCGATCGCCACCGGCGCCTTCTGCGGCTTCTGCTCGGGGACCTTCATCGCGAAGATGAAGATCCCGCCCTTCATCGCCACACTCGGCATGATGCTGATCCTCAAGGGCCTGTCGCTCGTCATCTCCGGCACCCGTCCGATCTATTTCAACGACACGCCGGGTTTCGACCTGATTTCGCGCGGCTCGCTGATCGGCGAGATCATTCCGGCCCTGCCGATCCCGAACGGCGTTCTTATTCTCTTCATCGTCGCGATCGTCGCCTCCTACGTGCTCTCGAACACGGTTCTAGGCCGCTACACATTCGCGCTCGGCTCCAACGAGGAGGCGGTGCGTTTGTCGGGGGTGGACACGGACCGCTGGAAGATGGCGGTCTACGCGCTCGCCGGGGGCATCGTCGGTATCGGTGGCCTCCTCATGGCCTCGCGCCTGAACTCCGCGCAGCCGGCACTCGGCCTCGGCTACGAACTCGAGGCGATCGCCGCGGTCGTCATCGGCGGCACATCGCTGTCCGGCGGTCGCGGAACAATTCTCGGCACGCTGATCGGCGCGCTCATCATGGCCGTTCTGACGAACGGGTTGCGCGTGTTGTCGGTCGCCCAGGAATGGCAGACGGTGGTCACCGGTGTGATCATCATTCTTGCCGTCTATGCGGACATGCTCCGCAGAAGGAAGGTCTGACCCGGAGGACAGACTGGATCACGCCCGTCCGGGGCGGCGCCCGGAACGGAACAAGAAGTCACGTAGAACAACAACCGAGGAGGAACCACCATGTTGTCACGTCGTACGCTCATTGGCGCCATCAGCGCTCTGGGCCTGCTCGCGGCCTCGCCCGCGGCACAGGCCGAAGACATGTTCATCCCGCTGATCTCCAAGGGATTTCAGCACCAGTTCTGGCAGGCGGTGAAAGCCGGTGCAGATCAGGCCGCCGAGGAATTCGGCGTCAAGGTCACATTCGAAGGTCCCGATAACGAAACCATGGTCGACAAGCAGATCGACATGCTAGCCGCCGCACTCGCCAACAAGCCGAACGCCATCGGCTTCGCGGCGCTCGACAGCCAGGCGGCGATCCCGCTGCTCAGGCAGGCCCAGGAAGCCGGCATTCCGGTCGTCGCCTTCGACTCCGGTGTCGACAGTGACATCCCGGTCACAACGGCGACCACCGACAACCTCGCCGCAGCCGGCCTCGCCGCCGACAAGATGGCCGAGATGATCGGCGGAAGTGGAAAGGTCGCGGTCGTGGCCCACGACCAGACCAGCCGCACCGGTATTGACCGCCGTGACGGCTTCCTCAACACGATGAAGGAAAAGTATCCCGACATCGAAGTGGTATCCGTCCAGTACGGTGACGGCGACCAGTTAAAGTCGACTGAGGTGGCAAAGGCGATCATGACCGCCAATCCCGACCTCAAAGGCATCTTCGGCACCAATGAAGGCTCGGCCATCGGCGTGGTGAACGCCGTGCGCGAGACCGGCACCAAGGATCTCGTCGTGATCGGTTACGACTCCGGCACCGCACAGAAGCAAGCGATCATGGACGGCACCATGGCCGGCGCGATCACCCAGAACCCGGTGGGCATCGGCTACGAAACCGTGAAGGCCGCTGTCGCAGCCATCAAGGGCGAGGAACTGCCGAAGGTCATCGACACCGGCTTCTACTGGTACGACAAGTCGAACATCGACGACCCGAAGATCGCCGCCGTTCTTTACGATTGATCGGAAAATAGGCTACGAGCGGCTCCGGGCACCGTCCCGGGGCCGCTCTTTCGTTTTTTAGAAGACAGGAACACCGATGAAACTTCTCCGATACGGACCCGCAGGCCAGGAACAGCCCGGCCTTCTCGACAAGGACGGCCGCGTCCGCAATCTCGCCGGTATCGTCGACGATATCGCCGGCGCGGCGCTCTCGCCGGAATCGCTCGCAAAGATAGCCGCACTCGACGCAAGCACCCTGCCCCTGGTGGACGGCACGCCGCAGCAGGATCTGCGCCTCGGCCCCTGCGTCGGTTCGATCGGCAAGTTCATCTGCATCGGCCTCAACTATGCCGACCACGCCGCCGAATCCGGCGCCGCGGTCCCGCCCGAACCGGTCGTGTTCAACAAGTGGACCTCGGCCGTCGTCGGCCCGGACGACGACGTCCAGATCCCGCGCGGCTCCAAGAAGACCGACTGGGAAGTCGAACTCGGCGTCGTCATCGGCACCGGCGGCGCCTATATCGACGAAGCCGACGCCATGAGCCACGTCGCCGGTTTCTGCGTCATCAACGATGTCTCCGAACGCGAATTCCAGATCGAGCGCTCGGGCACGTGGGACAAGGGCAAGGGCTGCGACACCTTCGGCCCGACCGGCCCCTGGCTCGTCACCCCGGACGAAGTCGGCGACTTCAACAATCTCGCCATGTGGCTCGAGGTCGACGGCAAGCGCTACCAGGACGGCTCCAGCTCCACCATGGTCTACAAGGTGCCGTTCCTGATTTCCTATCTCAGCCGTTTCATGAGCCTGCAGCCGGGCGACGTGATTTCGACCGGCACGCCTCCGGGCGTCGGCATGGGCCAGAAGCCCCCGGTCTATCTCAAGGGAGGCGAAGTCATGCGCCTCGGCATCGAGAAACTCGGTGAACAGCGCCAGAAGGTGCTGCCGGCGGCCTGACGAAACCTGACATGTCGGCGCCGCGCGCCGGTCTGACGGGGTGAGAAACCTTGTCAGGACTGGGCGCGCGGCGGTTTCATGCTGAAGACCGCGCGGAACAGTGCTTTCGGCGACCGGCTCGCCAGCGCGTCCCGCACGATCCCATACCATTCCCGGAACAGCACCACGATCGGATTGTTCGATCGCGACTCCACCGCCTTGAGGCCGAACGCCAGCGGCTCGTCTTCGGGCGCCTCGGCAAATGTCCCGAACATGCGGTCGAAGACGATCAGAACGCCGCCGAAATTCCTGTCGAGGCAGGAATCGTTGGAGGCGTGGTGGACGTGGTGATGCTTCGGCGTGTTGAGCACATATTCCAGCGGACCCAGATCCCGGGCGCGGGCCGGATGCAGGAAGAGCTGGTAGATCAGCCCCAGCGCCAGCATCGCGTAGACGACCAGCGGCGAGAAGCCGATGAGCACGAGCGGTGCGTAGAACAGGAAGCCGCCCGTCAGATGCCCGCCGACGCCCAGCCGGACGGCCGCCGTGAGATTGAGCCGTGTCGGCGAATGGTGGACGCTGTGGCTGGCCCAGAGCAACCGGATCTTGTGCATTGCGAAGTGGTGCCAGTAGTAGCAGAAGTCGGTCAGCACGAAGGCCGTGACGAGCGCCCAGGGCGCCTTATCGGGGATATCGAAGAGTGCGAACTGGTGAAGCCAGATAAGCGGCAAGGCTGTCACGCCGGCGGACAAGGCGCCGAGCGTCTTGTTGATCACGGCTATCGAGAGCGAGGCGGCCGTTTCCCCCAGATCGTGGGTATCGTCGTCCTGCAGCCAGCCGGCGATGAACTCCACCAGCATCGCCGTCAGTGCGACGGCGGCGATCGGCAAGGGATTGGCGAAGAAGTTCATCAATACTTCCATTGCTTCACTCCGGCGCGTTGGTCGACATTTGCGCCGCCTTGTCGCGATAGGGCTCGGCGGCCGCCTTGCATCCGGCAGAAACCTTGTCTTCCTGTCTCGACAGGCAGGCGAGAATCCGCCCCTCTCCCACCGCAACCCCTTTGCACAGGGTCTGGATATCGGCGTCGCAGGCGCGTTTGATCTTCAACAGATCGAAATAGCTCGGTTCGGAGGCGGCGGCCTCTGCCGACCAGAGGGCGGCGGCGCAACAGGTTGCCGCGAAAAGAAATTTCATGGGTTCTGCTCCGGAAAGGGTCAGCGCGGTCCGGCGATGCGGAAGGGGAAACATCGCCGGACCATCCGGTTCGCCGGGGCGGGCGAGCCGTTAGCGGGCGATGGTGGAATTCCGCCGGACCTGGCCGCCATAGGGTCCGGTCACGACCGACGAGCGATTGCAGGCCTGGGTCACCGGATCGCAGGCCGTCTGGCTGTTGCGGGTCACAGTCTGACCGTAGGCGTTGGTATAGGTGCCGGAAGACGAGCAGTTGTAACCGCTGCACCCGCCGCTGCCCGAGGCGTGAATGGAGCCGCCATAGGGGCCGGTGGTGCTCGCATTGCGGGTCCAGGCATTGGCATCGGCCGCGGTGGCGAGAGACAGCATACCGATCGAGGCGGCGAGGATGAGGCTCTTCATTGTTCTTCTCCAATGTTTCGTTTGACCGGTCGCCCGGTTTGACGAGATGGAGATTGCCGCGCCGATGTCGCCTGCTGATCACCGAAACGGGCTATTTTGTAGAATGATTTCACCGGCGTGTAACGAAACGTAACAAAGCCCCTTCTCCCCTTGCGCAAAGAACGGCGCTGGACAAAGGATGCCGGATGAACACCACCGGCGTGAACATTGTCATGGTCGAGGACGATGCCGAGGTGCGTCGCCTCGTGGGCGCGCTTCTCGAGCGCGAGGGATTCGGCTTCCAGGCCGCCGCGAACGGCACGGAACTGGACGGAATACTGGCGAGCGGTGCCGTCGACCTCGTCGTTCTCGATCTGATGCTGCCGGGCGAGGACGGCCTGTCCATCTGCCGCCGCCTGCGCGCCGCCTCCGACATCCCCATATTGATGTTGACGGCGAAAAGCGACGAGATCGACCGGATCCTGGGCCTCGAACTGGGCGCGGACGACTATCTGCCCAAACCCTTCGCACCACGCGAACTTCTGGCCCGGCTACGCGCCATCCTGCGCCGAACCCGATCGCGAGCCGAACATCAACGCGAAGCCCGTTTCGTCGTCGACGCCTTCGTCGTCGATTTCGACACAAGGAGCGTCGAGACCACGGAGGGGACCGTCATCGCGCTCACCAGCGCCGAGTTCGATCTCCTCGCCTGCTTCATCAAACGGCCGCGTCGGGTGCTCAGCCGCGAAACCATCCTCGACCACGTCCATGGCCGCAACGCAGATCCGTTCGACCGCTCGGTCGACATGCTGGTGTCGCGCCTGCGCCGGAAACTCGACCAGTACGGCGCCAGCCCGAACCTGATCACGACCGTGCGCAACAACGGCTACATGCTGACCGCGAAGAACCTTTCAGGGGCCTGATGATGCGCCAGCCAACCCCGCGTATCGTGGCGATTTTCATGCTGGTGGGCATCATCCTCTGGATCGGCGCGCTGGCGATCGCCTACCGCGCCGGCCTCCGCAATCAGCCGCCGCCGCTCTCACCTCAGCGACTGGCGGCGATCGTCGAACTGGCGGAAACGACGGATGAGGACAGCCGTGAAACGCTTCTGGTCGCATTCCGAACGAAGGGCATCGCTGTCTCCGAGGAGAGCGGCACGTTTTCCGGCGCGTCGGTGAGCGGCACCCTTCGCACTCTCGACCCGAAAGACTATGCGGCCGCAGTCGCGCCCAGACCGCTGTCGATCGCTGCACCGGAACCGCAGGGCCTGAGGCGGATCAGTGCGGGGTATTTTCTCTCCTATCCTCCGGTCACCATTTTTCGCGTCGGCCTGTCCGGAAACCGGATCCTGGAAATCACCGTGTCGGCCCTGCCCGCGAACGGCATACTCAACATGCCGCAAGGTTTCGGGGCGGGCCTCTTCGGTGCGATCCTCGCGCTCTTCGTCCTCGCCGGCGTCGTTCACGCCACGCGTTCGCTGGCCAAGATGGCGGAGGCGCTCGATCGCACCGATCTGTCGGGAACACCGGAGAAACTGCCGCCCTTCAAGGGATTGAGCCCCGAAGTGACGCGCCTTGTCGACGCCTATAACCGCCTGCAGGACCGTCTGCGCGTCCTGATGCAGAACCGCATGGCGCTGATCGGCGGCATTTCCCATGACGTTCGCACCTTCGCGACCCGGCTCAGGCTGCGGGTGGACGCGATCGCCGACGGGGACGAGAGGGAGCGCGCCGAACGCGACATCGACGACATGATCCGTCTCCTCGACGATGCGTTGATCGCCTCGCGCGCCGGAGCCGGGGAACTGGCGGAGGAACTGGTCGACGTCGCCGAGATCCTGTCGCAGGAATATGCCGCCCGGCGCGACGGCGGAAGCGATGTTACCCTCACGCTCGACTGCGGCACGCCGTTGCATATGCTTGGCGACCGGCTGGCACTCCGCCGGATCGTCGCCAATCTCGTCGACAACGCTCTGAAATACGGCCACCGGGCGCGCCTGTCCGGCCGGATTGCCGGCACTCGCATCGAGATCGAGGTGGAAGACGACGGCCCTGGCATCCCGGATGAAGCGAGGGACGCCGTCATGGAACCGTTTTTCCGGCTTGAGGCCTCGCGCAGCCGTGACAGCGGCGGCGCCGGAATGGGGCTCGCGGTGGTCAATTCGCTGGTACAGGCGCAATCGGGCACGATCGATCTCCAAACACCCGAAAACGGCGGCAGCCGCCTTGTGGTGAGCTTTCCCGAATTCCGGATTTGAGCGCGAAGCGCGTTCCGCTCTGCCGTTTCTCAATCGGCCCCGTCGCCCTCGTGATCGTCGCCCTTCGCAAGCCGCAGCGCGAAGTCGCGAACATCCTCGGGCCATTCCGCGACACAGCGTTCGAATCGCGGCATGTCGCCGGCAAAGAGCGCCCGGCTTGCCTCTTCGAACCCCGGGAGATCTCCGGCCATCGCCTGCATGAAGCGATAGGCTGTCCCCTGTCGTGAGCGTTCGCGCTGCGCCCCGTCTCCAGCCTTGCGCGCCTGCTCGACAAGACGCCTGAGCGCCTGCGACGCGCCACCGGGCTGATCCCCCAGCCATTCCCAATGCCGGGGCAATAATGTGACTTCGCGCGCGACCACGCCGAGTTTCGGGCGCCCGCGCCCGCGTGGTGTGGCTTCCTTTTCCGCTTCGCTCTGCTTGCCTACCGCTGCTTCCCTGCTCCGCTCGGTCAGTCGCCGGATGACGTCGGCGGTGCTGCCGCGCAGGTCGAGATCGATCACCCCACCATTTGTCTGATCGAAGACCAGGACCGGCTCGGCCGGGCTCTCCGCCGGAAGAGCGCGGACGGCGAGCGCCACGTCGACGAGCGGCCCCTCGGCGATCATCCGCGTACCAGCGAATGCCGCGCTCGGGCGGGAAAGCAGATCGTCCATATCCAAACTCCTGACCGGATTTTATCATCCGGGTGTAAACAAGCTTGATATTTATACCCGGATGATAATAAAGCGTCCAGAGGCAAAGCAAGTTCAAGGAGATTCCCATGACCCGTCCGGATCATCGCGCCCTGAGGGCGAGCTACAAGCAGACACCGCGCAAGGCCGGCGTCTACACGATCCGCTGCCGCCTGACTGACACGAACTGGATCGGAACGTCGCTCGATCTGGAGAAAGCACCCAACCGCCACTGGTTCACGCTGAAGATGGGCAACCACAGCTGCCCTTCGCTGCAGACGGCATGGAACGCGCATGGTCCGGACGCTTTCGATTTCGAGATCGTCGACACGCTCGACGACGACCTATCGGACATGGCGCGCGACAACCTGCTCAAAGAAAAGCGCAACGACTGGGCGAACAAACCCGGGACGGTGCTTCTCTGAGCCGGCTCCGGTCTTGCCCACCGCACCCGGAATCCCGATGATGGCGTAACGCTCAATCGAGGCAACAGCCAATGCCGAAAGGCCTTCATTCCCGGATACGCGATCTCTATGAGGGCGATACGACCGCCGCTCATCGCTTTCGCTACGCGCTGCTGGCCTTCGACGTTGCAACCATCCTCTTCGTCATCGTGACCTCGTTCTTCGAACGAACCGTGGCTGTCGAGATCATGGATTTCGTGCTGGGCCTGATCATCCTGTCCGACTTTCTCCTTCGCCTGTCGCTGGAAAAGACCGCCCGCTTCCTGCTCAGGCCGGCGACATGGGCCGACATCGCAGCACTTGTCTCGTTCCTCGCGCCAATCGCCGGCGAAGGTTTCGGTTTTCTGCGGGTTCTCCGGACGGTGCGGCTCCTTCACACCTATCAGCTGCTCGCGCGCCTGCGGAAGGACTTCGCTTATTTCCGGCATCGCGAGGAAGTCATCCTCGCGGCGATCAACCTTCTCGTCTTCCTCTTCATCACCACAGGCCTGATCTACGCGCTTCAGTACCGGAGCAATCCGGAGATTGGAAACTATGCCGACGCGCTCTATTTCACCGTGACGACGCTGACGACAACCGGCTTTGGCGACATCACGCTGACGGGCACGAGCGGCCGGCTCCTGTCCGTGGGCGTGATGATTGTCGGCGTAACCCTGTTCCTGCGGCTGGCGCAGGTTCTGTTCCGGCCCACCAAGGTGCGGCATCAGTGTCCGGAATGCGGCCTCAAGCTGCATGATGCGGATGCGGTGCACTGCAAGCACTGCGGCACCACCATCCATATCGAGACCGAGGGCAGCTACTAGCCCCTTACAAGGCTCTCGGCGGTTTTCCTGAGATAGGCGGCGAAGGCTTCACCGGAGCGTTCGAGCGGCCCGGAATTGTCGATGACGGCATCGGGTTCGATCGCATCGAGATAGGCTTCGGCCCGGGTGATCCGCGCTTCGATTTCGGCAACGTCCTCGCGCCCGCGCAACCGCAACCTTTCGCGCAACACGCTCCCGTCGACCCTGACCAGCACCGAGCGCAGGCAGGGAAAAATCGCACCCATCTCCGGATAGGCGGCACGCGAGCCGTTGACCACGGCAAGCCCGCCGTCGGCGACGAACCCCTTCATGGAGTCCGGCAGTCCGTAGCGCAAGCCATTCGCCTGCCAATGAAAACAGAACCGCCCGGACTGGACCGCCGCCTCGAAGGCCTCCTCTGTCAGTGAAAGAAAATCCTCCGATTCCTCATGCGCGGGACGGGTGATCGCGCGGCGGATGAAACGGATGTCGCGCCGCGCTCCGAGCTGTTCACGGGCATGGGACAGGAGCGAATCCTTGCCCGACCCGCTCGGCCCCAGGATGACGATAACGCAGCCGCGGATGCCACTCTCCGGTTCGCCTGGCTCTTCGAGCGGCATCACGCCACCCGGTTGCCGGAACGATGGACGGAGCGCACCACCGGCACCCCGGACGTTCGGCGTACCCGCACGAGATCGGCACGCAAGCCTTCGGCGATACGTCCGCGATCGTCGAGCCCGACGGTTTTTGCCGGCGTCGCCGTCACCAGCCGGATGGCCTCGGGAAGCGACATCACACCTTCGTCTTCAGCGAGCACGAAGGGCGCCTGGATCAGGCTGAACGGCACATAATCCGACGACAGCACATCAAGCACACCACGCTCGGCGAGCGTGCGCGCGGCGATGTTACCTGAGTGCGACTTGCCGCGGACCACATTGGGCGCGCCCATCAGCACCGACATGCCGGAAGCGTGCGAGGCGTCAGCCGCCTCAATCGAGGTCGGGAATTCCGCGAGCCGCACGCCGAAATGCCGGGCTTCTTCCACATGCTCAAGCGTTGCATCGTCATGGCTGGCGATTGCGATCCCGCGCGCCGAACAAACCTCGGCGATCTGGCGGCGATGTTCGGCGGAATATTTCTCCGAGGCATCCACCCGGCGCTTGACGAATGCAGCAAACTCCTCGTCCGACAGGCCCCGCTTCTCCTTGTAGTAGAGCGTGTACTGATCCATCGTCTGGAACTGCCGCTGCCCGGGCGCGTGGTCCATCAATGAGGCCAGGCCCACGAGGTTCTCTTCGCGGAAATCCTCGAACTGCTCCATCACGTCGGCGGCGGAGACCTCGCATCGCAGGTGGATGCGGTGCTCGGCCCGCAACCGGTCCTCGTCGCGGGCCTGGGCCAACGCATCGGCGATCGCGCGCATTTCGCCGGTTTCAAAGCCACCCTCCTCGTCCGAACCGAGCCGCAGGCAGTCGAATACAGTCGTGATGCCCGAGGCGATGATCTGCGCATCATGCGACTGGATCGCCGAGATCGCGTTCCAACGCACGCCGGGGCGCGGCGAATAGTGCGATTCGAGGTGATCGGTATGAAGTTCGATCAGCCCCGGAATGAGATAGTCGCCCTCAAGGTCCTCGCCCGCCCGCGACGCTCCGGTATCGATCGCCGCAATCAGGCCGTCCCGGACCACAAGGCTGCCGGTCACGATCTCGTCTTCGAGGAAGATACGTGCATTGGAAAATACGGTCTCATTCGCCATCGGGGGCTGTCTTTCCTGGGGTCTGTGCTGCGAAGGGGTACCGGTCAAGGACGGTGAAATCGGAACCCGGCGCTTTTTCGACGAACAGCGTCAGCGCGTCAATCGAGAGAGGATCAGCGAGAACGGGTGCAAAATGCTCCTCGGCCAAAAGCCGCACACGCTCGGCATCCGTCGCATCGAGGCGGCGCGAAAGGGTCAGATGGAACCCGAAATCCTCGAAAATATAGGGGTAGCCCCAGCGATCGAGATAGCCGCGCTGGCGCTCGCTCAGCGCCGACGGGTTCCGCCGGGCGCGGTCTTCCGGGGTAAGTGGCGCGCGGAAGCGGTCGAAATGGCGCACCACCTCGGCCGCGAACGCATTGAGCGCCTCCGCACCGCGCTGCGGGACAAGCGCCACAAAGCCATGGAGGGTGACGACCTCGAGATGCCCGACCGGAACCGGTGAACGTGACGCCGCAAAGCCGCTGAGTTCAGCGAGAAGATTGGCTTCGGTTGCGCTCACGTCGAGCGCGAAAGGCGCCTTGATGGTGCCGTGAAAGCCGTATCGCCGCGGCTCGGCCGTCAGAGCCGCAAAATCTTCGGACGAATATCCCGGAACCTCGGGCTGAGGCACGGCGGCATCGGTCACGCTGTCGCGGCCGAGCCACGCATTCGCCAGACGCGCGAAATCCGTCTCGGGCCGCGGCGCATAATAAATTCCGTATCGCAAAATAGGGTCCTGTTCCTGAAACGGCCGGAGTTTCGGCCATCGCGGCGGGAAGTTAAAGCCCCATGCGCATCGATTTATGACAGTGGAGCGAATTGTCCGCGGGTGGCTTGTATTCCTCGCGCGCCTGTGGAAAGCGCGAGGAACCGGACCCGCAAACGCGTGCGGATGTAGAGGATCGCCCGATGACACCGTCCAAGGATATCGCCCGCCTTCTGGAGATCATGGCCGCCCTGCGCGATCCAGAGACCGGCTGCCCGTGGGATGTCGAGCAGGATTTCGAATCGATCAAGCCCTACACGATCGAGGAAGCCTACGAGGTCGCCGACGCCATCGAGCGGCGCGACTTCGACGATCTTTGCGACGAACTCGGCGATCTTCTTCTGCAAGTGGTCTTTCATGCCCGCATGGCCGAAGAGGCGGGACACTTCGCCTTCGGCGACGTGGTCGAGGCGATCACCGCCAAGATGATCCGCCGCCACCCGCACGTTTTTGCCGTCTCCGACGCGAGCGATCCGGACGCCGTCAAGAAGCAGTGGGCGGAGATCAAGGCCGAGGAAAAGGCGGCCCGCGCCGCGCGCCGGAAGGAGCGCGGTCTCGATACGGATGAACCTAAGGGCCTGCTCGATGGGGTGCCGCGCGCCCTGCCCGGCCTGACCGAAGCGCTGAAGTTGCAGGAGACGGCTGGCCGCGTCGGCTTCGACTGGGGTGCGGCCGGACCGGTGCTCGACAAGATCGAGGAGGAAATCGGCGAACTGCGCGAAGCAATCGCGGCAGGCAACCACGACGAGGCCGCCGGCGAACTCGGCGACGTCATCTTTGCGCTCGCCAATCTCGGCCGGCACCTGAAGACCGATCCCGAAAACGCGCTACGTGGCACCAACACCAAGTTCCGCAACCGCTTCGCCCATGTGGAAAGGCGCCTTGCCGAAACCGGCAAGACGCCTGACCAGTCGTCGCTCGAAGAAATGGACGCGCTCTGGGACGAAGCCAAGACGCGCGGTATCGGCAAGGACAAGCCCGCCTGATCAGTAGTCCTCGGGATCGTCCGCGACCACGGTGCCGAGCCTGGCGTCGAGCTCGGCCGATTCGACCGCTGTGATCTCGACCTCCAGCGTCACCGCGCCGTCTTCCTCGTCCTGACGCGACAGCACGTGGCTGCGCTCATAGATCCAAGGCAGCAGCGACATCTCGTCCGGCTCGATCCGGATCACCCGCTTTTCGAGCTTGCCCGAAATGCGTCGCTCGATCTCCGAAAGCAACGCGTCGATCCCCTCGCCCTTCAGCGCTGAAACCACGATCGCGGTGTCGGTACCTCCCGCGCGTTTGGCGAGATCCGCGGCTGCTTCTGGCTCCAACAAATCGATCTTATTCCAGACCTCCAGAAGCTGGCGACCGTCGCCCTCGCCGCGACCGAGACTTTCGAGAATATCCTCGACGTCTTTCGCTTGGGCGTTGCGATCGGGGTCCGACATGTCGCGAACATGGAGAATGAGATCGGCCTCGACCACCTCTTCGAGCGTGGCGCGGAAGGCGGCAACGAGATGCGTCGGAAGGTCGGAGATGAAGCCCACCGTGTCCGACAGGATGACCGTGCCGCCATGGGGCAACTTGAGCCGCCGCAGCGTCGGATCGAGCGTGGCGAACAACATATCCTCGGCAAGAACGCCTGACCCGGTGAGCCGGTTGAACAAAGTCGATTTTCCGGCGTTGGTATAGCCGACGAGGGCGACGATCGGGTGCGGCACCTTGCGCCGCTTCGAGCGGTGGAGCTGGCGCGTGCGGCGCACCTGTTCGAGCTCGCGCTCGAGCTTCAGGATCTTCTCCTGCAGCATGCGCCGGTCGGCCTCGATCTGGGTTTCACCCGGACCACCCATGAAGCCACCGCCGCCGCGCTGGCGCTCAAGGTGGGTCCAGCTGCGAACCAGCCGACCCTTCTGGTAATTGAGATGTGCGAGATCGACCTGCAGCACGCCTTCCTTGGTGGAAGCACGCCGGCCGAAGATTTCCAGAATGAGGCCGGTCCGGTCGATGACCTTGACCTTCCATTCGCGCTCGAGATTGCGCTGCTGAACCGGCGTCAGCGGATGATCGACGATGACGAGACCCGCCTCGCTTTCCTCGACGAGCGCGAGGATTTCCTCGATCTTGCCGGTGCCGAACAGCGTGCCGGGCTGCGGCTTGGGAACGGGGACGACGAGTGCGGCGGCAATCGTGAGGTCGATCGCGCGGGTCAGACCCACGGCCTCGTCGAGGCGCGCACTTTCGGACCGCGCCGACAGGCCGTCGGCGGCGTCATCCGCGGGGCGCGACTTGATCACCGGCACGAGCACGATCGCACTCGTTTCCTCTGGCGTCCGGTCGACGCCGTCGCTCTTTTTCCTGTTGGATTTTGTCACGTCAGCTCACGGGCGATTGCGCATCACGAGCCGGACACATCCTCGCCTTCGAACATCTGGACCGGCTGGCTCGGCATGATTGTCGAGATCGCGTGCTTATAGACCAGTTGCGAATGTCCGTCACGGCGCAGCAGGACGCAGAAATTGTCAAACGAGGTGACAACACCGGTCAGCTTGACGCCGTTGATGAGAAAGATGGTCAGTGAGATTTTCTGTTTGCGGACCGTGTTGAGAAACAGGTCCTGCAGATTTTGAGAGCGCTCCGCCATAGCTTCAATTCTTCCCGTCTTCTTTTTGCCCGCTCACGCGGGAGACCGCCGCCTAACCAGCCCTTGAGACCAAAAAACCGTCTCAGGCGTTCAAACCGCCTCGCGGCGGCGCTTTTGGGAGTGTCCCCTCAGTTGGCCGCTCTGCACATGACGAAGCGGCCGGATTCCCACCCGGCTGGAATACCAAGCGAGAAGATCATTCATTTAGGGATTTGTAAATAGCCCATACAGCCGACGGCGCACCGAAAATCAGGCACGATGCGCATCAACTACCTGCAAATTGCAGGGGTCCGCGGCAGGAATCAGAAGAATTCGAGGCTCACCCGGAACATTTGCTCGACATGCTTGACCGCGTCGAGCGTCGCGAAGATCACCACCCGATCCTTCGCCTTGATGCGGGTATCGCCATCGGGACGGATCACCACCTTCTCCCGGTAGACCGCGCCGATGCGCACGCCGTCGGGCAGTTCCAGATCGCGCAGCGGCTTGCCGACCAGCGGCGAGGTTTCCATGGCTTCCGCCTCGATGATCTCGGCCGCCCCCTTCTGCACGCTGTGAACGGCGCGGATACGGCCGCGACGGACATGCTGGAGAATGCGCGAGATCGTCACCTCGCGCGGATTGATATGTGCGTCGATGCCGAGCGTGCGCGTGAAGTCGTGATAGGACGGATTGTTGATCAGCGCCATGTTGGCCTTGCAGCCCAGCCGCTTGGCCATGACGGAGGTCAGGATGTTGACCTGGTCGTCATTGGTCAGCGCCACGATCAGATCCGCGTCCTGCACGTCCGCCTCGACGAGAATTTCCTGATCGAGCGACGAGCCGTTGATCACGACGGTACGCTTGAGAGATTCCGCGATGGATACGGCGCGGGTGCGGTTGTTCTCGATGATCTTCAGACGGGTGCGAGTCTGTCGCTCCTCGATCGCATGGGCGACGTAGAAACCGATATTGCCGCCGCCAGCGATCACGATACGGGCGGCCTCCTGCTCTTCATGGCCGAAGAGACCGAGCGTGCGTCGCACGGCGTCGCGCTGGCAGACCACATAAGCGAGGTCGCCCGTTTCCAACTGGTCGGTGGAATGGGGCACGAACAGTTTTTCGTGCCGCCAGACCCCGACGACGGTGGCATTGAGGTCGGGGAAGAGTTCGCTCAACTGGTCGAGCGGCGTGTTGACGACCGGGCAGTCCTCCAGACACTCGATCGCCACCATGACGATGGCGTCGTCTGCGAAACGCACGGCGTCCGTGGCACCGGGCAACGCGATGCGGCGCAGTACCACCTTGCCCACCTCGACTTCCGGCGAGATGATGACGTCGATCGGCATGTGATCGCGCGAGAACAGGTCGGCCCAGTGCGGCCGCAGATAGCTCTGGGCGCGGATACGGGCGATCTTGGTGGGCACGTTGAACAGCGAATGCGCCACCTGACAGGCCACCATGTTGACCTCGTCATAGAGCGTCACCGCGATGATCATGTCGGCCTGTTCGGCCCCGGCCTGCGCCAGCATGTCCGGCTGCGATCCGTGGCCGACATAGCCGCGCACGTCGAGCGTGTCCCGGATACCCTGGATGAGATCGGCGGAGGTATCGATGACGGAAACGTCGTTTTCTTCCGCCGCCAGGCGCTCGGCAATACCGTAGCCGACCCGGCCCGCTCCGCAGATGATGACTTTCATTCGCTTACCCCGGCGAGAGTGTCCCGGTCGCACCCGACGGCGCGACCGGCTTCTCCTGCCTTATACGCCAAGCGATTTCAACTTGCGATGCAGCGCGGACCGTTCCATCCCGACATATTCGGCCGTCCGCGAGATATTGCCGCCGAACCGGTTGATCTGCGCAATGAGATAGTCGCGCTCGAACATTTCACGCGCCTCGCGCAGGGGGAGCGTCATGATGTGCTCGGCATTTCCGGTCCCCGTCTTGGGCAACATGTCGGACACGTCGTCGGGCAGCATGTCGGCCGTGATGATCGTGTCCGGTCCGTCGCTGCGGGCCAGAATCATCAACCGTTCCATATAGTTGCGCAGCTGTCGAATATTGCCCGGCCAGCTGTGCGCCTGGATCACCGCCATCGCGTCGTCGCCGATCTTGCGGTTGCGGATGCCGGCCTGTTCGGAGATCTGCCGCATGAACATGTCGACGAGGAACGGGATGTCCTCGCGCCGCTCGGCGAGCGCGGGGACCCGAACCGGCACCACCGCGAGACGGTGGTAGAGGTCCTCGCGGAATTCACCCGCCGAAATCAGCGCTTCCAGATTGACCGCGGTCGAGGAGATGATCCGCACGTCCACCTTGACCCGCTTGGTACCGCCGACGCGCTCGAACTGCTGATCGACGAGCACGCGGAGAATCTTGTTCTGGGTGCCGCGCGGCATGTCCGCGATCTCGTCGAGATAGAGGATGCCGCGATGGGCCTCTTCCAGAACACCGATCTTGCGTTCGTGGCTCGAAGTGCTTTCGGTACCGAAGAGCGCGATTTCCATTCGCTCGGGCGTGAGACCCGCAGCGTTCAGAACGACGAAGGGCCCGTTGGCGCGGCTCGAGTTCTTGTGAATCAGTCTGGCCACGAGTTCCTTGCCGCTGCCGGACGGCCCCATGATCATGATCCGGCTGTTGGTGGGCGCCACCTTCTCGATCGTCTGCTTGAGCTGCGAGATCGCCAGCGACGTCCCGATCAGTTCAACCGGATCGCCGGAGCGGCGCTTGAGATCGGAGACCTCCTTGCGCAGGTTCGAGGTTTCGAGCGCCCGTTCGGCGACCAGGACCAGCCGATCCGCCTTGAAGGGCTTCTCGATGAAATCATAGGCGCCGCGCCGGATCGCGGAGACAGCGGTCTCGATGTTGCCGTGGCCGGAGATCATGACGACCGGAAGTTCCGGATAACGCGACTTGATCTCGTCGAGCAACGCCAGACCGTCGAGCCTGCTCCCCTGCAGCCAGATGTCGAGGAAGACGAGCCGCGGAACGCGATCGGAAATCGCCGCCAGCGCACTGTCGGCATCATGCGCCG
The DNA here is from genome assembly GCA_964511625.1 of uncultured Hoeflea sp. GTDB lineage: Bacteria > Pseudomonadota > Alphaproteobacteria > Rhizobiales > Rhizobiaceae > Pseudohoeflea. The sequence goes on from CAZEJG010000010.1 coordinate 88,228, forward strand.
ACCGCGTCTCGTGACCTTCGTCGTCCAGAATGCCGCAGACGAGTTCGCGAATATCGGCCTCGTCGTCGACGACCAGGATATCAGACGCCATGTCCATTCTCCCTCGCAGGTGTGTCGGGACCTTCCGGCGTCGGGTCAGCCGATCGGACCGGAAGCCAGACCGAGATCATCGCCCCCTTTCCGCCGTCGATATCGCCCGGGGCATCCTGCAACTGCAGCCATCCGCCGTGATCCTCGATGATTTTTTTCACGATCGCCAATCCAAGGCCCGTGCCCTTGTCGCGCATCGTCATATAGGGCTCGAGCAGCCGGTGGCGGTTCTCCGTCGGCAGCCCGCGCCCGTTGTCGATGATTTCCACCCGGAAACCGTCATCCGCCGGTCGCGCGCGCACGTGGATGTGCTTGCCGTCCCGCTCGGCATCGCCAGGCACCGAATCGATTGCTTCCGTCGCGTTCTTGATCAGGTTTCCGAAGGCCTGAGACAGCATGCGCGAATCGAACATGCCCTCCATCGGCTTGTCTTCCGGCCACTCGCTGTGAAACTCGATGTCCTGACGGCTGACTTCGCGCAGGAATATGGTTTCCTTGAGAATATCACGCAGGTCGGCACGCGCCTTCGCCGGTTTCGGCATGCGCGCGAACGACGAGAACTCGTCGACCATCCGGCCGATATCCTCCACCTGCCGCACGATGGTGTCGGTGCATTGGTCGAACACCGCCCGGTCATCATCGGGTATCTGCTTGCCGTAGCGGCGGCGGATGCGTTCCGCCGACAGCTGGATCGGCGTGAGCGGATTCTTGATCTCGTGGGCGATGCGCCGGGCCACGTCCGCCCAGGCGGTCGAACGTTGGGCGATCAACAGGTCGGTAATGTCGTCGAGCGTGATGACGAAGGATTCGAGCCCGTCATGGGTTTCTTCCCGCGTCACCTTCACATCCAGCGTGCGTTCCTTGCCGCCGCGCTTGAGCACGATCTGGCTCCGGGTCTCACGCCCAGGCAACAGCGCCGCCTTAGCGATGAGATCGCTGAATTCAGGCGCGACATTGGCGATCGGCTCTCCGATGACCGCACGCGCGTCGTCTGTCAGGATCGAGGTGGCCGATCGGTTGGCGATCGTCACGCTGGTGTCGTGATCCACGCCAACGACACCGGCGGAGACTCCCGAGAGAACGGCTTCGGTAAAGCGCCGGCGATCGTCGATCTGATCCTTGGCGGCCAGAATCTCGTCTCGCTGCGTGCGGATCTGGACGATCATGTTGTTGAACGTCTGGGCAAGTGAAGCCACGTCGCCGTCCGACGCATGGACCGGAACGACGATTTCGAAATTGCCCGATGCAACCTCGTCGGAAGCGTTGATCAAAACCCGGATCGGACGCACCAGTCGGTCGGCCACGGCGATCGCGGTCCAGATCGCCGCGATCAGCACGACAAGCGCAAAGCCGATGTAGAGAATACCGAAGGCGAACTGCAGGGGCGCCCTGCCCGCTTCCAGCGTCTGGTACTCCTGCGTCGCCTCGCGCATCTCGCGCATCGATTTGATCACCTCAGGATCGACCGCGCGCACGGTGTAGAGAAAGGTGTTGTCGATCTGCTGCATCGGCAGGACCGCGCCGACGAGGTTGGTCACACCCGGAGGAATGAGCGTCGGCTTGCCGTTGACCGCATCCTTGAGTGCGTCGGCAGGTATTGCCGGCAAGGGCCGCTCGGTCTTGATGTCCGCCTGCAGGATGACGCTACCATCGGCGCGAACGAAAAAGGCGCCGAGCAGGCCGCGCCCGACCGCCTGGCGGGTCATGAAGTTGATGAAGCCGGTGCGGTCGAGGCTGTAGAGCGAGCGCGCATTGTCGAGGTCGTTGGCCATGGAGACCGTCTGACCCTGCAGGAAGCGGGCATTTTCGAGCACATAGGCCTCGGCCACCGAGAGCGACGAATTGACGATCGACTTGGTGCGCAAGGAGAACCAGCGATCAAGGCCGACATCGAGCGTGATCGAGGCGACGATCGCAACCAGGATCGCAGGCAGGATGGCAACAATCGAAAACAGCGCGACGATGCGGATATGCAGCCGGGCCGCGGCCTTGCCGCGCGTCCGTGCGCGAAGCAGCGTCCGGATTTCCAGAACCACCAGCGCCAGCATGCCGAGGACGAAGACGAGGTTGACGACGATCGCCGTCATGACCACGGATTCGTCGGGTTCTATCGGGGTGACGCCGAGCAGGATGGCGAAGGAAACGAGCGCGCTGATGAAGGCCAGGCCGACCAGCGCCATGCCCGGGATCGTCAACTTGTTTTCGTTAAGCCGCTCGAGCACCGGTGTCGGCAGGTCGGCTCCTGAGCCGGTGGCTCCTGATCCTGTATCTGTCGCCAAGGTCACCGGCCGTCTTCGCTCCGTTGCCGCATGCTTCGATAGTTGCCCTAGAGCAACAGAATGTGGCGAAATTGCAACGTTTGCTGTCCGACTGTCAACCAACCGGCTGGTTTTCCAGAGCATTTACAGGGCTTGAGGCCGTTTCCACCTCAATGAGCCCCGACTCAGTTGGGCCGGGGAGAACGGTAGACTGTCACGCCGAGTTCGCGAATCTTCTTGCGCAGGGTGTTGCGGTTGAGGCCGAGAAGATCGGCGGCCTTGATCTGGTTGCCGCGGGTGGCCGTGAGCGCTGCGAGGATCAACGGATACTCCACTTCCTCGATCACCCTCTGATAAAGGCCGCTCGGCGGAAGTTCCTCGCCGAACTCGGCGAAATACCGGCGCATGTTCTCTTCCACCGCGCCGCCGATCGTCAGCGGCGAGGAACCGCCTACATCGTGACCGATCCCCGTCTCCGCCGATTCGGTCCGCAGCTCGTTCTCGATTATTTCGCCCGAGATGACGTCCTGCGGATAAAGCGCCATCACACGGCGCACGACATTTTCGAGTTCGCGGACGTTGCCCGGCCATGGATAAGCCTTGAGCAAGTCGAAAGCAGGGCCGTCGAAGCGTTTGGGGTCGAGCCCCTCTTCCACCGCCTGGCGGACGAAGTGGCGGACGAGATCCGGTACGTCCTCGGAACGGTCGCGAAGTGCGGGCAGCCGAAGCGGCACGACGTTGAGACGGTAATAGAGGTCCTCGCGGAACAGACCCTGGTTGATGAGGATCTTCAGATCCTTGTTGGTTGCGGCCACGATCCGCACATCCGTCTTGATCGCGGTCCGGCCGCCGACGGTGGTGTACTCACCCTGCTGGAGCACGCGCAGAAGCCGGGTCTGGGCGTCCATCGGCATGTCGCCGATCTCGTCGAGAAACAGCGTTCCGCCCTCGGCCTGTTCGAACCGGCCGGTCGAGCGGTTCTGCGCACCGGTGAAGGCGCCCTTTTCGTGGCCGAACAGTTCCGATTCGATCAGGTCGCGCGGAATGGCCGCCATGTTGATCGCCACGAACGGGCCGTTGCGCCGTTTGCCGTAATCATGGAGCGCACGGGCGACCAGTTCCTTTCCGGTGCCCGATTCGCCGGTGATCATCAGCGTCAGGTCGGTCTGCATCAGACGAGCGAGAACCCGGTAGATTTCCTGCATCGCAGTCGAACGGCCGACCAGCGGCATGCCCTCGCCGGCGTCGTCGACGCTCTGGGTGGTCTTCTTCTTCGGCTCCGACAGTGCCCGGCCGACGATCCCGATCATCTCGGTCAGGTCGAAGGGTTTGGGCAGATAGTCGTAAGCGCCGCTTTCCGATGCCTTGATCGCCGTCATGAAGGTGTTCTGCGCGCTCATCACCAGCACCGGAAGATCCGGACGCATGCGGCGGATACGCGGCAGGAGATCGAAGGCGTTCTCGTCCGGCATCACCACGTCGGTGATCACCAGATCGCCCTCACCGGCGGAAATCCACCGCCACAACGTCGTGGCGTTGGACGTGATGCGGACTTCGTAACCTGCGCGGCTGAGCGCCTGGTTGAGCACCGTGCGGATTGCCGCATCGTCGTCGGCAACGAGAATGGTCGCTTTTGTCATCGTTTCAATTCCATGGATGCCCGGGCCACATCGACGACCGGTGGAGCGTCGCGGGAAGCTGGCATCAGTACGCGAAAGATCGTCTTGGTTCCCTGGCTGTCACATTCGATGATGCCGCCATGACCGCCGACGATCTTGGCAACGAGCGCCAGACCGAGGCCGGTCCCGTTGGTTTTGGTCGTGATGAAAGGGTCGAAGAGCAGCGGCAGCAGGTCGGACGGGACGCCCGGCCCGTTGTCCTGGACGCAGAATTCGAGCGGCAGGGACACCTTCTCGGAGCTTCCCGGAACGGAGAGCTTAATTCCGGGGCGGTAAGCCGTGGTCAGCACGATCTCGCCGTCGGACGCATCGCCGATCGCCTCGGCAGCGTTCTTGACGAGGTTGAGAAAGACCTGGATCAGCTGATCGCGGTTGGCATAGACCGGCGGCAACGAGGGATCGTAGAGCTCGACGAACTTGATCTTGCGCGCAAAGCCCGCCTTGGCGAGCGACTTCACATGATCGAGCACCGAGTGAATGTTGACCGGTTCACGATCCACCGGCCGTTCGTCGGAGAAGATCTCCATGCGGTCGACCAGCGAGACGATCCGGTCGGTCTCGTCACGGATCAGCCGCGCCAGCGCCCTGTCCTCGTCGCCGACGGAGCTTTCAAGAAGCTGTGCGGCGCCGCGAATGCCCGAAAGCGGGTTCTTGATCTCGTGCGCCAGCATCGAGGCGAGACCGGTGACCGAGCGCGCCGCGCCGCGATGGGTGAGCTGGCGATCAATCTTGTCGGCCATCGAGCGTTCCTGCAGCACGATGACGACGTGATCCTGCGGGCCGCTGGTCAGCGGCGCGGCATAGATGTCGACCAGCTTGTCGTATCCGAGACGGGGCGAACTGAGATCAACCTTGTATTCGTTGATCGGCGCGCGACGTTCGCGCACCTGATCGATCAGGGCGACGAGCGGACTGCCGAACGGCACCAAAGTTTCGATACCCTGCTTGGCCAAGTGTGCCGCACTGGCACCGAAAAACGATTCGGCTTCCCAGTTGGCGAAGGCGAGATTGCCGTCGCCGTCGATCATGATCACCGGGTGCTGGATGGCGTTGAGTACGGCAAGCGGCCCCGCGCCCCCGTCGGTGCCCCAGTCGGCAGTCCAGGTCTCGGAATTCTTCATGCCGCCTGCTCCCGGCTGTGGGTGATATCCCAATCACCGTCGAGCGCCTCGGCGAAGAGCCGCGCCACGGTTTCGGGGAATTGTCCGGTCATGATGTCGCGGCGCAATGCGCCGGGAACGTCCGGCGCAAGATGATCGAGATACCAGCCGAGATGCTTGCGCGCATGGCGCACGCCCGCGCCCTCACCATAGTGGTCGAGCATCATCGCATAGTGCTCGCAAGCAATTGCAACGTGGTCAGGCCGCGACGTCGGCACCGCGGGGTCACCCGCGATCTCGCCGCAGAGCCAGGGGCGCCCCTGCGTTGCACGGCCGACCATCACCGCATCCGCACCGGTGATCTTCAGACAGGCCTCGGCGTCCTTACGGCTCGAAATGTCGCCGTTGGCAACGAAGGGGACGTCGACCACCTCGCGCACCCGGGCGATCGCCTGCCAGTCCGCCTTGCCCTCGTAGAACTGGCACCGCGTGCGACCGTGGACGGTGATCATCCGCACACCGGCCTTCACGGCGGCGGAGGCAAGCTCCGAAGCGTTGAGACTGTTTTCGTCCCAGCCGAGCCGCATCTTCAGCGTCACCGGCACGGAGACCGCCTTCACCGTCGCCTCAATGATTGCAACCGCGCGTTCGGGCTCGCGCATCAGCGCGGAACCCGAATAGCCGCCCGTCACCTTCTTGGCCGGACAACCCATGTTGATGTCGATGATGTCGGCGCCCTGATCTTCGGCGATGATCGCCGCCTCGGCCATCCAGTGCGGCTCACGGCCGGCAAGCTGGACGACGTGCGGGCGGAAGTCGGCTGCTTTCAGCCGAACCCAGGATTCCGCACGGTTGGCGACGAGTTCGCGGCTCGCCACCATTTCCGTCACCACCATGCCGGCGCCGCACCGCGCCGCGATCTGACGGAACGGCAAATCGGTCACGCCCGACATCGGCGCCAGGAAAATCCGGTTGCGGGTGGCGACCGCGTCGATTAGCAATGGCTCGTCCATTTGACCCTTACAGACTGCATTTACCGGATGCATCCGGAAACTTTGCCCATTTTTTAGACAATCACCTCGCTCTTGCCAAGCGGCAAGATGTTCGGCACACAAGGTTTTTGGCGGCAAACGGGTATCGAGGTTAATTGGACGCTCCGGCGTCGGTTCCACCTGCGCCGCGCGGTGGAGGTCCTAGACATCTATGAATGACAGCCTGAAGGTCTGGGCGGTAATTGTTGCGGCGGGCCGCGGGCATCGCATCGGCGCGGATTCGAAGGCGCCAAAACAGTACCGGCACGTGGGCGGCATGACGATCATCGCCCGCGCCATGCGGCCGTTTCTCGAGCATCCAGAAATTGCCGGCGTGGTCGTCGTCATCCATGCGGATGACGAGGAACTGTTTGATTCGGCCACCCGCGAACTGAGCGGCCTCGTTCCAGTCCGGATCGTCCACGGCGGCATGACGCGACAGGATTCGTCCCGCATCGGGCTCGAGTGTATCGAGGATCGCAAGGCCGACTGCGTTCTCATCCACGACGCCGCCCGACCTTTCGTCGATCGCGCGACCATCGACGGCGTTCTCGATGCCCTGAGGCATGGTGCCCTCGCCGCCCTGCCCGCCATTCCGATTTCCGATACGCTGAAGCGTGCCGACGCCAACGTCACCATCACCGGCACGGTGTCCCGCGACGGTCTCTACGCAGCCCAGACGCCGCAGGGATTTTCCTACCGCGAAATTCTGGATGCCCATCGCGCCGCCACCCGCGAAACGCGGGGCGGTTTCACCGACGACTGCGCCGTGATGGAATGGGCCGGGCATCCAGTCAAGCTCACCCGTGGCTCGCGCATGAACACCAAGATCACCACGCTCGAGGATCTGCACATGGCCGAAAGCCTGATTGTCGCCCGTCACCTGCCCGACATCCGCACCGGCAACGGCTACGACGTGCACCGACTCGTCGAGGGAGATGGCGTGACGCTGTGCGGCGTGCTTATCCCGCACGACAAGCGCCTCGACGGCCATTCCGATGCCGACGTGGCGCTGCACGCCCTCACCGACGCGCTGCTCGCCACCTGTGGCGCCGGCGACATCGGCGATCATTTCCCACCTTCCGACCCTCAGTGGAAGGGGGCCGCCTCCTCCGTCTTCCTCAAGCGCGCCGTCGAGATCGTCACCGAGAAGGGCGGCCGCGTTCTCAACGCCGACGTCTCGCTGATCGCCGAAGCGCCGCGCGTCGGCCCGCACCGGCAAGCCATGCGCGAAAATCTGGCCCGGATGATCGGCATTTCGGTCGACCGCTGCTCGGTGAAAGCGACCACCAACGAAAAACTCGGTTTCGTCGGTCGCGATGAAGGCATTGCCGCCATCGCCACCGCGAGCGTCTATTACGGTGACCTCGATGACGCCTGAGACCGACAGCGCCGCCATTCTCGACGACTGCCGGGAACTGGCAGAACAGATCGTTTCCCGTTTCGGTGCGGCCGGAGCGATGATCGCCACCGCCGAATCCTGCACCGGCGGACTGATTGCCGGCATGATCACCGAGATCGCTGGATCCTCCGCTGCCTTCGACCGCGGCTTCGTCACCTACTCCAACCAAGCCAAGCAGGACATGCTCGGCGTCAAGGCAACCACGCTCGAGGCGCACGGCGCGGTGTCGCCTGAAACCGCGCGCGAGATGGCGGCGGGTGCCCTCGCCCGCTCACAGGCGCGCTACGCCGTCTCAGTCACAGGCATCGCCGGTCCCGGCGGCGGCACGGCGGAAAAGCCCGTGGGCCTCGTTTACATGGGATTTGCCGCCAAGGATGGCGACGTGGAAGCAGTAGAGCTTAGCTGGGGCGAGGAATGGACGCGCGACCTCATCCGCGCCGCGACCGTGCATGCGGCCCTCGAAGCGCTGCTCGAACGCTTCGATGAAGACGCCGACCAGTCCTAGACGAGCCTAGCTCCCCGCCTGGCTCTGAGCTCCGGAATGGCCGTAGATCGCGTCTGCCCGTTTCTCGAAGGCTTCCGCAAACATCCGGAAGGCACGATCGAACATCGATCCCATCAGTCCGCCGAGCAGGCGGTTGCGGAATTCGTAGTCGATGAAGAAATGCACGCTAGACCCCTGGCTCTCCTCGCGGAAGGTCCAGCGATTGTCCAGATAGCGGAACGGCCCGTCGATATATTTCACCTCGATGACCATGTCGTCCGGGTTCAGGAGAACCTGGCTGGTGAAGGTCTCGCGGATCGCCTTGTAGCCGACCGTCATGTCGGCAATCAGAAGCGTGCGCCCGTCGCGCTCGCGGCGAGAGCGCACCGTCAGCGCCTCGCACAACGGCAGGAATTCGGGATACTTCTCGACGTCGGCGACCAGATCGAACATCTGTCGCGGCGTATGGGCGACGTGCCGTGTCGTCTCGAACCGCGCCACGAGGATTAACCGGCGGCCTGGGCCAGCTTGGCGTCGCGGGCGGCGCGCAGCCGGGCGAAATCGTCGCCGGCATGGTGCGAGGAGCGCGTCAGCGGGCTCGCCGACACCATCAGGAAACCCTTCGAATAAGCGGTCGTCTCGTAGCTCTTGAACTGGTCGGGTGTGACGAAATCCATCACCTCGTGGTGTTTGCGCGTCGGCTGCAGGTACTGGCCGATGGTCAGGAAGTCGACGTCGGCCACCCGCAGGTCGTCCATCAGCTGGAGCACTTCGTTGCGGGTCTCGCCGAGGCCCACCATGATGCCCGATTTGGTGAACATCGTCGGATCAAGTTCCTTGACCCGCTGCAAGAGACGGATCGAATGGAAGTAGCGCGCGCCCGGGCGCACCGTCAGATATTTCGACGGCACCGTCTCGAGATTGTGGTTGAACACGTCGGGCTTGGCCGCGACCACGGCTTCGAGCGCACCGGGCTTGCGCAGGAAGTCGGGCGTCAGGATCTCGATGGTGGTCAAAGGGGTAGCGGCCCGGATCGCCCGGATCACCTCGACGAAATGCTGCGCACCGCCATCGGCGAGATCGTCACGATCCACCGAGGTGATGACGACATGATTGAGCCCCATCTCGGCCACCGCGCGCGCGACGTTGGCGGGCTCTTCCGGATCGAGCGCGTTGGGCCGACCGGTGATCACGTTGCAGAAGGCGCAGGCGCGGGTGCAGATCTCGCCCATGATCATGAAGGTCGCGTGCTTCTTGTCCCAGCACTCCCCGATGTTCGGGCAGCCGGCTTCCTCGCATACCGTGACGAGCTTGTTGTCCTTCACGATCTTGCGGGTGTCGAGATAGCCCTTGGAGGTCGGCGCCTTCACCCGGATCCATTCCGGCTTGCGCTTGATCTCCGTATCGGGACGGTGCGCCTTCTCGGGATGGCGGACTCGCTTCGGCGTTTCCTTGGTGGTGTCGAGGATGGTGACCATGAAACTCTGTCTTTCGTCTCGTTAGACGTTTGGCCCAATATAGGCGGCCAAACGCAAAAAGTCAGGCCGCCCTAACGGGCAGCCTGACCTTCAGTCGGATAATACCGGATTTGTTGCAGCTAGCGCCGCACCGCTCGCGCGATGGCGATCAGCAGACACGCACCAATGAAGCCCACGATCAGATACACGAGCAGGCCCGTGCCGGTGTAGATACCGAGCAGGCCCAGCACGAAGTTCAGAGCCGCTGCACCGATGATGCCGAGAATGATGTTCATGAAGATGCCCATGTTGCTCTTCATGAATTTTTCCGCGAGCCAGCCGGCCAGTCCGCCGACGATGATCGCTCCGAGCAAGCCTACGCCATTCAGATCCATGTTTATCTCCAGTTTCTCGGGTGAACCCGTCTGATTTAACGGTCGGATATGACATTTGTTCCACGCCCGCCCCAGACGGGACGGCGGTCGATCGGCGCGAAAGGCGTGGTGAAGCGATCATCGGGAAATGCCGTGTCGCTCACATGTTCAGGACGCGGTCATAGGCGTCGAGCACGCTTTCCTTCATCGTCTCCGAGATCGTCGGATGCGGGAAGATGGTATGGATGAGTTCCTCCTCGGTCGTCTCCAGGTTCATGGCGACGACGAAGCCCTGTATGAGCTCGGTGACCTCAGCGCCCACCATGTGCGCGCCCAGAAGCTCGCCGGTCTTCTTGTCGAAGATCGTCTTGACCATGCCCTGGTCCTCGCCGAGCGCGATCGCCTTGCCGTTGCCGACGAAGGGGAAGCGGCCGACACGGATGTCGCGTCCGGCTTCCTTGGCCTTCGCTTCGGTGAGGCCGACGGAGGCGACCTGCGGGTGGCAGTAGGTGCAGCCCGGGATCTTCGACTTGTCCATCGGATGGACGCCCTTCAAGCCGGCGATCTTCTCGACGCAGATGACCGCCTCGTGCTCGGCCTTGTGGGCAAGCATCGGCGGACCGGCCACGTCGCCGATGGCGTAGATGCCCTCGACACTGGTCTTGCCGTAGCCGTCGATGGCGATGAAGCCGCGATCGGTCTTCACACCAGCTTCCTCGAGCCCGATGCCCTCGATATTGGCCTGGACGCCGACGGCCGAGATCATCCGGTCGGCGGTGATCTTCTCGACCTTGCCGTCCTTCATCTCGACATGGGCAGTGATCGAATCCTTGCCCTTTTCGACCTTGATCACCTTGGCTTCGAGATGGATCTTCATGCCCTGTTTCTCGAACTGCTTCTTGGCGAGCCCCGAAATCTCGACATCCTCGACCGGCATGACCGACTTCATCACCTCGACCACGGTCACATCGACGCCCATGGTGCGGTAGAAGGAGGCGAACTCGATGCCGATGGCGCCCGAGCCCATCACCAGGATCGACTTCGGCATCTTGGCCGGCTTCATCGCCTCGAAATAGGTCCAGATCAGTTCGCCGTCGGGCTCAAGGCCCGGCAATGCGCGCGGACGGGCGCCGGTGGCGATCACGATGTGCTTGGCCTTGTAGGTGCCGGCGCCGAGCGTGCCCTTGGGCTTCGGCACCTGCGGCTCGACCGGCTTCTTCTTGGTTTGCGAGACGACGACCTCGCCGGCCTTGGTCACCTTCGCCTCGCCCCAGATCACGTCGACCTTGTTCTTCTTCAGAAGAAAGCCGACGCCGTTGTTCATCCGGGTGGCAATCCCGCGCGAGCGCTTGACGATGGCTTCGAGATCGGGCGTCGCCTCTCCGGAAATCTTGACCCCGTAGTCGCCGGGATGCTGGGCGTAGTGCAGGATTTCGGCCGACCGCAGCAGCGCCTTGGTCGGGATGCAGCCCCAGTTCGAGCAGATGCCGGCCAGGTGCTCGCGCTCGACGACGGCCGTCTTCATGCCGAGCTGCGCGGCGCGGATGGCGGCGATGTATCCGCCCGGCCCCGACCCGATGATGATGATGTCGTAGGAAGTGTCAGCCATGGTCGCGTGTCCTCTCGTTCATGATCCGGTCTTCAGGATCCGTGCCGCTTCAGGAGCAGCCATTCTTTTGTTGCTCTCGGTGTGTCACTCTGGACGAACTCCGCGCGCTCGACGACATCGAAGCCGCGCGATCGGTAGAGACCCAGCGCGGGCGTGTTGTCGTCGGCGCAGACTATGTGGAACGGGCGGTCACCGGCGAGCGCAATCTGGTCGTCGAGCAACGACCGGGCGACGCCCTTTCCGCGAAAGACGGAATAGACGGCGAGCGCATCGAGCAGCCAGCCGCCGACCGCTCGTTTGAAAAGCGACATCACCGGCTCGAACACCTTGTCGAACGGACCGGTGAAGTTCGTATCCTCGGGCAGGAAATAGCCGACCGACATGCCGGCGGTCCGCTCGTCATTCATGGCAACCCGCGCATTGCGCCAGTTGCAGGGCGTCGCCTGTCCGAGATAGCTCTCGACCCCGACTTCGAGCGCGGAGGCGCCCTTGCCTTCCGCCGCGGCGCGCGCCCAGGCTTCCGACGTCAGGCCGTGCCCCGCGATATCATCGAGAATCGCGAGGTCGGCGCAGTCGGCAGCGGTCGCTGGGCGGATGTGCATGAGCCGGCTTTCCTGTTCGGCAGCCGGCTCTGATCGTGTCAGGCGGCCAGCATGCCGTAGATTTGATCCTTGAGCCGCATGCGCTCCTTGCGCATCTCCTCCATGTGGAGGTCGTCGGTCGGCTCGATGTTCGTCTCGGCGCGGTGGATCGCCCGGTTGACCTCGTCATAGGCATCGAACAGCTTGCCGAAATGGACGTCGGACTGCTTGAGCTGATGCATGCGTTCGGCGTGTTCGGGGAATTCCTCCGCCAGTTGGTGCGGCGTGTTGGACATCGGTGTCTCCTCTCGTGGGTTGTTCCGATATCACCCTAGCCGCGTCGTCTCCCTTCTCCTTGACCCCGGTCAAACGGGGAAATCTTCGCGCTCCTACGCCTCAGATGCCGAGCATCACCGTCGCAACCGGGATCAGCGCCTTGCCGATCGCACGCGTGTTGGCGGCATCCATATGCACCCCGTCGACAGGCGTCGTCCGCGCCACCGAGCTTGCGTCGAAGAAGCCGACACCCTGCTCATCGGCGAGATCGGCATAGAGCGAGGCCAGCATCTGCGATTCCGGGATGCCGCCGGCAAACATCGCCGCGAATTCCGGATCGCCGGTCTCGCACAGCGGCGGCGGCGCAACGATGAGGATGTCGGGCCGGGTCTCGTCGACCAGACCCGGATTGTGGTTCTTCGCAATCGAGATCAGCCGGCGCATTCCCTGCATCGCGGCGATCGCGGTGCCGGCGATATGCGGCTTCATGTCGTTGGCGCCGAGCATGATGATCACCAGATCGACCGGCGCATGGGTGTAGAGCGCGGTCGGAAACGTGCAGGCGCCGTTGCGGTCGCAGTCCGCCAGATGCTCGTCATAGGCTGTCGTGCGTCCGCGCAGACCATCGGCGACCACGCGCGCCTTGCCCGAAAGCCCGGCCTGCAGCACGTTGGGCCACCGGTCGTCGAAACCATGGCGTCCCCCGGTCTCGGCGTCCGAACCCCATGTCAGTGAATCGCCATATGCGAGGATGGTCTTCATCCGTGACCTCACAGACTGCCGCTGGAGTTGAGGTTCTTGAGCCCGAGCGCCAAGAACAGGAACAGGATGCCGTTCGACAACAGTTCGATCCCGAGCAGGATACCGAGGATCCCCTGTGCCGAAGCCGGAAAGTCGGCCAGGATCATGATGCCGAGAAGCAGCGAGATCAGACCCGAGACGAGCCCCCAGCCCCAGCCCTTCACCGGACGCGCCGACAGCGAGAACATCGCCTTCAGCGCGCCGGTCAGTATGAACAGCACCGCGACCACGAGGGTGAGCGACACCGCGCCTTCGAGGGGCCGTGAAATCAGCATGATGCCGAGAACGATCCCGAGCACACCGAGCCCCAGGAACCAGATGAAACCGGACCAATCGCGCACGCTGAAGGCGTGGATCAGCTGAACCACACCGAGCAGGCTAAAGAACCAGCCCGCAAGCATGACGGCGGCAATCGTCGCGGCGAACGGATCGAACAGCGCGAACACGCCGCCGAGGATCGAGATGACCGCGAGAACGGCCATCCAGACCCAGGTTCTCCCGAGGCTTTCATGTCCATGTGACGCCATTTTCGCCTCCTGACGGCCGACATTGCATGCAATCGATCATGTCTGCCGCGGCCGTTTCATCCTGGCCGCGGCGGAACTGCAGTCCTAGACCAGCATGCCCATCGGGTTCTCGATATAGGTCTTGAAGGCGCCGAGCACCTCGGCCCCGAGCGCGCCGTCAACGCAGCGGTGATCGGTCGAAAGCGTCACGGTCATCACGGTGGCGATCTTGATCTCGCCGTCCTTGACCACGGCGCGCTGTTCGCCCGAACCGATCGCCAGGATCGTGGCGTGCGGCGGGTTGATGACGGCGACGAAATCCTTCACGCCCATCATGCCCATGTTGGAGACCGCTGTGGTGCCGCCCTGGTACTCTTCGGGCTTGAGCTTGCGGTCCTTGGCGCGGCGGCCGAGATCGTGCATCTCCTTGGAGATCGCCGAAATCGTCTTTTCCTCCGCAGAGCGAACGATCGGCGTGATCAGCCCGCCCGGAATGGAAACGGCGACGCCCACATCCGCATGCTTGTGGTGGATCATGTTGTCGTCGGTCCAGGAGACGTTGGCATCCGGCACGTCGCGCAGCGCCATCGCCCAGGCCTTGATGATCATGTCGTTGACCGAGACCTTGTAGGCCGGACGGTCGTCCTTGCGCGGAGCCGCGGCGTTGATCTGCGACCGCAGCGCCAGCAGCTTGTCGAGCTGGCAGTCGACCGACACGTAGAAGTGCGGGATCGTCTGCTTGGCCTCGACAAGGCGGCGGGCGATGGTCTTGCGCATGCCATCGTGCTTGACGAGTTCGTAGGAGCCTTCCGGGAACAGCTTCAGCACCGCGTCGGTCGACATCGGCTGGGCGGCTGCAGCCGGGGCAGCAGCACCCTTGCCGGCATCGGCTTTCTTCGCGGCGCCATCGGCGATCGCGGCTTCCACGTCGCGCTTGATCACGCGGCCATGGGGACCCGAGCCCTTGACGGCACCGAGATCGACGCCGGCGTCCTTGGCCATGCGGCGTGCGAGCGGCGAGGAGAACACGCGCTCTCCGTCGGCGACCGGTGCGGGGGTCGATTGCGCAGGCGCCTTGTCGGCCACCGGCTTGGCGGTTTCCTTCGGCGCCTCGGCGGCCGCCTCTTCCGTCTTCGGAGCCTCGGCCTTCGGCTCGTCCTTCTTTTCGGACGACCCGGATGAGCCGCCGCCGCTCTTGGCGGCTTCGGCGACGTCCTCGCCTTCCTCGGCGAGAATGGCGATCACGGCATTGACCTTGACGCCCTCGGTCCCGGCCTCGACCAGAATCTTGGCGATTGTGCCCTCGTCGACGGCCTCGACTTCCATCGTCGCCTTGTCGGTTTCGATTTCGGCGATCACGTCACCGGGGCCGATCTTGTCGCCTTCCTTGACGAGCCACTTTGCGAGATTGCCCTCCTCCATCGTGGGAGACAGGGCCGGCATGGTGATGTTCGTCGGCATGGTCGCTCCTCCTCAGGCCTTGTAGCAGACGGTTTTGACCGCCTCGACCACTTCGGCGACGCTCGGAAGCGCCAGTTTCTCCAGATTGGCCGCATAGGGCATCGGAACGTCCTTGCCGGCGATCGTCAGCACCGGCGCATCGAGATAGTCGAAGGCCTGCTGCATCACGCGGGTGGCGATCTCGGTGCCGACCGAGGACTGCGGATAGCCTTCCTCCACGGTGACCAGACGACCGGTCTTCTTCACGCTCTCGATGATCGTCGGCAGGTCCATCGGACGGATGGTCCTGAGGTCGATGAGTTCGACGTCGATCCCCTCGCCGGCCAGCGCTTCCACCGCCTTGATGGCGTAGGTCATGCCGATGCCGAAGGAGACGACGGTCGCGTCCTTGCCTTGCTTGTGGATGCGCGCCTTGCCGATCGGCAGCACGAAATCATCCATCTTCGGCACGTCGAAGGACTGGCCGTAGAGGATCTCGTTTTCGAGGAAGATCACCGGGTTCGGGTCGCGGATGGCGGCCTTCAGGAGCCCCTTCGCGTCGGCTGCCGTGTAGGGCATGACGACCTTGAGGCCCGGAATGTGGCTGTACCACGCCGCGTAGCACTGCGAGTGCTGCGCCGCCACGCGCGCGGCTGCACCGTTCGGACCGCGGAACACGATCGGCGCGCCCATCTGGCCGCCCGACATGTAGAGCGTCTTGGCGGCCGAGTTGATGATCTGGTCGATCGCCTGCATGGCGAAGTTGAAGGTCATGAACTCGACGATCGGACGCAGGCCGGACATGGCCGCGCCGACGCCGACGCCGGCAAAGCCGTGCTCTGTGATCGGCGTGTCGACCACGCGCTTCGGACCGAACTCGTCGAGCAGCCCCTGGGTCACCTTGTAGGCGCCCTGGTACTCCGCCACTTCCTCGCCCATGACGAAGACGTCGCCGTCGGCGCGCATTTCCTCGGCCATGGCGTCGCGGAGCGCTTCGCGCACGGTCGTCGACACCATTTCGGTGCCTTCCGGGATATCGGGATCGCTGGCGGTTTCGGTGGCGACAGGCTGGGCCGGAACCTTGCCGGCTCCACTGTCGGCCTTCTCCTCGGCCTTGTCGTCCGACTTGGCTTCTTCCTTGTCGGAGGACGCGTCGGCGGCCGGAGCGGGACCGCCCGAGCCGCCCTTCTTGGCGGCTTCGTCCAGGTCCTCACCTTCCTCGGCGAGAATGGCGATCACCTCGTTGACCTTGACGTTCTCGGAGCCTTCGGCGACGACGATCTTGGCGATCTTGCCCTCGTCAACGGCCTCGACTTCCATCGTCGCCTTGTCGGTTTCGATCTCGGCGATCACGTCGCCGGCGGTGACGGTGTCACCTTCCTTCTTCAGCCACTTCGAAAGCGTGCCTTCCTCCATGGTCGGGGAAAGCGCGGGCATCAGGATATCAATCGGCATGGTTTCCCCTCCCTTAGAGCAAGATGTCGGTGTAGAGCTCGGACACATCCGGCTCCGGATCGGCCTGGGCGAAATCGGCTGAATCTGCGACGATGTCGCGGATCTTCTTGTCGACCTGCTTCAGTTCGTCCTCGCTCGCATACTTGCTGTCGAGGATGCGGGCCTTGACCTGCTCGATCGGATCGCGCTCGGAACGCATCTTCTGAACTTCGTCCTTGCTGCGGTATTTCGCCGGGTCGGACATCGAGTGACCACGATAACGATAAGTCAGCATTTCGAGGATCAGCGGGCCCTTGCCGGAGCGGCAATGCTCGGCGGCTTCCATACCGGCGGCGTGCACCGCGCGCACATCCATGCCGTCGACCTGATGGCCGGGAATGCCGAAAGACTTGCCGCGCAGCGAGAAATCGGACTGCGCCGAGGCGCGCGCCGTCGACGTCCCCATGGCGTAACGGTTGTTCTCGATGATGTAGATGACCGGCAGCTTCCAGAGTGCTGCCATGTTGAAGCTCTCGTAAACCTGGCCCTGGTTGGCCGCACCGTCACCGAAATAGGTGAGCGTGATGTTGTCGTTCTCTCGGTAGCGGTTCGAAAAGGCGAGCCCGGTGCCGAGCGAGACCTGCGCGCCGACGATGCCGTGGCCGCCATAGAAATGCTTTTCCTTGGAGAACATGTGCATGGAGCCGCCCTTCCCCTTGGAATAGCCGCCCCGGCGTCCGGTCAGTTCCGCCATCACGCCGCGCGCTTCCATGCCGGTTGCCAGCATGTGACCGTGGTCGCGATAACCGGTGATCACCTGATCGCCCGGTTTGAGCGCCATCTGCATGCCGACGACGACCGCTTCCTGACCGATATAGAGGTGACAGAAACCGCCGATGAAGCCCATGCCGTAGAGCTGGCCGGCCTTCTCCTCGAACCTGCGGATGAGAAGCATCTCGCGGTAGGCGTCGAGTTCCTGTTCCTTGGAGAAGTCTGTGATCCCGCCCTCAAGGCCGGATTTGGCGGAGGCCGAACTGCGCGACGATTTGCGCGCGGTTGAACCGGTCTGTTTGCGTGGCGCCATGGCGTCCTCCCGATTTTTTCGTTATCGAAAAGATAAGGGAGACTGGAGAGGTCAGCAAGTCCATAAACGCATAGCGTCCATGCAGTATATCCAGCTGTTTCTAATGGCTTTTTCGGAAGTTAACTGGAAATGAGTTAATTAGTGCGATCGAGAAAGTAGACGACTTCGTCCTTCCGCGCGACATTGAGCATGTAGCGCGCCCGTTCGTCGAGCATGTCGGCCTCCATCGAGCCGTCGCTCATCAGCGCGACCCGCTTCTCGAGCGCCTCCCGTTCGGCAACCAGCGACGCCAGTTCGCCCTCGAGCTCGATGCGCCGCTCTTCGAGGTGAGATGCCGATTCAAGCCCGAACGTTCCATGCAGCGCATGAAAGCCGAAGTAGGAGAAACAGATAAGAGAAAGAAGCGGAACGACAAGGCGTCCATACGCCTTTCGTTTTCTGAATTTGGTTCGCATGCCTGATTACGCCTTACCGGAGCACGGCTGAATCCTGCCCGAGCATGCTTAAGAAACGTTTACGCAGGCGCAAAAAATGCAACCGTTCCTGAACGCGAAAGGGCGAGGCCTTGGCAGGCCCCGCCCCTCCGCAAATTCTCGAACGTCCGATCAGCCGCGCAGGATCGAGCGGCCGGCAAACTTCGCCTGCGAGCCGAGCAGTTCCTCGATGCGGATGAGTTGGTTGTACTTGGCGATGCGATCGGAGCGCGACATCGAGCCGGTCTTGATCTGCCCGCAATTGGTGGCGACGGCGAGATCGGCGATCGTCGAATCCTCGGTCTCGCCGGAACGGTGCGACATCACGGCGGTGTAGCCGGCCTTGTGCGCGGTCTCGACCGCGTCGAGCGTTTCCGACAGCGTGCCGATCTGGTTGACCTTCACCAGAATCGAGTTGGCGACGCCCATGCGGATGCCGTCGCGCAGCCGCGCCGAATTGGTCACGAACAGGTCGTCGCCGACGAGCTGGCACGAGGAACCGATCTTGTCGGTCAGCGCCTTCCAGCCATCCCAGTCGTCCTCGGCCATGCCGTCCTCGATCGACAGGATCGGGTACTTGCCGGCGAGTTCGGCCAGGTATTCGGCCATGGCTTCCGGCTCCAGCGTTCGGCCTTCGCCCTCGAGTTCGTACTTGCCGTCCTTGAAGAATTCGGTGGAGGCACAATCGAGCGCGATGTGAATGTCGTCGCCGGGCTTGTAGCCGGCCTTCTCGATCGACTTCATGATGAAGTCGAGCGCCACCGGCGCGCTTTCGAGATTGGGCGCAAACCCGCCCTCGTCACCCACATTGGTGCCGTGCCCGGCCGCCGAGAGTTCCTTCTTCAGCGTGTGGAAGACTTCCGCGCCCATGCGGATCGATTCGGCCACCGTGTCGGCGCCAATCGGCATGATCATGAATTCCTGGAAATCGATCGGATTGTCGGCATGCGCGCCGCCATTGATGATGTTCATCATCGGCACCGGCAGAACCCGCGCATTGGCGCCACCGACATAACGGTAGAGCGACAGGCCGGACGACATCGCCGCCGCCTTGGCGGTGGCGAGCGAGACGCCGAGGATGGCGTTGGCGCCGAGGCGCGCCTTGTTGGGCGTGCCGTCGAGCTCGATCATCATCTCGTCGAGGGCGACCTGGTCTTCGGCCTCGTGGCCGCAGATCGCGTCACGGAGTTCGCCGTTCACCGCGTCGACGGCCTTGGTCACCCCCTTGCCGAGATAGCGGCTGCCGCCGTCGCGCAGTTCCACCGCCTCGTGCGCACCGGTCGAGGCGCCCGAGGGAACGGCCGCCCGGCCGACCGCGCCGTCGTCTAGGTGCACATCCACCTCGACGGTGGGATTGCCGCGGCTGTCGAGAATTTCACGGCCGACGATATCGATGATGACGGTCATTCAGGTGCTCCTTTGGAGAGGCATACGGGTTCGGGTCGGAACGCGTCCGCCGACGGGCATCGCCGGACGCGAAAAGCTGGCCTCCGCGTCTTAAACCAAGACATCGAAAAATCAATCGAGCTGCGACGATCGCCAACCCGACATCAGCGCGAGACCATTAAAGGAAAGATTGCCGATGATTGCAAAGACGCGATGACGGCCTCAGCCCCGCTTGGCCACCGCGTCGAAGGCCAGCAGCGTTTCGAGAAGCCGCGGCATGTCGTCGAGCGGCACCATGTTGGGGCCATCGGACGGCGCGTTGTCCGGATCCTCGTGCGTCTCGATGAACAGTCCAGCCACACCGACGGCAACGGCCGCGCGTGCCAGCGTCTCGACGAACTCGCGCTGGCCGCCGGAGGATCCGCCGTGTCCGCCCGGCTGCTGCACCGAATGGGTGGCGTCGAAGACCACCGGCGCGCCCAAAGCGGCCATGATCGGCAGCGAGCGGAAATCGGACACCAGCGTGTTGTAGCCGAAGGATGCGCCGCGTTCGCAGAGCAGCACATTCGGATTGCCGCTGTCGACGATCTTGGCGAGCACGTTCTTCATGTCCCAGGGCGCCAGGAACTGGCCCTTCTTGACGTTGATGACGCGGCCCGTCTTCGCCGCCGCGATCAGAAGGTCGGTCTGCCGGCAGAGAAAGGCCGGAATCTGCAGCACGTCGACCACTTCGCCGGCGATGGCACACTGTTCCTCGGTGTGGATGTCGGTGATCACCGGAAAGCCGAACTCGGACTTGAGATCGGCAAACACCTCGAGGCTCTGCTCCAGCCCCATGCCGCGTTGCGCGGAAAGCGAGGTCCGGTTGGCCTTGTCGAAGGACGACTTGTAGACGAGGCCGATGCCGAAGCCGGCGCAGATCTCCTTGAGCCGTCCAGCCACGTCGAAAGCGTGTTCGCGGCTTTCCATCTGGCAGGGCCCGGCGATCAGGCTGAAGCGCTGATCATTGGCGAACACGACGTCGCCGGCCTTCACCACTGAGTTTGCGGTCATGGTCGTTTTCCTTCCTCGAATGCGTAGAACGCGCCCTGCCCGTCCGTCGGCGGAACCACGAGCCGGCTTCCTTTCCGCTCGAAACGGATATCGGCTCCGGACAGGAAGGCTTCGGTCGCAGCCAGCTCGGCCACCCGGTAGATGACGCCCCGCCCCCGCAAGCCGCGGGAATGGCATCGGGCTTCCATGCCGAAGAACACGCTCAGTCCCTCGGGCGTCATGACGTTGATCGTCGCACCGTCGAGCTCGATGGCCATGCCGAACGAATGCGCCTCGACCTCGCGGTTGTCGGCGAGTTCCTGCACGAAATACTGGAAGTCGGTCGGGTTGGTCTCACTCAGCACGATTTCCGAAATCCCGGTGACGCCGTTTTCGTGCGCGGTCAATGCGGATCGGTCGGCTGCCGGCATGGCGAGGCGCTGGACGGAAAACCCGAAGAAGTCGGGACTGCGCAGATCGGCGGCAAAGGCAAGCCGGAAGCTCGCGGTGGTTTCCGAACCGTCGGGCTGTTTCATCGGGCGGGAGAATTCCAGCATCTCGCCGGCCGAGATCCCGAGCGCCTTGAAGCGCTCATGGTCGCCACGGGCATCCTCCGAAGAGGTCACCACCGCCGAAAAACCGTTCTCGCCGCGCCGGAACCGGTAGGCCTGGTCACGCGCGACGAACACGTTTCCCTCGCGTGCCGACGCCTCGCACTCTTCCCGGCTCGCAACGGCCAGCGGCTCGAGATAGGTCCCGTCGGCGAAGAAGACGCAGGCGTTTTCGGTGCCAAAGGGATGGCGGGCCTCCGGCGCAACACGAAACCCGAGCGCCTGGTGACGGTTCCGCGTGATCGCGAGGTCCGGAACAGGAAGAACGAGATGATCGAGACGCCGTGCCTTGCGCGGATGTGACATCGTATGCTCCCGGCAGCGATGAGAAACGGAATGGAGGCGCTCCCTTAGCAGGTCCGTTCTCAAACGTGCAACACAATGGGGATGCGAAGTCCGCAATCCCCTCGGCCTCCTTGCGTTCGCCCCCGCCACCGGGGTATTCAGGAAACGGCGATTTGGAAAACGGGACTGCAATGCCACGCTCCTCCGGGAACTTCATCACGCGCGCCCTCGGTGCCGCCATGCTCTGCCTCGTGCTCATCGGCGCGAGCGCCTGCTCGACCACCGAGACCCTCAACCCGGTCACCCAGGTCGCGCCGGTCCCCGAGAAATTCTCCGCCATCATCATCGATGCCGGCACCGGCACCGCGCTCTATACGGCACGGGCCGACGAGACCCGTTACCCGGCTTCGCTGACCAAGATGATGACGCTCTATCTTCTTTTCCAGGCGCTCGAATCGGGCCGTATCACCCGCGACACGCCGATCCCGGTATCGGCCAACGCCGCCTCGAAACCCGCCTCGAAACTCTATCTCAAGGCCGGTTCGACCATTGCCGTCGACACCGCCATCCGCGCGCTCGTCGTCAAGTCGGCCAATGATGTGGCAACCGCGGTCGCCGAGTTTCTCGGCGGTGGCTCCGAGGAGCGCTTCGCCGACATCATGACGCAACAGGCCCGCGCGCTCGGCATGTCGAAGACCCGGTTCACCAATGCCTCGGGCCTGCCCGATCCGAACCAGGTGACCAGCGCCACCGACATGGCCCGCCTTGCTGTCGCGTTGAAGTCGCGCTTTCCGCAATACTACGCCTACTTCTCGCTGCGCTCCTTCGAGTACAACGGCAAGACCATCCGGGGACACAACAAGGCACTCGACATGATTCCCGGCGCCGACGGCCTGAAGACCGGCTACACCCGCGCCTCGGGCTTCAATCTCGCCACTTCGACGCGCCGCAATGGCCGTTATCTGGTGGGCGTGGTCATGGGCGAGGACACCGCCAAGGTCCGCGACCAGCGGATGGCCCAGCTCATGCAGTATTACGCCACGCGCAAGTAGCACCCCTCCCACATCGTCCCGCACGGATGCGGTCCGCCCTTGGCATTTCGGCCATATCGCGCTATTCCCTTCGCGTGCACCGCACAATTTTCATCCGGTCATTGCCGACGAACCCGCCGGTCGCTTCCCTGAAGGGATGTGCGACCCGTCCTCCGCGCTTTGCGAGCGCGGGCCAGCGACAAACCGCAGAGACATCATGATTTCCCTTTCGAACTACAAGCATCAGTGGACCCACAACGTCCGGGCTGACATTCTGTCCGGCCTCGTCGTCGCCCTCGCCCTGATCCCAGAAGCGATCGCCTTTTCGATCATTGCCGGCGTCGATCCGAAGGTGGGGCTCTATGCTTCCTTCTCGATTGCCGTCATCACCGCGATCGTCGGCGGACGACCGGGCATGATCTCGGCGGCAACGGCGGCCACGGCGGTGCTGATGGTCACGCTGGTGCGCGACCACGGACTGCAATACCTGCTCGCCGCCACGGTGCTCGCCGGCCTGATCCAGATCGCGGCCGGCTTTCTCAGGCTCGGCTATGTGATGCGGTTCGTCTCGAAATCGGTGATGACCGGTTTCGTCAACGCGCTGGCAATCCTCATCTTCATGGCGCAGTTGCCGGAACTCACCAATGTGCCCCCGCTAACCTATGTGATGGTCGCCGCCGGTCTGGCGATCATCTATCTGTTCCCGCGGATCACCAAGGCCATCCCGTCGCCGCTCGTCACCATCGTCGTGCTGACAGCTATCAGCCTGGCACTTGGGCTCGACCTGCGCACGGTCAGCGACATGGGCGAACTGCCCGACACGCTCCCGGTCTTCCTGATCCCACAGATCCCCTTCACCTTCGAAACGCTGATGATCATCCTGCCCTATTCGGTGGGCGTAGCGGCCGTCGGCCTGCTCGAATCGCTGATGACGCAGTCGATCGTCGACGAACTCACCGACACCGATTCCAACCGCAACCAGGAATGCGTCGGCCAGGGCGTCGCCAACACGCTGACCGGCTTCATCGGCGGCATGGCCGGTTGCGCCATGATCGGCCAGTCGATCATCAACGTGAAATCCGGCGGCCGTGGCCGGCTGTCGACCTTCGTCGCCGGCGTGATGCTCCTCTTCTTCTGCGTGGTCCTCGGCGACTGGGTCGGAAAGATCCCCATGGCGGCGCTCGTCGCCATCATGATCATGGTCTCGATCGGCACATTCTCCTGGTCCTCGATCCTCAATCTGAGAACCCATCCGCGGTCCTCCTCGGTCGTGATGCTGGCCACCGTCGCCTTCGTCGTAGCCACCCATAACCTGGCGATCGGCGTTCTGGTCGGCGTTCTTCTGTCCGGCATCTTCTTCGCCTGGAAGATCGCGCAGATTTTCGCGGTCCGCTCGGAGATCTCCGAAGATGGCCGCCACCGCACCTATTTCGTCGAGGGGCAGCTCTTCTTCGCCTCCTCCGAGGACTTCATGCGCGCCTTCGACTTCCGCGAGGTGCTCGATCGTGTCACCATCGACGTGTCGAAGGCCCATATATGGGACATTTCATCGGTGCAGGCACTCGACATGGCGGTCCTGAAATTCCGTCGGGAAGGCGCCGAGGTCGAGATTATCGGCCTCAACAAGGCGTCTGAAACCATCGTCGACCGGCTTGCGATCCACGACAAGCCAGGCGCCATGGATGAAATGCTGTCGCATTAGGAGCTGTGATCATGAACGGTAAAATCATTTCGCTAATCGACGGCTCGATCTATTCCCGCAGCGTCTGCGAGCACACCGCCTGGGCGGCAAAGCGGCTGGAGACGCCTGTCGAGATCATGCACGTCATTGGCCGTCGCGAAGCAAGCGATACCGGCGACCGATCCGGTGCCATCGCGCTCGGCGCACGCACCGCGCTTCTCGAACGACTTGCCACGCTCGATGCCGAGCGCTCGAAGCTCCTTCACGATCAGGGGCGCGCCATCGTCGAGGATGCGGCGGGCATCCTTTCGGAGAACGGCGTCAGTCGCATCGAGCAACATCTCTTCCGTGGCGATCTCGTCGATCTCTTCGCCGAACGGGAAAAGGGCGCCGCGATGGTCGTCATCGGAAAGCGGGGCGAAGCTGCCGATTTCGCAAGCATGCATCTGGGCTCCAACCTCGAGCGGATCGTCCGCACCAGCAAGAAACCGGTCCTCGTCGCCTCGCGTGCGTTCAAGCCGATCCGGAAGGTGCTGATGGCCTGGGACGGCGGCGCCTCGAGCCGCAAGGCGATCGAGCTGGCTGCGTCCTCGCCGCTGTTCAAGGGGCTGACGATCGACGTGGTCCATGTCGGCCGGACGAACGCGGATATCGAAAAGAAATTGTCCGAAGCCACCCGGCAGCTTGCCGAAGCCGGCCACGACACATCGAGCCATCTGGTCGAGGGACAGGCCGAAAGCGCGCTCGGCGCCTATGTGACCGAAATCGGCGCCGACATCGTCGTCATGGGCGCCTACGGCCACTCGCGCATCCGCAGCCTGATCATCGGCTCCACCACCACCGCCATGATCCGCTCCTGCCTCGTGCCGGTCCTGCTAGTACGCTAGGTACTTGGCAACACTCGCTGAAACGAAAAAGGCGCTGGAAAATTCCAGCGCCTTTTTTTATTCGATCTGTCGGTGTCTTATACCAGCCGGCTCTGCTCCAGGGCGGCGCCGACGAAACTTGCGAACAGCGGGTGCGGATCGAGCGGACGGCTCTTGAGTTCCGGGTGATACTGCACGCCGATGAACCAGGGATGGTCCGCATATTCGATCGTTTCGGGCAGCAGGCCGTCGGGCGACATGCCGGAGAAGACGAGACCCGCTTCTTCGAGCCGCTCCTTGAAATCGATATTGACCTCGTAGCGGTGACGGTGACGCTCGGAGACGTCGACGGAGCCGTAGATCTCGGAAATCAGCGTTCCGGCCTTCAGCGGATGCGAATAGGCGCCGAGGCGCATCGTGCCGCCGAGGTCGCCGTTGGCCGCGCGCTTTTCAAGCTGGTTGCCCTTCAGCCACTCGGTCATGATGCCGACGACGTGGGTGCCCTTGTGCCGTTCGAACTCGGACGACACCGCATCCTCGATACCGGCGAGATTGCGCGCCGCGTCGAGCACCGCCATCTGCATGCCGTAGCAGATGCCGAAATACGGCACCTTGTGTTCGCGGGCGAACTTCGCCGCCGCGATCTTGCCTTCGGCACCGCGCTCGCCGAACCCGCCCGGAACCAGGATGCCGTGGACTTTCTCGAGCCAGGGCGCGGGATCTTCCTTCTCGAAGACCTCCGATTCGATCCACTCGAGATTGACTTTCACACGGTTCGCAATGCCTCCGTGGTTGAGCGCCTCGATGAGCGACTTGTAGGCGTCCTTTAGGCCGGTGTACTTGCCCACCACCGCGATGGTGACCTCGCCTTCCGGATTGTGGATGCGGTTGGAAACCTCTTCCCAGGCGCCCATGCGCGGCGCCGGGGCCGGATCGATGCCGAAGGCTGCCAGTACTTCCGTATCCAGTCCTTCGCGGTGATAGGCCGAAGGAACGTCGTAGATCGAACCGACGTCAAGCGCCTGGATCACGGCGGTCGAGCGCACGTTGCAGAACAGCGACAGCTTGCGCCGTTCCTCGGGCGGGATCGGCCGGTCGGCGCGCACCAGAAGAATATCCGGCGCGATTCCCATCGCCTGGAGTTCCTTGACGGAATGCTGCGTCGGCTTGGTCTTGAGCTCGCCGGCGGCCGCGATGAACGGCATCAGCGACAGGTGCACATAGACCGCATTGCCGCGCGGCAGATCGTTGCCGAGCTGGCGGATCGCCTCGATGAACGGCATCGCCTCGATGTCACCGACCGTACCGCCGATCTCGCAGAGGACGAAATCATAGTCCTCGTTGCCGTCGACCACGAAATCCTTGATCTCGTTGGTGACGTGCGGGATCACCTGAACCGTTGCGCCGAGATAGTCGCCGCGCCGTTCCTTGTCGATGATGTTCTTGTAGATGCGACCCGTGGTGATGTTGTCCGCCTGCACGGCCGACCGCCCGGTGAAGCGTTCATAGTGACCGATATCGAGGTCGGTCTCCGCCCCGTCGTCGGTGACGAAGACTTCGCCATGTTGGGTCGGGCTCATGGTGCCCGGGTCCACATTGAGATAGGGGTCGAGTTTCTTCAGCCGCACGCTGTAGCCGCGTGCCTGCAACAGGGCTCCGAGAGCCGCAGATGCTATGCCTTTGCCAAGCGAGGAAACCACGCCGCCGGTGATGAATACATATCGCGCCATGGGATTGAACGGTTACTTCCACTGAACTGATTCCGCCACCCCTAAAAATCCCCGAGGGGTCATTTTCGGTGGATAGCGGCGGCCGGTTGCAACGGTGCGGGGAACGAAACCCAGCGTGGATCCGCTGCAATGCGGCCAATAAAAAACCCCGGACCAGTTTGAGGTCCGGGGCTGGTGATGTCAGACGGTCAGATCACTGACCGGTCGGGACGCCTGCGTCGGCCCCTGCCGGAGCCTCACCGGTCGTGCCGGATGCGGGAGCATCCGTTGCTGCCGGTGCGTCCGTTGCCGGTGTTTCCGTGGCCGGAGCCTCGGTTGCGGGCGCTTCGGTCGCCGGAGCAGTGGTGCTCGCGGCCGGTGCAGTCGTCGTCGTGTCGCTCTCGGTCGGAACGCCGTTGGCGTCCGCGGTCGGTGCCGGGTCGGCCGCGGTTTCGGACGAGCCGCCGAGCTGGTTGAGGATGCCGTTGCCGGTTCCCTGTGTCTCCACCGGGATCCGGTCGAGAATGTCGGTCGGGCTCGATCCGTAACGGGCGAGCAGGCCGAGCGCCAGCGAGGTGATGAAGAAGGCCGTCGCCAAGATCGCGGTGGTCCGGGTCAGCGCATTGGCAGCACCACGTGCCGACATGAAGCCGGAACCGCCGCCGATGCCGAGGCCGCCGCCTTCCGAGCGCTGGATCAGCACCACGCCCACGAGGGCGAGCACGATCATGAGATGAATGACGATCAGTACCGTATGCATGGAGTTTTCCTGCTCGCGGGCCGCGAGATCGCGACCGTTCGGAGATTTCGGGCGCTCTTTACACGAGGCTTGGCGGATTTCCAAGAGCTTCGGCCCAATTGCCGGCTCATGAAGCGCGCCGCGCCTCAGTGCAAGGTGCGGTAGGCTTCACAGATGGCGAGGAAATCGGCCGCTTTCAAGCTCGCCCCGCCGACGAGCGCGCCATCGACATTGGCAATGCCCATCAGTTCGGCCGCATTGCCGGGCTTGACCGAACCGCCGTAGAGGAGCCGCATCGCCCTGCCCTGGTCTCCGAAGCGTTCGGTGAGTGCCTTGCGCATGAAGGCGTGCGCCTCGGCGATGTCACCGGTGGTGGGCGTGAGACCGGTGCCGATGGCCCAGACCGGCTCGTAAGCGATAACGACCGAGGCCGCCGTCACACCATCCGGAACCGACCCGGCCAGTTGCCGACCCAGCACGTCGAGTGTCTTGCCGCTCTTGCGCTCCTCTTCGGTCTCGCCGATGCAGATGATGGCCGTCAGCCCGGCGCTGACCGCCGCCGTGGCCTTTGCCCAGACCGTTGCATCGTCCTCGCCGTGCAGCGTCCGCCGCTCGGAATGGCCGACGATGGCGAAATCGCCCATGCAGTCAGCGATCATCTCGGCGGAAATGTCGCCGGTGAAGGCGCCGGACTGTTCGGTGTGGCAATCCTGGGCGCCGATCATGAGCGCGGTATCCTCGGCGAGCGCGGTCGCGACATAAAGAAGCGTCGCCGGCGGGCAGAGCGCCACATCGATCTTGCCGGCCAGTTCCCCGTCGATCCCGTCGGCGATCGCCTTGATCTGATCGAGATTGGCCCTGAGGCCATTCATTTTCCAGTTCCCCGCGACCAGCGGGCGGATATCGGGCGTCATCGGCAGCTCCCTTGCAAACAAACTCGCGTCCGGGGCAATTAGCAGAGGCCTGCCGGGATGCCAA
The DNA here is from genome assembly GCA_964511625.1 of uncultured Hoeflea sp. GTDB lineage: Bacteria > Pseudomonadota > Alphaproteobacteria > Rhizobiales > Rhizobiaceae > Pseudohoeflea. Next base: position 116,625 of record CAZEJG010000010.1, read on the forward strand.
CGCGCAGCCGACAAGATCGCTCCGCAGGATTGCCCTACGCCACGCCCCGATCCCCTTCAAAAGCCGGCGTCTTTGGTCTAAAGGGTCACCAGTATCGAAAAATCGGGCTGCCATTCGCGGTCCTGCACATGCCGGAGCCAATATGCTTGACACCCTCAGAGACGCCTCCAAGGGCTGGGTTGCCAAAACGCTTCTCATCTTGCTCGTCGCCGCCTTCGGCGTCTGGGGAATCAGCGGCTCGATGTTCACCGCCGCAGGCAATTCGGTCGTCACGGTCGGCGAGACCACCGTCACGCCGAACGAATACCGGCTGGCCTATGACCGGCAGATGGCCTCCATCGGTCGGCAGCTCAACACGCGGCTGACCAGCGAGCAGGCCAAGGCCTTCGGCGTTCCCGAACGGACCTTCGGTGAAGTGATCGCCGGAGCGGCGCTCGACGAGCAGGCCCGGCGCATGAATCTCGGCCTTTCCGACGACCGGCTCGCCAAGCTGGTCGCCGACGATCCCGCCTTCCACGATTTCAACGGCCGGTTCGACCGCGGCAACTTTACCCAGGTGCTGCGCTCGGTCGGCATGTCGGAAGCAGACTACATCGAAAGCCGCTCCAAGGTCGCCGTCCGCGCGCAGATTGTCGAGGCGGTGTCCGATGGCTTCCAGGCGCCTGACGCGATGATCAACGCTCTGGCCGAATATCAGTCCGAAACACGCGATGTAGACTACATCGTGCTGACGCCTTCGCTTCTCGATCCGATCGCCGATCCCGATGATGCCACGATCGAAGCCTATTACGAAGCGCACAAGGCTGAGTACGAGGCGCCCGAATATCGCAAGATCACCTATGTGAAGCTCGAGCCCGCCGATATCGCCGACCCTGCCTCCATTTCCGAGGATGCGGTGCGTGAGGACTACGAAGCCAACAAGGCAAAATTCTCCACACCCGAGCAGCGTACGGTCGACCAGCTGGTCTTCCCGGACAAGGCCGCCGCGGATGCGGCTCTCGCCAAGCTCGAATCGGGCACCTCCTTCGATGATCTCGCCAAGGAACTCGGCCGTTCGGCAGGGGACATCTCCATCGGCTCCTTCACCAAGGACGACGCGCCTTCCGCAGCCATCGGCGAAGCCGTCTTCGGCGTCTCGGAAAGCGGCGGGACCACCGGTGTGGTCGACGGCCCCTTCGGCCCCGTCATCCTGCGCGTGAGCGCGATCACACCCGGCGGCGAGAAGAGCTTTTCCGAGATGGAAACGCAGCTGCGCAACGAAATGGCACTCAACGAGGCCTATGACCAGGTCATGACGGTTCACGACAATTTCGAGGACACGCTGGCCGGCGGCACACTGCTTTCGGAGGCAGCTACCCAGCAGAAATTGCCGATCCGTACCATCGAGGCCGTCGACCGTACCGGCCGGGACCCGTCCGGCAAGGTGATCAACGACATCCCCGAATCCCGCGACCTGCTGCAAGGCGCCTTCGAATCCGACGTCAACGTCGAACTGCCGCCGCTCAACATCGGTTCGAACGGCTTTGTCTGGTACCAGGTCGACGAGGTCACCGCGGAGCGCCAGAAGCCGCTGGATGAAGTCCGCGATCAGGTGATTGCCGACTGGAAGGCGGAAAAGGCCGGCGAAGCCCTGGGCGCCAAGGCGACCGAGGTCGCCGAACGGGTCAAGAACGGCGAGAGCCTTGACACCGTCGCCGGCGATCTCGGCATCGCCGTCGAGCACAAGTATACGCTCGGACGCGACAGCCAGGATCCGGTCTTCGGCGAAGCGGCCGTGAAGGCAGCGTTCGCCGGTCCGCAGGGCCATTCGGGTGTCGAGACCGACGCCGGAGGCCAGAACCGCATCGTCTTCAAGGTCAAGAGCGTCAACAGCGGCTCGGGTGCAGACGCCGTCGCTCCCGAGCAGCGCCAGCAGATCTCGGCCCGCGTCGCCGACGACATTCTAGACCAGATGGTCACAGAACTGCGCGACACCTATGGTGTGAGCGTCAACCAGACGCTCGCCGAGCGCGCGATCGCCTATTGACGGGCGGCACGCGACGGATCGCAAGACGCCGGTGACCAAGGGGCAAGGGACGAACGATGGCTGAAATGAAACCCTTCATCGCCAAGGTGGCGACGGGAGCGGCACTCGACCAGGCGGAGGCAAGTGCGGCCTTCGACGTGATGATGTCGGGCGAGGCCACGCCGTCGCAGATCGGCGGCTTCCTGATGGCGCTGCGCGTCCGTGGCGAGACCGTCGACGAGATCGCCGGCGCGGTCTCCGTCATGCGCAGGAAGATGATCCGCGTCGAAGCCCCCGCCGACGCCGTCGATATCGTCGGCACCGGCGGCGACGCATCGGGCACCTACAACGTGTCGACCTGCACCGCCTTCGTCGTTGCCGGCTGCGGCGTTCCGGTCGCCAAGCACGGCAACCGTGCGCTGTCGTCGAAATCCGGCGCGGCCGATTCCCTGATGGCGCTCGGCGTGCAGATAGAGCTGCCGCCCGAAGGCATCGCCACCTGCATCCGCGAGGCCGGTCTCGGCTTCATGTTCGCGCCTGCCCACCATTCGGCGATGCGCTTCGTCGGTCCCTCGCGCGTCGAACTCGGCACCCGCACCATCTTCAACATCCTCGGCCCCCTTTCGAACCCGGCCGGCGTCACCCGCCAGCTCGTCGGCGTCTTCTCGCCGCAATGGCTGCGGCCGATCGCCGAAGTGCTGCGCGACATGGGCTCCGAGACGGTCTGGGTCGTCCATGGCGACGGGCTCGACGAGATGACGACGACCGGAACCACGCAAGTCGTGGCGCTGGAAAACGGCGAGATCCGCGAATTCACGCTCGAGCCGGAGGAATTCGGGCTCAGGCGCGTCGATCTCTCCGAACTCAAGGGCGGCGACGGCCTCTACAACGCCAAGGCGCTGCGCGCGGTGCTGGAGGGCGAGAAGAACGCCTATCGCGAGATCGTGCTTCTAAACTCCGCGGCCTCGCTGGTGATTGCAGGCAAGGCGGGTGACATGGCCGAGGGCATCGAGATGGCCGCAAAATCGATCGACGAAGGTGCGGCCCTCGCCCGCCTCGAAAAGCTGGTATCCTGCTCGCAGGCGCTGGCGCCCAAGAAGGAGGGCTGATCCGTGGCCGATATCCTGAAGAAGATCGAAGCCTACAAGCGAGAGGAGATCGCTGCGGCGAAATCTGCCCGTCCGCTGGCTGAGGTGAAGGCCGCCCAGGCCGACGTCGAAGCACCGCGCGGTTTCTTCCGCGCTCTCGAACACAAGCGCGATACCGGCCTCATCGGCCTGATCGCCGAGATCAAGAAGGCGAGCCCGTCCAAGGGCCTCATCCGTGCGGACTTCGATCCGCCCGCGCTCGCCCGGGCCTATGAGGCGGGCGGTGCGGCATGCCTGTCGGTTCTCACCGACGCGCCGTCCTTTCAGGGATCGCCGGAATTCCTCACCGCTGCCCGCGCGGCCGTGTCCCTGCCTGCCCTGCGCAAGGACTTCATGTTCGACACCTACCAGGTGCACGAAGCCCGCGCCTGGGGTGCCGACGCCATCCTCATCATCATGGCAGCCCTGTCGGACGACGATGCCCGCCGCATCGAGGACGCGGCCTTCGAGCTCGGCATGGACGCCCTGATCGAGGTGCATGACGAGGCCGAGACCGAGCGCGCGCTCGAAAAGCTTGAAAGCCGGCTTCTCGGCGTCAACAACCGCAACCTGCGCACCTTCGAGACCTCCCTCGCTGTCAGCGAGCGGCTGGCGCCGATGGTGCCCAAGGACGACGGCTACCTCCTCGTCAGCGAAAGCGGCATCTTCACGCCGGCCGACTGCGAGCGCATGGGGCGCATCGGCATCTCCACCTTCCTCGTCGGCGAGAGCCTGATGCGGCAGGACGATGTGACGGCGGCGTCCCGCCAGCTTCTCGGCCTCGCGGATGCGGGCCGGACGGCAGCGGAATAACCGCATGGCCGGCGGCGACGAGACAGGAACGCGCCTCACCCACCTCGCCGAAGACGGCTCGGCCTCGATGGTCGACGTCGGCGACAAGGACGACACCCGCCGCGAGGCGACCGCCGAGGGTCATGTGCGAATGAAGCCGGAGACGCTGGCGCTCATCCGCGCCGGCGACATGAAAAAGGGCGACGTCATCGGCGCCGCTCGCATCGCCGGCATCATGGCCGCCAAGCAGACCGCGAACCTCATTCCGCTGTGCCATCCTCTCGCGCTGACCAAGGTCGAAGTCGACATCACTCCGGATGACGCCCTGCCCGGCCTGCGCGTGCGCGCGCTTGCCCGCCTGACCGGCAAGACGGGCGTCGAGATGGAAGCGCTCACCGCCGCTTCCGTCGCCTGCCTCACCATCTACGACATGGCCAAGGCGGTCGATCGCGGCATGGAAATCTCCGGCATCCGCGTTCTGGCGAAATCCGGCGGCAAGTCCGGCGACTGGATTGCAGAATCCACCACCTGATCCAATCGAACCGAAAGGAACTCCGCCCATGGCCCTGATGCCCGTCGAGGAAGCCCTTTCCCGCGTCACCGGCGACGCACGCCCCGTCTCTCGCACCGAGACACTTCCACTCGCCGAAGCCGGCGGCCGCGTTCTCGCCCGCGATCTCGTCGCCCTGCGGACGCAGCCGCCCTTCTCTGCCTCGGCGATGGACGGCTACGCCGTGCGCAGCACCGACGTCACCGAACCTGGAGCGGAACTCGAGCAGATCGGCGAATCCGCTGCCGGCCACGGGTTCGATGGCACCGTCGGCCCCGGCCAGACTGTCCGCATCTTCACCGGCGCGCCGATTCCGGAAGGTGCCGACTCGATCATCATCCAGGAAGACACCGAAAAGCTCGAGAACGGGCGCGTCCGCATGACCGTCGCAGCATCCGAGGGAAAGCATATCCGCCTCGCCGGCGTCGATTTCACCGAAGGCCGGTCGGGCCTTGCCGCCGGTCGCTTGCTCGATGCCGGCGCGATCACGCTGGCAGCAGCCATGAACCACCCCGAAGTCGAGGTCGTCGCAAGGCCGAAGGTCGCCATCCTCGCCACCGGCGACGAACTGAAGCTGCCCGGTGAGACCCTCGGTCCCGGCCAGATCATCGCGTCCAACACCTTCGGCATCGCCGCGATGGTGCGCGCGGCGGGCGGCGAGGTCATCGATCTCGGCATTGCCGCCGACCGGATGGAAGCGCTTGATTCGGCTCTTGATTCGGCCATTTCGCAGGGCGCAGACGTGCTCGTGACCATCGGCGGGGCCTCCGTGGGCGACCACGACCTCGTTCAGGACGCGCTCAAGAAGCGCGGCATGAACCTCGATTTCTGGAAGATCGCCATGCGTCCGGGCAAGCCGCTGATGTCCGGCCGGCTTGGAGACATGCGGGTGCTCGGCCTCCCCGGAAACCCCGCTTCGAGCCTCGTCTGCGGCTATCTCTTCCTCGAGCCGCTGGTGGCAATTCTGACCGGCCGACCTGCGCTTCACAGAATAGAAAAAGCCATTCTTGGCAATGCCTTGAAAGAAAATGATCAGAGGCAGGATTATCTCCGTGGCCGGCTCGCTCTGAATGCCCAGGGCGCCACCGTCGCCTCGTCTTTCCCGCTGCAGGATTCCTCGCTCATGAGTGTCTTTGCCGACGCCGATTGCCTGATCATCCGACCGCCTTTTGCCCCGGCCGCCAATACAGGTGATGAAACGGACGTGCTCGTTTTGAGCACCTGATGTTCCTTGATCGTTTCTTAACCGCTTGCGGAACACACTGCGAACATGTATTGATTGTTCCGGTTTTGTTTCGAACTTTGGCGGGAGGTGTCACGCCCCATGTTGACGCGCAAGCAGCAGGAACTTCTGCTTTTCATTCATGAACGCATGAAGGAGAGCGGAATCCCGCCGTCCTTCGACGAGATGAAGGACGCACTCGACCTCGCCTCCAAGTCCGGCATCCATCGCCTGATCACGGCGCTCGAGGAGCGCGGCTTCATCCGCCGCCTGCCCAACCGGGCCCGCGCGCTTGAGGTCATCAAGCTTCCCGAGAGCTACCAGACCTCGTTGCAGCCGCGCCGCGGTTTTTCGCCGAGCGTCATCGAGGGCAGCCGGGGCAAGCCCGAGCCTGTCGCCGTTGCAAAAGCTGCGGCTCCTGCCAACGACGAAGGCGCCCAGACCGGAAGCGTGCCGATGATGGGACGCATCGCCGCCGGCGTGCCGATCTCGGCAATCCAGAACAACACCCACGACGTCGCCGTGCCGATGGAAATCCTCGGCCCCGGCGAGCACTACGCGCTCGAGGTCAAGGGCGATTCGATGATCGAGGCCGGCATCTTCGACGGCGACACGGTGATCATCCGCAATACCTCGACCGCCAATCCCGGCGACATCGTCGTCGCTCTCGTCGATGACGAGGAAGCCACCCTCAAGCGCTTCCGGCGCAAGGGCGCATCCATCGCGCTCGAAGCCGCGAATCCGGAGTACGAGACCCGCATCTTCGGCCCCGATCGGGTCAAGGTGCAGGGCAAGCTGGTCGGGCTCATCCGCCGCTATCACTGAGTATCGGCGATCTCATTTCGCTAACCGAGCCGGCGGACGTGTCGTTTGCCGGCTTTTTCGTGTCCGGGCCTTAATCCAGCCGGATTATTCGTCCGCTGTCGCCCCGAGCGGATACGGCCCTCACCGCCGCGGTATCGGGCAAGATGAAACTGTCGCTCCGCCAGTCGTAGCGGCGCTGGACCGTCCACGGCCGGATCACCTCGCCGAGCGCGGCCGACACCGCGATCTCCCCGCCTGAGGTATCGATCGCCAGCGCCCCGGTTTCCCTGAGCGTCCGCGCGGTCGCCAGGGTTGCGCCCGAAAAACAGTGACGGGTGCGGATCGGTACGCTGAGGATCACGATGTCCGCCGTATCGCAGGCGGCCCCGAAATCGGCCGGATCGCCGATCGCCGCCACGAGCCGGTCTCCCGACATGCCCACACATCGCGAGCGAGAACTGCAGATGAAGCGCCCGGGCGCTCGCCGCGCCTGATCGGAAAGTGCTTCAAGCGAAGCCGAAGCCATGGTCAGCGGCGCAAGATGATCGGCGCGCCGGAAAGCCCGCTGCCACTGCTCGAAGATGAAGGCAGAAGGCCGTTGGGCATTAGTGGCGATTGCGCCCTCACCGACCAGCCCGACCAAGCGGCCGTCCTCGCTGACGAGGATGGCCGGAGGCGCCGGCGCGAAAGGCGGCAGCGTCAACGCCAGTCCGAGACCGATAGGCGCCAGGCCGAGGAGCCGAAGCCGCGAGGACAGGAGCGTCAGGAGCAGAAATCCACTGCCCGCCAGCAGGATGACGGCGAGACTGATCCGCCCGGTCACCGCGTCGCCACCGAGCCCTTGCACGAACCGCGCGGCGGCGAGCACCGCTTCGAGCCCCTTTCCCATAACCATCAGCGGCCAGGCGTCCAACCCGAAAGGCATGGCCAGCATCGCAATCAATCCGGCCGGCATGACAATGAAGGAGACGAGCGGCATGGCGAGCAGGTTGGCAAACAGCCCCAATCCAGCCGCGCGGTGAAAATGCCAGGCCGCGAACAGGCCTGTCGCGAGACCCGCAACCAGCGACGTGACCGCCAACCCGACCAGGCCGCGCAGCACCGTAGCCACGATCTTCGGAAGAAACACCGAACCGCTTGCCGCGGCCCGGACGCTTTGCGCACGCCGCCGGCTCCACGCCTCATAGCTCGCGATCAGCGCAACGGTTGCGGCAAACGACATCTGGAAGCCAGGTGAAATAACCGCTGAGGGCGAAAGAAGCGCGATGACGATGGCAGCGAGCGCAACGTTGCGCATCGTCAAGGCCGGCCGGTCGAGGAGGACGGCCACAAACATGATCGTCATCATCAGCCAGGCGCGCTGGGTCGCCACACCGGCTCCGGAAATGGCGAGGTAGCACGTCGCCACCGCAAGAGCTGCCACCGCGGCGATCTTCTTGACCGGAAACCGCTCGACGAGCCCCGGAAACAGCGCGGTCAGCTTTCGCAGGCCGAGAAAGAACGTCCCGGCCGCGAGCGCCATGTGAAGGCCGGATATGGCGAGGATATGCGCCAGGCCGGTGGCCCGCAGCGTCTCGACGGTCGCCTCGCTGATACCCCGCCGGTCGGACACCGTGAGTGCGGCTATGAGCGCTCCGGGGTCACCGCCCACGACATCGCGCACGCGGGCCGAAATATGGCTACGCAGATGTGTGACCCCTGCCCGCAGGCGTTCAGCGATCGTCTTCTCCCCCTGCCCGATTTCCACCGGTCCGGACTCCGGCGCCTTATAGAAGAAGCCGTAGGCACCAATGCCAGCGGCATAGGCCGATCGCGAGAAATCATGCCCTCCCGGATAGGCAGGCCCAGAAGGCGGGGAAAGCCGTGCGCGTCCCTGTATCACCGCGCCGGGCGCGAAAGCCTCGTGGCTCGCTGTCACCGCCAGCCTGGCGCGGTCGGGCGGTCGCTTGAGCGTCGGTTCGCTCGTGGCCAGAACCCGAAGGAGGTAGCGGACCCGTCCGCCCTCGTCGATCTCGCGTTCGAGCACTTCTCCGGTAACCGTCGTCGTCACCGGCGCGTCCAGGAGCACCGGGCCGTTGCGCGTCTCGATCCGACCGGCAATGAAACCAGCAAGCAGCGCAGCCGCGAGAACCGGTGCAAGGAACGCCGTGCTTCCTGTCTGTCTGGCGCGCAACGCCCAAGCGATAGAGACACAAAACGCCGCCACTGCCGGCCACAGGCGCGGTTCGGTGTCGAGGTTCTGGTAGAGGGCCGCTCCGGCCGCGAGAGCGACCGCCGACAAGAGAAAGAGCGTGCCCCGTGCCTCTTCCTGCTCCAATGATCTGTGCCAGAGGCCCCGGCGAAACACGGATGTCAGCGCGAACGGAGAAGCACGGCGCGGCTTTCCGGTTGTCAGGGAAGCCGCGTCAAAGAGCGGAACGGGAAGCGCGGACGCAGACGTCGGTATCGCGGTCTCGTCCACCGCGATCGCGTCACGCCCTTTCGTCGCAGTCCCGCCTTCGGCCATGTCGCACCGCCTGCCGCCAGCATAGCCAGCACTGGCGCCGGAATACAACCTTCGGGAGTTGCGACCAGATTTTCATCCGATTGGGGATGCAGGTGAAAACACCATGCAACTTTATGGCTAGGCGGGCGTATTAGCAAAGCTCATCGGCATAAAAGCCCGATGCCGCAACGCACAATTAGCCCTTCGCACAGCTTGGCAGCGCAACGGAAATCATATAGCTAACCGGGGACAGTTGACCGTGCGCGCCAGCTGTTCCCACGCGAGGCGCGTCATCTTCAGGAGGGATACGCCATGGCCGACAATACCGCAAAACTGAACCTCGACGGCAAGGACATCGAACTGCCGGTTCGCGAGGGTACGATCGGGCCGGAAGTGGTCGATATCGCCTCCCTCTACAAGCAGACCGGCGCCTTCACCTACGACCCGGGCTTCACCTCCACCGCAGCCTGTGAATCCAAGATCACCTATATCGACGGCGACGCCGGCGTGCTTCTGCACCGTGGCTACCCGATCGACCAGCTCGCCGAACAGGGCGATTTCCTCGAAGTCTGCTATCTGCTTCTTTACGGCGAACTGCCGACCGCCACCCAGAAGGCCGACTTCGATTATCGCGTGACCCGTCACACGATGGTCCACGAGCAGATGAGCCGCTTCTTCACCGGCTTCCGCCGCGACGCCCACCCGATGGCCGTCATGTGCGGCTGCGTCGGTGCCCTGTCGGCCTTCTATCACGACTCGACCGACATCACCGACCCGCATCAGCGCATGGTCGCTTCCATGCGCATGATCGCCAAGATGCCGACGATCGCGGCCATGGCCTACAAGTATCATATCGGCCAGCCCTTCGTTTATCCGAAAAACGATCTCGACTACGCGTCGAACTTCCTGCGCATGTGCTTTGCCGTTCCTTGCGAGGAGTATGAGATCAACCCGGTCCTGTCGCGCGCCATGGACCGCATCTTCATCCTCCATGCCGACCACGAGCAGAACGCTTCGACCTCGACCGTGCGTCTTGCCGGTTCGTCGGGCGCGAACCCGTTCGCCTGCATCGCGGCCGGTATCGCCTGCCTCTGGGGCCCTGCCCATGGCGGCGCCAACGAGGCAGCGCTCAACATGCTCGCCGAGATCGGATCGGTCGACAAGATCCCGGAATTCGTCGCCCGCGCCAAGGACAAGAACGATCCGTTCCGACTGATGGGCTTCGGTCACCGCGTCTACAAGAACTACGATCCGCGCGCCAAGATCATGCAGCGCACCACCCACGAGGTGCTCGGCGAACTCGGCATCAAGGACGATCCGCTTCTCGAAGTGGCGATGGAACTCGAGAAGATGGCACTCACCGACGAGTACTTCATCGAGAAGAAGCTCTATCCGAACATCGACTTCTATTCGGGCATCACGC
>CAZEJG010000011.1:0-85540 GCA_964511625.1 uncultured Hoeflea sp.
GGAATCGAGCAGGTCGTGCTCGCGGTTGTCCTGATTCTGCACCACCGCCTCGACCGTCAACAGCCGCTTCTCGAACAGCCCGCGCGCCGCCGTTCCTTCCGCCTGCGCGCCATAGGCATAGCCGCCCCAGACGAGAAAGGCCTCGGCAAGATCGCCCCGCTCGGACCAGCCCTTCTCGTCGATCAGCGCCTGCAGACCGGCCCCATAGGCGCCGGGCTTCGAGCCGAATACCCGGAAGGACGCCTGTCGCGCCGCCTCGTCTTCCGTCATGCCGGAGGCGATGAGATCCGCCGTCTCCCGTTTCGCGCGGGCGGCCAGCGGATTGTCAGCCTCGTCTTCATCGAGCGCCGCAACGGCACGCGCCGCCCGGTCGAACAGCGCGATCTGGTCCGGGAAGGCATCGCGGAAGAAGCCGGAGATCCTCAGCGTGACGTCGATGCGCGGCCGGTTCATCTTGGCGAGCGGAATGATCTCGTAGCCGGTCACCCGGCGCGAAGCCATGTCCCAGACCGGCTTCGTACCGATTAGCGCCAGCGCCTGGGCGATGTCGTCGCCGCCGGTGCGCATGTTGGAGGTGCCCCAAGCGGTCAATGCCAGCGCCGTCGGCCATTCGCCGTGATCCTGCGCGTAGCGGGCAACCAGAAGCTCCGCCGACTTTCGCCCCAGCTCATAGGCGGCCGGCGTCGGCACCGCGCGGCTATCGACCGAATAGAAATTCTTGCCCGTCGGCAGTACGTCCGGCCGGCCCCGGGTCGGCGCACCGGAGGGACCGGGCGGCACGAAGCGACCGTCGAGACCGGCGAGCAGGCCCTCAATCTCACTTTGTCCACAGGCCGCAACGGAAGTTATCAACCGGCTGTGGACATGGTCCATGACGTCACGCGTCCGCTCCCAACCGTCAGGCACCTCTGTTTCCCCGGAAACGAGGGCAGAAGCGAGCCATTCGATACGCTCCACCGTATCGCCGCAACTGCGCCAGGCGTCGGTGGACAGGCTGTGGAAAACCTGTGGGCGAGGCCCGTCCCAAGGGGCTGAGAAATCGCAATCGAGCGGGTCGAAACTCTCGACGCCGAGACCGTCCTTTGCGATCGCCCGGTGCAGGCTTTCATCGCTTGCCTCGGACCCGCGTGGCAGGCGGGCCAGCGCTACCGTCAGATCCGTCAGCAGCCGCCCCTCGGGTGCGACACCGAAGATGTGCAGCCCGTCGCGGATCTGCATTTCCTTGAGGTCGCAGAGATAGGCGTCGAGCTTTTCGAGCGCCAGATCGTCGGCGTCGGCCTTGTCGATTCCCGCATCCGTGTCGAGCCCGATATCGCGGACGAGATCGAGGATCTGCCGCTTGAGCAGCTTCAGCCGCCGCGGATCGTGGCCTGACGCTTCGTAATATTCGTCGACCAGCGCTTCGAGATCGGCGAGCGCGCCGTAGCTCTCGGCCCGCGTCAGCGGCGGCGTCAGGTGATCGATGATGACGGCGGACGTACGTCGCTTGGCCTGCGTCCCCTCGCCCGGATCGTTGACGATGAAGGGATAAAGATGTGGCAGCGGCCCGAGCACCGCCTCGGGATAGCATTGCTCCGACAGCGCCAGCGCCTTGCCCGGCAGCCATTCGAGATTGCCGTGCTTGCCCATGTGGACGACGGCATGGACGCCGAACGCCTGCCGCAGCCAGGCATAGAAGGCGAAATAGCCGTGGGGAGGCACCAGATCGGGATCGTGATAAGTCGACTTCGGGTCGATATTGTAGCCGCGCGCCGGCTGGATGCCGACCACCGCCTTGCCGAGCCGCAGCAAGGCCAGCCGGAAAACACCATCGGCGAAGAAGGGATCGGTTTCCGGCGCCCCCCAGCGCTCTGTCACTTGCGTGCGAACAGCTTCGGGGAGTGAGGCGAAGAAGGCCTGATAGGCGGCGAGCGACAGCGCCTTACCGCCGGTCCGATCCTTGCCTATCGCGTTGGTTGGTCCCTCGCGCAGCCGGGTCACGAGGGCATCTCCATCGACCGGTATGTCGGCGACATCATAGCCGGCCTCTGACATCGCCTTCAGGACTTCGATCGTGCCGGCGGGCGTATCGAGGCCCACGCCGTTGGCGATGCGGCCGTCGCGATTGGGATAATTTGCGAGAATGATCGCGACCTTGCGTTCGCTCGCCTCGGTCCGCCGGAGCCTCGCCCAGTTCGCCGCCAGTCGAGCGACGAAATCCATCCGCCCCCGATCGGGCGCGTGCGCCACGATATTGGTCTCGACCCGCTCGTCGTAGGAGGCCGCCGCCTTGAAGCTGACGGCACGGGTGAGCACTCGCCCGTCGACTTCCGGCAGCGCGACGTTCATGGCGAGGTCACGCGAATTGAGCCCTTGTGAAGACGCTTCCCAGACCGGCCGGGCGATGGTGGAAAAGATCGCCTGCAGCACCGGCGCGCCGGTCGATTCCAGCACCGTGCCCTTGGCTTCGCCGCCGGGCGCGGACACCGCGAAGCCGGTGGCGTTGATCACCACGTCCGGCGCGAGTTCGGCGAAGATCGAGCGGACGACATCCTGCGAGACCTCGTCCTTGAGGCTGGAGACGAAGATCGGCAAAGCGTTGAGCCCGGCTTCATCCAGCGCCTCGATCATCGCGTCGACAGGCGCGGTCTGCCCACTCTGCACCAGCGCCCGATAGAAGGTGACGGCAGCCGTCGGGCGATGGGGTTCGAAATGGGTGTCGCGCAGCCAGCCGACCGAGGGCGCGCTCACACCCGGCCAGTAGAGCCCGGCGCGGATCAGCGGCACCGCCGGCGGCGGCAGTCGATCGCCCGAAACAATCGCCTCGCAGGCCTCGACGAAGCTTGCGAAATTCCGGGTTCCACCCTCGGCGAGATAGGAAAGGAGTTGCGCCCGGACATCTTCTTCAAGGGTCGAGAAATTGGCGAGTTCCGGGTCCGGACGCTCGTCACCCGGCAGCACGGCGATCCTCGCGCCCGACGCCACGGCAGCGGCATGGAAGGCTTCCAGCGCATAAGCAAAATAGCTGGCCCCGCCGAGCGCCCGCACGACGACCAGCTTCGCCTTTGCCACGCTCTTGGCCGCATAGGTATCAACCGAAAGCGGATGCTTGAGCTGCATGAGATTGGCAAGCCGCCAGCGGCTTTGCATCCCGCTTGCGCACGCCCCCGCGAGTGCGGCCAATTCGGTATCCGCCGCGCTTAGGAACAGCACGTCGCCGGGCGATTGTGCGAGGTCGAGCGCCTCACCCTCGTCCGACAGGCTTCCCTTCTGCGCGGCGAGAAGATGCATGACCTAGCCGGTAAGCCCTGCGATCTCGGCACGGATCGCCTGCTGGTCGATATCGTGCAGTCCGATCACCACCAGCCGCGTGCCGCGCGCTTCACCTGCATTCCACGGACGGTCGAAATAACTGTCGACGCGCGCACCGACCGCCTGGATGACGAGGCGCATCGGCTTGCCCGGAATGTCGGCGAACCCCTTCAGACGGAGGATGTCGTGGCGGGCGATGATGCCCTTCAGGCCTTCGATGAATTCTGCGGCGTTTTCCAGCGAGCCGAGTTCGACGACGAAACTGTCGAACTCGTCGTGATCGTGATCATGGTCCGTACCCTCGTGTTCGAGCTCATGGTGGGACTTGCGGTTGGCGATATCATCCTCGGTGCCGACGCCGAGGCCGAGCAGGATTTCCGGCGCAACTTCGCCATTCTTCGCCTCGATCATCGTCGGCTGGCGATTGAGGTGCGCGCCGATATCCATGCGGATGGCCTTCAGGGCATCGGCATCAACGAGATCGGCCTTGTTCAGGATGATCAGGTCGGATGCCGTCAGCTGGTCCTCGAACAGTTCCTCTAGCGGGCTTTCGTGGTCGAGCGACTCGTCCTCGCTGCGCTGGGCTTCGAGCTTTTCGTGATCGTCGGCGAAACGCCCGGCGGCAACCGCCGCGCTGTCGACCACCGTGACCACGCCGTCGACCGTCACGCGTGTCTTGATACCGGGCCAGTTGAAGGCGTTGACCAGTGGCTGCGGCAGCGCCAGTCCCGAGGTCTCGATGACGATGTGATCGGGCAACTCGTCGCGTTCGAGCAGCTTTTCCATCGTCGGGATGAAGTCGTCTGCAACCGTGCAGCAGATGCAGCCATTGGTCAGTTCGACGATATCCTCGTCGCGGCAGGCTTCGGCGCCGCAGCCGCGCAGCACGTCGCCGTCGACGCCGAGATCGCCGAATTCGTTGATGATCAGCGCGATGCGCTTGCCGCCTGCGTTCGACAGCATGTGGCGGATCAGCGTGGTCTTGCCCGCGCCGAGAAATCCGGTGATCACGGTGGCGGGAATCTTGGCGTGCGCCATGGTCTTAACCCTTCATTTTGAGCGGCAGTCCGGCCGCTACGAAATAGACTTCGGAAGCGAGAGCGGCCACGGCCTGGTGCAGACGACCGGCATGATCGCGGAAGGCCCGCGCCATGGCGTTGTCCGGCACGATACCGAGCCCCACCTCGTTGGAGACGAAGACGACGGGCCCGGAAAGACTGGCCAGCCCTTCGCACAATCGCGAAATTTCCGTATCGATGTCGCTTTCGGCGATCATCAGATTGGTGAGCCACAGCGTCAGGCAGTCGACGAGCACCGGACGTTCGGGTTGCGTATGCGCCTGGAGGGCGCCGATCAGATCGAGAGGCTCCTCCAGCGTTTCCCAGCCCGCACCCCGCCGCTCCCGGTGGCGGGCGATGCGGTCCGCCATCTCGCCGTCGCCGGCAGTCGCGGTCGCGAGATAGAGGCGGCTTGCGGCCGCCTCCGTCATCAGTCTCTCGGCAAAGGTCGATTTGCCGGACCGCGCACCGCCAAGAACCAGCGTGGTCGGGGGCAACGGTTTCATCAGCCGGCCCGTACCGTGCCTTCGTCGGCTTCGATCCGCGAGAGGAAGAAGCCGAGGAGCCCCCCGAGCAGCAGCCAGAAGAACAGTGTCGTGGCCAGGGCCGCTGTGGTGAACTCGGAGGCCAGATAGGCCGGCACGTCGCTCGAAATATCGGACGGCTGCGGAGCGCCATAGACATGCGGCGCCACGATCAGGACGACGCCGAGCGCCTTGGCGATCCATTCGGGACGGAGCGCCATCAGGTAGATCCCGACCGCCGACAGAGCGACCGTGGCGATCCACCAGACCTGGCGGTCCATCAGATCAACATAGGGAAAGCCCGGCAGTTCGGGCGGAAGGCTCCAGCCCGGCGCGAGCTGGACCGCGAACCATGCGGCTGCGCCGAGCATCAGTCCGCGCACCACGCCTTCACGTCCGCGCGGAAAGTGAAGACCGAGCACGAAAGCGGCACCTCCGAGCAGAAGCGCGAAACCGCCGCCTGCGGCGATGTTGGCGAGGATCGTGTTACCGAGCCTTCCGAAGCCGAGAACGGAGGCCTCATCCCCATGGTCGTGGGCCGAATGGTCGTGTCCCGCCGTAGCCTCGGCCGTGTGGTCGGCGGCCGGAGCATTTTCATAGGTTTCCGCTTCAAGGATGAGCGGAACGATCTTGGTGTATTGGGCGGGCGTCATTGCCAAACCGGCAATGAGCCCGGCGGCCAGAGCCGCCAGGAGCAACCTGACAATCATGACGGTTTCCCCTTAGTGGCAGGGAAAGCCGTAGGAATGGCGGGTGTCGTGCGCCGCGTCGTGCAGGGCGGACGAATGAGCCAGACCGACGCCGAAGACCAGGAAACCGCCCAGAAGGAGAGCGATAAGTCCCGCAACGCGCCGGGAATCGTAAAGCGAACCGGTATGTGAAATCGACGCCGAAGCGTTTGTGTCAGCCATGACAACCTCCGTGAATGGCCGCGGGAGCCTCACTCCCTCGATGGACCGGAAGGGCGTCCCTCCGGATCGGGCAAAATGCCCTGCACGAATGGCAGGTCTCCTGGCTCGCGGATCCGGCCTGAGCCCTGAACGGCTCCGGCACGCGGCGACCGTCAGCCTTCCCGGCGAGATCAGCGGCATGAAAACGGGACGATTCGTAGATCAGGAGGCGTCCACGCCTGGTTCATCATGCCGCCACGCCAGTGGCTTTCCGGAGTGTCTTCCGGGACGGGCGATCGGCACCATGCCAAACCGGTCCATCCGTTCCGTCGCTCCGGCGACAGTCGCCTTTCCGCTCTACAGTCGCGGGGTCGGCTGCGATAAAGGCGCCCTGAATGGGTCCGCCCGTCGCATTCCCTCTTGAATCCAGCCCGTCGCTTTGCCGCGCTGGAACCACTCGGTACGCTCAGTGATACGGGGGGCGCCGAAACCTGTCAATCGGTCTGCGCTTCGCCAGCAATGGCGAGCAGCGCATCGAAATCCACGTGTGGTTCGAGCTGGTCGGCAATCCGGTCGAGCGCCGCATCCACTTCGGCACGATAGTCCGCGACCGCGCCCTCGACCCCGAATTCCGACAGAAGGCGCGCGCGATAGGCGTCCGAAGCAAAGACGCCGTGCAGATAGGTTCCTGTCACTCGCCCGTCCGGCGAGACGGCGCCGTCCGGACGTCCGTCGATCAGCGCGAAGGGCCGCGCACAGTCCGGACCATTCGTTTCCCCCAGATGGATCTCGTAGCCTGAGAGCGCCTCGCCCTTTTCGGCCGATACGGCATGGATGTTGCGAACCGTTTTTTCCGGCGAAAGAATCGTTTCGATATCGAGAAGCCCGAGCCCCTCCGCTTCGCGCTCCGGGCCCTCGATTCCGTCGGGATCGCGCACGATGCGCCCGAGCATCTGGTACCCGCCGCAGACACCGATCACCCGGCCGCCTCGTTTCAGGTGCGCGGCCAGATCAGAATCCCAGCCCTGCGCCCGGACATCGGCGAGATCGGAGATCGTCGACTTGGATCCCGGCAGGATTACCAGCGCCGCGTCCGCGGGAAGTCGCTCACCGGGTTTGACGAACGTGAGCTCGACCGCCGGCTCGGCTCCAAGCGCGTCGAAATCGTCGAAATTGGCGATCCGCGACAGGACCGGAACCGCGATCTTGAGCGCGCCGGACCGGCCCCGCGCCAGACGTTCGAGCGCCACGGAATCCTCGGCGGGCAGACGTCCGGCGTCCTTGAGCCATGGCACGATGCCGAAGCTCGGCCAGCCGGTGAAATCGCCGATGGCCTTGATGCCGTCGTCGAACAGCGTGACATCGCCGCGGAACTTGTTGATCAGATAGCCGGCGACCATGGCGCGGTCTTCCGGGTCAAGAATCGCGTGGGTGCCGACCAGCGAGGCGATCACCCCGCCCCGGTCGATGTCGCCCACCAGCACCACCGGCACCTGGGCGGCGCGCGCGAAGCCCATATTGGCGATGTCCCCGGCGCGCAGGTTGATCTCGGCCGGCGAGCCCGCGCCTTCGACCAGAACCAGATCCGCGCCGTCCGATACGCGTCCATAGCTTTCGAGCACCGCGCCCAGCAGATCCGCCTTGAGCCTCTGGTAATCGCGGCCGCCCGCCTGCCCCCAGACCTTGCCCTGCACGACGATCTGGCTGCCCATCTCGGTCTGCGGCTTCAGGAGAACCGGATTCATGTGCACCGAGGACGGTACGCGCGCGGCGAGCGCCTGCAGCCATTGCGCCCGGCCGATCTCGCCCCCGTCATCGGCGACCGCGGCGTTGTTGGACATGTTCTGCGGCTTGAAGGGACGCACGCTCAGACCGCGATTGGCGGCGAGCCTGCAGAGCCCGGCGACCAGCACCGTCTTGCCGACGTCCGATCCTGTCCCCTGAAACATCAATGCGCGCGTCATCAGTCTGCGAGCTCCCGTATGCGACAGGGCGTGAGTGACAGCCTCTCGCCCCCTGGTTCTCAACCACTTTTTAAGGCCTGTGACGAGGCGTGAACGGAATTTTTTCGCCATGCCTGAATTGCGACATGGCGTGACGTTTCTGTCTGCTCGCGACGCCATCCGGCGGGCGTATAGCGGCGGTCCGCGAAGGGTTCTGATCCGGATCGCGTTTCAACCTCTGGTGACATGGAACAAACGAAATGCTCTTCATATTCGACCGCAGCAACGGCGTACAGATCGCCTGGCACAGCCAAGGCCCGAAGAACTCCGACAAGCGCAGCCTGATGAAACGCGGCTTCGCCCGCCTGGTGCGCACCCGCTCGGCCGGCTGATCCGACAAAGTCGATAAAATGCATGAGGCCGTCGCGCACACCGCGGCGGCCTTTTTCCGTTTGAAATGAACTGTTTTGTGCTGGTTGCGGAAGTTCGGCCTCATCAAACCGCCGCAGCCATGAATCAAGCCCGCCAAGGCCCTGAAACGTGAAAGCCGCCCGAACCGGTGAGATTCGTGCGGCCTGCCAAAGTCACGCCTGGCGCTTCCGAAAATACGCTCGGAAGAAGAAAAAGTCCCGGTACGCAGTACCTGATCCGGGCCTTGCGGTAGGCGTCCCCCGCCGCAAGGACCTTTCTAACCCGAACATTGTTACCGGAGCGTTATTGAAACTCTAAGCAATGGTGAACGAGGCGATTTTTTGCGTTAACGCCTGCGGTGCAGCAATGCGGCAAATGTCCCAGACGCGACATTCATCAGGAATTGTCTGGAGGCGGTTGATTTATCCCTCGTGAAGCTTAGTTTGAGCGATGGCTCAACGGTCGCCCCGAACGGACGGCCGAATTTCAGCTGCGTGATAACGTCAGCCGATGTCGTAAATGCGGCATTGTCTCATTGAGATTCGGTCTTCAGTGTTCTTGTGGCGACACGCCTCCAAATATTCGGTGCCGGATCATGCAGTAGCCGGCGTTCGAAATGGGAAACACGACTGCTATCATCAAAGACTGGGAGGTCTTTTCTATGAAGAAGCTTCTTGCTTCCACCATCCTCGCAGCCGGCATCATGGGCTTCGCCGGCGCCGCTTCCGCAGAAGACTGCGGCCGCGTCACCATCGCCAACATGAACTGGGCCTCGGCCGAAGTCCTCGCCAACATCGACAAGATCATCCTCGAAGAGGGCTATGGCTGCGACGCCGAACTGGTCGCCGGCGATACCCAGCCGACGCTGACCTCGATGATCGAGAAGGGCGAGCCGGACGTCGCTCCTGAAGCATGGGTCAACGCCATGCGCGTCGTCCTCGATAAGGCGACCGAAGAAGGCAAGCTTCACTACGCCTCCGAATCGCTGTCGGAAGGCGGCGTCGAAGGCTGGTGGATTCCGAAATACGTCGCGGACAAGCACCCTGAAATCAAGACGGTAGTCGACGCCCTCAACCATCCAGAAGTGTTCCCGCACCCCGACGACGCCAGCAAGGGCGGCCTCTACAACTGCCCCGAAGGTTGGGGCTGCCGCGTGATCACCACGAACCAGTTCAAGGCCTATGATGGCGCCGAGCACGGCTTCGAGCTGGTTGAAACCGGCTCCGCCGCCGGTCTCGACGGCTCGATCGCCAAGGCCTACGAAGCGGGTGAGCCCTGGTTTGGCTACTATTGGGCCCCGACCGCGTTGCTCGGCAAGTACGACATGGTCAAGCTCGACTTCCCGGTGGAATTCAACAAGGAAGAGTGGGACAGCTGCACCTCCAAGCCGGATTGTGCCGATCCCAAGCCCAACGCCTGGTCGAAGTCCGAGGTGTACACGGTGGTGACCGATCGCTTCAAACAGGCTGGCGGTCCGGCTTACGAATATCTCGAGAACCGCTCCTGGGAGAACAACACGGTCAACAAGCTTCTCGCCTGGATGTCCGACAACCAGGCCACCGGTGAGGACGCCGCCTATCACTTCCTGAACGAGAGCCCGGACGTCTGGACCAACTGGGTCTCCGAGGACGTCGCCGAAAAAGTGAAAAAGGCGGTCAAGTAATCGCCTGAACAAGTGGCGGGCCCCGGCCCGCCACTTTTTTGTGTCGCCGGCCACATGCGGGAACGGCCGGTCGTCATCAACATCGGGGAACAACAAAAATGGTCTCTTTACCAGAGTGGGTTCCGGACTGGCTGCTGGATTTCCCAGCCATGGATCGCTCGACACTCACAGCTATCAAGAAGACAATCGACACCGGTTTTCGCGAATTCACGCGAGCCTACGGCGCCGGCTTCGAAACGGCTCTCTCGCCAGTCAAATGGTTTATGTTCTGGATGGAGGATCTGCTGACGGACTCCTCCTGGATTCTCGTCCTTCTCGTCATCACCGGAATAGCCTATCTGGCATCCAGAAGCCTCAAGATCGCCGCATCGGTCGCGGTCATCCTTCTGCTCGTCGGCTACTTCGGCATGTGGGAAGACACCATGAGTACGATCGCAATGACGGTCGTCGCAACCCTTCTCGCCATCATCGTCGGCATTCCTATCGGCATCCTGATGGCTCGATCGGACCGGGTCCAGTCCGTCTTCAATCCCATCCTCGACGTTATGCAGACGATGCCGAGCTTCGTGTATCTTGTTCCGGTGATCATGCTTCTGGGCATCGGTCGCGTGCCGGGCCTGATCGCCGTCATGGTCTATGCCATCCCGCCGATCATCCGCCTGACCAATCTCGGCATCCGCCTCGTCGACAAGGACGTGCTGGAAGCCGCGGACGCCTTCGGCTCGTCGAGCTGGCAGCGGCTCAAGAACGTCCAGATGCCGCTCGCGCTGCCCACCATCATGGCCGGCGTCAACCAGACCATCATGATGGCGCTCGCCATGGTCGTGGTCGCCGCGATGATCGGCGTTCCCGGCCTCGGCCTCGGCATCCTGCGGTCGATCAACAACCAGTATTTCACACTCGGCATGTTCAACGGTCTCGCCATCGTCGGCATCGCCATCATCTTTGACCGAGTGAGCCAGGCCTACGGCAAACGGCTCCAGAAGCACCTGGAGGTGGTCCATGGCTGATCAGGGAGAAGAAGGAATCGGAATCTCGATCCGCCATCTTTACAAGATCTTCGGCTCCGATCCGTCCGCTTATGTGGATCTGGTCAAGGGGGGCATGTCGAAGACCGAACTCAACGAGAAGCACAACCACGTACTGGGCCTCAAGGACATCAACATCGAGATGCCCGGCGGCGCCATCCAGGTGGTCATGGGCCTCTCGGGCTCGGGCAAGTCGACGCTCATCCGACACATCAACCGGCTGATCGACCCGACTGTGGGCGAGGTCATCGTCGGCGACGAGGATGTGGTCAAGATGAACGAGAAGGAGCTGAGGGAATTCCGTCGCCACAAGACGGCGATGGTGTTCCAGAAATTCGCGCTTCTTCCCCACCGCACCGTGATGGAGAACACTGTCTACGGTCTGGAGCTTCAGGGTGTTCCCCGAAAGAAGCAGGAAGAGGAAGCTCAGCGCTGGATCACCCGCGTCGGCCTCGAGGGCTTCGAGGACAACTATCCCAACCAGCTCTCCGGCGGCATGCAGCAGCGCGTGGGTCTGGCCCGCGCGCTGACCAACGACGCACCGATCCTGCTGATGGACGAGGCCTTCTCGGCGCTCGACCCGCTCATCCGCATGGACATGCAGTCGGTGCTTCTCGACCTGCAGAAGGAGATCAAGAAAACGGTCGTCTTCATCACCCACGACCTCGACGAGGCGCTCCGTCTCGGTGATCGCATCGCCATCCTGCGCGACGGCGAAGTGGTTCAGCAGGGCACCAAACAGGAGATCGTGCTCAAGCCTGCCGACGAGTACATCTCCAACTTCGTGCGTGAGGTGAACCGCGGCCGCGTCATCACCGTCGACATGGTGATGGAGCCGGTGGACGGCGGCGAGCACCCCGGACCGAAGATCAGGTCCGGTGCCGTTCTGGAAACGGCAGCGAAGCGGATGACCGAGCAGTCGGTCAGCCGTGCGGTCGTCATCAATGCCGAAGGCAAGCCGATCGGAACGCTCGACATCCAAGACGTGATCTCGGCCATGGTCACCCCTGTCGACCATACCATGGTGGACGACGAGGCGGCCTGAGCCGCATCCGACGAAGAAGCAAGACGGCGGCGCTACGGGCGACCGCCGTCTTTTTTCGTTTCGGCAGCCGTTTTGTGAGTCGGTCCCGCGCACGACGGTTGCGGAGACATAAAGAAATCTTTATATCACTGACATGATCATGCCGCACCCCAAGACCGCGGCCAACAGCAAGTTTCGGAGACAGACGATGTCCGCCACCGCCAATCCCCTCGCCGATCTCCTTGCCGAGAAAGGCGTGCTTCTCGCCGACGGCGCCACCGGCACCAATCTCTTCGAGGTGGGTCTGGAATCGGGTGAAGCACCGGAGATGTGGCTCGAAACCCACCCGGACCGTATCGTCAAGCTTCACCAGGATTTCGTCGACGCCGGCGCCGACATCATCCTCACCAATTCCTTCGGCGGCACCCGGCAGCGCCTCAAGCTGCACCACGCCCAGGATCGCGTCTTCGCGCTCAACAAGAAGGCCGCCGAGATCGCCCGCAAGGTCGCCGACGGCGCGCCGCGCAAGGTCATCGTCGGCGGCTCCGTTGGCCCCACCGGCGAGCTTCTCGTGCCGCTCGGCGCCATGACCTACGAGGAAGCAGTCGACGCTTTCAAGGAACAGATCGAGGGCCTGAAGGCCGGCGGCATCGACATCGTCTGGATCGAGACCATGTCGGCTGCCGACGAGATCCGCGCCGCTGCCGAAGCCGCCGTCGCGCTCGACCTGCCCTTCGTCTATACCGGCTCTTTCGACACCGCCGGCAAGACCATGATGGGCCTGCATCCCAAGGATATCCATGATGTGGCCAAGGACATCGGCGACGGTCCCTTCGCCGTCGGCGCCAATTGCGGTGTCGGCGCGTCCGATATCCTATCTTCGCTTCTCGACATGACGGGAGCCGACCCGAACGCGGTCGTCGTGGTCAAGGGCAATTGCGGTATTCCGGAATTCAAGGGCACCGAGATCCAGTATTCCGGCACGCCGCCGCTGATGGCCGACTATGCGCGGCTGGCCGTCGACGCCGGCGCCCGGATCATCGGCGGTTGCTGCGGCACCTCCTGCGAACATCTGGCCGCCATGCGGAAAGCCATCGACGGCCACCAGAAGGCCTCGCGTCCAACTATCGAGACGATCGTGGAACGCATTGGCCCGATGAAGAACTCCGCAGCGGCTTCAGGCGCGGACGCCCCTGCCCGCACCCGCGGCCGCCGGCGCGGGTGAATAAGCGGCTGCAGCCAGCAGTTTGTTTTCGCGCTCAACCGAATTGAAAACGCCGCCGGTCTTTCCCCGGCGGCGTAGTCGTTTCTGCGATGTTCTGTCCGCTTACAGGTCTTCGATCTGGCGGCGTGCGGCCTTGAGGATCTCGAGTGCCTTCTCCGCCTGCTCGGCGGTGAATGCGCCGCCGCGGACCTGCCCGAACAGGGCGTGCTTGAGGGCGCGGAACTCCTGCCCCAGCGAGACTCCCTGCATCTCCTCGGCCATTTCGTCCAGCTGCGCCTTGATGCGGTCGAGTTCGGCGCTGTTCTCGTCGAGATAGGCACGGCCCTCGGCGGTGATCGAATAGAGCTTCTTCTTGCCATCGGCCTCGGAGGTCAGCAGGTCGGCCTCTTCGAGCATCTGCAACATCGGATAGATGGCGCCGGGGCTCGGGCTGTAGGTTCCCTGGAATTGCGCCTCGAGCGCCTTGATGATGTCGTAACCGTGGCGCGGCTCTTCGGCGATGAGCCCGAGGACGACCAGACGCAGCGCGCCCGAATCGAACATGCGCCGGCCGCCGAAGGGTCCGCCGCCGAAAGGTCCGCCGCGGTGACGGCCGAAGGGCCCGCCGCCATGCCCGCGGCCATGGCCGCCCCCCCTGCCCGCCGGCCCGAAGAAGACCCCGGCAAGTCCGTGTCCGCAGCCATGTCCACCGCGCCATTTGTGTCTGTGCATTCCGTGCATCGTATCACTCCTGATGTGTCTTGATGCCGTATTATCTATTCAAAGATATATCTTTTACAAGACGCAACGTCGAAGATGAGGCGTGCACCATCTCAAGATTTTGTTTTTCCGAGAGAAAAATTCTGGCCGCGGTGCATCCGTCTCCATCGCAGACGAGAGACAGAGACATCTTCCGACGAAAAAGGGGCCGGTGTTACCGGCCCCATACATCCTTCTGGACGAAAGCCGCGATAATCTCGCGGCCCTCGACCTCACCCGTCGTTGCGCCCAAGCGGCGCTGACCTTTTCATGTGAAGGCGTCGGGCATGGAATCCTTCTTCTTGGTGATAAACTCCTTGAGCGCCTCGTCGATCGCCGGATCGAGATCGGGCGCGACATAGCTGTCGAGCCAGCTCTGGCACTGGGCGCGCGCCCGCTCCTCGATGCGCTTTTCACCCTCGGCCAGCCACTGCTCGTAGGAATTGTTGTCGGCCAGCGGCGAACGATAGAAGGCGGTCTGGAAATTGGCCCGTGTGTGGGCGCAACCGAGATAGTGGCTGCCTGGGCCCACCTCGCGGATGGCCTCGAGAGCCTGGCCCGATTCCGACAGATCGATGCCCTCGGCAAAGCGCTGCTGCATGCCGAGCTGGTCGCAGTCGATCATGAACTTCTCGTAGGAGGCCACCAGCCCGCCTTCCAGCCAGCCGGCGGAGTGGAGCACGAAGTTCGTGCCGGCCAGCAGCGTGGTGTTCAGCGTCGAGCCGCTCTCGTGGGCAGCCTGCGCATCCGGCACTTTCGAACCGCAGAGCGAGCCGCCTGTCCGGAAGGGAATGCCGAGACGGCGCGCCAGCTGCGCCGCGCCGTAGGAAACCAGCGACGGCTCCGGCGTTCCGAAGGTCGGCGCACCCGACTGCATGGAGATCGAAGCGGCAAAAGTCCCGAAGATCACCGGCGCGCCGGGACGGACGAGCTGGGTCAGCGCCGCGCCCGCCAGAACCTCGGCAAGTATCTGCGTCAGCGTGCCGGCCACAGTGACCGGGCTCATGGCGCCCGCGAGAATGAAGGGCGAGACCACCGAGGCCTGGTTGTTGCGCGCATAGACCTTCAGCGCGCCCAGCATCGTCTGGTCGAAGACCATCGGCGAGTTGGCGTTGATCAGATTGATGACGACGCAGTTCTGGTCGACGAAGTCGGCGCCGAACAGGATCTTGCACATCTCCACCGTGTCCTCGGCGCGCTCCGGCGCGGTCACCGATCCCATGAAGGGTTTGTCGGAGTAGCGCATATGCGAGTAGATCATGTCGAGGTGACGCTTGTTCACCGGAATGTCGACCGGTTCGCACACCGTGCCACCCGAATGGTGCATGGCCGGCGCCATGTAGGCGAGTTTCACGAAATTGCGGAAATCCTCGATCGTCGCGTAGCGACGCGTGCCCTCGAGATCGCGTACGAAGGGCGGGCCGTAGACGGGGGCGAAAACCGTCGACTTGCCGCCGATCTCAACGGTCCGGGCGGCATTGCGTGCATGCTGGGTGATCACCGGCGGCGCGGTCTTGATCAGTTCGCGGCACAGGCCCTTCGGGAAGTGAACCCGTTCGCCGCGGACGTCGGCGCCCGCATCGCGCCAGAGCTGCAGCGTTTCAGGATCGTCGCGGAACTCGATGCCGATTTCCTCGAGAATGAGGTCGGCATTTCCCTCGATGATGGCCAGACCTTCCTCGTCGAGGACGTCATAGGTATTGATCTTGCGCATGATGAAGGGGAGCGAGAGCCCCGGTCCGCGCGAACCGCGTTCGGCGCGACGCCCGGCCGCGCCCCTGCTCCGCCGTCCGCCGGCGCGGCCTTCAGCCTGTTCAGCCACTGCGTTGTCCGCTCCGTCGACAGCCATATCGTAGTCCATCCGTAATCTACCCTCGTCCGGCGACAGTCGCCGATCTGGAAGGAATTTTCATCCGGAAAACAGCGCGCCACGGGTCCGGTTGCGTCTTCGGATGGCTTTGACGCGACACCACGCTTTTCCTCGATCGGACGCGGAAGCGTCGCTTCCGGACGCTTTCAATGTCGTTAGCCAAATGATAGCGACCCTCTGTATACCCTAGGGTAACAGTGTATAAGAGCTCGCGTTTCGCGCTTTGGAGATTCCCGCATGGCTGATGACGAAGAAATCATTCTCTCCGAACTTCCCGACGACGAGCTCGTCTCGCAGATGATGGACGACCTCTATGACGGCCTGAAGGAAGAAATCGAGGAAGCCACCCGGATTCTGCTCGATCGCGGCTGGGCGCCTTACGACGTGCTCACCAAGGCGCTGGTCGAAGGCATGCGCATCGTCGGCGAGGATTTCCGCGACGGCATCCTGTTCGTGCCGGAAGTGCTGATGTCGGCCAACGCCATGAAGGCCGGCATGGCCATCCTCCGCCCCCTTCTCGTAGAGACCGGCGCGCCCAAGCTCGGCACCATGGTCATCGGCACCGTCAAGGGCGACATCCACGACATCGGCAAGAACCTCGTCGGCATGATGATGGAAGGTGCTGGTTTCGAGGTCATCGATCTCGGCATCAACAATCCGGTCGAGAACTATCTGGATGCCATCGAGAAGCACAAGCCGGATATCGTCGGCATGTCGGCGCTGCTCACCACCACCATGCCCTACATGAAGGTCGTCATCGACACGATGAAGGAAAAGGGCATCCGCGACGACTACATCGTGCTCGTCGGTGGCGCACCGCTCAACGAGGAATTCGGCCAGGCTGTGGGCGCAGACGCCTATTGCCGAGATGCGGCCGTCGCCGTCGAGACCGCCAAGTCCCTGATGGCGCGCAAGCACAACCAGAAGGCCGCCAATTGAGTTACGTCTCCGCCGGGTCCTGACGGGAACCGGCGGAGGCCTTGTCCTGAGGCGTCGGGCTCAGCTGACCGCGTCGTCGACGGCTGCCGCGGAATCCTTGACGTCGCGACCGACGCCGCGAATGGTGTTGGCGCAGGCGACGAGCGAGAGCAGGATCGTCAGCACGCCGGCAATCTTGAGATATTTCATGTTTGTCGTGACTCCTCTTGCAGAACGGTCGACCGAAGCGACCGCGGAAAAGGCGAATAGATGGCGACCGCCGACCATTCACCGAAAAACGACGAAGCGAAGTCTGCGACTACCAATCCGAAGATTCGCGTCATCGCCTGCGGCATGATCGCCCGCGAAGTGCTGGCGATCAATCAGCAACTGGGTCATGACCACATCGATCTCAAGTGTCTCCCGGCGGATTTCCACCATCATCCGCAAAAGATAGCTCCGGCAGCCGACCAGGCCATTCGCGAGGCCCGCGCCGAAGGGTATGAGCACATCTTTCTCGGCTATGCCGATTGCGGAACGGGCGGCGCGCTCGACCGGCTCTGCGAGGAGCACGGGGTCTCGCGTATCGAGGGACCACACTGCTTTTCCTTCTATTACGGCAACCAGGCTTTCGCGGGCGCGGCCGACGAGATGGTGACGACCTTCTTCATCACCGATTTTCTCGCCCGCCACTACGAGACCTTCCTCATCCGCTCGCTCGGCCTCGACCGGCATCCGGAGTTGCGCGACATCTATTTCGCCAACTACGAGCGCGCCCTCTATCTCGCCCAGACCGATGACCCGGCCCTGACCACCCGTGCCCGGGAGGTTGCGGATATCCTCGGCCTGCGTTTCGAGCGCCGTTTCACCGGCTATGGAGACCTCGCACCGTTCCTCGAAGAGGCGGGCGCGGGCGCATGACGGCGCCTGCCATAATTTTTAAGCATTTGAAGCCTAGGATATGCGTCACGTTTCCAGTAATCCGGCTCCCGTGAACACGCACACAACTACCCCAGAGTTTCCGGTCGATCCGGTCGAATCCCGTACCCGCCCAGAAAAACTCTCCGATCTGCTTCTCGAACTCGCCGCTGAACCCGGCGAGCGCATCAGCATACGTCAGCTGGCCGAAGCGCTGGAGGACAGGTCCTTCGGCGCCTTCATGCTGATCTTCTCTCTGCCGAACCTCATCCCTTTGCCACCGGGTGCCACGCTCGTTCTCGGCCTGCCGATGATCTTCGTCGCCTGGCAGATCCTCATCGGCTACGACAAGGTCTGGCTGCCGAGGCGCATCGCCGATTTTTCCATCGAGAGAAGCCGTTTCCGGGTGATGGCCATGCGGGTGGCTCCCTGGCTCAAGCGCGCCGAAAACTGGGTCAGGCCGCGCCGCTGGCCTATTCACCGCGTGATACACGAAAGACTGTTCGGGCTCCTGGCGCTCGTCCTGGCCGTGATCTGTGCCATCCCCATCCCTTTCGGCAACTGGCCGCCGGCCGTCGCCTTCGCGGTTCTCGGCGTCGCCCATACCGAGAGGGACGGCTACTGCCTGGGCGTCGGGATTTTTCTCGGCCTGCTGGCCATTCTCATGGCATCCGCGGTGGTCTTCGCCACCGGCGCGCTGCTGATGTGGTTCTTCTGACCGCCGGCAGCCGGACTTGGGCGTGATCCCGATCACGGGATTTTCATGACATTCCGAAAGTCAGTTGGATTAGGGTCGGCGCCGAACCCCTCGATACGAACAGCAATGACAGACGAAAAGCCGATCATCATCCTCACCGCAGGTGGCAGTTTCCCCTGGATCGTCATCAATGCGGTCGCGCAAGCCTTTCCGCGTGTCGTGGTGCTGCGCGAGACACCGGAATCCAAGGTTGCGTTCGTCCGCCGCAAGGCCCGCCTGCTCGGCTGGCTCTCGGCCCTCGGGCAGTTCCTGACGATGGTCGTGTCGCGTTTCGGCAAACGCTTCGCCAAGCGGCGGACAAGCGAAATCCTCAGACAGCACGGCGCCTCCGATCGCCACGATCCGCGCGTTGAAATCCGCGACGTCCCGTCCGCCAATGCACCGCAGACGCTGGCGCTCATCGCCGAACTCCAGCCCTCGGCCCTGATGACCGTCAGTTGCCGGATTCTGCGCAAGGAGACGCTCGCCGCCATACCTTGCCCGGTCCTGAACTTTCATCCCGGCATCACCCCGCGCTATCGCGGCATGTGGGGCGGCTACTGGGCGCGTATTGCCAACGATCCGGACCATTACGGCACCACCGTCCATCTGACCGACGCCGGCATCGACACCGGCGCCGCCCTCTACCGCAAGGTCGTGACCCCCTCGTCGCGCGAAACCATCTTCACCGACACGGTGCTTCAGACCGCCGCCGCCCGCGACATCGCAGTTTCCGCGTTACGCGATGCGGTCAACGGCGCGCTCAAGCCGCTGCCCGCCGAAGGTGTATCCCGGCAGTATTTCCACCCGACGATCTGGTTCTGGCTCTGGAACGGGATCACCAGGGGCGTGTGGTAGTCACAGAATCGGGTAAATAACCGCGCGCCCGGAGACCATCCCGGGCCGAGGTCGCAATTGAAGCGCCCGCACGTCGTGGCCGAAATAGCCACGCGACGTTCCCGCACGCATTCTCGTTTTCAAGGAGTTTCCCATGGCCGACAAAGTCATCGTCTTCTGGCGCGATATTCCCGCCCAGGTCATCGTCAAGAAGGGACGCCAGACCGCCAAGCGCGAGCTTGCGGTCCGCTTCTCCGAGGCGATCGACATGGCGGCGATGCGCTCGGGCGCAGCCGGCACTGACGATTATCTGGCCGAATGGCGCCGCGCCGACCCGGAACCCGTCTCCGACGATCTGGAGGCGGAAGCCGAAAAGGCGGCCGCGGAACTCGAAGCGCTCTGGCCGCAGGACCGGCTGGTGGAAGTGGCACGCAGTGGAGGCAGACTGGCCGATGAATGACGCACCCTCGAAGACGGGCGCGGCGCCTGCCGCCGGCGCCAAGCCGAAGGCGAAGGCCCCGGCGACCGCCTACAGTCCGGCGGGCGTCTCGCCCAGCCGGCGCCGCCGCAACAGGATCGCCATCCGGCTCTGGTCCGTGCGCAACGCCCGCTTCTTCGAGTGGTTCTACAATCATTTCTCCAACGCCTTCCTCGCTCTCCACCCGGTGATCAGGCGGATCGGTTACCAGCGCGCCGAGGCCCCGGTGAAATTCGTCGAAAAGGGCGTGAAGAGCTTTCTGTTCGACTGCCGCATGTGCGGCCAGTGCGTCCTCTCCTCCACCGGCATGTCCTGCCCGATGAACTGCCCCAAGCAGCTGCGCAACGGCCCCTGCGGCGGCGTGCGCGCCAACGGAAATTGCGAGGTCGAGCCCGACATGCCCTGCGTCTGGGTGCAGGCCTTCGAAGGTTCGACACGCATGCGCCACGGCGAAAAGATCCTTTCGGTGCAGAAGCCGGTCGACCAATCGCTGCGCGAAACATCCTCCTGGCTGAGGGTCACCGCCCAGGCGGCTGCCGCCCGCGAGGAAGCCCGCACGGAGACGGCGCAATGAGCGATATCAATCCCCTCGGCGCCCACCTTCCGCTCGATCCGAAGCCCGATCATTCCTCCCGCGGACGGCTGGAGCGCGTGCTCCGCCGCGGCGAATTCGCCGTCACCGCCGAGCTCAATCCGCCCGACAGCGCAGATCCCGAAGAAGTCTATGATCGCGCGGCCGTCTTCGAAGGCTGGGTCGACGGCATCAACGCCGTCGACGCGTCGGGCGCCAACTGCCACATGTCCTCGGTCGGCATCTGCGCGCTGCTCACCCGCATGGGCTACGCGCCGATCATGCAGATCGCCTGCCGCGACAAGAACCGCATCGCCATCCAGGGCGACGTTCTCGGCGCGGCCGCCATGGGCGTGTGCAACATCCTCTGCCTGACCGGCGACGGGGTGCAGGCGGGCGACCAGCCCGGCGCCAAGCCTGTCTTCGATCTCGATTGCATGTCGCTTCTGGAAACCGTGCGCACCATGCGCGACGAATCCCGCTTCCTTTCCGGTCGCAAGCTGACAACGCCGCCGCAGGTCTTCCTAGGTGCGGCGATCAATCCCTTCGTGCCGCCGCAGGAATTCAGGCCCATGCGGCTGGCCAAGAAGATCGCCGCCGGCGCGCAATTCGTCCAGAGCCAGTACTGCTTCGACGTGGAAATGTTCCGTACCTACATGAGCCGCGTGCGCGACCTGGGTCTCGACGAGCAATGCTACATTCTCTGCGGCGTCGGCCCCCTCGCCTCCGCGCGCACCGCCAAATGGATGCGCTCCAACGTGCCAGGCGTGCATATTCCCGATCACATCATCAAGCGGCTCGAGGGCGCCGAAGACCAGAAGGCCGAGGGCAAGCGCCTCTGCATCGACATCATCAACGAGGTCAAGGAGATCGCCGGTGTGTCGGGCATCCACGTGATGGCTTACCGGCAGGAAGAGTATGTGGCCGAGATCGTCCACGATTCGGGCGTTCTCAAGGGCCGCAAGCCCTGGCGCAAGGAGCCGAACTTCGCCAACGAGATGGCCGAGGCGCGGCTCGAGGAGGCCGAAGGCGCCGAGCAGATGTCGCCGCACAAGCTCGCCGGCGTGGCCGCCGAAGGCGAGACTTGAAAAGTCCCGGCAAGACCTATAATGATATAAACAAATCTTTATGTCCTGCCGCAGGCGGGCCAGACCCAGAGGAAACTACATGACCCGCACCATCGTCGCATCCGCCACCCGCGAAGTCGTCATCGGCTTCGACCAGCCCTTTTGCGTCATCGGCGAGCGGATCAATCCCACCGGCCGCAAGAAGCTCGCCGCCGAGATGATCGAAGGCAATTTCGAGACCGTGAAGGCCGACGCCCTGGCCCAGGTCGCAGCCGGCGCCACCATGCTCGACGTCAATGCCGGCGTGACAGCCGTCAACCCGAACGAGACCGAGCCGCCGCTCCTCGTCAAGACGCTGCAGATCGTCCAGGATCTCGTCGACGTGCCGCTGTCGATCGATTCCTCCGTGACCGCGGCCATCGAAGCCGCACTCGCCGTCGCCAAGGGCCGCCCGCTGGTCAACTCCGTCACCGGCGAAGTCGAGAAGCTCGAGGCCATCCTGCCTCTTTGCAAGAAATACGACGTGCCTGTCGTCGCCATCTCCAACGACGAAACCGGCATTTCCGAAGACCCGGACGTCCGCTTCGCCGTCGCCAAGAAGATCGTCGAGCACGCCGCCGATTACGGCATCAAGCCCGAGGACATCGTGGTCGATCCGCTGGTCATGCCGATCGGCGCCATGGGCACCGCCGGCAAGCAGGTCTTTGCGCTTCTCCATCGCCTGCGTCACGAACTCAAGGTCAACACCACCTGCGGCCTGTCCAACATCTCCTTCGGCCTGCCGCACCGCCATGGCGTCAATGCCGGCTTCATCCCGATGGTCATCGGTGCCGGCATGACGAGCGCTATCATGAACCCCTGCCGCCCGCAGGAAATGGAGATGGTCCGCGCCGCCAACGTCTTGAACGGCACTGACCCGGACTGCACCAACTGGATCCGCACCTATCGCGACTACGCTCCGGCCGCCGGCGCGACCGCTGCAGCAGCACCTGCCGCCGGTGGCGACGCCTCCCGCCGTCGCGGCGGCCGTGCGGCACGCCGGGGTAGCTGAGACCGTTCTTGGAACGCGCAGATGGAATTCCCCCTCGACGCTTCGGCAAAGCACGGACAAACTGCTGTCACGCTGAACGCCGAGGGGAATGGATCATGCCGGACAAGCAGAATCATGCACTGGAACATGCCCGCAAGATTTCCGATTACTTCACGATGGTGCTGCATATCGCCATTGCAGCGGGCGCGGGTTTCGCCCTTCTTGAACTGGCACAGGCTCATCCCGAAACAGCCGCACTCAACGAGACGATCGCAGCGATCATCGGTCTTTGCGCCGCCTATCTCTCCGTGGCGCTGATCGTTTCGCTTGTTCAGGACATGCGTACGAGTCGCGATCGGGATACCGCCGGCGTTCTTCGCTGGCTCGAACTGCTTCTGCCGCTGATTGCACTCGGGTTCCTGATCTCCTTCATCTACTTCGCCCGCACCACCGCTCACATGATGATGTGAGCATTCCCCACAAAAGGCCCCTTGATGACCAGCGATGCCGACCACCTCGTCCTCTTCATGCCCTCGGGCAAGCGCGGCCGTTTCCCGAAGGGAACGCCGGTGCTCGACGCCGCCCGTGACCTCGGCGTCTATGTCGAGAGCGTCTGCGGCGGCCGCGCCACCTGCGGGCGTTGCCAGGTGGTGGTGCAGGAAGGCAAGTTCGCCAAGCACGGCATCGAATCGCGCGCCGATCACATCTCGCCGAAGGGGCCGAAGGAGGAACGCTACGACCGCGTCCGCGGTCTGCCGCAAGACCGCCGCCTCTCCTGCTCGGCCACCATCGAGGGTGATCTCGTCATCGATGTGCCGCAGGATACGATCATCAACGCCCAGGTCGTGCGCAAGGACGCCGACACCCGCGTCATCGAGCGCGATCCCGCCGTGCGCATGTGCTATGTCGAGGTCGAGGAACCCGACATGGAGAAGCCGCTCGGCGACCTCGACCGGCTGATCGCCGCGCTTGAGCGCGACTGGGGCTTGCGCGGTCTGACAACCGATCCGCACCTGTTGCCGAAGGTTCAGTCGGTCCTGCGGGCCGGCGAATGGAAGGTCACGGCCGCCATCTTCTGCGACCGCGACGACACCCCTCCGCGCCTGATCGCGCTCTATCCCGGCCTCAAGAACGAAGCCTACGGGATCGCCTGCGATATCGGCTCGACTACCATCGCCATGCATCTGTCGTCACTGCTTTCGGGCCGCACGGTTGCCTCCGCCGGCACCTCCAACCCGCAGATCCGCTTCGGCGAGGATCTGATGAGCCGCGTCTCCTATGTCATGATGAATCCCGAGGGCCGGGAAGCGATGACGAAGGCCGTGCGCGAGGCGATCAACGGTCTGATCGGCAAGGTCTGCGAACAGGGCGGGATCGATCGCCACGACATTCTCGATTCCGTCTTCGTCGGCAACCCGATCATGCACCACCTGTTCCTCGGCATCGACCCGACCGAACTCGGCGGCGCGCCCTTCGCGCTTGCGGTATCCGGAGCCGTCAGCCTTCCGGCCTCCGATATCGACATCGACCTCAATGCCGGCGCGCGCACCTACATGCTGCCCTGCATCGCCGGCCATGTCGGCGCCGATGCGGCTGCCGTCACCTTGTCGGAAGGCCCGCACCGGCAGGACGAGATGATGCTCATCGTCGACGTCGGCACCAATGCCGAGATCGTGCTCGGCAACTGGGCACGTTGCGTGGCCGCCTCCTCTCCCACGGGCCCGGCCTTCGAAGGCGCCGAGATTTCCTGCGGCCAGCGCGCCGCCCCCGGCGCCATCGAACGCGTGCGCATCGATCCCGAAACACTGGAGCCGCGCTTCCGGGTGATCGGCATCGAACAATGGTCGGACGAGGACGGCTTTGCGGAAGCCACCGAGAAGCTCGGCGTCACGGGCGTCTGCGGATCGGGCATCATCGAGGTGGTGGCCGAAATGTATCTCGCGGGCATCATCTCGGAAGACGGCGTCATCGACGGGTCGCTCGCCGAGCGCAATCCGCGCATTGTCGCCGAAGGCCGCACCTTCTCCTACGTGCTCAAGGAAACCGCGCCGCGGCTGACGATCAAGCAGAACGACATCCGCGCCATCCAGCTCGCCAAGGCCGCCCTTTACGCCGGCATCAAGCTCCTGATGGACAAGCAGGGCATCGGCCAGGTCGACAGGATCGGCTTCGCCGGCGCGTTCGGCTCCTTCATCGATCCGAAATACGCCATGGTGCTGGGCCTCATTCCCGATTGCGACCTCGAGAAGGTCAAGGCGGTGGGCAACGCGGCCGGCGCCGGCGCGCGCATGGCGCTGCTCAACTGCAACTACCGCCGCGAGATCGAGGAGACAGTCCAGCGGATCGAGAAGATCGAGACCGCGCTGGAACCGAAATTCCAGGACCATTTCGTCTCCGCGATGGCGTTGCCCAACAAGCGCGACGCCTTCCCCAACCTCGCAAGCGTTGTCACCCTCCCTGCCCGCCAGGCCGACCAGCCGGAGCGCGACATCGAGGGCGGCGAAGGCCCCCGGCGCAGGGGCGGACGAAGGGGACGGCGGTAAGGGATAGCCTCAGCAGCAGGCGAATTCGCCGGTTTCCTCGAACTGGGCGAAGATCGAGCGGAGATGGTCGGCGAACGCCTGCACCGGTGTGGCGGGGTTGTCGACGACCTGGAGTTCGAGGTCGTAGGTGCCCATGGTCGGCAATCCGGTCTCGGGGCCGAGGATCTGCACGTCGTTGCCGACAAAGTTTCGCCCCATCGGGGCGACGGCGATATCGGCCTGGATCGCGGCGCGCTGACCCGAAACATTGGCGGTCATGAAGGCGATGCGATAGGCGCGACGCACGCGCTCGAGGCTTTCGATGGCCGATTGCCGCCAAGCGCAGCCCTCGTCCCACAGCGAGATCGGCAACGGATCGCGCAGGTAAGTCTGCCCGCCCTTGGCCCCCACCCAAACAATCTCATCGGTCATGATCTTTTCGCCGTTGATCCGCTGGCCTTCGGCCGAGCAACTGACGAGAGCGAGGTCGAGATGTCCGGCCGCAAAGCGCTTGCGCAGTTCGACGGACTGGTCGATCACCGCATCCACCATGACGTCGGGGTGGGTCTGCGCGAAACGCTTGAGCGCCTGGGGCAGCACGAATTCGCCATAGTCGCTCGGCGCCCCGATCTTGACGACGCCGCTGACATTCGGGCTGACGAAGCGCGACATGGTCTCGCGGTTGAGTGCAAGCAGCCGGCGCGCATAACCAATCAGCACCTCTCCATCGGGCGTCAGCGACACGTTGCGGGCGTCGCGCTTGAAGACCGAAACGCCCAAGACCTCCTCGAGCCGCTTGATCTGCATCGAGACGGCCGAGGGCGTGCGGAATACCCGTTCGGCTGCGGCGGTGAAGCTTCCGGTTTCCGCAATCGCCACGAAACTGCGCAGCAGTTCCGGATCGATCGTGGGGACCGGATTGATCATCGGAGCATTCATAGATCAATTTCCCTTATGGAATTGGTCAATTCATTTCGTTTGATTTAATCATGGGTGAGACGCACTTTTCTGTCAATGCCAGGACAGGAAAGGAGAACACGATGATTGTCTTTGCAGCTTTGAGCCGCTTCGCCTCGGACGCCGTCTTCCGTTACAGGCGAGCCCGTCTGAACCGCGCGATGGAAGCGCTGAGCCCGGAAACCCGCAAGGATATCGGCTGGCCCACCGGCGATCTCACCGGTCGCTGGCCCGAACGTCCGCAGATCGGAATCCGGGCGGGAGGCCGCACCCATTGAATGGTCCGATCAGGAGGCGGCGCCGTTTTCTCACGCGCCGCCTCCGCTCCGCCGAACCGGATTTCGGCACGCAGATTTTTTACCCGCCCCTCGTGACAAACGACATGATCTATGTCCTCATTGCGACACTGCGGGAGGCGCGAGGCGCGGCCGGCCGGCAGATGGATTTGGACCCGGTAACGGACTCAAGGTGCCCGATGCCCACGCCCGGCGGAAGCAAGAGATCATTCGTATTCTATCTCGTCCCGGAGTTTTCCATGATCGCCTTTTCCATGGCGATCGAGCCGCTTCGGCTTGCCAACCTGATGCTCGGCACGGACTATTATTCCTGGCGGCTGGCCTCGGCTGACGGCGGCCCCGTCAGCGCATCCAATGCTGTCAAGATCGCAGCCGACTGCTCGCTTGCCGAGGAGCGCACCAAACTGTCGAGCAGCGAGCGTCCGGACATGGTCATCGTCTGCTCCGGCATCAATATCGAGAAATTCGACAACAAGACGGTTCTCGCCTGGCTGCGCGAGGAACATAATCGCGGCGTCGCCATCGGCGGCCTCTGCACCGGCGCCCATATTCTCGCCCTCGCCGGCCTTCTGTCCGGCAAGCGCTGCGCGATCCATTGGGAAAACATCCCTGGCTTCACCGAACGTTTCCCCAAGGCCGAGGCCTTCGCCGACCTTTATGAGATCGACGGCGACATACACACCTGCGCCGGCGGCACCGCCGCCCTCGACATGATGCTCCAGCTGATTGGCAACGATCACGACGAAAATCTTGTCAACAGGATCTGCGAGATGGCGCTCACCGACCGGGTGCGCAACTCGCGCGACCGCCAGCGCCTGCCGATGCGGGCGCGGCTGGGCGTGCAGAACTCCAAGGTGCTGTCGATCATCGAACTGATGGAGGCCCATCTTGCCGAACCGCTTTCGCTGATCGAGGTTGCCGATCGCGTCGACCTCTCCCGCCGCCAGATCGAGCGCCTGTTTCGCCAGGAGATGGGCCGTTCGCCGGCACGCTATTATCTGGAGATCCGCCTCGACCGGGCTCGCCACCTCCTGCTTCAGAGCGCCATGCCCGTCGTCGAGGTCGCGGTGGCCTGCGGCTTCGTTTCCGCCTCGCACTTCTCCAAATGCTACCGCGAGCTCTACAACCGCTCGCCGCAGCAGGAACGCGCCGGACGCAAGCAGTTGCTCAGTGCCGCCTGACCGTCTCGAGGCAAACCTGCGGGGTGGAAGCAGCTTTAGGCGACGTCACGCTGCCGCTTGAACTCGGCTCCGGACATCATGCGGTTCCGCCCGCCGTTCTTGGCGATGTAAAGGAGCTGATCGGCGGCATTGAGATAGTCGTCGAACGTCTCTTGGCCGGTCATTTCGGCGACCCCGATCGACACCGTGACTTGCATCGGACCATCGGCCGTATGGATCGGATGGCGCTCCATGAGACACCGTATCTCTTCGCAATAGTCACGTGCCGCCGCGTGGTCGAGATCGCGCAGAAGCAGACCGAACTCCTCGCCACCCAGGCGCGCAAGCAAATGCGGCTCGCGACAGGCACTCTTCAGCCGGATGGCGAACTCTCTCAAAACCTCGTCGCCGGTTTCATGGCCGTAGCTGTCGTTCAGAGCCTTGAAGTTGTCGAGGTTCAGCACCGCCATCGACATCGGCTCCCTGCGGTCCGCGTTCAAGGCGGAGGCAACGATCCGAGGCCCCTCCTCGAAGAAGTGACGGCGGTTGTAGAGGCCCGTAAGATAGTCCCGCGCCGCCTTCTCCCGAAGCTGGCGCATGCTGAAAAGCGTCGCAACGTTCTGCGCCAACCGCCAGCGGAATTCCTCCATGTCGAACGGGCGACGGATATAATCGTTGGCGCCTGCCTTGAGATACTCCGTCATCAGGCCCGGCCGTTCCGCAGAGGAGACGCCGACGATCCTGAGCCTATCGAACTCGCGACGGCTGCGCACGGCGCGGACGAACTGCACCCCGTTCATCTTCGGCATTTCGTAATCGACGACCACGAGGTCGATGTCCGGGCGGCAGGTGAGTTCGTCGATCGCCGCCTCGCCGCTGTTCGCTTTGATGATCCGGAAGAGCTGACGATTGAGGTGGACGGCAAGGAGTTCCCGCGTCGACGTCACGTCGTCGACCACAAGCACCCGCACCTCCCGGTTGCTGAGCAGGCGCACGACGGAGGCGGTGACATTGTCGAGCGCGGCGGGACCGTCCTTGAGAACGAAATCGGCAACGGTCTTTGCGAGAACGGCCTTGCGAACGTCCTCCTTGAAACTGCCGGTGAAGACCACCGGCGGAATTTTGTGGGAAATCAGGAGATCGAGCGCCTCACCGCGCGGACCGCCCGGCTGGTTCAGGTCGGCCACGGCCAGACTGAACTGTTCGGCGCCCGTCTCAAGCACGCCGCGTAGCTCGTCCATGTTCTGACAGCTTACCACTTCGATGCCATACTGGTTGTGAAGGCGGGCCGTCAGTGCGGTCGCGTACGTTCTCGAATCCTCGACGAGAAGAACCTTGCGCCCGACCAGCTGGTCGGTAACCCGCTCGTTTCTCTTGACTTTTCGCACCGTCACGACACCCTCACCCCCCAGACCCGACACGGGCAGGACGCCATCTTAGAGTTGACGGCTTTTCTTTTTCGTTAAGCGAAGTTGTTCAAATTCGGGACGGACAATTTCTCGGTATTGCGAAGTATTTACTGAGCGTCGAACATCCATTGACGCTGCTCCCAGATCTTTTCCCCGACTTCGCAGTCGACAGGTTCGCCGCTGGCCTGGGCGCGAACAACCGGGAGTGTTTCCGGATCGAGACCGCCGATTTCCTGCACCAGCTTGCGCCGCAGGGCTTCCGGAAACTGCGTCCACTCCGTCACCGGCACCAGGAAACTCCCCGGCCCGCCGATCACGCAGTCCCTGTAATAGGCATCCAGTTCCTCGATATTGAAGCCGAAGCCGGGTCCGCCGCGCGTCATCAGCGGCAGGCCGTTGATGACGATGCCCTTGGCGACGGCCGCGTCACGCGCCGGCACCACGCGGCCGCCCTGGTTGTTCGGGCCGTCGCCCGAAATGTCGATGACACGGCGAAATCCGTCATAGGGCGAAGCCTCCAGGACCTCCACGCCCTTGCGGATCGCGCCCGAGATCGAGGTCCTGTTGAGGCGCACATTCGGGGCGGCGAGAATGAGGTCGGAGACCCGCGCCGCATCGTCGCGGTTTTCGATCAGCGTCCAGCCGAACACTTCGGTGTAGCTGAAATCGGCTGCCCACTCGTACATGGCGATCGCGATGCGCCCATAAGCCCCCTGCTCGATAGCCGCGAGCACCTCCGGCGACCGGATCGCCTCGGCATAACCCTGGCGCTGGATGGCGAGCTCCTGGGAGGACATGGAGCGCGAGACGTCGACCGCGAGCACCAGCGTGACATCCACTGGTTCGGCCGCGTGTCCGTGAACGGGCGCTTGGACGACAAGTCCCGTTGCAAGGCCTATTAAAAGGAGCAAGCGGCGAAGCGGCTGCATGGTCGAGAAGATACCACGCGTCACCGCATGCCGGAACACCGATTGTGTTGCGCCGCAAAAAGTGATCGGCCGCCCGTGTGGAGCGGCCGAACAACTGTCATGCCCTGCAGATATTGACCCTTGCAGATCCTGTCAGGCGCGAAGCGCCGCATTCTCCGGATCGTAGGGGCTTTCGGCGATCACGCTCGCCTTGTGGTTCTTCCCGAGAATGCGGATTTCCAGCTCCGTGCCGAGCTCCGCATGCTCGGGCTTGACCATTGCCAGTGCGATGGACTTGCCCGTCCGAAAACCAAAGCTGCCGTGGGTCGCGCGACCGACCAGCGTGCCGTCGGGCGCGTAGATGGCTTCGTTGCCGCGTGCATCCGCATCGGTCACGCCGTGAACCTCCAGCGTGACGAAGTTCCACTTCAGCCCGTTCTCCTTCGCCTTGATCACGCCCTCGCGGCCGATGAACTCGCCCTTCTCCGGCTTGATGAAACGGTCGAGCCCGGATTCGTAGGCATTGTACTCGATCGAGAGTTCGCGCGGGATCAGCCGATAGCTCTTCTCGATCGCCATCGCCGTCATCGCGCGGATGCCGAACGGCTTGATGCCGAATTCCGCGCCGGCTTCCATCACCGCGTCGAAAATGGCGTTCTGCTGCTCGATCGGATGATGGAGTTCCCAGCCCAGTTCGCCGACGAAGTTGACCCGCAGCGCATGCGCCGTCGCAGTCCCGATCGAGATCTGCTTGCCCGAAAGCCAGGGGAAGTTCGCATTGTCGAGCGGTGTGCGCGTCAGCTTGGCGAGCACATCGCGCGAGCGCGGGCCGGCGAGCACCAGAACGCCCCATTGCTGGGTGATCGCGTTCATCCGCACCGAACCATCGGTCGGCAGAAGCTTCTTCAGCGTGTCGTGGTCATGTGCCTCGTAGGCGCCCGCCGAGACCAGGTAATAGCCGTCCGGCTGCTTGTAGACGGTGAACTCCGCCTTCACGCCACCGCTCTTCGTCAGCAGGTGGCAGAGCGCGATGCGGCCGTTCTTCTTCGGCAGCTTGTTGGCGAGGATGGATTCGAGCCAAGCTTCCGCTCCCGGACCGTCGATCCAGCACTTGGCAAAGGCGCTCATGTCGAGAAGGCCGACCTTCTCCTGGACCGTCTTCACCTCGTTGCCGACATGCTCGAAATAGTTCGAGCGGCGGAACGACCAGCGCTCGACGATGCGCCCGTCATCAAGGGCCGGAGCGTGGTTGTGGCAGGTCAAAACGTCCGCGCCGACGCCGAGGTCTTCGGCCGGCACTTCGTAGCCGGCGGGCGCAAACCAGTTCGGCCGCTCCCAGCCGTAGACCGAACCGAAGACCGCGCCGAGCGCCTTCATCCGGCCGTAACAGGGCGTGGTCTTGAGCGGACGCGCGGCAACGCGTTCCTCGTCCGGATAGTGGGTGGTGAAGACGTTGGCGTAGGCTTCCTCATTCTTCTCCTTAAGGTAGCCTTCGGTCGCATAGGGGCCGAAGCGGCGCGGGTCGACGCCCATCATGTCGATGGTCGGCTCACCGTCGACGATCCATTCGGCGAGCTGCCATCCGGCACCGCCGGCCGCCGTAATGCCGAAGGAATGGCCCTCGTTGAGCCAGAAGTTCTTGAGCCCCGGCGCCGGGCCGATGATCGGCGAGCCGTCCGGTGTATAGGCGATGGCGCCGTTATAGACCTTCTTGATCCCCACTTCTCCGAAAGCGGGCACGCGGGCGATGGCGGTCTCGATATGCGGCATCAGCCGTTCGAGATCCTCCTGGAAGAGCTCGTATTCGCTGTCGTCGGTCGGACCATCCATGTAGCAGCAGGGCGCGCCGTGCTCGTAGGGTCCGAGCAAGAGACCGCCGTTCTCCTCGCGCATGTACCAGGAGGAATCGCTTTCTCGCAGCACGCCCATCTCGGGCAGGCCCTTCGACTTGCGCTCGACGATCGCCGGATGCGGCTCGGTGACGATGTACTGGTGCTCGACCGGAATAACCGGCACGTTCAGCCCCACCATCTCGCCGGTCTTGCGGGCGAAATTGCCGGTAGCGGAAATCACGTGTTCGGCGACGATGTCGCCCTTGTCGGTCGAGACCACCCACTTGCCGTCCTCGCGCTGCGAGATCGCGGTCACCGTCGTGTTGCGATAGATCGTGGCGCCGCGCGAACGCGCACCGCGAGCCAGCGCCTGGGTGAGGTCGGCCGGCTGGATATAGCCGTCGTCGGGATGCTGGATTGCGCCGAGAATGCCATCGGTCTCGCACAGCGGCCAGATCTCCTTGACCTGCTCCGGCGTCAGGATGTTGAGCGGAATGCCGAGCGTCTCGGCGACGCCCGCGTAATACATGTACTCATCCCAGCGATCCCTGGTGCGCGCCAGGCGGATGTTGGTGACCTGCGAAAAGCCGACATTCATGCCGGTCTCTTCCTGCAGTTCCTGGTAGAACTTGACCGAGTAGCGATGGATCTGGCCGACCGAATAGCTCATGTTGAACAGCGGCAAAAGGCCGGCCGCGTGCCAGGTCGAGCCCGACGTCAGTTCCTTGCGCTCGATGAGGACTGAATCGTCCCAACCCTTCTTCGCCAGATGATAGAGCGTGGAGACGCCGACGACGCCTCCGCCGATGACCACCGCGCGCGCCTCAGTCTTCATGTCAGCCATATGATTGTCGTCCCGTCTTCCGGCCTGGAAAGTTCCACATTATGCGGACTATGCAGCGCGGAAAAGTCACCCTGCCGCCTGTTTGCGACATGGGCGAAAGCAGGGACGACAAGGCCGATGACGGAAGCGGAAGCGACGGGTGCGAACCAGCGCATCAGAGCCCGGAGCTGGCCTCTTCACGCTCGATCGTCGCTCTCAGTTCTTCGATCTCGCTTTCGGCAAAGACGCGTATGCCCGCGCCCTTGAGCCGCGCGGCCACCACGCCCGTGCCCTCTATGCGGGTCCCGTCGAATCGGCCGGCATGGACATGGCGCGAACCGCAGGAGGGGCTGCCGTCGGTCATCAGGGCGTAGCGGCAACCGCTGTTCAGCGCGAGGTCGACAGCAAGGTCCGCACCACTCAGAAAGGCTTCGGTGACGTCGCCGCCGGTGTTCTCCCGGATACGGGCCGTGCCGGCGAGTACGGCCGCGGCATCGGCGCCCGGCTCGATCTCCGCCGGCGGACGCGGCACCGGCAGCCCGGCAGCCATTTCGGGACACATCGTGACGATCCGCCCCTCCCCGCGCCATTGCTCGATCAGCGGATGCGCCAACGGCTTGGCCCGACCGTCATAGCGCACGGCATGGCCGAGCAGGCAGGCGCTGACGAAGATTCTCGCTCTTTCCATGCGCCGACAATAAACCCCGGCGCCGTCCTGCGACAGCACCGGGGTCGGGTTATGCATCGAATTTCGGTGTGGGCCGAGCGCCCGTCAGCTCACGGTCACTTGATGACCGCCGAGCCTCCGACGATATCGACCGTCTCCGAGCCCGAAAGGGTTTCGCGGTCACCCGAAGGCATGGTGATGAAGCAGCCGGCCGGGCAGATATCCACCTTGGCGCCGGGTTCGACTGCCACTTCGCGCTGGGCACCGTCCTCGGTGACGACCAGCACCTGCGCATCGGCGTCCTTGTTGGTGACGCTCGCGGCGAATGCGCCGCCCGCGGTCATCGCAAGCACCGAAAGGGTAAGCATTACTGTCTTCATCCGTTTGTCCTCACCTGCCGGCATCTGCCGGTTGCTGATATGGCTGCTTTTCTAACGCTCCGAAACTGAACGTAAGCTGAATGCCTTTCTGTCACATTTCCGAAGGGTCGCTGTCGGGCGCGGCGCGCCGCACCCGCTTGCGCTTGCGCGGCGCGGGCACGTCGTCCGTTTCGACGACCTCGGCCTTCTCCGCGAACTTCCTGAGCAGCTCCGCAGGCGCGTCCTTGACCGAGAAGTTGACGTCGGTCTGCGGGAACGGGATTTCGATGCCTTCTTCCTTGAACCGCTTGTAGATGGCGACGCGCAGATCGTTCTTCACGCCCATGCCGTTGAGCACGTCTGCGAGAAAGACCTTGAGCACGAAGTCGAGCGACGAGGCACCGAAGTTGACGAAGTGGACAACCGGTTCCGGATTGCGCAGCACCATTTCATGGGCAAGCGCGATCTCCTCCAGGATCCTGAGAACCTTTTCCGGATCGGCGGAATAGCTGACACCGACCTCGATATCGGCGCGACCGACGCTGTTGCGGTGGTTCCAGTTGCCGACCACGCCGTTGATCAGTTCGGAGTTCGGCACGATGAGCGACTGGCGCTGGAAGGTCTCGATCTCGGTCGCT
This sequence comes from uncultured Hoeflea sp., assembly GCA_964511625.1. Lineage (GTDB taxonomy): Bacteria > Pseudomonadota > Alphaproteobacteria > Rhizobiales > Rhizobiaceae > Pseudohoeflea. The sequence continues at coordinate 33,792 of CAZEJG010000011.1, forward strand.
CGTACGGAGATCCGCTTGACGAAGCCCTGCGTCGTTCCGGTTTCCACCCAGTCGCCCACCTTGAACGGCCTTTCGGCAAGCAGGATGAGGCCCGAGACAAAATTCGAGACGATGTTCTGCAGGCCGAAACCGATACCGAGCGAGAGGGCACCGGCGACGATGGCGAGGCTCGACAGGTTGATGCCGGCCGCCAGGATGCCGATGAGGCCTGCGATCGCAACGCCCAGATAGCCGACGCCGGTGGAGATGGAGTTGCGGACGCCGGGATCCATGCGGCTGCGGGCCAACACGTGGCTGTCGAGCCAGCGCTCGAACTTACGAGTCCCGAAAAGGCCGAACAGGAACAGGAGGATACCGACGAGAATGCCGGTCAGGGAGATCGATATCCCGCCAATGCGAATATCGGTGAAGGCGCGATACACCCAGAGCTGGATGTCCTGGATCTGGAACCCCCATTGCAGGAGGATCAGCGGCAGACCGAAAGCGAGCACAAGGAAATAGATGACGAGTCCGAAGGCCAGACCGATCCGGTCCATCGAGCCCGCGGAAGGGTCGAAGCGCGACTTGACGAACCGCCCGATCGTCGTCCCGTCGAAAGCCCCCTGCTCCATCGTCGCCTGTCCGGAGAGGAAGCCGATATACATCATCGCCAGGATTGCGCCGGTCAGCAGGATCTGCGCCGAGACGAATTTCGACAGTCCGACATAGCCGATCAGCGACAGCGCCACCATGCCGACGCCTGAGATCACGAGCAGCACCTTGAGGATCTGCGGCCAGGACCGCGACGGATCGGCCGGGTTGCCGGACTGGGAGATCATCGGCCTGACGCGAGCAGTCGCTGTCAGGATCAAACCGACGATGATCGTCGCAAAGAAGCTCTTGGCGACCGTGAGCACCACCGGCGACCCCAGCGTCTCGCTGACGCTGCCCAGCACATAGTCGATGGCATTGACCAGGGCCATCAGCACGATCAGGTAATAGACGCGACGTGCGCCCTTGTTGGAGAATCCGATCAGCCGCCACTGCGGCTTGTGCGGTGCCAGAATGGCCTTGGCGACACGGCTGACGAAAGTCACCACCAGGATCGCGGCAAAAAGCCCGGCGAGCATCTTCGTGATGTCGCCGCGCAGCACGGCAAAATTCGTAAACAGCAGAAGCGTCGCGCCGAAGACGACGGTCAGCGCCAGTGTGGGGATGACGACCGACCAGAACGCCACCGTCAGCCGCTCGAGATATCCCGGCTCCGCCACATGCGCGTCGCGCTCGATGAAACGACCGAAGAAGCGGAAGGAGAAGAGAACGACGACGAGTGTGACGAGCGTGGACAGGAAGGTCGCCGCCATCAGCTGGTTGAACTTGAACGACCAGACGAAATTGAACCAGCTGGAGACGACCCGCTGGAGATTGCGACTTTCGACCGCAAGTGCGGCGCTGGCCTCCTCGAAGAAGGAGCCGGTGATCTCCGAGCGTTTGAGAAGCGTTTGGGTGAAGAGGTTGCGCCGCGTTTCGGTGATCTGGTCGCCGAGTTCGTTGGCGCGTATCGAGATCGTCTCGGCCCGTCCCGTCAGCGTGTTGATGACGCTGCGCTCCTGCGTCAAACGGGAGCGCTGTGCCTTGGTTTCGGCCGGTTCCTCCGGCTCGTCCGGCCCGGGCGGAGCGCCCAGAAGATCGAGACGCGATTTCACCTCGGTCAGCCGCGGTCTGAGGCTCACGCCGACATCGATCATCTTGCGCGACAGGTCTTCCAGCTGGAGCTTGAGGTCGATCAGCTTGGTGTCGTCGCTGGCGTCTTCCTGGACCTGGCTCTGGATCGTGGTGAGCTTGCGATCCGCCGCATCGAGCTCGTCCTGCGCCGACTGCACGGTCGGCGAGAGGTCGATGTCCACACGCGGATCCTGCGCGGCTGCCGCGCCCGCAAAGACGAGCAGCGTCGCCAGCATCACGAACCGGATCACGCGCACGCCATAGCTCACACTCATTCTCGCCCTTCCGGCCATCATCATGGGAGTATCTCTTAGCTCAAAGGGTCCGGGGTGAGAACCACGCGCGCGCGGCCCTCACATCAATCAGAACCCGGCTCCGGGCTTTGCGAGATAAGCCTCCTCTTCCGGCGTGTTCTCGCGGCCGAGAATGGCATTTCGATGGGGAAAACGGCCATAGGTCTCGATCACCTCACGATGTTTGATCGCATAGTCGAGATAATCGTCGTTCCCGAGTGCGGTAAACAGCTCGACCGACCGCTTCTGGTCCTCCATCCGTTCCGAATGTTCGAACGGCATGTAGAAGAAGGCGCGACGGGAGGTATCGACCTGCTTGTCGAGGCCGGTTGCAACGACATAGCGCGCTTCCGTGAGCGCCAGTCCGTCTGTGGCGAAGGAATGGGGACTGCCGCGGAACATGTTGCGGGGAAACTGGTCGAAAACGATGATCAGCGCCAGCCGCGCGTCGGCCGACTGGTGCCAATCCTCGGGGATCTCCGAGGACAGTGCCAGATGCAGGTCGAGAAACCTCTCGCGGATCTGCGCGTCGATCTCGTCCTTCTTGACGAACCACTCTTCGCGGCTCAGCTGGTTGAACCAGAAATCGAGGACGCTTGCGGGCGTTTCGGTCATTTTTCCTCCCTGGCCCGCACGGTCGTCACCGATGGCGGGCTGTTTTTACAGGCGGCAATCTGTGCCACATAACGCTACGATTAACTAGCATTCTTCCCACGGAGATCGCCATGCCGGGCAGATTGACCACCATCGGTTTCGATGCCGACGACACGCTCTGGCAGAACGAGCGCTTCTTCCGTTTCACCGAGGAGGAGTTCGCCCGGCTGTTGTCGGAGCATGGCGACCACGGCGCGATCTCCGCCCGCCTGCTCGAGGCCGAGCGCCGCAATCTCGGCCATTACGGTTTCGGCGCCAAGGGGTTCACGCTCTCGATGATCGAGACCGCAATCGAAGTGACCGAGGGCCGCGCCCCGGCGAGCGTCATCTCGCGCATCCTCGAAATCGGCCGCGACCTGATGGATCATCCGCTCGAAACGCTGCCGGGCGTAAGCGAGACGCTGGAAGCGCTCGCAGGCGACTACACCATCGTTCTGATCACCAAGGGCGATCTCTTCCACCAGGAGAAGAAGCTCGCGCAATCAGGCCTCGGCGACTTCTTCGATGCGGTCGAGATCGTTTCAGACAAGAAACCAGCGACTTACGCGACCTTGTTCGCTCGCCATGGGCACGGGGCGGAGAAGGCCATGATGGTCGGTAACTCGCTCAAGTCCGACGTCATTCCGGCGATCGAGGCCGGCGGATGGGGCGTGCATGTGCCGCACGAACTCACCTGGGCACTCGAACATGCCGACACACCGGACGGTGCCGAGCGCTTCCGCGAGATCGCCTCGCTTGCCGAATTGCCCGAGTTGGTCTCCGCGATCGCCCGGAGCTAGAGTCAGGAGCTAGGCGGCCTGCTCTTCGGCTTCGAGCGTGATCAGCACCGCGCCGTCGCTGACCTGGGCGCCCGCTTCCACTCTGACCTCGCCGACGATCCCGTCGCGCGGCGCCGAAAGCGTCATCTCCATCTTCATAGCTTCCATGACGATCAGCGTCTCGCCGGCCTTCACGGTCTGACCGACACTTGCGGTGACTTCCTTGACGACACCCGGCATCGGCGCGGACACAGTGTCCCCGCCAAGAGCCGCATCTCGTGCCCGCTCGGTCTTCGGCAGCGCCCGCACATGCGCCACGCCTTCTTCGAAAACCGTGATGCCATCCGAAAGCCGGGCGATCCGCACCGCCTTGCGTCTCCCTCCGACGAAGGCGGTCCATGTCGGTCCATTATCCTGACGTGTCAGCGCCGAGAGGTCGACAGGCTCGGCAAGCGTATGGCCCGACACCCGCCAGTCGCGGGCCCCGGTTCGCGTGATGGTATAGGCCGCGCTCTCGCCCTCGTGGGACAGCCGAACATCGCGCTGCGGCTTACCCCAATTCTCCCAAGGGCCGATGAGGACCGACGGATCGGACGACGTCTTCTCCCGCTCCGCCATGCCCGAAACGGCGACGGCCATGAAGGCGAGCACCTCGTCGGGCGTGTCCACCGAACTCACCAGATCCTCCAGATGACGATCGATCATGCCGGTATCGAGCCGCTCGCCGGCGAAATCCGCCTGGCCGAGCAGCCGGACGAGAAAGCCGATATTGGTGACCGTGCCGGCAATTTCCGTGCGCGACAGGCCGCCGGCCAGTTGCGCGATTGCCTCTGCACGCGTTGGTGCGTGGACGATCGCCTTGGCGATCATCGGATCATAGAAAGGCGTGATCGTGTCGCCCTCGGCAACGCCGGTATCGACCCGCATGCCCTCGGCGAAATGCAGATGTCCGATCGTGCCGACCGCGGGCAGGAAGCCCTTGGCGGCGTCCTCGGCATAGATCCGCGTCTCCACCGCATGGCCGGAGATCGACAACTCCTCCTGCCGCTTCGGCAGTCTCTCGCCGCGTGCCACGCGGATCTGCCATTCGACCAGATCGAGCCCGGTGATGGCTTCCGTCACCGGATGCTCCACCTGCAGCCGCGTGTTCATCTCCATGAACCAGAAACGATCCGGCCGCAGGCCCTCGGACGCGTCGACGATGAATTCCACCGTACCAGCGCCACGATAGCCGATCGCCTGTGCGGCCTTGACCGCCGCCTCGCCCATCGCCTTGCGCATCTCGTCCGTCATGCCGGGCGCGGGCGCTTCCTCGATCACCTTCTGGTGGCGGCGCTGCGCCGAGCAGTCGCGCTCGAAGAGGTGGACGACATTGCCGTGGCTGTCGCCGAAGACCTGGATCTCGATATGGCGCGGCGTGGCGACGAATTTCTCCACCAGCACCCGGTCGTCGCCGAAGGAGGCTTTCGCCTCGCGCTTGGCCGAGGACAGCGCGGCCGGGAAATCGGCCTGGTCGTCGACACGCCGCATCCCCTTACCGCCGCCGCCGGCGCGCGCCTTGATGAGCACCGGGAAGCCGATCTCGTTGGCCTTGCCGGAGAGCACGACGAGTTCCTGCGCCTCGCCGTGATAGCCCGGCACCACCGGGACCTTGGCCTTTTCCATCAGCCGCTTGGCCGCGTCCTTCAACCCCATCGCGCGGATCGCGTCAGCAGACGGCCCGATGAAGATCAGTCCCGTCCGCTCGACCGCTTCCACGAAACCGGGATTCTCGGACAGAAATCCGTAGCCCGGATGGATCGCCTCCGCCCCGGTCACCCGCGCCGCCTCAATGATCGCCGCGATATCGAGATAGCTTTCTGCCGCCGGCGCCGGCCCGATGCGGACGGCCTCGTCGGCCATTTTCACATGCAGCGCATCGCGGTCGGCATCGGAGAAGACGGCGACGGTCGCGATACCCATCCGCCGCGCGGTCTTGATGACCCGGCAGGCGATCTCGCCGCGATTGGCAATGAGGATTTTGGTGATCATGGCGTTCCCATCTCACTCCAGAGTCTGAATTCCATCGGGCAGGCCGATGCAAGCCGGCGATCGTTGCTGACGAAGACCGCACAACCGCTGACATGCGCAGTCGCCACGTGAATGGCATCCGGTAATTTCACTCCGGTTCCGGCCCGTATCCGCGCCGCCTCCAGAAGGACGGGACGCGAAACCCCGGCGACGTGAAGGAAGGTGCTTTCTGTGCCGAGCAGCGACAGATAGGCGCGTACGAGGGCTTCGTCCCGCTCCGCGATCGGTTTGACGAGACACTCAGCCAACGTCAGTTCGCTCGTCACGCCCTCAACATCCCCGGCGTCGACGTCATTGACGAAGGCGCGCTGCGGTTCGTCCAGTGCACCCTCCTTTTCCAGAATGGCGATCAGCGCATTGGTGTCGAGATAGGTCCGTCTCGCTTCCGCCACGCTCAGCGTTCCCACTCGTTACGCAGCAAGGCGACAAAGGCGTCGATTTCGTCCTGGCTCCTGCGCTGCGCGGCAATGCCGACGAAATCGCTGAACCGGCCCGGTTGCTGCGCATGCGACGCGCCGGTTGCGGGAGACAGACCGACGGCGCTCGCTAGAATGGCGCGCACCTCCGCCTCGGTCGAGCGCTGGTTTGCCGCCGCCCGAGCCTTCACCGCCTCCAGAACTGTATCTTCCAACTGCCTGACAACGATCTGCGCCATGTTATCGCTCCCGATTGATATCGAAATGATATCACTTTATGGTCTGGATCACCATCACATCCTGAACACGCCGAATTCGGTCTCTTCAATTGGCGCATTGAGCGCCGCCGAAAGGCTTAGCGCCAGCACCTCCCGGCTCTTCATCGGGTTGATGATGCCGTCATCCCACAGCCGCGCGGAGGCGTAGAGCGGGTGGCTCTGTTTTTCGAACATCTCGATCGTTGGACGCTTGAATTCGGCTTCGTCCTCGGCCGACCATTCCCCGCCCTTGCGCTCGATCGCATCGCGCTTGACGGTGGCGAGCACGCCGGCTGCCTGTTCGCCGCCCATCACCGCAATGCGGCTGTTGGGCCAGGTCCACAGGAAGCGCGGCGAATAGGCCCGGCCGCACATGCCGTAATTGCCCGCGCCGAAGGAGCCGCCGACGATCATGGTGATCTTCGGGACCTTCGTCGTCGCCACCGCCGTCACCAGCTTGGCGCCGTCCTTGGCGATACCGCCTGCCTCATATTTCTGCCCAACCATGAAGCCGGTGATGTTCTGGAGAAACACCAGCGGGATCTTGCGCTGCGAGCACAGTTCGACGAAATGCGCCGCCTTCACCGCACTTTCGGAAAACAGGACGCCATTGTTGGCGATGATGCCGACCGGCATGCCCATCACATGGGCGAAACCGCAGACGATCGTGGTGCCGTAGCGCGCCTTGAACTCGTGGAAGCGCGAACCGTCGACGATGCGCGCGATCACCTCGCGGATATCGTAGGGCTGGCGCGCATCCTGCGGCACGATGCCGGCGATCTCGGCGGGGTCGTATAGCGGCGCTTCGGGCGAGCGAAGGTCGAGCTGCGACAGGCCCGAGCGACCCGGATTGTTGAGGTTGGCCACCGCCTGCCGCGCCAGTTCCAGCGCGTGCGTATCGTCATCGGCGAGATGGTCGGCCACACCCGAAAGCCGTGTGTGAACGTCGCCGCCGCCGAGATCCTCGGCACTCACCACTTCCCCCGTCGCCGCTTTCACCAGTGGCGGACCGGCGAGGAAGATCGTGCCCTGATCCTTGACGATGATGGTCTCATCGCTCATCGCCGGAACATAGGCGCCGCCCGCCGTGCAGGAGCCCATCACCACGGCGATCTGCGGAATGCCGCGCGCCGACATGTTGGCCTGGTTGAAGAAGATGCGGCCGAAATGGTCCCGGTCGGGAAACACCTCGTCCTGGTTGGGCAGGTTCGCCCCGCCCGAATCCACGAGATAGACGCAAGGCAGATTGTTTTCCGCGGCGATCTCCTGGGCACGCAGGTGCTTTTTCACCGTCATCGGGTAGTAGGTGCCGCCCTTCACGGTGGCGTCGTTACACACCACCATGACGTCGCGGCCCTCGACCCGGCCGACACCGGCGATCACGCCGGCCGCGGCGATCTCGCCGCCGTAAAGCCCGTGGGCGGCGAACTGGCCGATCTCGAGAAACGGCGACCCCGCGTCCAGCAATCCACGCACCCGATCGCGCGGCAACAATTTGCCGCGTCCGACATGCCGCTCGCGCGCCTGTTCCGATCCGCCCTTCGCAATCGTGCCGGCGATGTCGCCGAGTTGCAGGGTCAGTTCCCCCATTCGCGCGGCATTGTCGCGAAAGTCTTGCGACGCAGTCGAGATCTTCGATGGGATGACGCTCATGATTGTCCTGCCTGATTCAACCCTGCCGCACCGGCCGCCGGTCGCACATTCCTGCTCTCACCGTGCCACCGAAAAACATCAAGCTTCGCGAATAAAGGCTTGTTTTGGGAAAGGTAATATAAGATTACGCTCTCCATGCAGCACGACAGCGAAAGACCCGTCCTCAAGCGCCACGGCAAGGGTATCGGCCGGATGTCCAAGGCGTTTGCGGTGTCGATTGCGGGCATCAGCGACGTGCTTCGCTTCGAAGCCGCGTTCCGCCAGGAGCTCGCTGTCGGCATCGTCTTCGCCGTTGCAGCCTTGCTTCTCCCCGTCACCGCGGTGGAGCGCGCGGTGCTTCTGGCGAGCATCTTCTTCGTGCTCGTCGTCGAGATCCTCAACACGGCGCTCGAAGTCACGCTCGACCGCATTACGCTCGAGGAAGACCCGAGCGTGCGCAAGGCCAAGGACATGGGCAGCGCCGCAGTGTTTCTGTCTTTGCTCGCAGCCGGCACGGTCTGGATCTGCATCACCGGCCCGCTTCTCTACCGCGCATTGTTCTAAACCCGCCCATCGCTCACGCCGTCTCCGCCATCATCTCGCGACCGATCAGCATGCGGCGGATTTCGCTGGTGCCTGCGCCGATCTCGTAGAGCTTGGCATCGCGCAGCAACCGGCCAGTCGGGAAATCCGTCGTGTAGCCGTTGCCGCCGAGCGCCTGGATGGCGTCCAGCGCCACCTGCGTCGCCTTTTCCGCCGAATAGAGAATGCAGCCGGCGGCATCCTTGCGCGTGGTCTCGCCCCGGTCACAGGCCGCCGCCACCGCATAAACATAGGCGCGGCAGGCGTTCATCGTCGTGTACATGTCGGCGAGCTTGCCCTGCATCAGCTGGAACGCCCCGATCGGCTGGCCGAACTGCTTGCGCTCGTGGACATAGGGAACCACCACGTCGAGCGCCGCCGCCATGATACCGAGCGGACCGCCCGACAGCACCACCCGCTCGTAATCGAGGCCGGACATCAGGATCTTCACGCCCTGCCCCTCCTCGCCGAGCACGTTCTCGTAAGGAACCTCGCAATTCTCGAACACCAGCTCGCCGGTGTTCGACCCACGCATGCCGAGCTTGTCGAGCTTCTGGCCGGTGGAAAACCCGGCCATTCCCTTTTCGATCAGAAAGGCGGTGATACCGCGCGACTTCGCCTCCGGATCGGTCTTGGCATAGACCACCAGCGTATCGGCGTCCGGCCCGTTGGTGATCCACATCTTGGTGCCGTTGAGCACGTAGCGGTCGTTCTTCTTCTCCGCCCGGAGCTTCATCGAAACCACGTCCGAGCCCGCATTCGGCTCGCTCATCGCCAGCGCGCCGACGTGCTCGCCCGAGCACAGTTTCGGAAGATATCTCTCCTTCTGCGCGGCGCTGCCCCAGCGGTTGATCTGATTGACGCAGAGATTGGAATGGGCGCCGTAGGAGAGCCCCACCGAAGCGGAGGCACGCGAAATTTCCTCCATCGCCACGCAGTGAGCGACATAGCCCATGCCGGTGCCGCCGAAATCGGGATCGGCCGTCATGCCGAGCAGACCGAGATCGCCCATTTCCTTCCATAGGTGCATCGGGAAGGCGTTGTCGCGATCGGTCTCCGCCGCCACCGGAGCGATCCGGTCACGCGAAAATTTCGACACCATGTCCCTGAGCGCATCGACGTCCTCGCCGAGCCCGAATGTCATGCCGCCTTCAAACATCCTGTGTCTCCTCCCTGGCTGCCACCATGCGGTCGACCAGCCCGATGTAAACAGTTTCGATCTCGCCGAGCGACAACCGTCCGTCCTCCCGGTACCAGGTCGTCAGCCCGTTGAGCAGCGCGATGATCGCCCGCGTCGTCACTTCCGGGTCGAGGGCATCGAATCGTCCGTCCGACAGGCCCTTCTCGATCATCTGGCGCGGTATCGCCTCATATCCACGCCTGAGATCGCGGATATGGCGAAAATTCTCAGGCTCCAGACTGCGCAACTCCATATAGGAGATGAACATCTCGCGCGGTCGCGTGAGGTGATAACGCACATGAAAGCGGACGAAATCGGCAAGGCTGTTTCCGCTCTCGCGGCGCCACGCCTCGCCGAGCGCCGTCATGTGGCCGACGAGCAGGTCGACAAGCAGATCCTGCTTTGTCGGGAAATAATTGTAGATCGCGCCGGCCTGCACGCCGGTCCGCGCCGCAATCGCCCGCATGGACACCGCCGCATAGCCCTCGCGCGCGAACAGGTCGAGCGCCGCCTCGCGCAGCTTCTCCACCGTCTCCGCGCCTGTCGAGCCCGCCGTGCGCGCCATTGTTCTCCGCCTCGTCCGTCGCAGAATTAATTGAACGATCGTTTAATTCTACCGCGTTCGCGCGGCGATGCAAGCACGCCATGCCGATTGCCCTCGCCAATCTCCCTGCCCCATGCGACGGAAAGAAATGCTGCGACGCATCAACGCATGCGCCACAGCTTCGGAGGATTCCACCAACCATTTGATCTGGATCAAAGTTTAGCATCTTCGCGGGCGTAGCTTGCGGCCCTTCGCAGTACTTTCCCTCGGGGGCTACAATCATGAAAACAACTCACCGCGCGCTGCTGACCGGCGCATCCGCAATCCTGCTCGGCCTGGCCGCGCTCCCCCAGGCGAGTGCCGCCGATATCGAGACGCGCATGGGCGTCCAGAAAAGTCCGTGGCAGATTCGTGTCCGCGCGCTTGGTGTCGTCCCGACAGACAAGGGCAACATCGATCAGATCGCCGGCTCCAACCTCGCTTATTCGAACTCGGTGACGCCCGAACTCGACATCTCCTACTTTTTCACTGACAACATCGCCGCAGAACTCATTCTCGGCACCACTTCGTCGAAGATCTACGCAGAAAATGCCGGTGGCGCGACCGGTCAGGTCGGCAAGACCTGGATTCTACCCCCAACCCTCACCCTGCAGTACCATTTCACCGATTTCGGCGCCTTCAAGCCCTATGTCGGCGCGGGTCTGAACTATACGATGTTCTATAATCAGGACGCCACCGGTGCGCTGACCGACATCGACGTGGAGGACACTTTCGGCGCCGCGCTGCAGGTCGGCTTCGACTACATGATCGACGACCACTGGGGCGTGAACTTCGACGTCAAGAAGCTGTTCCTGCGTCCCGAATGGTCGGCGAACGGCGGTACTCTGACCGGCAAGGCCAAGCTCGATCCCTGGCTGATCGGTACCGGTCTCACCTATCGCTTCTGAGACCATCGGACGGCACGAATCGAAAGGCCCGGTGCAGATGCTGCACCGGGCCTTTTTCGTTGCTAGTGAACAATCTGGAAGATCAGATATCTGCCAGCGCGTCCACAAGCTCCTTGACCCCGAAACGGATCGGGTCGGTGGCGGGCACGCCGTATTCCTTCGCGAGATCCGCGAGCAGTTTTTTCGCCTCGTCCTCGCTGAGCTTGGCCGTGTTGACGGCAATACCGGTGCACTTGATCGCCGGATTGGTGCGCGAGCCGAGCGCGATTGTCATGTCGATCACCTCCTGGATGGATGGCAGCGGATGCTTGACGCCGCGCATGTTGGTGCGGGTGGGCTCGTGACAGACCACGAAGGCATCCGGCTGCGCGCCGTGCAGCAGGCCGAGCGAAACGCCTGCGAAGCTCGGATGGAACAGCGATCCCTGCCCCTCGATCAGATCCCAGTGATTCGGATCGGCAGCCGGTGAAATCCACTCGACCGCACCCGAGATGAAGTCGGCCACGACCGCGTCAATCGCCACGCCCCGTCCGGAGATGAAAACGCCGGTCTGTCCTGTCGCCCGGAAATCGGCATCCATCCCGCGTTCGCGCATCTCGCGTTCGAGCGCCAGCGCCGTGTATTTCTTGCCGACCGAGCAGTCGGTACCGACTGCGAGCATGCGCTTGCCCGGACGCTTGTCACCCTTGCCGGTCGCAAAACGCTCGTCGGAGAAGCGCACGTCGTGCAGCTTGCTGCCGCTCTTTTCGGCGGCTGCAGCAATATCGGGGATCGACGACAGCCGCACATGCAGGCCGGTTGCCACATCGAGCCCGCTTTCCAGCGCCTCGATGATCGGCTTGATCCAGTGGTCGGGCAGAACGCCGCCGGCATTGACCGCGCCGACGACCATCGTCTTCACACCCTTGGCCTTCGCCTCGGCGATCGTCAGGTCGTCGATTCCGGCATCGGCCTGGCAGCCCTCGAGGCGCAACTGGCCGATGCACCATTCCGGGCGCCAGTCGACGATGCCAAGGCCGGTCTTGGCTGCCAGCGCGTCCGGAACGTCACCGAGGAAAATGAGATAGGGCGGATCGATGATCATCGAAGTCTCCGACTGTATGCGGGATGAGGAAATGAAACGGGCGCGACGCGCCCTTCGCCACTCTCCTCCGGGCGTTCACCGGGCGTCAAGCAGATTGTCTGTCAGATCGCGTCCCGTGTCGCTATGCCGCTGCGGTTAGCAGGCAAGGGAAGGCTCCTACAGGCCGTTGTGCTTGAGAACCTTAAGCACGCCCTCGGTCTCGATTTCCTCGACGCCGCCGAATGTGATGATGAGATCGCGGAAATCGGCGGTCTCTTCCAGATTGGCCGCCCGCGTTTCCAGGATGCAGTCCCAGGCGCCGGTCACCGACCAGGCGGAAACGACGTTCTTGTGCGAGCCGACATTGGCCATCAGCTTGGCGCAGTCCATCCCCTTGGAAAACCGGATGCGCAGGAAGATGGTCAGATGCGGGTCGTCCTCGACGGCGGTGCGGGTCACCACCGTGAAGCCGTCGATGACCCCCTTCTTCTTCAGCGCCTCCACCCGGTTCTGAACGGCAACGCGGGAGACGCCCATCTCTACCGCAAGTTGCGTCCACGTCATGCGTCCGTCCTCTTTGAGGAGGGCGAGAAGCTTCATATCCTTCTCGCTGAGTTTCCTGTCCACCATGCTTTGTCCCATTTCCGGCCACCACTTAACCAATTGCAGCCTCAAGGTTGCAATATGCCATATTCTACTCATTCCGAAACCTGTTCCCCGCAATGACCTCCATTTAGATTTGGCCCGGTTTAAACCGGGAGTTTCTCTATGCTTATGACTTCGCTTGGTCGCGGTGACATTTTCACCATCGAAGAAATCCACAGTCGTTTCGGCCGGGATACTTGGCAGCGCAAGGTATTTTCCGAACTGGATTCCGCGCTCGTCTCCGAAGCCAGACCCTTTCCCTGCATCTACGGCGTGGCCGGGCACAAGGCCGGACAGATCCGCTATGGCTTCGCCGAGACACTGACAGCCGAATCGATTGCAGCAGCCCTCGACGCCTATTTGCCCCAGGCACGCGATTTCGGCCCCAACACCTCGCTGGCGCTCTTCGAGGCGCCGTCGGACATCTCCTCGATGCCGGATTACTTCGAACGGTTCTGGTCGCTGCTCAAGGGGGTGGCGGAGATCGACAAAAGTCCCTGGCCCGCCGAGATCCCGAAGGAGACGGACGCCCCGCTATGGGAGTTCTGCTACGCGGGCGAACCGGTTTTCGTGGTCTGCACCACCCCGGCCCACGTCCTGCGCCAGAGCCGCCGGTCCTCCACCTTCATGCTCACCTTCCAGCCCCGATGGGTATTCGACCGCATCCTCGGCACCGACCGCGCTGCGGAAAAGAGCTTCTCCGTCGTGCGCCAGCGCCTGTCGGCCTACGACTTCGTGCCACCCTCACCGGTACTCGGAAAATACGGCGCCTCCGGCATCCGCGAGGCCGAACAGTACTTCCTCGGCGATGCGAATGCGCCGATGGCCTGCCCCTTTCACAAGCTCAAGGATTGATCCCATGACCGCTCACATGTCCCAGAAGATCTCCGAAGACATCCGCTTCTCCAGCCTGCCCGCGACCCCGCTTTCCGATGCGGCCGGACTGATTGCGCAAATGCTGCCGCATCAGGGCTCTATCGAAGTCCAGCACGATCAGCCCGGCAAGGAGCACGCCTGGCACACCCACCCGACCGACGAGACGCTCGTCATTCTCGAGGGGTCCGTGCGGTTCTACTTCGAGGGCGGCGAACGCATCTGCCGCTCGGGCGACGTCATCCATCTGCCGGCCTTCAAGCGCCACGGGTCGATCGCCCTCGACGATGGCTGCGTCTATCTCATCGCCATGGAGCCGCACAGCTTCGAAGGGGCTTCCGATGTCGACGCTTGAAAAATCCCTCGGCCCGGTGTCGGGCACGGCGATGATGCTCAACACCGTTCTCGGTGTCGGCATCCTCACCCTCCCCGGCCTTGCGGCTGCCGCTGCCGGCCCCTCGGCGATCTGGACGTGGCTTGCCTGCGCCGCGGCCAACATTCCGCTGCTCGCTGTCTTCGCCATCCTCGCCAGCCGCTTCCCTGAAGCCGGCGGCGTGGCCCATATCGCCGGACGCGCTTTCGGGCGCACCGCGTCTCTGGTCACCTCGTTCCTGTTTCTGGGTGCGGTGTTTCTCGGCTTGCCATCGATCGCATTGACCGGCGGCAACTATTTCGAGGCTGCCACGGGGGTTTCGGCCGGGCTGACCGCGGCCGTCCTCGTGGCGCTGGCGAGCCTCGCCAATCTCGCCGTTCCCCGGCTCGCGGCCCGCATCGGCTCGCTGGCCGCCGGCGCGGTGATGATCTTCCTCTTCGTCCTCGTCGCCGCTTCGTTCTTCACCGTGACCAGCGGCGCACCGGTCACCACGACGCTCGATACGGCCTGGCAGGCGGCGGAATTCAGCCCGGCGCTGGTCTTCGCCCCCTTCATGCTGGTCTTCTTCGCCTTCACAGGCTGGGAAGTGGCGCTCTCGACCACGGGCGAATTCTCCAATCCGGCCCGGGACGTGCCGCTCGCCGTGGCGATCTCCTTCGTGGTCGCCGTGGCCTTCTACGTGCTGTGCGCCGTCACGGTGATCGCGGCGGGTCCGACGGCCTTTACCGCCGCCCCGTTCGTCGAGATCCTCACCCCGGTCCTCGGCGAGGCGGCAGGCACGGTCATCTCCATCGGCGTTCTGGTGCTGATAGCGGCCAACCTCTTCGCCGCCTTCTGGGCAGTGTCGCGGATGGTCATGTCGGTGGCGCGCGAGGGAGCACTCCCGATGGCATTGGCCCACACCCGCAACGGCGTGCCAGCCGCAGCGATCCTCGCCAATTGCGGGATTTTTCTGGCCGTTCTCTTTGCCGACAAGCTGGGCTTCGTCGACATCGGATCGCTGATCGCCAGCGCCGGGCAGAACTTCTTCCTCATCTACGGCATGTCCGCGCTGGCGCTCGTCAAGCTCGGCCGCACCGGATTGGAGCGGGCGTTCGGCCTCGTCTCGCTGCTCATCGTGGCGGCACTGGCGATCTATGCCGGTGACGGGCTGATCTACCCGGCCGTCCTCGTCGGTGCGGCGCTCCTGGTGCATCGCGCCACGCATGTGCCGCTTGCGGAGGTGACGCCCGCCGAATAGCAGCTCCTCCCGGGAGCCTCCTCCCCGGCTGCGATTGCATTTGACTATCTGGTTATTACCAGTAATCTGATGCGATCTGACCGGGGAGGAGGAACTCGCGATGAGACAGATGACCCAACGGGCCGTGTTTACCCTGTTGACGACAGCATTGGTTCTCGGCGCGGCCGGCATGGCATCCGCCGGCGACCGCAAAACCGACCGCCGCTTCGTCGGCACCTGGGACGGTTTTGCCGGCGTACCGATCTACACCAAGCTCGTCTTCGACGACGCCGCCAAGAAGCTCACCTACTGCAACGTCCAGAGCTGCCGAAACGTCAACTGTTTCGACATGCAGTATACCGGCTCGCTGCAATCGAAATTCACCTACAAGGACGAGCTCAGGAGCTGGAAGTTCGAGTGGGTCGACAAGGACCGGCTGCTCGGCGAATTCACCAACAACGAGGGTGAAACCGCCTTCGCCTGGTATTCGCCCGAAGACACTCCGCTCGAATCTCTGACGAAGTAGCCCAACGAAAAAAGGGGCGCCGTAGAGCGCCCCCGTTCTCGTCAGTCGAATTTCTTCGGCTTCTTCTTCCAGGCCGGCTTTCCGCCCTTGTCGGCGGGCTTGCCGCCGAATTTCTTGCCCGCATTTCCGCCGGGCTTTCCGTCGCCCTTGCCCTTGTAGCCGCCGCCCTCCTTGTCGAAGGACTTCTTCTTCCAGTCGGACTTCTTGCCTGAATTGTCTCGATTATCCCGGCTCTCCCGGTTGTCGCGCTTCGGCGGAGCCGAAAGATCCGGCGCGCTGTCGAGACGGGTGACCCGCAGGCTGCCCTCGATGGTCATCTGCGGGCCGAGGGCCGCCATGAACGCGTCGGCGGCGTCCTCGCGGATTTCCACGAAGGTCTCCACCGGCTGCATGCGGATGGCGCCGATCTCGCGCTTGGAGATGTTGCCGTGGCGGCAGAGCATCGGGATCAGCCAGCGCGGCTCGGCATTCTGCTTGCGCCCGACCGACAGCGAGAACCAGACGCTATCGTCGAAGTCCTCGCGCGCTCGTGCCGGCTGACGCTCGAAATCGCTGTCGCGGCGTTCACGCGGGGCGTCGCGATCGCGGTCGCGGCCGTTCTGCGGTTCGATGGAGACGTCGCGAATATCCTCAGGCGCGAAATGCGAAGCGCGGAACTGGCGGATATAGGCCGCTGCGATCTTCTCCGCACCATGCGCCTCGATGAGCGCCTTGACCATCTCGGTCTCGGTCTCCTCCACCGGTGCGCTCAGCTGCGCGTCGGTGAGCAGGCGCTCGTCGTCGCGCTTGAGGATGGAGTCGGCCGACGGCGGATTGGCCCATTCGGCGCGAATGCCGGCGGCCCCCAGCAAACGCTCGGCCTTGCGGCGCGCGGACAGCGGAACGATCAGCGCCGACACACCCTTGCGCCCTGCCCGGCCGGTGCGGCCGCTGCGGTGCTTGAGCGTCTCGGCGTTGGTCGGCAGGTCGGCATGCACGACGAGTTCGAGGCTCGGTAGGTCGATGCCGCGGGCCGCCACGTCGGTGGCAATACACACTCGCGCGCGGCCGTCGCGCATGGCCTGAAGCGCATGGCTGCGCTCGTTCTGGGTCAGTTCGCCAGACAGCGAAACCGCGGGAAAGCCGCGGTTGGAAAAACGCGCCGTCAGATGCGCCACCGCCGCGCGCGTCGAGCAGAACACGATCGCGGTCTCGGCATCGTAGTAGCGCAGCGTGTTGAGGATGGCGTTCTCCCGATCCGGTCCGGCGCACAGGAGTGCGCGGTATTCGATATCGCTGTGCTGCTTTTCCTCCGACGCCGTGGTGATCCGCAGCGCGTCGCGCTGGTAGTTCTTGGCGAGACCCGCAATCCCCTTCGGGACGGTCGCCGAGAACATCATCGTCCGCCGTTCGTCCGGCGAGGCCTCGAGGATGAATTCCAGATCCTCGCGGAAACCGAGATCGAGCATCTCGTCGGCCTCGTCGAGAACGACGGCGCGCAGATTGCTCAGATCGAGATTGTCGCGGGTGATGTGGTCACGCAGACGGCCGGGTGTGCCGACGACGATGTGGCTCCCGCGTTCGAGCGCCCGACGCTCGTTGCGCACATCCATGCCGCCCACGCAGGTGGCGATCACCGCACCCGCATCCGCATAGAGCCATTCGAGTTCGCGCGCCACCTGCATCGCCAGTTCCCGCGTCGGCGCGATCGCCAGTGTGAGCGGCGCCTCGGGACGGCCGAACCGGTCTTCTCCGCCCAGGATATCGGGCGCAATCGCGAGGCCGAATGCCACCGTCTTTCCGGAGCCCGTTTTGGCGGAAACCAGCGCATCGCGGCCGGTCAGATCCGGCGAGAGCATCGCCTCCTGCACGGGCGTCAGGGTGTCATAGCCGCGCTTGTCGAGCGCGCTTGCGAGCGGCGTTGCTACGCCTTGGGGAAGTGTCATCGATTGTCTTTCGGAATTGGCCTGCCTAGCGCGTTCCGCGCGGGCGGCGTCACATCGTGCGCCGCTTCTAGTCCCGAAAGCGCAAAATGTACAGCGACCCGCTTCGAGCGTTCGTCGCTGCTGCAATGCATCAGACGCAAGACACCGGGGCACGAACCCGTCGCGCCCCGGTGCGGTGATGATGTCGAGCGAATCGGGGAATGGCAGGCTTACGCCCAGCCGGCCGTCGATTTGACTTCGAGATAGTCGTGAAGGCCCCACTCGCCATGCTCGCGGCCGTTGCCCGACTGCTTGTAGCCGCCAAAGGGCGCGCGCGGATCCCACGCGGCGTCGTTGATCCAGATCGAACCGACGCGGAGCTGGCGGGCGATCTTGCGCGCCTTGTCCTTGTCGTTGGTCTGGATGTAGCCCGACAAGCCGTAGATCGTGTCGTTGGCGATGCGGACGGCATCCTCTTCCGTCTCGTAGGGAATGAGCGCGATCACCGGACCAAAAATCTCTTCGCGTTCGATCGTCATCCCCGGTGTGACGTCGCCAAAGACGGTCGGCTTGACGTAGTAGCCCTTGTCGAGCCCGCCGGGCAGGCCGGTGCCGCCGGTGACCAGCGTGGCGCCCTCGTCGATGCCCGACTGGATCAGCGCCTGGATGCGGTCGAACTGCAGCTTGTTGACCACCGGGCCGAGCTTCACGTCGCTCATCGGGTCGCCGACCGAATGGGCGTCGGCCGCTTCCTTGGCATAGCGCTTGGCATCTTCCATCTTTTCGGCAGGCACAAGCATGCGCGCCGGCGCACGGCAGGCCTGGCCGCAATTGACGTAGCAGGCGTCGACGCCGTCCTTCACTGCCTTTTCGAGATCGGCGTCGCGCAGGATGATGTTGGCCGACTTGCCGCCGAGTTCCTGCGCCACGCGCTTGACCGTGTCAGCTGCCGAACGGGCGACCGCGATCCCCGCCCGTGTCGAACCGGTGATCGAGACCATGTCGACATCCGGATGCCGCGAGAGGAGTTCGCCGGCGCTCGGGCCATGGCCGGTGATGTGGTTGTAGACACCCGCCGGGAAGCCCGCCTCTTCGATCAACTCAGCGAAGAGCAGCGACGACAGCGGCGAGAATTCCGACGGCTTGGCGACCATGGTGCAGCCGGCGGCGAGCGCCGGAGCGGCCTTGACCACCAACTGGTTCATCGGCCAGTTCCAGGGCGTGATCAGCGCGCAGACGCCAACAGGCTCCAGCGAGATCAGCGTGTTACCGCGCACGTCCTCGAATTCCAGCCGCTCCAGTGCGTCGATCGCCGCTTCCAGATGCGCCTGCCCCACCCAGGCCTGCGCCGCCTTGGAGAAGCCGAGCGGCGTGCCCATCTCGCGGGTCATCAGTTCGGCGATGTCGTCATAGCGTTCGTTGTAGAGTTCGAGCAGGCGGCGCAGCAGCTTCAGCCGCTCCTCCTTCGTCGTCATTTGCCAGCCGTCGAAAGCTGCCTTCGCTGCTGCGACCGCCGCATTGACGTCCGCCTCGTTCGCCATCGGGATTGAGGCGATCACGCTTTCGTCGGCCGGATTGATCAGCTCGTGCGTCTCGCGGCCCTGCGGCGCGACCCATTCTCCGTCGATGTAGAACTTGTCGATATGTTTCATGGTCTGGCTCCCTGTTGTTCGCCGTCTCGGCCCGGCTCGCGGACCGGTTTCAGTTCGTGTGGAGATCCTTGCGCCCGAAGCGTTTCGCATCGGCGCGGACCTGTGCTTCCGCATCAGGCAGCGGCTCCGGCCCGACGAGCCGGAAGCTCACCGTCGTCACCGCGTTGGCGGCGAGAACCTGCGCGAGATCGCCGTCCACCCGGCCTTCCGGATCGCAGCCGGCCAGCCGCGCGAAACGGATGGTCTGGATGTGCTGATAGATGTCCTTGCCGACAGATTGCCGGCAGGCCTCGAGCGCGTCCTCGAGTTCGGCAGTGCTGCGCGCAGGGATGGCCCCGCCCCAGGTGTAGGCGAGATAGCGGGCCTGCAATTCGAGGCACGGCAGATAGGGGCCGATCTGCCCCCAGAGCCCCATGAAGGCGAGGCCCGGTGTTTTCGGGTTGAAGGTGTGATCGGCGAGCGTGATCGATTTCGTTGTCAGTTCAAGAGATTGCGCCAGCTCCCTCGACAGGAACGGCAGGTTGAGGTGATAGCCTGTGCCGAAGATGATGCCGTCGAACGCGGCCGCGCTGCCGTCGGCGAAATGGACCGTCCGTCCGTCGATCCGCTCCGGCCAGGGAAAGCAGCTGATCCGGTCTTCTGCGACGAGGTTGAGAAAATTCTGGCTGCCGGTGGTGCCGGCGATGCGCACGTCCGCGTCCGGTTCCGGCGCGCCGAACCAGACGGGATTGCCGCCATATTGCAGCACGAACTCCTTGGTCGCCTTGGCCCACTCGTCCGGACTGGCGGTCTCCTGCCAGAGCGCGCCGGCGCGGGTGAAGCCGTAGCTTTCCACCGGCGTTCCAGCGATCAGCTTCGGCATCACGTAACGCTGCCGCCGCATCGTCGTCGCCACCGACTTCGCCCCCAGCATGGCGAGATCCTGCGCGATCTCCAGCGAGGAGATATTGCCGCCGGCGACGAGCACCCGCTTGCCGCGATAGAGTTCGGGATCCTTGTAGTCGAAGGCGTGGATGGCTCCGAGATCTCCGGCAAATACGTCCAGACCCGGGATCGGCGGGATGGCCGGCTTGTTGTAGGCGCCGCTCGCCACCACCACGCGATCGAAGCGCTCGGTCCGGCTCCGACCGTCATGTTCGATCGTCAGCCTGTAGCCGTCGCCATCGCGCTCGACGCTCGTCACCCGGGTCGAAAGTTCGATCCGGTCGGTGATACCGAACTTGTCCGCATAGGCCCGCAGATAGTCGCCCACCTGCTGGTTGCGCGGAAAGGTCTTCGTCCCTTCCGGATAGTCGAGATCGGAGAAGCGGGTGACCATGCGCGCCGTGTTTGTCCGCATCAGCGGCCACACGCCCGAGGACGGGTTGGTGTATTCCCATTGCCCGCCGATCTTGTCATGCGCCTCGAAAAGCTTCGGCTCGAAGCCTTGGCCAATAAGGTATCGTGCGGCGACGAGCCCGCCCGGCCCGCCGCCGATGATGGCGACCATCTTGTCCACGAGTTTGTCCTCCCCGGATCTCGCGTTACTTAGTGGAAGTAGATGCCTCCGCAGACGTTGAGCGCCTGTCCGGTGACGAAGCTCGACAGGTCGGAGGCGAAAAACACCGCCGGACCGACGATGTCCTTCGGATCGCCAAGCCGCTTGAGCGCGGTAACGTTCGTCCAGTGGTCCATCGCTTCCTGCGAGCCGAGATTATTCTTGCCCATTTCGGTCAGGATGATGCCCGGGCAGATCGCGTTGACCGTGATGCCGTCCATGCCGACTTCCTGCGAATAGACGCGGGTCAGCGTGATCGCGGTCGCCTTGGTGGCCGCATAGTGGCCCTGCGTCGGCACGCCCTGGCGGCCGGCGATCGAGGCGATGTTGATGATCCGGCCCGCCTTGCGCGAGCGCATCTGCGGCAGAACTGCGTTGGTCACCAGGAGCACGCCCTTGGCATTGACGTCGAAATGGGCGTCCCAGTCGGCTTCCGACAGGTTTTCGAGCGTGGTCGGCTTCAGGATGCCGGCATTGTTTACGAGTACGTCGATGCCGCCGGATTTCTCCGATGCGTCCGCCACAACCTTCTCGATCGCCGCCTTATCGGTGACGTCGAGATCGTAGCTCCAGCATTTCTGGCCGGTCGCCTCGACATCCACCTTCACCGTGGCGAGCGCATCGGCTTCAGGCGCCAGATCGCAGATCACGACATTTGCACCATGCTCGGCGAGGCCCACGGCGAGTGCAGCGCCGATCCCGCGGCTGGCGCCGGTCACGAATGCGGTTTTTCCGTTCAATTCAGCCATTGTCCTATCCCTTGAGCGGCCACGAATTCATGGCCTCCATCGTGTCGTCGAATGATATGAGCGTGCCGTCCGAGCCGAGCCCCATCGCCACCTTGGCGGCGACTGTGGAGGCGAAGCGGGCGCTCTCGCGAATGTCCCAGCCCTTTGTCAGGCCGACGATGATGCCGGCCGAGAAACTGTCGCCGCAGCCGGTGGTGTCGATGACCTTGATGTCGTGCGCCGGCAACGAGAAAGGCTCGCCGTCAGCCGGATCCACGTAGACGCCGTCGCCTCCCATCGTCAGGATGGCGTTCTTCACGCCGTGGCTCTTGAAGTAGCGCGCGACCTCGGCCGGATCGCTCACACCAGCCATCTCCGAGGCTTCTTCGATCGAGGGGATGAAGTAGTCGATATAGGGCAGAAGCGGTTTGACCAGTTCCACCGTCTCCGGGTTCGCCTGGATCAGGTCGAAGGTTGTGGTACGGCCGGCTTCCTTGGCCGCCTTGAGGAATTTCACCGAAGGCTCGCCGTCGAAGGAGGCGAGAAGCCCCGTGCCGCCGAGATGGACGATGGCCGCGTCGAGCGCGCCGGCATAATCCTTCTCCGTCAGCGTGAAGCTGCGCGATGTTCCGGGTACGTGCAGCGCCGGACGCTCGCCGTTCGGCCGTACAGGCAGGATCGTCGAGGACGTCTGGTGCGTGCCGTCGCGGGACACCATGTCGGTGTTCATCCCGTAGCGCTGCATCTTGGAGATGAGGAAGTCGCCCATGTCGTCGGTGCCGACGGTGGTCACCATCCGGGTCTTGAGGCCCAGAATGGCGCAGTCCATTCCGGTCGCCGCCGCGGTGCCGGCTACGGTCATGCGGATTTCCTCGATGAAATCCACCCGTCCGCCATCGGGGATCTTCGTGACAGGCCGGCCGAGAATATCGAGCACGGCAAAGCCGACGGAGCTTACGTCGAATGTCGTCATTGGTCTTGCAATCCTTATTCAGCGCGTTTGCGCAGTCCGAACGAGAGACCCAGCACCAGGAACACCAGCACGCCGATGCCCACCTGCTGCCAGAAGAAGTTCCAGCCGATCAGCAGCAAGCCGTTGCGCATCACCGCAAGCAGCGCCACGCCGATCAGCGTGCCGAGAACCGACGGCCGGCGCTCGGCGCTGATCGCGGTACCGATGAATGTCGCACCGATCGCGTCAAGCAGGAAGGCGTCACCCGCCAGCGGCACGTAGGAGCGCACCGTCGAGGACAGGAGGATGCCCGTGACGCCGGACAGGACCGCGCAGGAGATGAACACCACTGACATGTTGAACGGAACACGGATGCCCGAGTAGCGCGCCACGTCGGCCTGCGCGCCGAGGGCGGCCACATAGCGACCGAAGACCGAGCGGTGCAGCGCCAGATAGACCCCGATGATGCAGACGATCAGAACGATGATCGGCGTCGGAATGCCCAGGAGCGAGGTCCGTGCGATGGCGTCGAAGGGCGCGGCATATTCCGCGCGCGTCAGGTAGATCGGCACGCCGCCCTGCGTCGAAAGCTGCTGGATCGACTTGCCGATGAACAGAACGCCCAGCGTCGCCAGGAAGGGGTTGATCTTCAGCTTGTTGATCAGGAAGGCGTTGAGCAGGCCCACGCAGAAGGCCGCCCCGAGCCCGCCCATGACCGCGAATGCGCCCATGTAGCCTGCCGCGATCATCATGATGAAGATCATCGACGAGAGGTCGATGGAGACGCCCACCGACAGGTCGATGCCGCCTGCGCCGATGACGATCGTCATGCCGAGCGCGACGATGGCGAGCAGCACCACCTTGTTGGAGATCAGGTTGAAGATGTTCTCGCCGGTCATGAAGCCCGGTGCGGCGAAGGTGAAGAAGATCACCACCGCGACGAAGGCCAAGATCACCGCGTAATTGGATGCAGCTTCGAGGCTGAACCGGCTTTCGCGGACGGCGGTATCGGTCTGGTTTGTCATCTATGCCTCCGTCAGTGCTTCTTGGCGAACGAGGTCACGGTCACCACCAGCAGGATGAGCGCACCCTGCACGCCGCTGACCCAGTAGGACGAGATTCCGAGCAGTTGGAAACCGTTGGCGAGAAAGCCGATGAACAGTGCTGCGAGCAGCGTGCCGCCGATGGTCGGGATGAAACGGCGCGAGAACACGGTGCCGAGAAGGGCAGCCGCCAGGATCGGCAGCAGCATCAGCCCGGTGCCCGGCGTCGAGGACGACAGCCGCGACACGATCAGGATCGAGGCGACGCCGGCCATGAAGCCCGAGAAGATGTAGGCGCCGTAGACGTAGCGTCCGGTATTGATACCGGCTGCGCGCGCGGCCTCGATATGGCCGCCGACCGCGTAGAGCCTCAGCCCGATCTTACTGTAGTGCACCGCCCAGACGAGCAGCACCGAGCCGATGATCAGGCACCAGGCGAGCGTCGATATGCCGAGGAAGCGGCCGAAGGCGAGTACGTTCATCAGGTCCGACTGCACCGGGACGACGGTGTTTTCGGTCAGTGTCAGTTCGAGACCGGCCGCGATGTTCATCACGGCAAGCGTGCCCAGAAGCGGCATGATCTTGAGCGTCACCACAGCCAGGCCGTTGAAGAAGCCGATCACCATGCCGGTGCCGATCGCCGCCGGGATCGCGACGAAATTGCCGTAGCCTTCCCGCATCATCACCGCATAGACCGCTGCGCAGAGCCCGGCATTAGCGGCGATAGAGAGGTCGATACCACCCTTCTGCACGTCCGTGCCGGTGCCGATGAAGACGACCGTCATGGCGAACGCCAGGAAGCCGAGGATCGCAGACTGCTCGACCACGTTGATCATGTTGTAGGTCGAGGTGAAGCCACGCGCCGTCAGCGCGAAATAGATCATGATCCCGGCGAAGGCCGCAAAGGCGCCGAGCCGGATCGCGAGCTTGGCGAAGACCTTGGAATTGAACCACCCGCTTTTGGTAGCGGGAACGTGCTCGACCGCCGTCATGCCCGTTTCCTTTCAGTGTCGGTGACGGCGCCCGATGCGGCGGCCAGAAGCCGGTCCGCGTCGATCTCGCCGCGCTTGTATTCGGCGATGATCCGGCCGCGATAGATCACGAGCACCCGGTCGCACATCTCGGTGACCTCTTCGAGATCGGAGGAGACGAAGACCAGTCCCTTGCCCTCGGAGGCGAGCCGGTTCATCAGGTTGTAGATTTCGACCTTGGCGCCGACGTCGACGGCGACCGTCGGCTCGTCGAGCAGGTAGATTTCGGAATTGCAGCCGAGCCACTTGCCGACGACCACCTTCTGCTGGTTGCCGCCCGACAGGTTCTTGACCAGCGTGTGACGGTCCGGCGTCTTGATGCCGAGGTCGCGGATGAGCCCGTCGATGACGCCGGCTTCCTTCTTGCGGTCGACGAAGCCGTTCTTCGACATCTGGCCGAGCGAGGCGAGCGACATGTTCTCGCCCACCGACAGCCCGGTCGCCACGCCATGCGCGCGCCGGTCTTCCGGAATCTTGGCCACGCCATTGTTGACCGCATCCACCGGCGAGCGGAATTTCTGCTTCTTGTCATGCAGGATGATCTCGCCGGCATCCGGCGAAATCTGCCCGAACAGCGTGTTCAGTACCTCCTTGTCGCCCGAGCCGAGAAGACCGGTCAGGCCGACGATCTCGCCGGCGCGGATGTCGAAGCTGACGTCCTTGAAATGGCCGTCGACGCTGAGGTTCTTGACCGACATGATCGGCGCGCCGATTTCCACGTCGCGGCGCGGATACATCTCGGAGGTGTTCCGGTTGGTCATCATCTCGACGATCTTCTGGATGCCGACCTCGGAGGGGTCGACCACGCCGACATCGGTACCGTTGCGCAGAACGGTGACGACGTCGCAGATTTCGAGAATTTCCGACATGTAGTGCGAAATGAATACGATCGCGAGGCCCTCGGCCTTGAGCCGCCGCAGCACCGAGAACAGGCTCTCGACTTCCTTGCTGACAAGCGCCGCCGTCGGCTCGTCGAGCACCAGGATCTTGGCGTGATGGGCAAGCGCGCGAGTGATCTGCACGATCTTCTGCTGCGCTGTCGACAACTCGCTGATCAGCGTGCGCGGATTGAGATCGAGATTGAAATAGAGCTTGAGCAGTTCGCTGGCCTGCCGGTTCATCGCAGCGTAATTGATGAAGGGGCCGATGCGCGGCTCGTTGCGCAGGAAGATCGCCTCGGCGACCGTCGCGGTCGGCACGAGGAGACGGTCCTGGTGAATGAAGTGAACGCCCTCGGCCTCGATCGAGGCCGGCGTGATCTGGTCGAGCGGCTTGCCGAAGACCGACACCTCGCCGCTGGTCCGGCGGTAGATGCCCGCCAGGATCTTGATGATGGTCGACTTGCCGGCACCGTTCTGTCCCACGAGGCCGTGGATGGTGCCGGACTCGACGAGCAGATCGGCATCGTCGAGCGCCTTGACGGGACCGAAAACCTTGTTGATCGAGCGCATTTCGATGGCGGCAGCTGTCATCGAATCCTCCCGGATAAGCATGAAAGATGGGTGGAGCCCCTCGAGGAAGAGGGGCTCCATGACCGAGTTTTAAACCACTCAGTCCTTCTTCGGGAGGAAGTCCTTGGCCGTCTCGGCGGCATTTTCCTTGGTGATCAGCACCGCCGGCACGAAGGTGAACGGCGGCACTTCCTGACCGGACAGATAGGCGGCGACGTTGTCGGCGGCACGCTGACCGATCTCGTAGGGCTGCTGGGCGGCGACCGCACCGGCCGGCGACCCTTCGGTGGCGACCATCTCGACATATTCCGGGCTGCCGTCGACACCGTAGGTCATCACACCCTTGCGGCCGGCGGCTTCGATCGCCTGGGTGGCGCCGATCATCGGCACGTCCCAGCAGGCCCAGACCGACTTCAGGTCGCTGTCCTCACCGTACTGGGTCAGGATGTCGGTCACGTCCGAATAGGCCTGCTGCACGGTGTTGGGGATCACGTCGCGCAGTTCCGGTTCGATGATCTCGATGTCCGGGAAAGACTCCAGAACGTATTTCAGCTGGTCGTAGCGGATTTTGCAGACCGGCACCGAGTAGAAGCCGTTGAAGACGGCGACCTTGCCCTTGCCGCCCATGTCGTTGACCATCTGCAGCGCCAGTTCCGCGCCTATGTTGTAGTTGTTCGACGTGGTGTTGTTGATGGCGTGCGGGGTCGAGGTGTCGACGGTGAACAGCGGAATGTCCGCCTGGCGGATGCGCTGGAGCCAGGGGTTCAGAACGTCCAGGTTGCCGAGCTGCTCGATGATGGCGTCGGGCTTCTGGGCGATCAGGGTCTGGATCTGGCTGATCTGGGTCTGATCGTTACGACCGGCGTCGAGTGCGATCACTTCCGCACCCAGCTCTTCAAGCCGGTCGACCTGGCCACGATAGGCCATCAGGTCCCAGTGGTGGTCGGTACCGATGACGGTGACGCCGACGGTCTTGCCTTCCAGCGGCTTGTCCTGGGCCATGGCCGGGAACGAGACGGCGAGCATGGTGGTGGCGAGCGCGAGGGCCTTGACCGTCGTGCGGCGCGAAATTTTCAGTACGTGATGCATGGTATCCTCCTCTGGTGCATCCAACTCCCGGGATCGTTTTACGTGCTCCCTCAGCACGACGTGGCCGATTGGCTCAACTCCCGTGTCCATAACCGGCCATCCGGCTGATGACGTTGGCGATCTCCTCTTCGCTCAGAAGCGGAGGCTCGCCGAACGGCAGGCAGCCAAGATACTGTTTGGCGAGTGTCTCGACCTCGACGGCCAGCCACATCGCCTTGCTCAGACTGTTGCCCGTGGCGATCATGCCATGGTGGGCGAGCAGGCACGCGCTGCGGCCGTCCAGGGCCTTGAGCGCATGATCCGACAATTCCTTGGTTCCGAAAGTCGCATAGGGCGCGCAACGGATATCCGAGCCGCCGCAGATGGCGATCATGTAGTGAAGCGGCGGGATCGACTTCTCCATGATCGACAGCGTCGTCGAGGCCGTCGGGTGGGCATGGACGATGGCGTTGACTTCCGGCTTTGCCTTCATGATGTCGAGATGGAACTGCCATTCGGACGACGGCCGGCGGCCGCCATCGCGCGAACCGTCGAACCCCATCCAGACGATGTCGTCCACGCTCATCTCGTTGTAGGGCAAGGAGGTCGGCGTGATCAGCATGCCGTCCCCGTCGCGCACCGAGATGTTGCCCGAGGTGCCCTGGTTGATGCCCGACCGGTTCATCTCGAGGCACGCGGCGATGATCGCTTCGCGTTTGTCGTTGGTGGTTATCGTTGCCGCAGTCATGAAGATTTCCGTGTTCAAAGCGCAGTGTAGCCGCCGTCGATCGTCACGATCGAGCCGGTCATGTAGGTGGAGGCCGGAGAGGCCAGGAAGACGATCAGGGCTGCCACTTCCTCAGGCTCGCCGCAGCGTCCCATCGGGGTCATGTCGAGCCAGACATTGAAGAGTTCGGGGCGCGCGCGCATGCCGAGCGTCATCTCGGTAGCGATGTAACCGGGCGCCAGCGCATTGACGCGCACACCGGTCTTCGCCCACTCCACCGCAAGAGCCTTGGTCAGCTGATGGATAGCGCCCTTCGACGTCATGTAGCTCGAGGCAAATTGCGGACGGTTGACAATCGTGCCCGACATCGAGCCCATGTTGATCACCGAACCGCGACCGGCTTCGACCATCTGGCCACCGAAGGCGCGGCAGGCCCAGAACGTGCCGTTGACGTTGACGTCCATCACCTTGAGCCAGTCGGCGTCGGACACTTCGGTTGCGCCGTGAAGAAGTGCGATGCCGGCGGAGTTGAGCAAAATGTCCGGAGCGCCGCTGCGGGCCTTCACCGTGGCCGCGACCCTGTTGACCGCCTCCGGGTCGGTGACGTCGAGAACCGAAGTCCCGACCTCGTATCCCTTGGCCGACAGTTCGGCCTTCGCCTTGTCGAGCGTGCCCTGATTGAGATCGAGAAGCTCGAGCTTCGCGCCGCACTGGCCAAGCGCACGGGCGGCTTCGAGGCCGATCCCGCTGGCGCCGCCGGTAATCACGGCGAGCTTTCCGCTCAGGTCGTTGACATTCCTGTAGTCCAAACAAACCCCCTCGCCGAGGCGGCCCCACAGGGCATCCGGCGCTTGAGTCCCTTTCCGGGACATTCATGTTCGTGGGAGTTTTCCTCCCTCCCTGACATGCACGATGACGGCAGAAATCTGTCCTGTCAATCTGGTTATAACCACAAATGATACTTTTTTGGGAATAACCAGAAATTAGCCAGCCTTCGGCAGCCGCGCGAGGCGCACGCCGCCGCGACGTCAGAGGCGCGATGCACGCTCTCGGAGGTCAGTTCTTGAAGGTGCCTGTGGAGACATGAATGCGCGCCACCGCCGAATTGTAGAAGGCGCGATAATATTCGAGCGGCGCGTCCGAACTGTCATAGGCGATGGATTCGATGGAGATCAGCGGATGGTCCGGACTGACTTCCAGGCGCTCCGCCACAATCCTGTCCGGCATCGACGCCGTAAACCATCGTTCCGCCCGCCGCGACGTCAGTCCGTAGCGTTCCTTGAGGATCTGGAAGATCGACTGGTTGGTGATGTCGAGCTTCTCCATATCCGGCACCTTGTGGCCGGGCAGCGAGATGATCGTGTGGGTGATCGGCTGCCCGTCGGACTTGTAGATGCGCCCCACCCGCACCACCGTGCCGCCAGGTGGCAGGCTGAAGACCCGCGCTTCATCCTCGTCGGGATCGTCACGGCGGAATTCGAAGGACACCGAGGTCACCTTGTGCCCACGCGCCTCGAGGTCGGAGTGAACCGAGACGTTGGAGGTCAGGAAGTTGGTTTCCATCACCGGCTTGGCGACGAAGATGCCGCGACGCGGAACCTTCATCAACAAGCCCTCGTCGGCGAGACTGCCGAGCGCTGCACGCACAACCGGCCGCGAAACGTTGAAGATCTCGCACATCGCCTGCTCCGACGGCAGCCGCGCATCGGGTTTGAGAATGTCCTTGCCGATCTTCTCGGACAGGGCGTTCTTCAACTGGATCCAGAGCGGCGTCGTGCTGTCGCGATCGATCGTCCCCTCTTCGGCTATCTCCCGCAGGATCATCGAATTCGAACTGTCGTCCTCGACATTGCGGGGCCTGCCCCGCCCGCGTCTCTCCGCATTTGCAATAGCCACTGCCTCAATCTCCCCCTGCCGATTCTTGTATTTCAGCTTTAGGTTATTATTGATAGTTTTCTCGCGCTGCGCCAGTGCGCAGGTTGTTCAACGCGCCCCTCCCGACAACCTTCCAGCCTCCGGGAGAGATCGAAGTCGCATCATGGCGAGTGCACCGACGATCGGCCCAGGAACCAGCACGAGGAAGGCCCAGTTCCAGCCACCGAGCCAAGCCGCCATCTGCGGCACGAGCCAGATGGATACCGCCGTCAGGGCAAAACCGATCCCGAGCTGCAGCGCCAGCGCGGTGCCGACGAAATGACCGTCGGCCAGTTCGGTGACGGCCGCCGAAAACTGGGCGCTGTCGCCGATGATCGAAATCCCCCAGATGATGGCAATAAGCGCCAGAAGCCATCCGGGTCCGTCGAAGGCAAAGCCGATGAGTGCGGCGCACAGGCCCGAGACCACCATCATCCCGGCGGTCGTCAGGCAGCGGCCGATCCGGTCCGACAGCCAGCCGCCGAGCAGGCAACCGATCACGCCGGAAGCCACCACGACGAACGTCAGCATCGAGGCGGAGCCGAACGGAAAGCCGGTGAGCCCGGCTTCTGCCGCGCTGGCGAAGGCCAGCACCCAGGCCCACATGGCGTAGAGTTCCCACATGTGGCCGAAATATCCGAGATTGGCGAGAAGGAGCGGCCTCGAGGTGAAGACCTTGAGCGACTGTCGCGGATCGAAGGTTGCGCGCCCGAAACCGTGCGGTCCTTCATCGACGGCAACCGCGAAGAGAAGGGTGCCGACCAGCGTGGTGGCCGTCGTCAGCATCACCACGGCGCGCCAGTCGAGCCCGTCGGTAACGGCGCGAAACAGATGCGGCATCGACGAGCCGAGCGTCAGCGCCCCGATCAGAAAACCGAGCGCCAGCCCCCTGCCCCTGACGAACCAGGTCGCCATCAGCTTGAGCGCCGGCGGATAGACGCCTGCGAGCGCCACGCCGGTCACGAAACGCGCGGAGATTGCCCAGCCGGGTCCCGGCTCCAGCAGCAGAGACGCGTTGGCGAGCGCCGCCACCGCACTCGAGATCGCCATCAGTCGATTCATCCGCACAAGATCCGGCAGATTGACGAACGAGGCCCCGACCGCGCCAACGACGAAACCGAGCTGCACCGCATTGGTGAGCCAGGCGGCCTGCGATGTGGAGAGCGCCCATCGGGCAATCAGTTCGGGCACGATCGCGGTGGCCGAGAACCAGGTGGTAAGCACGCCCACCACACCGATGCAGATCAGCGTCAGCGCCTTCCAGCGTCCTTCGGCTGCCACCGCGCCCGTCACATCAAAGACCTTCGAGCGGCATGGTGTAGGTGGTGGCCGTGCCTTCCACGCAGACGTCGCCGGCGCTGTCGGTCACCGTGACCTTGAGCTGGCAGATCGGCTTGTCGGGACGCACGGTATCGACTTCCACCCGGCCGGTGATCGTCTCGCCGACGCCGACGGCCTTCTTGAAGTTGAGATTGGTGTTGAGAAACACGGTCCCCGGTCCCGGCAAGTCCTCGGCGACGACGGCATTGAGAATGCCGGTGGTCACGCCGCCCTGCACGATCAGCTTGCCGAAGGCCGTCTTCTTGGCCAGCGCCTCGTCGTAATGGACGGGATTGCGGTCGCCGGTCATCTCGGTGAACGCCTCGATATCGGACATCTTCGTCGTGCGGCTGCGTTCAGCGCTCGCTCCCTGTTCCGGCCGACCCTTGATCGTGCCTTTCCAGCCGTCCTTGACCTCACTCATTTTTCCCTCCTTCGTCAATTGGTTGAAATGCCGGCAGCACCCGGCCGCCGATGTTCGTGGGTTTCATCTGAAGCCTGTCGCCGACGGCGGGCTCGCCCTCGCCCGGCAGGATGTGGGACAGCATGGTCGGCCCCTCGTCGAGTTCGACGAGGCCGACCACATAGGGCGCGACAGGCGCCCAGCCGGGATGACCGGGCTTGTGGACCCGCGAAAACGACTTGAGCCGACCCTTGCCGCTCACCTGCTCCCAGCCGAGCTTGTCGCTCCAGCAATGCGGACAGATCTCGCGCGGGTAGAAGATGGCCTTCGAGCAATCCTCGCAGCGCTGGATCATCAGCCGCCCTTCGGCCGCCGCCTGCCAGAAGGGTTTCGTCAGTTCGATCTCGGTCGGGCCCGGAACCTTGAGTTCGGAAAGATCGCTCATTCGTCCGCTCCCAGCACCAGCGCCACAGCTTCGCTCATCGTCGCGCCGTTGCCGGTGGCGAGCGCGAAACGCGGGTTGCTGATCTGTCGGCCCTCGGCGGTGCCGCGCAACTGATGCACGGCCTCGACCACATGGGTCATGCCGCCGGCGAGATCCGGCTGGCCGTAGCCGATCTGGCCGCCATGGGTGTTGAGCGGCATGTCGCCCTCCGGACTGAAATCGTGTTCACGCATGAAGCGGCCGAAACCGCCCGGTTCACACAGCCCGGAATCCTCCAGCGTGGCGGCAACCATGATCGTGTAACAGTCGTAGAGCGAGAGCAGGCTCATCTCGTCGACCGTCACGCCGGCCTGCGCGAAGGCCCGTTCCATCGAGGGCTTCAAGGGGCCGGAAGTGAGGCTCGGCGCCTGGCTGACGGCGCGGTGCGTCACCTTTTCGCCGGCGCCGAGCAGATGCACGGCACACGACCCCAGTTCCCTGGCAAGCTTCGCCGACGTCACGATCACCGCTTCCGCACCGGCCACCGGCATGACGATTTCATAGAGATGCAGCGGCGAGGCGATCATCGGAGAATTCAGGACATCCTCGACGCTCGCCGGCTTGCCGTGAAAGATCGCGTTCGGATTGCGCTGCGCATTGGCCCGCGCCCAGTGGGCGATCAGCGCGAAATCCTCCGCCGTCGTTCCGTATTTCGCCATATGCGCCTGCATGAGAAGCGCATAGGAGATGTTGGCGCCCGACGCCCCGAAGGGCACGTCGAACTCGCGGATCGGATTGCGGTTGGGGCTGCGTGGCGCTTCCGGGTTGCGGTGGTTGCCGAGCACGCAGAGCACGGTTTCGCACATGCCCGCCGAGATCGCCGCAGCCGCCCGCCAGATCATGCCGGGGCCGGAGGCGCCGCCGAGATCCACCACATTGGCCATCACCGGCTGCAGGCCGAGATATTCCGCCACCGTCGCCGGCACGTGCTGCGGCGTCTCGCCCACCTGCGGGCCGACGAGCAGTCCGTCGACCGCATCCTTTTCGAGCCCGGCATCGGCAATCGCCCGGGCGCTGACCCGCGCCAGCATGCCGAGAGTCGTCTCGCCTTCCGTCTGGCGCACGGGCTTCAGCGAAGCCACGCCGATCAGGGCTGCCTTCGACCGGCTCACAGCGCCACCCCCTCGCCCAGCCGGGCGTACTCGCTCAGACAGTCGGGATTGGCGAGCGAGGCCTTGTTCTTGACCTCCGAGCCGCACATCATCGCCTTGCAGGCGCCCTCCACCCGCTTGCCGTTGATCGTGTAGGGAATGTCGGAGACCGCGTAGATCGCCGCCGGCACGTGGCGCGGCGAGCATTCCTTGCGCAGCATCGTCCGGATCGAGGACGCCAGCTCCGGCGTCGCCTTCTGGCCCTCGCCCATCTTCAGGCAGAGCACGATCTCCTCGTCATTGTCGATCGGCCGGCCGAAGGTGATGCAGTCCTCGACCTCGGAGAACCGGTCGCAGACATTGTAGATGTCGGCGGTGCCGATGCGGATGCCGCCCGGATTGAGCGTGAAGTCCGAACGCCCGTGGATCACGGCACTGCCGTCGGCGTTCAGCGTCGCTCGGTCACCATGGGTCCAGATTTCGGCGCGGTCGCCGAAATAGGTCTGGTGATAGCGCTCCTTGCCGCCTTCGCCCCAGAAGGTGAGCGGCATCGAGGGAAAGGGTTCGGTACAGACCAGTTCGCCCGCCCGGCCGATGACCGGCGCGCCGCGCTCGTCGAGCACGTTGACCGCCAGACCGAGCGCCCGCGTCGTCAGCATGCCGCGACGCACCGGATGCAGCGGAGAGCCGATCAGGAAACAACCGAGGATTTCGGTGCCGCCGGAAATCGAGGCAAAGCCGAGATCGGCTTTGATCGCCTCGTACATCCAGTCATACTGATGCGGGGCGACGGGGCTTCCCGCCGACATCAGCCAGCGCAGCGAGGAGACATCTGTCTCCCGGCCCGGGGCAAAGCCCTTCTCCGCAAGCGTGGCGAGATATTTCGGCGAGATCCCGAGATGGGTGAGCTTCTCGGCCTCGACCATCCGCCACAGCGGTCCGCAGTCGAAACCGTCTCCCGTCTTCAGGATCGGCGCGCCGTCATAAAGCCCGATAGCGGCGTCGCAGGCGAGCGCCGAGACCATCCAGTGATACATCATCCAGGCGGCGTTCGAATACCACATCAGCGTATCGCCGGGCCGCACGTCGCCGTGCAGCATGTGCTCCTTGAGATGCTGCAGCAGCACCCCGCCGGTGCGGTGGACGATAGCCTTGGGTTTTCCCGTCGTTCCCGACGTGTAGAGGATGTAGACCGGATCGTTGAAGCCGACGCGGGTGAACTCCAGCGGCCCGTCGCTGCCGAAATCGGCATAGGAGACGACCGGCGCCGGCGCCTCGAGTGCACCTTCGCCGATGACGACGATCTGGCTCAGCCCCTCCATCCGGGCCGCCACTTCGGACAGCCGGTCGGAAATGTCGATGGACTTGCCGCCGTAGCGGACGCGCGGCTCGACGAAGAGAACCTTGGGCTGCACCTGCCCGATCCGGTCGGAGATCGCAGCTCCACCGAAATCCGGCGAACACGACGTCCAGACCGCGCCGACGGCGGCGGTGGCGAGCAGCGTCACCAGGCATTCGATCCGGTTGGGCATGACGGCGGCCACGCGGTCGCCCGGCTTTACGCCCGCGGCCCGCAATCCGTTCGCCACTCGTGCCGTCTCGGCGCGCAATCGGTCGGCGGTCAGTTCGCGCCGGCCGCCCGCCTCGTCACCCTCGACCACGACGACGGCATCGCCGGTCCGCTTCAACAGGTTTTCGGCCAGATTGATCTTGGCATCGGGGAAGAAGCGCGCGCCTGTCATCCAGTGCGCCGGATCGGCCACGAAGGCCACCTCCCCCTTCTCACCGACGACGCCGGCGAAATCCCAGACCTTCGACCAGAAGGCGCCGGGTTCGGATATCGACCAGCGATGCAGGCTTTCGTAATCGGCAGGCTCGAAGCCCGCCTCTCGCGCAAATCTGGCCAGCGCCGATTGCTCCGCCATGGCCGCGCCAGGCGTCCACATGACTTCCGTCACGCTCATCCTCCCAAAAAATCGGACTGCGCCTCTCCGCAGCCCCTTTTAACCAGACGTTATTTTGGGTATAACCAAAAGTCAATATTGGTAGTTACAAGAATTCGACCGGGAGGAAATCGGCAGTGGACGACATCTTCATCGTGGGGGCGAAACGCTCCGCCATCGGTAGTCTGGAAGGCTCACTCGCGCCCCTCTCCGCTGCGGAAATCGGCGCGCAGGTGATCGCCGGCGTGCTTGCAGATACCGCGATCGATCCCGGCACCATCGACGAAGTGATAGTCGGTCAGGTGCTGCAGGGCGGCGCGGGCCAGAACCCGGCCCGGCAGGCAGCTGTGAAGGCCGGCATTCCGGTCAGCGTGCCGGCCATGACGATCAACAAGGTCTGCGGCGCCGGCCAGAAATCGATTCACCTTGCCGCCCAGGCTATCAAGGCGGGCGATGCCGGGGTGGTGCTCGCCGGCGGCCAGGATTCGATGACCCGCGCCCCGCACATCCTCCCCAAGGCGCGCTCGGGGCAGAAGATGGGCGACGTCGCGGTCCGCGACATGATGATCCTCGACGGGCTCTGGGACGCCTTCCACGACGTCCACATGGGCAGCACCGTAGAAACACTCGCCCGCCGCTATCAGATCACGCGCGAGGACCAGGACCGCTTCGCGCTTCACTCACAGAAAAAGACGCAAGCTGCCCAGGCGACTCATGTTTTCGCCGACGAGATCGTGCCGGTCACCGTGCCCGGTCGCAAAGGCGATACCGTCTTCGACCGCGACGAACATCCGCGCCAGACGTCGCTCGAAAAGCTCTCGGCCATGCGCCCCGCCTTCGAGACCGATGGCACGATTACCGCCGGCAATGCCTCGGGCATCAATGACGGCGCTTCCGCCGTCCTCGTCGCCAGCGGCCGCCGGGTGAAGGAACTGGGGCTGACGCCGATCGCCCGCATCGCCTCCTATGCGAGCTTCGCGATGGAGCCGATGAAGATGGGCCTCGGCCCCGTCGGTGCCTCGAAACAGGCGCTGAACAAGGCCGGCTGGTCGGTCAACGATCTCGACGTCGTCGAGGTCAACGAGGCTTTTGCCGCACAATCGCTCGCGGTGCAGAAGGAAATGGGCTGGGATCCGGACGCCTGCAATCCGCATGGCGGCGCCATCGCGCTCGGCCATCCGCTCGCCGCCTCCGGCAACCGCATCGTCGTCACCCTCGTCCACGAGTTGAGACGCCGAGGCAAGGGCAAGGGCCTCGCCACGCTCTGCATCGGCGGCGGCATGGGTGTCGCGATCTGCGTGGAAGCGGTCTGACCTATTTGCGGGAGGCAAATTCGATCGCGTCTTCGAGATGCGCCTTCATCGCCGCGGCGGCGCCTGCTTCGTCGCCCCTGGCCACGCAGTCGAGAATGCGCGTATGGCCTTCGAGCGCCTGTTTGAGCCCGTCCTTGGTGGCAAGCGTCACCTGCCGCTCGGACCCCGTCGCGGTCATGACGAAGTGGACGAGACTGTCGATCAGCGAATTGCCGGTGCTCTCGCCGAGGATGCGATGGAAATCCGCGTCCGCCTTGATCGCCTTTTCCGGGTCGTCGATATTCGCCGCCAGGTCCTCGACGCTCTCGCGCAGCTTCTCGATATGGTCAGGATCGATCGCCTTCGCGGCCAGCGCCGCGAGATTGGGCTCGAACAGCATGCGCAGTTCGAAGACCTTGGCGACATTGTCGCCGTTGCCGCCGACCCAGGTTTCCAGCATGTGCCGTTCGCGGTCGGCCCGGGAGCGCACGAAGGCGCCGCGGCCGGCATGGACCTCGATATAGCCTTCGCGTTCGAGCGCCCGGAGCGCCTCGCGCAGGCTGATTCGGCTGATACCGAACTGCTGGCACATGGTCCGCTCGCTCGGCAGCTTCTCGCCCGGCGGCAGGCCCTGTTTCTCGATCATCGTGCGGATCTGGTTGGCTACGTCCTGCCAGATCGACCGGCGCTCGATGGTCGCGAATAGGTCGGTCATGTTTCCGGCCTCTCTCGCCCGATTCCCTCAGGCAGTTTCCGATGAATATCGGGATAGGCTGCTTTCGCTGCCTTTTCAACGAAGACGAGGGCGGAATGCTGTGCCGGCGCGTGGCTGAGCGTGCTCGTGGGAACATTGCTGGTCAGCACGTTCGGATTGCCGTGCAGATCGCGCGACGCCTTGCCGCTGCGACCTTCCGGATTGTACCAGGCTCCCGTCGCAAGCGCGATCACACCGGGCATCACGTGCTCCGTCAGCGCCGCCGTCGCCAGACACTCGCCGCGCGCGTTCCAGATCCGCACCGTGTCGCCGTCGCGGATGCCGCGCTCCTCGGCGTCCTCGGGGTTGAGCCGCACCGGCTCGCGGCCCTTCATCTTCGAGCGCTTCGACACACCCACTCCGTCGAGCTGGCCGTGTAACCGGCTCGCCGGCTGCGGCGAGACCATGTGAAGCTGGGCGCACTCGGCCTTCCCCAGCCATTCCCGCGGCTCCACCCAGCGCGGATGCGGATGCACGTCCTGGTGCGGCGAGTTGGCGATGAAACTCGACCAGATTTCGATCTTGCCGGACGGCGTCTTCAGCGGGTTCTTTTTCGGGTTGCCGCGGAAGTCGGCGAACAACGTATAGCGCTGTTCCGAGACCGGCAGTTCCGCATACCCCTTTTCCCAGAAGGCCGGGAAAGCCGGCAGCACGATCCCCAGCTGATCCGACGCCCGGCTGCGGTAATCCTCGTAGATATACGCGAGCCAGCCCATCTCGTCGCGGTTCTCGCCATAGGCTTCGAGCGTCCCGAACCGCTCGGCGAGCCCCGAGAAGATGTCGAATTCGGACCGTGCCTCGCCCAGCGGCTCGATCTGCTTGTGCATGGCGGCGGTGAACCGGTCCGTCGGCGAGCCGGAAATGTCATTGCGCTCGAAAGCCGTGGTCGCAGGCAGCACGATGTCGGCATGCCGCGCCGTCGCCGTCCACCAGATCTCGTTGACGATCACCGTGCGCGGCTTGCGGAAGGCGTCCACCAGCCGGTTGAGATCCTGATGGTGATGGAACGGATTGCCGCCCGCCCACCAGACGATGTCGATGTCCGGATAGACGAGTTCCTCGCCGTCGAAATGAATTTTTCCGCCGGGGTCGAGCAGCATGTCCGCCACCCGCGCCACCGGGATGAACCGGCCCAGCGGATTGGGCCCCGACCTGAACCCGGGTGAAGAGATGACCGGCCGCGGATCGCCGCGATTGCCCATTGAGCCGTAACCGAAGGAAACACCACGACCCGGCAGTCCGATCTCGCCCAGCATGGCCGCGAGCGTGATCAGCATCCAGAGCGGCTGCTCGCCGTTCTCCTGCCGCTGCAACGACCAGGAGGCGGTCAGGAAACACGGATTGTCGGAGAGCTTCGCAGCGAGCTTGCGGATCGTTCCGGCCGGGATACCGGTGATGCCCGAGGCCCAGTCGGCGTCCTTGCGCACCCCGTCGGCCTTGCCGGTCAGATAGGGTTCGAAGGCCGCGTATCCGGTGCAGTATCGCTCAAGAAAGGCGTGGTCGACCCGGCAGGTCCGCACCAGTTCATAGGCCAGCGCCAGCATCAGCGCCGTGTCAGTGCCGGGGCAGATCTGCAGCCATTCGTGCGGTGGCAGCTTGTCGCCCGAATCGTGAACAGGGCTGACGCAGATGATCTCGATGCCGCGCCGACCCGCCTCCGTCAGCCAGTCGGCGGTCGCGTGGTTGCCCAGTCCGCCCGCGGCGATCTGGGCGTTGGACAGGTTGATGCCGCCGAAGAAGACGATCACCCGCGCATTGTCGAGGATCGCCGGCCATTCGGTCGTCTCGCCGCCGAAGAGAATGCGGTTGTCGCCCACCACATGCGGACAGATGATCTGCCCGGCGGCGAAGGAATAGGTCTGCTTCTGGTCGACGAAACCGCCGATCGTGTTGAGAAACCGTTTGAGATGGGTGGACGCATGATGGAACCGCCCGGCCGAGCCCCAGCCGTAGGAGCCGGCGAAAATTCCTTCGTTGCCTTTGTCGGCGATCGTGGCGCGCAATTCGCGCTCGATGTGGTCGTAGGCGGTCGGCCAGTCGACCTCGACGAATTCTCCCTCGCCCCGGTTCTCGCGGTTGCCCTCGAGCCACGCCTTGCGGATCGCCGGCCTGAGCACCCGCGTCGGCGCATGGATCGCCTCGGGCAGCCCCGCGATCAGCGGTGAGGGATTGCGGTCGCGCACGAACGGACCGGTCGCTTCCACCCGGCCGTCCCGGGTGGTAACATGCGTGAAACCCCAATGGGTCGCCGAAACATCGGCCATTTAGAAGCCTCCAGGGTCGTGCGACGCCATCATGAGAGAATCAGGGAGCCGGATGGTGAGATGGTAGGGGGAGGAGCGTCTTACCGGAAGCCATAGACGCCTCCAGATATGGCGGCGGCGCAAGCCCCTCCCCCTCGCCGGCGGCTTACGCCGCGGCGTTCTTTGTCGTGCCTTCGAAGACCTCGTAGGGCGATTCGGTCGGCCATTTCGGCCAGAGCGGCACGAGCATGATGCCGGCGATCACCAGAAGCCGAAGCGTCTTGTCCCCGGTATTGTGCACCCGGTGGGTCTCGTTCGGCCGCTGCAGCGAGCAGCCGCCGGCCACCAGCGGATAGCGCTTGCCCTCGAGTTCCAGTTCGCCCTGGCCGTCGAGCACGTAATAGGTTTCCTCGCAGTTGTGCCGGTGCATCGGCGAGGCATGGCCGGGATCGATCTCGACGAGCCCCATGCACAGTGTCTGCGCGCCGAGGCCGGTTTCCGGATAGACGAGCTTCAGGTCGCGGACGCCGCCGCCTTCCTGCTGCATCGGCGCACCGTCGAGGATCTGCTCCGGGGTGATGCTGACGATCTTGGGCTGTTCGGACGTGGTCATGCGGTTTCCTCTTGCTGACTGCTTCTTTTCAACGATGTCGGGGCTTACGCCCCTTCCGGGACCTTTCGGGAAGTGAGCTCGGCAGACGCCTCGGCCGGCGCCGGGAATGGCTCCCCAGCCTCCGGCGCGAGCTGTGCCGCGCATTCTTCTCCGACTGCTCCCAATCTCCTCCACAGCCAGCCATCTGCATGCTTGGCTAGCTGGTATTACCAGCAGATAGCTTGACATCTGTCCGAGTGTCAAGCAAAACGACACCGACTGGCCGCAACCGGGAGGACGGATGCGGCGACAAGAGCGCGGCGGCCGATCGACGGCAGCCGCGGAAATCCCGCCCAGCCACCGGCGCAGCCGGCAGGCCGGCAAGACTGATTGGGAGGATGATCCTTGAAGATCACCCGTGTGCGTTTCGTTCTGTGCGGCTACGAGCTTCCGACGCCGATACCGCTGTCCTGCGGAGCCCTGACCCACCGCAACTTCGGTCTGGTTCTGGTCGAGACGGACGCCGGCATCACCGGCATTGGCGAGACCTCGGTCAACTTCCCGCCCTGGTGCGTCCACGAACGTCGCGCCACCATCGAGGACGGTCTGCAGAGCCTGTTGATCGACGAAAATCCGCTCGACGTCGCCCGTCTCAACAAGCGCATGGTCGACGCCACCCGCTCCTTCACCCGCATGTGGGCCGAGGGTGCGATCGCCCAGGCGATCTCCGGCATCGACATCGCCCTGTGGGATATCGCCGGAAAGAACTACGGCGTTCCGGTCTGGCAATTGCTCGGCGGCAAGTACCGCGACGAGATCCACTGCTACGCGGTCGGCTTCAACGCCGCCGACCCCGGCAAGGGCGCGCTCGAAATGCGTGAGCGCGGCTATACGCACGGCAAGATGCGCATCGGCTTCGATGACGCGGCCGACATCGCCAAGGCGCGCGGCATGCGTGAGGCGGTGGGCGACGACTTCGCCATGATGATCGACGCCAACCAGGCTTTCGATCTCCCGCGCGCCCGCCGGGTGATGCGGGAACTGAACGACCTCGGCCTCTACTGGCTGGAAGAGCCGCTGCTCAACGATGATTTCGACGGCTACGCCGCGCTCCGCGCCGAGTTTCCGGACATCCCGCTCGCCTGGGGCGAGAACGCCTTCAGTCTCGCCGACTATCGGGTGATGCTCGATAACAACCTCGTCGACGCCGTCATGCCCGACCCCTGCCGATCGGGAGGGCTGACCACCGCCGTCCGGATGGCGGAAGCCGCGGCAAGCCACGGCATAGCCATGTCCCCCCACCACTATGGCGCCGATGTCGGGTTTGTCGCGGCCCTCCACCTGGCGGCGAGCCAGCCGAATTTCTCGATCATGCTGCGCGACGAGGCGCCAGTGCCGCTGCGCGGCGACATTCTGGCCGATCCGCTCGTAGTGGCAGACGGCTCGGTGGCCGTGCCGTCCAAACCGGGGCTCGGCATAGACCTCGACATGGCGACCGTCGAAGCCTCGACGATCCGCCTCTGACACTTCGACATACGGAGCAGCGACGATGAACGCGCACCCCACCGATCTTCTGGTTCACCATCCCGAAAAGCAGCTCTCGGCAAAGGCTGCGGCCTTCGCCGCGAAGAAGAAACAGCTCTATATCGGCGGCAAATTCGTCGATGCCTCCGACGGCGCCACCTTCACCTCCGAGGACCCGGCGACCGGCAAGACGATCTGCGAATTCGCGGAAGCCACCCGCGCCGATGTCGACCGCGCCGTCCGCGCCGCAGACGACGCCTTCGAGAACCAGTGGCGTGACATGGCGCCGGCCGGCCGCGCGGCGCTTCTTCACCGGCTCGCCGACCTGATCATGGACAATGTCGACGAACTCGCCGAGCTCGAAAGCCTCGACGCCGGCAAACCGGTCGCCGTCGCCCGCGCGCTCGACATCCCGTTTACCGCCGAGATCCTGCGCTATTATGCCGGCTGGGCGACGAAGCTCTCGGGCAAGACCTTCAACCTCTCGCTCCAGGGCGACCCGTACCACGCCTATACGCTGCGCGAGCCGCTCGGCGTCGTCGCCGGCATCATCCCGTGGAATTTCCCCTTCTCGCAGGCCGGCTTCAAGATCGGTCCGGCGCTGGCCGCCGGCTGTACCATCCTGCTGAAACCCGCAGAACAGACCCCGCTGACCGCCGTCCGTCTCGCCGAACTGATTGACGAGGCCGGCTTCCCCGCAGGCGTCGTCAACGTCATCACCGGCCATGGCCGCACCTCCGGCGCCGCCATCACGGAACATCCGGGCGTCAGGAAAGTCTCCTTCACCGGCTCGACCGAAGTGGGCAAGATCCTGCTCAAGGCGGCCGCCGGCAACCTCAAGCGACTGACGCTCGAACTCGGCGGCAAGTCGCCCAACATCATCTTCGCCGACGCCGACATGGAGAAGGCCATTCCTGCCGCGGCCGGTGCGATCTTCGGCAACACCGGCCAGGTCTGCAACGCCGGCTCGCGCCTCTACGTCCAGCGCGCCGCCTTCGACACCGTCGTTGCCGGCATCGTCGATCATGCCAAAAAGCTAAAGCTCGGCGCCGGCCTCAACGAGGGCACCGAACTCGGTCCGCTGATCTCGAAGGTGCAGCGCGACCGCGTCGCAGCCTATGTCGAAGCCGGCCGCAAGGACGGCGCCGAGATCGCCACCGGCGGCGGTACACCCGGCGAGGCCGGCTATTTCTTCGAACCCACCGTGCTGCTTGGCACCACCCCATCGATGAGCGTACAGACGGAAGAGATCTTTGGTCCCGTGCTCTGCGCCATGCCGTTCGACGATGTGGCCGACATCGAGCCGGTCGCCGACCACGCGCAATATGGTCTCGCCGCCAGCATCTGGACGCGCGACCTGTCGACCGCCCACAAGCTCGGCCGCAGGGTCGCCGCAGGCGCGGTCTGGATCAACTGCTTCGGCGTCTTCGATCCCAATCTCCCCTTCGGCGGCTTCAAGGAAAGCGGCTGGGGACGCGAGATGGGCCAGGAAGGAGTCGAGGCCTATACGGAAGTCAAGTCGGTGACCGTGCGGCTCTGAGGAGCGCTTGGTCCGGGGAGGAATGAGAATGACTGAATTCGATTATGTCATCGTCGGCGGCGGCGTGGCGGGTTGCGTGGTCGCCAACCGGCTGACCGAGGACCCTTCGGTCCGGGTCGCCATGCTGGAATTCGGCACCGACAAGAACCACAAGAAGCAGATCGTCCGTGCGCCGCTGGGCATGGTCACCTTCATGATGCCGAACCTCGCGTTCCTGGGCGGCACCAAGATGATGTATCTCTATGAGGCCGAACCCTCCCGCGGCCTCGGCAACCAGAAGATGATGCTGCCGCGCGGCAAGGCGCTCGGCGGCTCTTCCATGGTCAACGGCATGATCTACATTCGCGGCCAGAAGCAGGACTATGACGACTGGCGCGACATGGGCAACCCCGGCTGGGGCTATGACGACCTGCTGCCCTATTTCAGGAAATCCGAGAATTTCGTGCTCGCCTCCGAGCCGGATGCGACGAAGAACTTCACGCTCGGCGGCAAGCCGATCCGCGACCAGATCGACATGGCGTACCACGGCACCGGCGGCCCCGTTTCCGTCGCGCCGCCCCGTTCGCCCAACCCGCTCTGCCCCACCTATTTCGAGGCGGCGAAGCAGGCCGGCTACAAGCTCAATGCGGATTTCAACGGCGAGGATCAGGAGGGCATCGGCTATCACTGGCTGACCCAGAAGGGCGGCGAACGCTGGGGGGCCGAGAGCAGCTACGCCAACCCGGCGCGAGAACGCCCGAACCTGACCATCATCACCGAAGCCCGCGCGCTGGAAATCCTGATGGACGGCAAGCGCGCCACCGGCGTGAAGTACGACCGCGCCGGCGAGATCAAGGAGATCAAGGCTGGCAAGGAAGTCATCCTCGCTACCGGCGCCTTCATCTCGCCGCAGCTCCTGCAGTTGTCGGGCATCGGCGACCCGAAGGAACTCAAGCGCCACGGCATCGAGGTTAAACACGCCCTGCCCGGCGTCGGCCAGAACCTGCAGGACCATATCGACACCTGGACCAAGCAGCGCACGAAGACCAATCTCACCTACGGCATCTCCTGGGGAACGATGCATTCCAACGCCATGCACATCCTCAAATGGTTTACGGCGCGGCGCGGCATGTTCACCTCCAACACCGGCGAGGCGGGCGGCTTCGTCAAGTCCGGGCCGGATGTCGATCGCCCCGACCTGCAGCTCTTCTTCTGCTCGACGATGGCGTCAGCGCAGGCGGCCGACAGTTTCTGGGGCCATGGCTGGGCCATGCACGCCTGCCTGCTGCGTCCGAAGAGCGTCGGCCATGTCGGGCTGAAGAGTGCCAGCGCCTACGAGGCCCCGCTGATCGCGCCGAACTTCCTCGGCGATCCCTACGACATGGAAATCCTGATCCGCGGCGTGAAGATCATGCGCGAAATCACCAGACAGCCCGCCTTCGATCCGCATCGCGGCGAGGAGGTGGCGCCCGGACCGTCGGTTCAGACCGACGACGACATCGCCGCCTATATCCGCAGCCATTCGATGACGATGTACCACCCCACCAGCACCTGCAAGATGGGCACCGACGAGATGGCCGTCGTCGCGCCCGACTCGCTGCTGGTTCACGGGTTGGAAAACCTCGCCATCGTCGACGCCTCGGTGATGCCGGCGGTGATCTCCGGCAACACCTTCGCCCCGACGGTCGCCGTCGCCGAGAAGGCCGCAGACCTCATCAAGGCCCGCGGCAAGATGCGTACGGCGCGGGCAGCCGCCTGATCGGCGAAATGACACTCCCCGATCGGTCCGGCACTCTTCCCGAACCTGTCAACCTCCCAGCCGGGCCTTCGGGCCCGGTTTTTTTGACTGGGTTCGCTAGAAGCCGCTACCGTCCGTCTGCAGGAGCGTCAGGCGACCGTCCTCGATTCGATAGAGCTTCTGCCGCCGCTCCGTGGTCCCGTCGGTGCGAAACCGGAAAAGCCCCGTCAGTCCGCGGAATCCCTTGGCGCTC
Organism: uncultured Hoeflea sp.; assembly: GCA_964511625.1. Classification (GTDB taxonomy): domain Bacteria; phylum Pseudomonadota; class Alphaproteobacteria; order Rhizobiales; family Rhizobiaceae; genus Pseudohoeflea. The sequence continues at coordinate 78,691 of CAZEJG010000011.1, forward strand.
GTCAGCAGCGACGTGTCGATCGCCTTGCCCTTGGCGGCCCTTGCGAGCCCGGCCGCAACGGCAACCGCATCGTAGCCGATGGCGGAATCGTAGCTCGGCGCGTGGCCGAAGTGCCGCTCGTAACGGGTGCCGATGATGTCGGTGCTGGGATCGGCGGGCTTTGCCAGAATCACTCCCTGCACCGCCGGCCGGCTATAGATCGATTCAGACAACTCCGAGGTCGCGATGACACTGGATACCGATTGACCGACAACGCCGGCGGCGAGTTGTTCAAGAAGAGGACCGGCAACCGGATCATTGCCCAGCAACACGACGCTCTGGCTTGCGTCGAACATCGGTTTGTGGGCCTGCAAGAACGCGGCGATGGAACCGGTGGATTTGGGATAGGAAATGGTGCCGAGAATGGTCCCTCCCATGGCCTTGGTGGAATCACGCAGCTGCGCGAGGTCACTGGTCGCCATGCCTTCCGGATAGAGAACCGTAAATTTCGTCTGCTTGGTCCCGATCGCCGCGCGAATACCTTCAAGCGCGCTGTCGAGACCGTCGGCATACATGCCCCAGCTGTTTGTTCGGGCGGGCATCGGTCCTTCGGTGAAGGCGAGAACCGGCGGATGCTGTCCGCCATTCATCCTCGAAACCATCAATGCACCTTGTTCGTCCATGGGCCCGAGGATAAAGGCCGCGCCCTCGCTTGCCGCCTTCGCCGCACTCGCAACGACATCGGGTCCGCCGTTGCGGATGTGGAGGGAGACATGGGCCGCCCCCAGATCGTCCATGGCGAGCTTGGCACCTTCAAGCAGATCCCGCTGACGCGTCGGCGAGACGCCGGACGTGGCAAGCAGCACGACCTGGGTCGCACCGGAGCCGATCTGCTCCTCGGCCACGGGACCGGCGCTCTTCTGCTCCACGTCGAGAACCTTGTCGGCCGAGGTGTTCTGGCAGGCCTGCAACGACAGTCCCGCCAATAGGAGAACCAAAGGCCAGAGCCGCAACGCCGGCCGGCAGACGGCCGAGCGAATGCTCGATTGCCTCGACAGCAACCCTGCACCGGCAGACCAGGTCATGCGTCGTGTGCCCCTCACCACGTCACGAAATCAGACGATACCCGTATCGGATGAATCGTCGACAAGGATCCGCAGACTACCCGGATCGGGCGCATCTGCAAATGTGGCGATCTCCACGAAGCCATGTTCCGATCCCGAACCATCGACGTCGATCTCCAGCGACGTGCCGGACAGCTTCACGTAGCTGGCAAGATCATCCAGCGCCTCTTCCGGAAGAAGGGCGGAGAGATCGATGACATCGCCTTCCGCACCCTCGCCGCTGTAGTCGGCGATGATGTCCCGGATGCCGATCTCTGCGTCCGCCAGGGCGTCAGCATCGAAGACGAAGGTGTCCTTGCCCGATCCGCCGGTCAGGACGTCCGCCCCGAGGCCGCCATTGAGGATGTCCTCGCCGTCGTAGCCGAACAGGAGATCGTCCCCGCCGAGGCCGAGCAGCACGTTGTTGCCGCTATTGCCGTTGAGCGTGTTGTTGAGATCGTTGCCGGTCGCGTCGGCGCTGTTGTGGACGGACATCTCGAGATCGTCGAACAGGAAGCCCTTGTTCAGCGGTCCCGCACCATCTGTGGACCCGCCTGCCCCTGCACTCGGACGGAAGAAGATCCGGTCGGTCTGGTTGGCTTCCGCATTGTCCGCGTGATCGCCTCCGAGATCATCCCGGTAGTTCTCGAAGGTGGTCGTCGTGCCGATATGAGCGCCATCAAGATAGACCTCGATCACGTCATTGTCCGGTCCGTCGGCATAGGCGAGATGGAGTTCGATCTCGTGCCAGTCCGCCAGGCCGCCACCTTCATAAAGGGGAATGTTACCGGTAAAGGCATCGAAGGTGTTGTTTGCCCAGTTGCCGTCCACCAGCGGCTCGTTGACCGCTATCCGGAGGACCCCCGCCAACGTCGCCTCGATGACCATGAAGTTGTTGCGGTCGCTGCCGTTGCTCGCGCCGAAATCCACCTCCAGACGGGAGTTGTCGCCGGCCGGATCGACCGCCTTGAAACGGAACTTGATCCGCTGGCTGTCGAATTCGGCCGAGGTTCCCGGCTCACCGGCGGTGGCCGGCAGCGGCGCCGAATAAGGGCCGGCAAAGTCGAGAATCGAAGGATCGCTCGACATCCGGAACACCCTGTTGCCGCCGTCGTCGACGATTTCCTGATCACGGACGGAGCCGCCGCGGAGCGACCAGCCGTTCTCGCCGTCCTCGATCGGACCGAGATCGAAGTCCTCGAAATCCTCTAAACTGTCATAGCCGTCGAGAAGCGTCAGGGTCTCGACATTGTCCGGCAGCGTGTAGCTGTCGCCGGTACGAATTTCGTCGGTTCCTCCGTTGGCGGCCTCGATCACCGTGTCGCCATCGTCGACGAGATAGACGTCGTCGCCATCACCGCCGATCAGCGTGTTGTCGCCGATCCGGCCGGAACCGGTGGCATCGTCGAAGAGCGTGTCGTTGCCGGACGTACCGTTGAACACGTTGGTCTCCACCAGATCGATCGCCAGGTTCGGATCGTAGTTGAACACTCCGACACCGTTGAAGGTGTTGCCGGAAATGTTGCCGTCCCACGATGCGCCGTCACCCGAACCGATACCCATGCCTTCGAGCAGCTGGTCGGTGAAAGTGTTGCCCGTCAAAGTCAGACCGGTGGCGCCGGCATAGGCATCGAGCGACATGCCGACCAGATTGCCCTCGAAGAGGTTATTGGCGACCGTCACGTTGGTTCCGCCGTTGAGATAGGTCCCCGTGTGCCAGCCGGACATCACGTTGCCGGTCACCGTCAGCCCGTCGCCGGAGCCCACCGAGTGGATGATCGCCCGCGACTGATCTGCATCGACGGTGCCATCGCGGTAGAAAACCGAGTTCTCGATGGTGACGTTGTCCGCCTGGACATGGATGCCGGCGTTCTCGAACGAACCGCCCGCATTGCCGTTAAGCACCCGCACCCCGTCGATGGTCACACCGTCGCCGAGAATGATGATCCGGCCTTCGATGGTGCTCTCGCCCGCGCCGGTCAGGAGATTGCGCGAGACGTCGTCGCCGGCGGTCCCCTCATGGGCTCCGATGATCGTCAGATCCTTTCCGATCGTCAGGTCGCCGGTGAAGGTGCCGGCCCGGATGACGATGGTGTCGCCATCGGCTGCGTTGTCAATCGCTTCCTGGATCGACATGCCCTCGGCCACGATGAACGTGGCGCCGAGCGCGGCGTCGACATCATCCGGGCCCAGAGGTCCGGTGATCACCGAGGCGGTGTTGCCACCTGCGGCCTGATTGAGGCCGAGAGCGAAATCGACTGCGTCCTCTTCCGACCCGAAGAAGAAGGTGAAGTCCTCTCCGCGTCCGTCGGCGCCGTCGCGATGATCAGTGTTCTGAACCGCGTAGACGCCGTCCGGGAAGATGCCGCCGAAGTCGAGGTTCTCGACAATCGTGCCGTTCTCCTCGTCGGCATAGATGCCGATCGGCTCGCCGTGCGAATAGCTGCCGGTAAAGGTGATGTCGCTGGTGCCCGGAGCATAGCTCTTTCCAGCCGAATAGAGCCCGACCGATCCCCAGTTGTTGCCGGTCGTCGTGATGTCGGTCAGCGTGATGCCGGTGGAGTCCGACAGCGCGATGCCGACACCTGGTGTGTCCATACCGTTCGCCGTGACGTTGACCAGTGAGGAGTCGTCGACCCCGTTGAGATCGATTTCCGATTTTCCTGCGCCTTCGACCGTGACGTTTTCCATGTGGAAGCCGGTCAGAACACCCGGCACGGCCCCGTTGCCCGGATTGACCTTCACGCCGTAGGTGTTGGTCGGCAGATAGAGGGTCAGATCACGGATCTCGACATTGTCTGCGGTGACATGGATCCCGTAGCCGCTACCGCCGCCAGTGATCGTCACCTCGTCCTCGCCGGCACCGATAAGGGTAATCGACTTGGTGATGTTGAGCTGGTTCGACAGCGTGTAATTGCCGCCAGCGATGCGAACGGTATCACCGTCCCCAGCCGCTGTGACCGCTGCCTCGATGGTGGCGTAGCCAGTAACGTCACCGCCGCTGATGACGATGATCGGATCCACGGGAACCTCATCGGCACCTTCGTTGAATCCCAGTGTCTCGACATTGGATTGAACCAGCGTCTCGGAACCGGTGTCGTTGTCGATAACGGTCACCGTCCCGTCAGCATTCAGCACACGCGTATAGGCGCTCTGGTCGCCTGAGAATACGACCCGGTCATTTCCACCGCCGCCGTTGAAGATATCATTGCCGGAACCCGCGATGAACGTGTCGTCCCCGGTTCCACCGTTGAAGACATCATCACCAGCGCCTGATATGAATGTGTCGTTCCCCTCGCCGCCGTTAAACACAATCCTGTGTTCACTCGTCACACCAGAGGCATCGACCGAATCAGCATCGCTTCCGCCATTGAGCGTGATGGTGCTCGGGTCGAGATCGGTGCCGGCGAAATCGGCGGAAACCACGAAATTGTTGGCCCCGCCGAAGGCGTTGACGTCGATATCGTCGATGTTGATCAGTTCGGCGATGACCTCCGACGGGTTCCCGCCGACGGCACGCGAGACGACGATCTTGGTGACGTCGGCCGCCAAGCTGTCGCCGGTGCGAGCGTTGTAGTCCGCAACCGTCTCAATGTAGAACGTCTCGTCGTCGTTTGACCCGTTGACCACGAAGCGGTCCGTATCGGCCGCCGCATGGGTTGCCGTGCTGCCGTCGACCGTATCCCGTCCGTCGCCGGCATTCCAGATGATCGTGTCGTCACCTGCGCCGCCATTGATCGTGTCGTCGTCCGCGCCGCCGCCGAGGAGATCGTCGCCAAACCCGCCATCGAGCGTGTCCTTCCCGCCGTCGCCGAACAGCATGTCGTCGCCGGACTCGCCTCTGAGGACGTCGGCTCCTTCCCCGCCATGCAGCTCGTCATTATTGGTTCCGCCACGAATGGTGTCGTCGCCCTCGCCGCCGAACAGGATATCCTGGCCGCCCCCGCCGTCGATCGCGTCGTCGCCATCGCCGCCATTGATGAGATCGGACCCGTCCGTCCCGGTAATGGTGTCACCCGCCGGTGTGCCGTTGACGATGGCCGCAAGCACCTTGCCGTTATAGGGATAGAGCGGATGGCCCGCCGGCACGCTGACCGGCGTCGTGTTCAGAAGTGTGACGTTGGACAGGTCGACCGAGCCGTCCGCAGCCGAGTCGTCGAAATTGCCGGGCCTGTCCGTCACATCGGCGGGATCGTCGGGAGAGGTTCCGGCCGTCGGGTCGATATAGGTCGCATACCCCCAGCCGGCAGCCACCGTGCCGCTCAGCCCGGCAATGTCGAGCCCTGACAGGTCGGTATAACCCTGAATGTAGACACCCACCTTGGCGAACGCCCCATTGACGGCGACGCCGTCGATCACGACGGTGCCGATCGGCGCGATGACATCGTAGTCGGACTGCTCGAAACCGGCGATCTGGATGCCGGTATCGGCGGTGCCGGTCGTGTTGTCGATCGTCACGTTCCTGATCGTCGCATCGCCGCGATACTCGAACAGCACGATGTCGCCATCGCCGTTGCTGCCGCCGTTGCCGTTGTTGAGGAAGGTTGAGTTCTCCACCGTCACCTTGCCGATGCCGTCCGTCTTGCCGTTGACGAAGACGCCGTGGACCGAGTTGCCAGTGAAGCTCGAATTCTGAACCTCGAGCGTGCCGAGACTGATGATGCCGCTGGCGCTGACGCCGCTCGTACCGCCCGTCAGGTCGAAGCCGTCGATCAATACTGTCGACCCGGCGCCGAGATCGCCCGAAATCGCGAAGCCGGACGCGCTGCCCGGAGCGATCTCCGGATTGCCTTCGCCGACATCGACGCCGACGAAGCTCAGCGCCTTTCCGACCGAGACGCTTTCCTCATAGGGATCGGTGCGACCGATCACCATGATCACGTCGTTGGCCGAAGCCGCGGCGACCGCATCCGAGATTGAGGTGAAGGCGCCGAACTGTCCGGTCGAATCCACGATATGGACGACACTGTCGTTGAAGACGAGTGTCTCGACCCCGGTCAGTGTATCGGTCCCGTCATTACCATTCAGGCCCGGTTCGGTGTCGGTGACCGTGATGCTGCCCGCGCCGGTGCCGTCGAAGCTGATCGTGTAGGTCTCGTAGGCGCCGTTGTAGATCGACGAGTCGATGCCATCGCCGCCGTCGATCGTATCGTTGCCGAAACCACCGTCGAGCGTGTCGTTGTCGCCGTCGCCATAAAGCATGTCGGCGCCGGAGCCGCCGATGAGGCTGTCCTCGCCGTCGCCGCCGTGCAGTTCGTCGGCATTGTTGTTGCCGCGCAGAACGTCGTCGCCGTCGTCACCGAAGATCAGATCCTCGCCGCCGCCGCCGCTGATGGAATCGTTGCCGAAACCGCCGTGCAACTCGTCGTCGCCGCCGTCGCCGAAGATGGTGTCTTCGCCGGAATCACCCCGGATGACGTCGGCTCCTTCTCCACCATGCAGCTCGTCATCGTTGGTTCCGCCACGAATGGTGTCGTCGCCCTCGCCTCCGAACACGATATCCTGCCCGCGACCGCCATCGATCGTGTCGTTGCCATCGCCGCCATTGATGAGATCGGCGCCGTCTGTCCCGGTAATGCTCTCGCCGGCAGGCGTCCCGTTGACGATGGCCGCCAGCACCTTGCCGTTATAGGGATAGAGCGGATGGCCCGCCGGAACGCTGACAGGCGTCGTGTTCACAAGTGTGACGTTGGACAGATCGACCGAACCGTCTGCAGCCGAGTCGTCGAAATTGCCGGGCCTGTCCGTCACATCGGCGGGATCGTCGG
>CAZEJG010000012.1:0-84790 GCA_964511625.1 uncultured Hoeflea sp.
GAAAAATGGTGGGCGCGACAGGGATTGAACCTGTGACCCCTGCCGTGTGAAGGCAGTGCTCTCCCGCTGAGCTACGCGCCCGACAGACACCGCTGACAGGTGTCGCCGACGGGCGGGGTATAGTCATCAAAGCCCTGTGGCGTCAAGACGGCTTTTCAGCGGATGGTCGTCTCGCCCGCCCCCGCCGGTGACAGCACCTTGAGAAACGGGCTGTCGGGTTTGAGAAGCACGTCATAGCAGGGCGTGAGCTCCGCTCTCACACGGTCCGTCAGCGCCGGGCCGTAGATCTCAAGCAGTTCGAGCCGCGCATGGTGGAACGGACATTTCGGCGCGAAGACCAGGTCGGTATCGGCGACTGCCGTCAGCGTCGTTTCGTCGGGTGTTGGTATCGATCGCGACGGATCGGCGCCGATGGTCACGTGCTCCGTTCCCGGCCGCTTGAGGATGAAGGGAAACGGATTGGCGAAATCGAGCGTCAGCACCGAGCGGAAATGTTCGCCGGTCCGTGCTTCGAGCCGTTCGACCGCCCGCGCCGCCAGCCCCATCTCCTTGATCAGGAGATACTGGTAGTCGTGCTCGGCAAACATCCGGAAAGAGGGCAGCGCGCCGGATTCGGCGATCTCCACCATCTCCTCGGGATGGGCGATGTAGAAAGTCCGCATTCTCTCCGCCTGCTCGACATAGACGTCCTTGGCCGATATCCGCCCGATCGGTCCGAGGATCGGCTCGTCGAGCGCGACATAGCTGTTGCCGAGCGCTGCGACCCGCGCCGCCTTGTGGACGATCGTCGAAACCGCCGGAACGACGGCGAAGGCGGCCAGAACATAGATGAGGAAGCGGGCCCGCCCGAACACGTCCGAGGGGCGCAGAAGCATGCGCAGGATGGCCGGCCAGGCGACGAGATAGGGGTGACCGCCGGTATTCTGGGTCTCGAAGACGAGACCGCAGAACAGGGACAGGCCGATCCACACCCAGTCGCCGTCGAGGAGACCGATGAATCCGCGTTTTTCCCGGTCACGCGGCCGGCTGAAGGACAGCACTTCTCGCCAGAACAGCACGACGCACAGGAGCGCGCCGGCAAAGAGAATATCGAACCTGAGCGAGATGGCGGTCAGGAAACGCGGCAGCAGCGTGCCCGAGTTTTCCTCCGCGAGGACGAGAATGTCCGTGACATAGCCGGCGACGACGCCGGTGGCGAGCTGGAGGACGCCGGTGAAGCCGATGCAGATGAGCGCGGTCGAAAGCGCCACATAGGGGTGAATGCGCCGCGTCAGGAGACCGAGGATAAGCAGCGGACCGACCGCGCCGAAGGCCGTGATCTTGCAGAAGGCCAGGCTGAGCAGCAGGACCGTCAACAGGATCGTCTGAAGCACACGGCTGCGCACGAACAGAACCGTTGCCGCGGTCAGGAACATCAGGTGCGACCCGTGCCTGTTGTAGATGCCATAACCGTCCGAACCGGCGAAATTGTTGTAGATGACGTCGTTGAACGGCAGCGCGGTGTAGACGACCCAGGCACCGAGCAGGCCCCAGACCGCCATCGAACTGCGCTTGTGCGCATCCCAGATGATCAGCGCCATGGCCGGCGCGGTGATCGGCAGCCATTCGAGCTGCGAGAGCAGCAGCGGGTGGGCGTTCGGGAAGAGCTGGTAGTTGAGCCAGGCAAGCCAGTATTCGAGCGGCCCGACGGGAACCTGAAAGTCGAGGATCGGCCACTGGCCCGCATTCATCCGGCCGACGGCGTCGTAATAGAGCAGCACGTCCCAGTACATGGGTCCGACGGGCAGGACAAGCGGCAGGATCTGCATGAGCACCGCCGCCGCCAGGAATGCCACCAGCAAGACATAGGAGACGAACAGGGTCCGGCTGCTACCGGCTTTCGGCCGGTCGGCGCCGAAATAGATATCCGCCATGCTCTGCCCCACGCTGATTCGACAGCGCGGAGTGTGCAACAGCGGCCCCTTGAATGCCAGACACAGCCCCCTCCCGAAATTGTGGGATGGTTACTGACAGATCCGGTATCCGCCGCGCCGCTCGGCGAGATCGAGATGGATGTGATCGGAGTGGAAGCTGTCTGCGCCCGGACCGAGCACGGTTGTGAAATGGAGGCACGCGCCCTTGCGTACTGCCGCCTGGAGAGCGGCGGCAATCGTATGGTCGTCCTCGCGCGGGGTAACGCTGACGGAGGTGCCGTCGGCGAGCGTGAAACCGGCAATGTCGATGGCCCTGCCCTTGCCGTGCTCGCTCAGCTTGGCGCCCTCCTGCGAGTTGCGCGGCCGGCAGATATAGGACGACGCCTGCCGAATGGTCTTGACCGACTTGCCCTTCCGGTCGTCCTCGCCTGACAGGGTTTCGAGTGCGGTGGCCGCGGCAGGCTTGAGCTCCTTCTCGACCCAGAGTGTGAGCGCACGGGCAGTCGGACAGTCGAGCGTGGCCGACGGTTCGAGCGCGATGCCGCCGGAAAAGCCGCTGATCTCGAAGGGATGAGCGATGCCGCATCCCCCTTCGCCCTCGACCCCGTCGACCGCCTTGAAAACGGCGCCGAACCGGGCGAGATCGGCAACGCAGGCCGGATCGAGCGGCTCGGCGGCCACCGCCTTATGGTCGTCAGCCTTTTTCACCGGATCAGGCGACGTTTTGCCCTCGGACTTTTCGTCCCCGGTCCCCGCCTTCGTCTCATCCTCACGCTCGTCTGCCTCCGCGTCAGGGCGCGGTTCGGGTACCGGAGCCTTTGCATTCTCAGCAGCACGCGGCGCGGGCTCGGGAACCGGGACGGTATCGGCCCTAGCCAGCGCTGCCCCCGAATGAAGGAAGGCACACAGCAAGAGGAGCCGGAAAGGACGGAAAAACTGCGGGATCGGGGAGCGCGGATCGGGGGTCATGGTCCGGTGGAAACGCGCCCGGCAGAGAGGCGGTTCCCCCGCGACGCTATCGTGGCCGCGGGGAAAACTCACGTCGTAGCTCAGATCGAAGCGGTGCGCTCGGCCTCGGTGGCCTCTATCGCCTTCTCGAGATAGCTGTCGCGGTCGTAGACGTCGGCATAGTACTCGACCTTGCCGTCGGGCTCGGCCCAGGCGGTGAAGTAGGAGACGTGCACGGGGATCTTATGGGGAACCGGCACGGCCTTGTTATGGCCCTGGGCGATTTCGCGGCCGACCTGATCGACGCTGATGCCGAGAACACGAGAGGCCATGCCGCGCGGATCCTGAAGGCGGACACAGCCATGGCTGAAGGCACGCGTGTCGCGGCTGAACAGCGATTTCGACGGCGTGTCGTGCATGTAGATCGCGTGGCTGTTGGGGAACAGGATTTTCAGTTCGCCCAGCGCGTTGTCGTCACCCGGGGGCTGACGCACGCCCACCGAACCGCGGCCGATGGAATTCCAGTTGATGCCGCTCGAGGAGACCGACCGGCCATTGTAGGTCACCTGGTAGCCCAGCCGGTCGAGATAGGAGGGATCGCTGCGCAGTTTCGGCAGCATCTCGTTGATGATGATCGACTGCGGCACCCCCCAATAGGGGTTGAACTCGACAGTCTCGATCTCGTCATCGAAGAAATAGGTCTGGTTGGACTTCTTGCCGACCACAGTCCGGGTCGAGAAGACCGGCTTGCTATCCTCATAATAGGTCGCCACGAAGGCCGGCTGGTTGATGAACACCCGGCGGCTTTCGAGCACGCCCGGCAGCCAGCGAGACCGCTCCATCGACAACCGCACCTTCTCGATCTTCGAGGCGTTGGTTTCGCCGATGAGCGCGCGCACCGTGTTGGGACCGACGACACCGTCGGCGGTTAGCCCGGCTTCCTTCTGAAAGCCTTTCACGAGGGCAACAATGTCCGGATCGTATTCCGTGTTGTCGATATAGCTGGCGAGCAGGAGCGCGTGGTCGGCCTTCAGCTCGTCCGAAGCCTTCATCTCGACGGCGCGGACAATGTTCGGCGTCTCGGCGCTCGTTTCTCCCGGCTTGACCAGAAGATCAGAGGGAAGCTCGATCCTCTTGCCCTCGTCGGCGGCTTTCAGACGCTTGAGTTCTGCGACGAAGGCCGCGAAATGCTGGCCCTGCGGATTGTAGCCGTAGAGGGCTTCTCCGGCGTTCTCGGAATTCGAGATCGCCTCGAGAGCGGAGACGACGTCGGGGGTCTTGCGCTTGAAGTCGTGATAGCCGGAAATCCGGTTCGGATCGACGCGGCCACGCGTGGCGTCGAGCACGTAGTCGGCAACGGCGGCGGACAACTCCATCTCGAAGCGCATCAGTTCCCGCTGCCGCTCACCGCCACGGCTGACATCGTATCCGTCGGAGGGAATTTCGACACGGTAATCGGCCGCCGAAAGCCCGACGCTGTCGGCGTCTTCGAGAACCGCGAGCACCGAGCGCGCGGCGGCGTTGATGCCCGATCCCGCCACCCAGCGATAGCTCGGGTCCGAAGAGTAGAGTTCGACGATGGCCTTGGCGGCTTCAGGCAGGGCCTTGACCTTGAGGTCGGAGAACACCGCCCTGCCCTCGGAGAAGGAATCGATACCGAGCGGCGGGAAGGCACCGATCTCGGTGGACCCGGTTACCACCGGATCGGTGATCGCGGCAAAGTCGACGGCGACCAGCCGGTCCGGCTGATAGGTCTTGTAGGACGGGCCGCTTACCCGGGCGACCGGACGCGGTTCCTGCTGCTGCGACACCTGCGCGCTATCGCGGCGTTCCACCCGGTTCTCGCGGGCGACGGCACGTATACGCTGTTTCGCGGTCTTGTGAATGGAGTCCAGCGCGCCAGCCTCCGCAATCCGCGGTGCGACCAGACCGTCGCCCGCACCAATCGCCAGCGCGACGAGTGCGACGCCAAGCCCGAGTTTGAATGTCATGATGCCGTAACCTTCCGCCGGCGCGCCCCGGCCATTCCAGTGTTTTTGCCCCACGGGGAAACTATCAAAGCCCCCCGGAATTGAAAAGCGCATGCAGGCCGCGTCACACAAACGTGTCGGCACTGTTGCACCATGTCCACGCTTGCTGCGGCAAGATCACACAAACAGAGCAATCTTGAGCGAAACTGAAACACGACTGGTTCCGGAGGGATGCCGGATAGGCCGCGCAACTCACCGGAAAATCCCGTTTCTCCAACAGCGGGAGGACGTTGTCAGGCTTTCCTGAATCAGGTTGACAAGATGTTAATACCCACAGCTCAAGACGGGCGAAATTTTCGCGTCGCGATGCGCTTCGGTCAAAAGCCGAATTGCTTTCGCCGCGATCTGGACCTAAACCCGGCCCGACCCTTCTTCATTCCGCGACGAGAAAGGATGCTTTCGTGGCAGACGCCCTCTTCCCCCTCGGACCCGACACCACCCCCTGGCGCAAGCTCACCGACCGGCACGTCGCCGTCGAGACCTTCCGCGGCCAAAACGTCCTGACCGTCGAGACCGAGGCCCTGAGACTTCTGTCCGAGGCTGCCTTCGCCGACATCAACCACCTGCTCAGGCCCGGCCATCTCCAGCAGCTGTCCAACATCCTGGCAGACCCCGAAGCCACCGAGAACGACCGCTTCGTCGCCTTCGATCTTCTGAAGAACGCCAACATCGCCGCCGGCGGCATCCTGCCGATGTGCCAGGATACGGGCACTGCGATCGTCATGGCCAAGAAGGGACGGCGCGTCTGGACGGAAGGCGGCGACTACGAGGCTCTGGCCGGCGGCGTCATGGATGCCTACGAGAAGAAGAACCTGCGCTATTCGCAGCTGGCGCCGCTTGCCATGTTCGAGGAGAAGAACACCCGCAACAACCTGCCGGCGCAGATCGACATCTACGAGGAAGGCGACGACAGCTACGATTTCCTCTTCATCGCCAAGGGCGGCGGCTCGGCCAACAAGACCTTCCTCTACCAGGGCACGCCTTCACTGCTGACTCACGACCGGATGATCGATTTCCTCAAGGAGAAGATCCTTACGCTCGGCACCGCAGCCTGCCCGCCCTATCATCTGGCGATCGTCGTCGGCGGCACGTCGGCCGAGATGAACCTCAAGACCGTCAAGCTCGCCTCGACGCGCTACCTCGACAACCTGCCGACGGAGGGCTCGGAAGCCGGCCACGCCTTCCGCGACCTCGAAATGGAAGCGGAAGTCCACAAGCTGACCCAGCAGATGGGTGTCGGCGCGCAGTTCGGCGGCAAGTATTTCTGCCACGACGTCCGCGTCATCCGCCTGCCCCGCCACGGCGCGTCGCTGCCGATCGGGATCGGCGTGTCCTGTTCCGCCGACCGTCAGGCCAAGGGCAAGATCACCCGCGATGGCGTCTTCATCGAGCAGCTCGAGACGGATCCGTCGAAATACATGCCGGAGATCGACGAGGAGAAGCTCTCCGAGCATGTGGTGAAGATCGACCTCAACCAGCCGATGAGCGAGATCCTCGCCGAACTGTCGAAGCATCCGATCAAGACGCAGCTTTCGCTGAGTGGGTCGATCATCGTCGCCCGCGACCTGGCACACGCCAAGATCCGCGCCCGCCTCGAGGCCGGCGAGGAGATGCCCGACTACTTCAAGAACCATCCGATCTATTACGCCGGCCCGGCCAAGACGCCCGAGGGCTACGCCTCCGGCTCCTTCGGCCCGACGACAGCCGGCCGCATGGATTCCTATGTCGACCAGTTCCAGTCCTTCGGCGGTTCGATGGTCATGCTCGCCAAGGGCAACCGCTCGCGCGCGGTTCGCGAGGCCTGTGGTCGCCATGGCGGTTTCTATCTCGGCTCGATCGGCGGTCCGGCTGCCCGTCTCGCCCAAGACTGCATCAAGAAGGTCGAGGTCGTCGAGTATCCCGAACTCGGCATGGAGGCGATCTGGAGGATCGAGGTCGAGAATTTTCCCGCCTTCATCGTCATCGACGACAAGGGCAACGACTTCTTCAAGGAACTCAACCTAGGCTAGGTCGGCCTCGTCCGGAACACCTATAAATACATAGATAATACTACTGATACGCGTCGAATTTTCATAAAATTAACATTTCTCCAACGATTGCGGCGTATCAAAAATTGTCTATGGAGAGAGAAGAAGTCTTGGGGGCCTTCATGTCGACCACTGCCGGCGGCAAGAAAGTGCAGATGCTGGATGCGGCAACCATGGTCCTGGCGACCATGCGAAAGAAGGGAATCGCCGGCATTCCCCGAAACTACGAACTCGTCTACGAAGCTCTCAATGCCTCAAATCCCTCGCTGACGCGCGATTTCGAGGCCCTCGGCCTCAATCCGACGCAGAAGGATCTGGACGAGGTCGGCAGCGCCTATTTCGCCCATCACCACAAGACGACCGTCGTCGACGGCGCCCGCGACAAGATTTCCGACGAACTTGAATCGATGCTGCGCATGCTGCGGCAGGAGCAGTCCTCGCTCGAAAGCTATGCCCGCCTTCTCGGCGAGACCTACCACCGCATTTCCACCAAGAGCGCATCGAGCGCCGAGATCCTCAGCGGTATCATCGGCATGCTGTCCTCTGCCACCGGCGATACGATGGAACAGGGCAAGGTCGTCGTTCAGCACATGGTCGAACGCGCCTACGAGATGGAGCAGGTCAAGCTCGAACTCGACGAGTACAAGCGCATCGCCAACACCGACCCGCTGACCCGGCTCGCCAATCGCCGTGCCTTCGATGACGCGCTGCCGGAAATCTACAATTCCAAGCGCGAAGCGATGTACCACGCGCTCATCGTCTGCGACATCGACCACTTCAAGCGGTTCAACGACAGTTTCGGCCACCCCGTGGGCGATCGCGTTCTGGGTGTGGTCGCAGCCGTCATGCGCTCGACCCTGCGCAAGGACGTCTTCATCGCCAGAACCGGCGGCGAGGAATTCGCGGTCATTCTCCACGGCACCAGCCAGGAGATCACGATGGAAGTCGCCGAGCGGCTTCGCGCGGCGATCGAGAAGACTCCCTTGAGAAACCAGAAGACCGGCACCGATTACGGACCGATCACGATCTCGGTCGGCGTCTGCATGGCAAGCGATGCCGAAAACGCCACCGAACTCTACAACAAGGCCGACATCGCGCTCTACATGGCCAAACACGGCGGGCGAAACCAGGTCCAGATCTTCAATGACGCCATGGCCGGCGACATCGACCGCAACTGGCTGATCTACCGCAAATAGGTAATTTAGCGCAATTGAATGCGAACAATCGGGGCGAGCGCCCCGTTAGCGCAGTCGTTTGCGCCGGATTTACTTGGCAGACCTGCAACACCGGCAGGCTTTTCTGCGCTTCCCTGCTCTCGGCGCTGGACACGACTGCCGCGAATCGCTACCCGATTCAGGACTAGCGTCGCAGTTTCGGCCGCGCCGATGGAAATCTCGAAACTCTGGATACGACCATGAAGAAGTTTTTTCTCTCCGCGGCCATCGCACTGATCGCCACCTCGCCCTTCGCCACGGCGCCGCTCGCCAACGCTGCACCCCAGACCGAGCAGAAGACGCTCCTGCAGATGCTCTTCCCGCCGTCGGAAAACTACAACCGGATGAACCACCGCCGGTCGGACAAGTCGCCGATCAAGCGCAAGGTGGTGAAGTTCGAGGACAAGTACGAGGCCGGCACCATCGTTATCGACACCTCCGACCGCCGTCTCTACCACGTGCTCGGCAAGGGCAAGGCGATGGCCTACGGCATCGGTGTGGGCCGCGACGGCTTCACCTGGCAGGGCTCCAACAAGATCACCCGCAAGGCCGAGTGGCCGGGCTGGACGCCGCCGCAGGTCATGCGTGACCGCGTCAAGCGCCAGGAAGGCCGCGTGCTGCCGGCCTACATGGAAGGCGGTCCGGACAACCCGCTCGGCGCCCGCGCCATGTATATCGGCTCGACCATTTACCGTATCCACGGCACCAACCAGCCCTGGACTATCGGCCAGGCGATGTCGTCCGGCTGCATTCGCATGGCCAACGAGGATGTCATCGACCTGTATGAAAAGGTCGGCGTCGGCACCCGCGTGATTGTGCGCAACTGATTTCCGCAAACTGCGAAGACAAAAAAAGCCGGCCCTGAGGCCGGCTTTTTCAATTTGAACCTGAGGTCGCTCAGGCGCTCTTGCGCGTCCGCGACCCGAAGCTGAGCCCGGCGATCATCGCGAGCTTTGCCTCGTCGTCCGAGAAATCACGAACGCCGAGAAAGTCCAGGATGCCCTCGAGCACCGGCGGGGCGGCGAGAATGCGACGGTGTCCGAAGCCCGGTATGGATTTGAGCCTGACATGCGGGCCGGCCGCAGCGAGTTCTTCCGCACAGGAGAACGGGACTTCCTTGTCGTCGGGCGCATGCATGACGAGAACGTCCGAACGGATCCGGCGGATGGCGCGCGCGGTGTCGAAATCGTCGAGCGGTCGCCCGGAGAGCGTCAGCACCTCCGCCTCGAACACATCGCGGACGTCACGGCTCATGCCGGTCTCTGTGGAAAACCAGTCGAAAATGGTCCTCAGCCGCGTCGGAGAAGCGATGGCGATCAACTTGTAGGGCCGGCGCGCCGGAATGCCGGCCACCATCCCCGCTGCCACGCTGATGATCGCTGCAGAACCAAAGGAGTGGCCGATGAAGACGTCGAAACCGTCAAACTGCCGCCAGGCCGCGTCGATCGCCTCGCCGGCATTGACGAGATGGCTCTTGCGGGATTCGGATCGTCCGTGGCCGGGCATGTCGATCGCCACGACATGAAAATCATGCGCCTGAAGCGCTTCGATGATCGGCAGCATGTGTTCGGTGCGTGAACGGTAGCCGTGAACGACGAGAACATTGCCGCGGCACCGGGTCTCCGCCCTTGCCCCGAAATCATAGGCCGCCACCAGGCTTCCATCCTGCAAAACGAGGCGCACCATCTTCGCCCTGGCGATGCGTGGCGCGGCCGCCGCAAGGACGGCCGCCTCCTTTTCGGATTCGGGTTTCGGCCCCGGAGCCCGCGAGAAGAGAGCGAATGCGAGACGCCCGGCTGCCGTCACCGAAAAGAGCGAGACGACCCGGAGTATCAAACCAATGGACTTGAAGACCCATTTCGGCATAGAATTGACCTGAAAAGTTCAATCATGAACAATTAATTGTACAACCATGAACAAAAAGCAAGCCCTCCCGTGGGATAATCCCCGCTTCCGCAACTGGATCGTGACCGCGCGCGCCTTCCAGGTCATGTCGCTGACGCTGACCCGCGCGCTGCAGGGCCTCGACCTCAAGCCGCCGCATCTCGACATTCTGGCCAACGTCTACCGCTTTCCCGGTATCTCGCAGCAGGATCTGGCCAACAAGCTGCTCGTCGGTCGCTCCAATCTCTCCATGCTGCTGCCGCAACTCGAGCAGCGCGGCCTGATCGAGCGGCGCACAGATCCGGACGATCGTCGTGTCCTGCGCCTCACGCTGACCCGGTCAGGAGAAGCTCTGACCGAAGACGCGCTGGCAATCCAGACCGAAGTGATCGAACGGTCGATGTCCACCTCCTCGCCCGAGGAGTGCGACATGGTCGGCGACGTCATGCGCCGGATGGTTCTCGCGCTGACGGAGACACCCGATCCCGACCGGGGAGATCCGACGGAATAGCCGCATCAACGGTCGCGGCTCAGGCCTTTCGCGTCGAGCTCGGCTTGATACTCGGCCCAGGCCGTATCCGCGTTTTCACCGATCTCGCTGAAGAACCTCCAGGTGAACAGGCCGGTATCGTGCCCGTCTTCGAAGACGATGCGCACCGCGTAATTGCCGACCGGTCGCAGGTCGGTAATCGTCACGTTCCGCTTTCCCGGCACGGTGACCCGCTGGTCCGGTCCATGACCTTGGACCTCGGCCGAAGGCGAGCGCACCCGAAGCAGTTCCGCCGGCAACGCGAAGCTCCGACCGTCGGCAAAGCCGACGGTGAGCGTCCTGCGGTCACCCGACACCTTCAGTTCTTTCGGCCATGCCTCTTCGTGCCGGTTCATCCCGATCTCCTTCTCGCCACCTTGTGCTGATATGACCGGAGGAGAAAAGGTTTTCAATGCACGATCTCTTTGCAGTCTGCGCGGGCTTGAAAACGCGGCCAGCGATCGCGAGATTGATCTCATTGATCTCAGGCCCCCAATCGTGAAACAGTAGCTCCATGAACGACATGACGCCGACCAATCCATCGATGATCGACCCGTTCGGGCGTGCGGTGACCTATCTCAGGGTTTCCGTCACCGATCGCTGCGATTTCCGCTGCACCTATTGCATGGCCGAGAACATGACCTTCCTGCCCAAGAAGGACCTGCTGACGCTTGAGGAACTCGATAGGCTCTGCACCACCTTCGTGGAAAAGGGCGTGCGCAAGATCCGCCTGACCGGCGGCGAGCCTCTGGTGCGCAAGAACATCATGGAACTGATCCGCTCGCTCGGCAGACATCTGCGGACCGGTGCCATGGACGAACTGACGCTGACGACCAACGGCTCGCAGCTCACCCGTTTCGCCGACGAGCTGTATGCCGCGGGCGTCCGCCGCATCAACGTCTCGCTCGATACGCTCGACCCCGACAAGTTCCGCACGATCACCCGCTGGGGCGATTTCACCAAGGTGATGGATGGCATACGCGCCGCCCGCGAGGCGGGGCTGAAGATCAAGATCAACGCCGTCGCGCTGAAGGACTTCAACGAGCACGAAATCCCGGCCATGATCGAGTGGGCGCATGGCGAAGACATGGACATGACCCTGATTGAGACCATGCCGATGGGCGAGATCGAGGAAGACCGCACCGACCAGTACCTGCCACTCTCGCAGGTGCGCGACCGGTTGTCCGAGCGCTACACGCTGACCGACATTCCCTACAAGACCGGCGGCCCCGCCCGTTACGTGGAAGTTGCGGAAACAGGTGGCCGGCTGGGCTTCATCACGCCGCTGACCCACAATTTTTGCGAAAGCTGCAATCGCGTGCGCCTGACATGCACCGGCCAGCTCTACATGTGCCTCGGCCAGAACGATGATGCGGACCTGCGTGCGCCGCTGCGCGCCTCGGAAGGCAACGAACTCCTGTCCGAAGCGATCGACGAAGCCATCGGCCGGAAGCCCAAGGGCCACGACTTCATCATCGAGCGCGGCCGCTCCGCCCCCGCCGTCCGCCGCCATATGAGCGTCACCGGCGGCTGATCCCGCCGGCTATCGGCAGATACACGCCGGTGCAGTCTCGGCCGAACATCGCGTCACCCCGATAATACCGATTGGGTGCCGCGCGAATCTGCGCTAAGCATCACCTTAAATACGGCAAGGGTTCGAACTGCCCGCCGGTCAGCGCACTCCCGGTCGAAACGAACTCGCATGCCACTTTCTCCGAACTACCGCGGCGCGCTCTTCATGGCGCTGGCCATGATGAGCTTCACCACCAACGACACGATGGTGAAATTCCTGTCGGAAACCATGCCGATGGGACAGATCGTTTTCGTCCGCAACATGATCGCCTCGGTGGTCATCATCCTGATCGCCCACCGGCAGCAGGCGCTGCGTCCGATCCGGCTCGCCTTCTCGCCCTACATCCTGATCAGGGTCATCGGCGAAACCGGCGGCACCATGACCTTCCTCATCGGCCTGTCCCATATCCCGATCGGCAACGCCACCGCGATCATGCAGGCTCTGCCGCTGGCGGTGACCATGGGGGCGGCGATGTTCCTCGGCGAACCGGTGGGCTGGCGCCGCTGGTCGGCGATCCTGGTGGGCTTTATCGGGGTGATCGTGATCGTCAGGCCCGGTGTCGAGGGCTTTTCACCCTACGCGCTGCTGATCGTCGTCACGGTTCTCTTCGCCGCCAGCCGCGACATCGCCACCCGCAAGGTGGACCCGTCCATTCCGCCGCTGTTCATGTCGGCAATCACCGCTCCTGCGGTGGCCTTGTCGGGGCTCGTTCTCGCGCCGCCCACCAGCGGCGAATGGGTGGCGATCGGGGCTTTCGACTGGGTCTTGCTCGTAGGGTCGGCGAGCCTCGTTCTCGTCGCCTACCACTTCATCATCCACGCCATGCGCGAGGGCGATATCTCCTTCATCGCGCCGTTCCGCTATTCAAGCCTCATGGTCGCGATCCTGTTCGGCTATCTCTTCTTCGGAGATGTGCCCGACATATACATCCTTATCGGTGCGCTTTTGATCGTGGCCTCGGGTCTCTACACGATCTATCGCGAACGGGTCCGGGTCGACGCGCGGGAAATCGCGGCAACGTCGACGACGCGGCATACGCCATAAGGAAATACACGCAAAGGTAGTCGAAAGACGCTGTGCCGAAAAACGCGGATCAGCTGGAGAGGCGGATATCCCTGCCCTCGTCTCGGTCGGGATCCTGCGAGGGGCGCTTGCTCTTGCGCTCGACATGGGCCGCGAAGCTTTCCCATTCGGCCAGAAGCCGGTAGTGCTCGCAGCTTCCCCAGTCCGCCTCGCAAAACGGGCAGGTCTGCTTTTCGTCGATATCCTGCATATTGCCCCGCAGCCGTTCGCCAATGCTTCCGGATAGCATCCTAGGGTAACGAATTGGATAACACCAGCTTGCAAAACGTAAGGGGAAAGGTGGGTTAGCCCCAAGATACGGGACCTGTAACCGGCGAGTTTCCCGTTGCGTGACGGGCATCCGAAGGCCAAAAGAACGGACATGACGCAGTCCAAGATCTTCAACCGCCTCACACCTCCGAGTTTGCTGACCCTGGTGGCCGTCACCGGACTGAGTGCGCTCAACCTCAACATCTTCCTGCCGTCTCTGCCGGCCATCGCGGACTACTACCAAACCGACTATGCGCTCGTACAACTATCGGTATCGGGCTATCTCGGCGTGACCGCAATTCTCCAGCTCTTCATCGGCCCCCTGTCAGACCGCTACGGCCGCAGACCCGTCATGCTTGCAAGCCTGGCGATCTTCCTGGTGGCGACCGTCCTGGTGCTGCTCGCGCCGACGATCACCCTCTTCCTCGCCGCCCGCATGCTGCAGGCGGCAGTCGTCGCCGGGCTGGTGCTGCCGCGCGCCATGATCCGCGATGTGGTTGGCCCGGAGGATGCGGCCTCGCAGATCGGTTACGTCACGATGGGAATGAGCGTCGTGCCGATGGCGAGCCCCGCACTTGGTGGTTTTCTCGCCGGTTTGTTCGGCTGGCACGCGACATTTGCTGCCGCCCTCCTTTTCGGCATGGTGGTCACCGTCCTGTTCTTCTTCGATGCAGGCGAAACCCACATGGTCCGTTCCACCAGCATGCTCCGACAGTTCCGCTCCTATCCCGAACTCTTCCGTTCGCGCCGCTTCTGGGGCTATGCGCTGACGGCCAGCTTCTCGGCCGGCGCCTTCTACGCCTTTCTCGGCGGCGCGCCTTATGTGGCGAGCACGGTGCTCGGCATGGAGGCGGAAACCATCGGCGCCTATTTTGCCATCATCGCGGTCGGCTACATGCTGGGCAATTTCCTGTCCGGTCGCTACAGCAAGCAGATCGGCATCACCCCGATGATGATCTGGGGCAGTCTGGTTGCCGCCGGCGGCTCGCTGATCCCCGTGTTCCTGTTCGGCATGGGCTATGTCGATCCGCTGGCCTTCTTCGGCCCAACCTTCCTCGTCGGCATGGGCAACGGGATGACACTGCCGAGCGCCAATGCCGGCATGGTCAGCGTCAGGCCGCATCTCGCCGGTTCGGCCTCAGGCCTCGGCGGCACACTGATGATCGGCGGCGGCGCCATCCTGTCCTCGGCCGTCGGAGCCATGCTGTCGCCCGAAACCGGTATCTATCCACTGATCATCGTCATGCTTCTGACCATGCTCGCGGCCGTAGCGGCCTCGGCCTATGTCCGCCATGTCGACCGGCTGGTCGCGCGCGAAGCTGCGTCGGGCATTGAGTACCGAGGCCCGTCCGAATGAAGGTCGGCGGTGCTATCCTCGCCGGCGGTGAAGGCCGGCGGATGGGCGGAACCGACAAGCCGTCCCTGCTCCTCGGCGACTGCCGCCTGATCGACCATGTCGTCGGGCGTCTGCGCCCGCAGGTGGACGTTCTGGCAATCAGCGCCAATGGCGATCCCGCGCGCTTTGCCGATCTCGGGCTGGCCGTCCTCCCGGACAATCCCGAACGCCGGGCCGGGCCGCTCGCCGGCCTTGCCACCATGCTCGACCATTATGCGCGACGTCACCCGGACGTCACCCATGTCCTGACCGCACCCGCCGATGCGCCCTTCCTGCCGCTTGATCTGGCCGCGAGGCTCGCACAGGCCATCGACGGACCGGAGACGATCGCAATCGCCGCCTCGGACGGGCGCGATCATCCGGTCGCCGGTCTCTGGCCTGTAAACATCCTCGCCCGTCTCGAACGTCATCTTACCGCCACTGGGCGGCTCAGCATGATGGCCTTCCTCGACACCACCGAGTGGCAATCCGTGTCCTTTCCATTGTCGGGTGACATCGACCCCTTCCTCAACGTCAACACGCCGGAGGATTTGCGGACCGCGGAACGGCTCATGGCGGAGCATCGGAAAAGCTGACCTTGATCGGTTGTGCGTCAGCTCCGCAGCACCCTTATTTCTTGTTGCAATCGCTCACAAAACAGTGGGAGTATTCCCGCCAGGCGGTCATGGGATGACCGCTCACGACACAAGGCGACAGTCTAAGTCGCCAGTCAGCCAACAGAGAGGACATCATGCGTATCTCAACCACACTCGCCCTTGCCGTATCCGCGCTGGCGCTCGGCCTGAGCCTCGGCGCGCCGCAGGCCGGCGCCCAGGACATGAAGAAGGTCGTCATCGGCACCGAAGGCGCCTACCCGCCCTTCAACAATCTGGAAGCCGACGGCACGCTCACCGGGTTCGACATCGACATCGCCAAGGCGCTCTGCGAGGAAATGAAGGCCGAGTGCACCTTCGTCACACAGGACTGGGACGGCATCATCCCCGCCCTCCAGGCCGGCAAGTTCGATGCCATCATCGCCTCCATGTCGATCACGCCCGAGCGCATGGAAAAGGTCGACTTCACCAACAAGTACTATAACACCCCGCCGGCCATCGCCGTGCCGAAGGATTCGGACATCACCGAAGCGACCGACGCCGCTCTCGCCGGCAAGACGCTCGGCGCGCAGTCCTCGACCACCCACTCGAACTATGCTGAAGCCAAGCTGCCTTCGGCTGAGTTGAAGCTCTATCCGACCACCGACGAGTACAAGCTCGACATCGATTCCGGCCGCATCGACGCCGTCATCGACGACGTGGTCGTGCTCGACGAGTGGGTGAAATCGGACGCCGGTGCCTGCTGCAAGATCCTCGGCACACTGACCCCCGATCCGGAAATCAACGGCCAGGGCGCCGGCATCGCCATCCGCAAGGGCGAAGACGACCTCAAGGAAGCCTTCAACCAGGCGATCGCTGCCATCCGCGAAAACGGCAAGTACAAGGAAATCAACGACAAGTACTTCGATTTCGACGTCTACGGCGACTGATCGAATACTGACAGACGACGGCGGCCCGATGACCGGGCCGCCGCTCCATCAGAGAGCCGGATAACCGGCCGAGAGGGGACACAATGAGCGATCCGACGATGCTGCCGGTCACGGCGGCTTCGGTCCTGTCGGCACTCGACCCGTTCTGCGGGCCTGTCGGGTTCCTCAATCTCATCCCGGAATCCTCGCTTCTCTCCTGCGGCGATACCGGCTGGGGCGACGAGATCGCCGACGGTTTCTTCATCACGCTCTGCCTCTCCGTGGGCACCCTGCCGGTGGGCCTGATCCTCGGCTTCTTTATCGCGCTGGGCAAACTCAGCGAGTCCAAAGCGCTCAAGCTTGCCGCCAACATCTACACCACCATCTTCCGCGGCCTGCCGGAACTGCTGACGATCTTCATGATCTATTTCGGCCTGCAAATCGGACTGCGGCAGCTCCTGCTCGCGCTCGGCTTCGAAGGCACCATCGAGATCAACGCCTTCGTCGCTGGCCTCATCGCGTTATCGCTGGTCTTTTCGGGTTTCGCCTCGGAAGTGCTCGCCTCGGCCTTTCAGGCGATTCCGAAGGGCCAGTACGAGGGCGGTGAAGCGCTTGGGCTGCGCCGCAGCACGGTGCTGCGCAAGATCATCGTTCCGCAGCTTTTGCGCATCGCCCTGCCCGGCCTCGGGAACCTCTGGATGAACCTCCTCAAGGACACGGCCCTCATCTCGGTAATCGGCCTGTCCGACATCCTGCGCCAGACCGGCATCGCAGCGCGCGTGACCAAGGAACCATTCCTCTTCTTCGGCATCGCCTGCCTGCTCTACCTGTTTCTCGCCATGCTCTCCTCGATCGGGACCAACTGGCTCGAGAATCGCTACAAGCAGGTGGAGCGCTGACGATGGCCCATGTCACCGAACTCATACCGCCAGCACCTCCGCCGCCTGAAAACGCGGCGCGCTGGAACGGTGCCAGCATCGCCGGCTACATCTTCCTGTCCTTCTGGTTCGTGGCAGCGGTCGCGCTCGCCGCCTGGCTGATCGGCGGCTGGAGCACGGAAAGGGTGGCCCTCTACGGTCCCAAATACCTTTCCGGCCTCTGGACCACGGTCCAGCTCGTCGCGACCTGTATCGTGCTCGGCGCCATCATCTCGATCCCGGTCGCCTTCGGTCGCATGTCGAAGAACCGTGTCTTCTCGACGCTCGCCTACGCCTATGTCTATTTCTTCCGCGGCACGCCGCTGATCGCCCAGTTGTTTCTCATCTATTACGGTCTCGGCTCGTTCCGCGACCAGCTCGACGCGGTCGGCCTCTGGGTGATCTTCCGGGACGCCTGGAACTGCGCGGTCTTCGCCTTCTCGCTCAATACCGCCGCCTATCAGGCCGAGATCCTGCGCGGCGCCATCGGCAGTGTGTCGCGCGGCCAGTTCGAGGGGGCCGCCTCTCTGGGCCTGGGCCGTTTCATCACCATGCGCAAGGTGATCATGCCGCAGGCGATGATCGTGGCGCTCAGACCCTACGGCAACGAGATCATCCTGATGATCAAGGCCTCGGCCATCGTCTCGATCGTCACGGTCTTCGACCTGATGGGCGAAACCCGCCGCGCCTATTCACGCACCTTCGACTTCCAGACCTATATCTGGGCCGCGATCTTCTACCTCCTGATCGTCGAGGCGCTGCGCAACATCTGGGCCGTACTCGAAACGCGTCTGACACGCCACCTCAAGCGCTGAGGCTTGCACGCTCCTAGCGCAAGGCCTATGACCCGCGCGAAACGGACGCGGGGATCAAGTCATGTCGAATGTCGACGAGAAGAAGCTGGCGAAAGCCTATAACGCCGCGCTCAAGCTCGAAAAGGCCGGAAAGCGCGAGGAGGCGGCAGCCGCCTGGCGCGAAGTCCTGGCGATGGACCCCGAAGACCACGGCGGCGCCTCGGTGCGGCTCGCGAGCCTCGGTTTCGGCGATACGCCCGACCGCGCGCCGGAAGCCTATGTCACCATGCTCTTCGATCAGCATGCCGACGTCTTCGACAAGGTGCTCGTCGAGGACCTGGGCTACCACGTACCCCTGATCCTCAGGCAGCGGCTGATGGACATCGGCGCCGGTCCCTTCGAACGCGTGCTCGACCTCGGCTGTGGCACCGGCCTGACCGGCGGCGCGCTCGAGGACATGGCCGACGACGTGACCGGCGTCGATCTCGCCGAGAACATGGTGCAGATCGCCCACGAAAAGGGCCTCTACGACACGCTCTATGTCGCCGAGGCGATCGACTATCTCGAGGACAATGAAGACGAGCCCTTCGACCTGATCGCCGCCACCGACGTGCTGCCCTATCTGGGGAGCCTCGAGCGCTTCTTCGCCGGAGCAGCGGCCAATGCCAATCCCGGCTCGCTTCTGGCGTTTTCCAGCGAGACCTTGCCGGATGCGGTGCTGGGCGACCGTGGCTTCATGGTCGGAGGCTTCCAGCGCTTCGCCCACGCAAAGTCCTATGTCGAACGCGGCGCTAAGGAAGCCGGATACACGATGATCGAGATCAGCGATATCCTGGTCCGCCACGAACAGGGCGCCCCGATCGCCGGCCACCTCTACATCGCGCGCTACGCGGGCTGAGGCGCCAGCCGCCTATTGGGCGGCGGGCTTTTCTCCCTCCGGTTTCTCTTCCGCCTGCCCCGGCTCCAACGTCCATGTGCCGCTCGGCTCCGCGACAGGACCCGCCGGGATCTCGATGGCGTCCACCCGCGCCCAGGTATCGGCGAAATCGCGGTAATGACGCGAGAACACGTTCCCTGATTGCCCCGTGGTCTGGATGAACGTCGAGCGGTCGAGGTCGGCGAGATCGTAGATGCCGCGGAAGCTCGCCGCATGGGTGTTCACATAGGGATGCTTGTCGTCGCTGACGGTCGTCTGACCGCGATCGAGCGTGAACGGCCCGCCGTCATGCGGCACGTCGACGTCGAAGATCTTCGCCAGCATATCCACCTGCGAGAACGGACGGTGCGCGCCATGGGCATAATGCACCTTCGCCCAGTCCCACCCGTTGGCGTCGTCGCCGAAGCGGGTTTTGAGATCGGCGACCGCTTTTTCGAGACTGTCGAGCAGGATCTCAGGGCACTGCTCCTCGGCGTCCGTACCGGTGCGATCGCACCAGTTGCGCGCGGTCTTGCCGGTCACCAGATGTTCGATCGCACGGCCGCGGATCTTGAACCAGTTGTCGAAGGCCGGACCGAGATCGTCCGAATAGGCCTCGATCATGAACTGGCGTGCCCAGGCCATCATCACTAGCGGTTCGGATTTTCCGCCGCTCATCTCTCCGTCCCATGACGACAGACGGCTGAGGAAACCTTCGATTTCCACCGGCTTTTCAAGCGGCTGTACCAATTCGATGAATCGATCCCTGAGCGTTGCGAGCGCTTCCGATTTCACATCGGCCTGCGCCATCCGCGAGGTCTCGGGCGTCTGCGGCGACGTGTCGTTGATGATCAGCTGGTTGATCCGGTCCTGGCGATAGGGTTCTTCCCAGTCGAAGGTCAGGAAGTGCGCGTAGTCCGGTCCGACGATCTTGGTATTGGCGGTCCCGATCGCTCCCGCCTCGGGATTGGTCTGGCGCGGAAGCTGGCCATAGGGCACATAGCCGCGCCAATCGTAGAGCGCGTTCCATCCGGGCACCGGCGCGCGGCCCATCACCTGGTTGTCTGGATCGCGCACGGGCACCCGTCCAGGCGAGATGAAGCCGATATTGCCGTCCTTGTCGGCCACCACCATCGACTGCATCGGGGTGAGGAAGACGTGCATCAGCGCCTGATAGTCAGACACCGTCTCGGCGCGGAAGAGCTGCGCTCCGGCATTGGCCGTCGTGTCATCATTGGCAAGCGCCACCCACTGCAGCGCCGCCACCGTATTCTCGGGAAGAAAGGTGTCGAGCTTCTTGTACGACCCCGGCAGAACCGGTCCGTGACGCGTCGCACGGCGGGTGAAGATCACATCTTCCGAACCCTTGACCTTGATCGTCTCGCTTTCGGACTGGAACGGCTCCCAGCCCGTCGGGGTGAGATATTCGTCGGGATTGTCCGGGTTCACCCGCTCGACGAAGATATCCTGCGCATCGGTGCCGGTATTGGTGAAGCCCCAGGCGATGTTGTCGTTGCGGCCGAGGAAGACGAAGGGCGCGCCCGGCAGTGACGCACCGATCAGGTTCTTCGACGTGTCGAACTCGTCGGTCACCTCGAGATGGGCGAGATACCAGATCGACGGCGCCATCAGCGCCAGATGCGGGTCGTTGGCCACGATCGGCTTGCCGGATTCGGTGCGATCACCGGATACCACCCAGTTGTTGGAGGCTCGCGGCGCGGTCACCGACTCGAACATCGCCATCTGCTCGTCCCCGGCATTGCCGGCCAGATCAGCCTGGCTCAACGGCCCGACTTGGAGGCCGAGCAGTGAGCCGAGATCGGGAAGCGGCGGCGGGTTGTCGACGTCGAGCGGCGGCATCAGGTCGTCGATCTCGGCAGCGGAAAAACCGAGCCGCGCGAAGCCCAGCCGGTCGGCCTCGTCGTCGACATTGGCCGAAAGGGTGACCGACATCATCTTGATCGTGGTCAGCGTGTCGACCGGCTTCCAGGGTTCGGGTTCGACGCCGAGAATGACGAATTCCGGCGGCAGTTTCGACGAGAAGCTCCGGGCGTCGCGGTCGATCCAGGCGTTGACGCCGCGGGCATAGCCTTCGAGCATCGCCATGGTCGGCTCGTCCATCACCGACAGCGAGGCTTCTGCGGCCTTGTCGATCGCCATCGTCCTCAGCCAGCGGTCGGTACCGATCGTGGCCTCTCCGAACATTTCCGACAGCCGCCCCTTCCCCGCCATGCGGTTGACCTGCATCTGCCAGAGCCGTTCCTGCGCGTGGACGAAGCCGAGGCCGGCGGCGGCGTCCGCCCGCGTCGCGGCCTTGATGTGGGGCACACCGTGCTCGTCGCGGGTAATCGTGACCGGACCGGAGAGACCGGCGATCGTCATCTCGCCGTCGAGCGGGGCCAGCGATCGCGAAAGCCACAACATCCCCGCCCCCACGGCGATGATGACCAACGGTATGACCACCAGCAGGAATTTGAACAGGGCTTTGATGATTCGCCGCATTGGTCTATGTCCCCCTCGGAGGCTGATGCGTGATCAGCCGAATTCTTCGGCCCACCTCCGGGCCGCGAGGCATTAGTGGCAGAAGGACAGGCGCAATGGCAACAGTTGCTTTCATCGGACTGGGCGTCATGGGGTACCCCATGGCGGGACACCTCAAGACCCGCGGCGGCCATGAGGTTCGCGTCTACAACAGGACGACCGAGAAGGCCGGAAAATGGGTCTCCCAATATGGCGGGACCGCCTGCGACACGCCTGCCGAAGCGGCCGAAGGCGCCGATTTCGTCTTCACCTGCGTCGGCAATGACGACGACCTGCGCTCGGTGACAGTCGGTGAAAACGGCGTGCTCGCCGGCATGAAATCCGGCGCCATCCTGATCGACAACACCACCGCCTCCGCCGAGGTCGCCCGCGAACTCGCAGAGGCCTGCGCGGACAAGGGCTGCGGCTTTCTGGACGCGCCCGTGTCGGGCGGTCAGGCGGGTGCCGAGAACGGCGTGCTGACCGTCATGGTCGGTGGTGACGAGAAGACTTTTGAGACCGCCCGGCCGGTGATCGAGAACTACGCCCGGATGGTTGGCCTGATGGGCCCGGCGGGCGCTGGCCAGCTCACCAAGATGATCAACCAGATCTGCATCGCCGGCCTTGTCCAGGGCCTGTCTGAAGGGATTCACTTCGGCAAGAAAGCCGGCCTCGACATTGAAAAGGTTGTCGAAGTCATCTCCAAGGGCGCTGCCGGTTCCTGGCAGATGGAAAACCGCCACAAGACCATGAATGCAGGCGAGTACAATCACGGCTTCGCCGTCGACTGGATGCGCAAGGACCTCGCGATCGTCCTCTCCGAAGCCCGCCGCAACGGCGCAACCCTGCCGGTCACCGCCCTCGTCGACCAGTTCTACGCCGACGTCCAGGCCATGGGCGGAAAGCGCTGGGACACCTCGAGCCTGCTCGCCCGGCTGGAGAAATAGGCCTAAGGGAAACGCTCTACCCCGTGGGAAGTACCGGCCAGTGGTCGACGATCTTCCCGCGGGCGTAGACCGCGATGTCGCCGAACTGCTGGAGCACCGCCTCGCTCTGGGTGGGACGGAAGAAGGCGAAGTCGTCGACCTTCAAGTCGCTGTCTTCCGGCAGCGCCATGAGCTGCTGGTTTGACGACTGCCCCCAGATCCCGTTCTCCTTCATCCCCTTCGGCCAGGCCGGTTTGGCAAACCACTTGCCGCCATAGAGAAAGCAGGCCTTGCGTGGGAACAGCCCGAGCGTCTGCAGGAGCCGGGTGACGAAGAGCGGACCTGGCAGCCGCGCCTCCTGAACCTTGAGCACCGGCGTCGCGATGAAGACCGCCGGCTTGAGGGCGGCGAGCGCGGGCACGTCGAAATCGGTGGGCTTGATGAAACCCGATCCCATCGACACCTCGTTGACGGCTCCGTCGCCATTATAGTCGATCGAAGTCTTCGACCCGCCGGCATTGACGATCCGCCGGTTTTCGGGCGGGAGTGCCGCCGCGAAGGCCTCGAGCCGCCCGAGCACGCGACTCATCTCGCCATCGGCGCCCCCGAACAGGCCCGGGATTTCGGGGATGTGCGCCTCGTAGCCCATGATCCCCTCGCATGAGAGGACCTCATGTCTCCGGGAGAGGTCGAAGAGCCCCTTCAGGGCGTCGGCATTCGCGATGCCGCCCCGGTGCATGCCGGTATCGACCTCGAAGGCAAAGCGGAGCCGCACACCGGCGCCTTTCGCGAGGTCCGCGTATTGTTCGAGCCGCTCCCGCGTATCGATCAGCCAGACCACCCTTTCCGTCAGAGCCTGCCGTTCGGCCGGCGACGCCTGTTGCAGCGCATGGCGCAGTCCGGCCACCGGTAAGGGCTTGCCGTAGAGGATCTCGGTTTGCGGAAAGGCCTCCAGCATCGCCCGTGTGACCGGCAGATGGAAACTCATGATCCGCTCCGCCCCGAAGGTTTTGGCCACATGCCGTATCAGCGGCACGCTCGGCAGCGACTTGTCGACGATCCTGAGCCCCAGCCGCTTCGGCAGCCGCCGCTGCATCTCGGCGATATTTGCGTCCAGGCGGTCGCGATCGATCACCAGGACGGGATGATGGAGCTGCGCTTCCTCCAGCGCGTCGGAGAGCGCCCCGAAATAGCTCGTGGATTCTGTCATGATCAGAGCCCGAAAATGCCGGCCAGATAGGGCGAGACGAACCTTCCGTCCGGATCGAACTCGCGGCGAACCTCCATGGCCTCTTCCCACCGCGGATAGATGGCGGCGAAGTCCCGTTCCTTCAGGCTGTGCATCTTCCCCCAATGAGGGCGTCCGCCATATTTCCGGAAGATCGGCTCGGCGGCAGCGAAAAAGGCGCGCGGATCCTGCTTTGCGTCATGATGGATCGCGATCGAACAGGTGCGCCGCAGATAGAACGGGCTGAGCCAGAAATCATCCGCCTTGACCGCTCTCACCTCCATCGGGAAATAGACCTCGGGAAAGCGCTTTTCCGAAAGCTCGATGATCTCCCGGAGCGCCTGAGCTCCCTCCTCGAAGGGAAGATGATATTCCATCTCGTTGAAGCGGGTGACCCGCTCGGAGGTGTAGACCTTCAGCCAGTCCTCGACATAGTCCTCGTCGGGAAGCTTGGCGAGCGCATTGCCGATCAGCTTGCGCCGCAGCCACGGGAAGGATTTCAAGAGATTGCGCGCCAGCCGCAGCGTGGCGATCCCTTCCTCGTCCTCCTCCGGCGGGCGATGCGAGACAGGCGACTCGGTGATGTCGCTTGCCAGCCGCAAGGCATGTCCGGAAAAAGGGATGAAGTAAAACTCGGCCGAACGGTGTCCCGAGAAGAAACCTTCGAAATCGTCCAGCATGTCGCCGATCGGCATGATCGAGCGACGCTTGTGCAACCGGTAGGCCGGGACGTTCTGCAACGTGACCTCCGTGAGCGCACCGAAAGCGCCGAGCAGCACCCCGCTCGCCCGGATCATCTCCCTGTCATCGTCCTCGGTAAACACCCGCTCTTCTCCGCGGCCGTCGATGAGGCGCATCTGCCGCAGCTGCGTGTGATAGGCGCCCAGCTCCGGTCCGGTGCCGTGCGTGGCGGTCCCGAGCGCTCCGCCGATGGTCTGCTTGTCGATGTCGCCCATGTTCGGCAGCGCCTGCCCGACACCCTGCAAAAGCCTGCAGAGGTCCCCGAGTGTGGTCCCGGCCCCGACCGTCGCGGTCGATGCGGCCGCCTCGTGCGAAACCAGTCCCGAAAAGGCTGCGAGGTCGACGATCGTGCCGTCGCTGGCGACCAGAGGGGTAAATGAATGTCCGGCGCCGACGATGCGGATGGGCCCTGCCCCGTTGCGGATGATCTGGGCCAGTTCGGCCCCGGTGGATGGCCGCTCGATCGCCTTGGGTCTCGCTTCGATCGAACCGGACCAGTTTCTCCACCCTGCATGTGCGTTCATTCCGCTCCTCCCAGCGTCATCGATCGATATGGCTCTATGGACCTTTGGCTATGCGCCTTGCCGTCGTGAAAAGAAGCGTCAGCAGCACCGAGGCAAGTGCTGCGCATGAGGCGAACCACGCCACCGGCGTCACGGACGCCCCGGAAATAAACGCGCTGGCGAAGGCCGGCCCCAGCGCGGCGCCGCAAAGTTGCGCCGCCGGCACGAGGAGAGCCGTCTTGCGGCTGTCGTCGGCAGCGATCGTCATGCGGATCTGGAACGGGACGACGAACAGCCAGATGAAGCCGGTGGACATGGCGAGCACCCAGAAGGTCACCATGTCGGGATGTCCGGCCAGCAGGGCAGCAATCACCGCAGCCGCAGCACCTGCGGCAAGCAGCACGGCGCCATAGGGCAGCTTCGCCTCGACAAGGGTGGCACTCCCCGCGCCCGCGACCTGTGCTGCAAGGCTCACGGAAACCATCAGTGCAGCGATTTGCGCCGATATCCCGGCCTCTCCCGCAAGGGGTTCGAGAAAGGCCCAAATGGCGCCGAGGAACATGTAGAAGAAGAAGATGCAGGCGAGCGCGATGAGCGGCAAGGGCCGCCAGAGACCGTATTGTCCGCCGGCTTCCGGCTGCGGCAGAGCGCCATAATCCCGCGGCATGTGCATGGTGGCGGCAATCGACACAAGAGAGACGATCGCGAGCGCGACGAACCCGCCCTTCGATCCCCACGGACCGATGATCAAGAAGGCAAGAACCGCGGCCATCACGCTCTGGGCCAGCGTCTGCATGGTGACGAAATAGCCGCCATAGCGCCCGGGATGCCGGGACCGGGCGATGAGTTCGACTGCAAAGGCCACCAGCCCGCCCTCGGCCAGGCCGGTCAGCCCGCGCAGAAGAATGATCATGTCCGGCGACGGCGCCCAGGCGGTGAGAAAATCTCCCGCTGCCGCGATGCAGAGGAAAAGCGCGGCCTTCGTCCTGAGGTGCCTGGCATTGACGAGAAAGGCGGCGAGGACCGAGCCGATCCCGATGGCGAGAATCTCGGCAGTGGCGGCAAGGGCAAGTTCGTCGAAATCGACCCGGTTTTCGGAGAGAAGAGAGCCGAGCAGGATCGGCTGCAGTCCCAAGATAAGGAGACCGGCCGACCCTGCCCACAGCGCCGCCGCTTGCGCTGCACCTCTTGGATGCCCAACCAGCCAATCCGCCTGTCCGTTCGAGGCGGACGCGTGGTCGCCGCTTGGGCCCATGAATTCCCCTGAAAGCCGACACAGTGTCAGGTTCACAGGAAATTGACTACGAAACAGCAGCATTGTCAACCGGCATACTGTATGGGAGTCGATAAGAAAAAGACGAGGATGCGGGTCATGAACACAGCCCCCGTTCAAGCCAGACGCATGCGGCGAAAGCCGAAACAACAGCGCAGCCAGGACCGGGTCGAGGATATTTTGGGTGCCGCCATGGCGCTCGTGGGTGAGAAGGGCCTAGCGGCGCTCACTATGCGGGAGATCGCGAGCTCAGCCGGCGTTCCGCTGGCTTCGGTCTACCAGTATTTCCCGAATCGCTCTGCCGTGATTGCAACGCTCTATCAGGAGGTCTCGCGCCAGACGCGGGATTACGTGGCCGAGCGCGTCGCAACAGTCACCTCCGCCCGCGATATTCTCGACGCGGCCTATGACGCGGTGGACATGTTCTACACGCGCATGCGGGCCAATCCCGCAATCCCGGACCTGATGGTCGCCATCCAGGGCGACAAGACACTCCTCGACATGGACATCGAAGAGACCAAGCTGCAGGCGGATGTCTTTACCGAGCACACGCGCATTTTCGTGGCAGAGGAAGACCGCCCCGCCTTCGACCGCGCCGCCCGAATCCTGTTTCACCTCGCCGGCGCAACCGTGAGACTGTCGCTCCGCATGGAGCCCGAGGTGGGCGACCGCGTCGTCGAGGACTACAAGGACCTCATTCACGCGCGGCTGAACTCGTTCATCCACAAGTGCCCAGCACACGAAGAGAGGCGCTGAGCGTCGGACGCGGACAGGACCTCAGAAGCCGTCGGAAGCCGTCTTGACGATGTCGTCGAGCACCGCGTTGACCTCGTCTCGGGCTCCGCCGGCAGGCAGCTTGCGGTGCCCGATGGTCACCGTACCGGGCGTCGACGCATCCTCGTAGACGAAGACCACATAGGGGCAGTAGGCGATATCGCCGATGTCGGCTTCCATTGCCTTGCGCGACAGCACCGCCGAGCAGAAGGTGAAGAACTCGGCATCCTTGTAGAGCTGCTTTTCCGCACCGACGTCTTCGGCTGTCCGTTTCAGCATGTCGCCGACATAGCCGTGATAATCGACGGCGTAGCCCTTGTTGATGATGGCGTCGTTGACCGCCTGCGCGGCATCCTCGAAGGGCACATCGGTGGTGACGGTGAACACGTCGTCGCCGGCCGCCAGCACGGGCGACGCCTGGAAGTAGAGCGCCGCAGCGCCCGCCATGATCGATGTCCTGACTGCCTTGAACATATGAGACCTCCCGCGTCGTGGCGCCTTATTGCGCCGTCTGACCCAACATATAGGACAGACTGAATACTTTCCAGCAGCGGATGATCACCAAAGTTCGGTTCAGGACGACGACGAGGAGGAAGACCCCGAGTCCTTGCTCAGCACCATGTAGTCGAGCGGCAGAACCGTCGTGTACTTGATCTGCTCCATGGCGAAGGAGGAGGAGACGTCGCGGATCTCGATCTTGGCGATCAGCCGCTTGTAGAAGGCGTCGTAGGCGGCGATGTCCGGCACCACCACGCGCAGAAGATAATCGACGTCACCGCTCATCCGGTAGAACTCGACCACTTCGGGGAATTCGGAGATCACTTCCGCGAAGCGGCGCAGCCATTCCTGCGAATGCGAATTGGTGCGGATCGAGACGAACACGGTCACCTTGGTGTTGACCGCCGCCGGATCGAGGAGCGCCACCCGCCCGCGGATGATCCCGTCCTCTTCGAGCTTCTGGATGCGGCGCCAGCACGGTGTGGTCGACAAGCCGACCTTCTTGGCGATATCGGCCACGGCCAGCGTGGCATCTTCCTGCAGAAGCCGCAAAATCTTGCGATCGAGACGATCCATGAAACTCTCCTCGGAGGTAATGTCTTCCAATTAGCCTACGGCGATAGGCGCTACAAAGACATATTTTCCTCGAGATAAACGATTTGTGGATTCAGCTTCTATTCGCTGAGCAATTTGCGCACCCGACGCTGCAGTTCGGGAACGAGGTCTGACTCGAAGAACGGATGCCGCTTGAGCCAGGCCGTGTTCCGCCAGGAGGGATGTGGCAGCGGCAGTATGGTCACCGTGCTCTCCGTCGCCGCGACGATCTCCTTCCAGTCCGACACCGTCTCGGTCAGCGTCCGGCGATTCAGTTCCCCGAGATGCCAGGATTGCGCATAGGCGCCGATCGCCAGAACAAGCTTAACCTGCGGCATGGCCGCCATCACCTCGGCCCGCCAGGCAGGAGCGCATTCCCGCCGAGGCGGCAGGTCGCCGCCCTTGGCGTCCTGTCCGGGAAAGCAGAACCCCATCGGCGCGATGGCGAAGTTTCGCAGATCGTAGAAGGCCGCCTCGTCGACGCCCAGCCAGGCTCTTAGCCTGTCGCCCGAGGGATCGGTGAAAGGCCGCCCCGAGGCGTGAACCCGCGTTCCCGGCGCCTGCCCCGCTATCAAAATAGGCGCGGCGCTGGACGCCTCGCAGACCGGTCGCGGCTCATGCGGCAGCCGCCGTTCCGGACCGCCGGCCGGGGTGTCGCGGCAGATCCGGCAGGCGCGCACCCGCGCGAGCAGTTCGGTCAGTTGGTCGTCGAGGATTTCCATGCGGACGGACAGCCTTCAGGCAGCGGCGCTTGGCCGGCTCGACACGTCGCGATACCAGCGCATGACGTTTTTTAGATGTTCCGGCCGCTCGATACGGGCGGGTTTCATGAAGTCGAAGGCGATCATTCCAGTGATGTCTGCGACCGAAAAGGTCTCGCCGGCGATGAAGGCCCGACCCGCCAGTTCGCCGTCGAGAAACTCGAGGAATTCGAGCGCCTTGGGGCGGTTCGCCTCCCCCCATTCGGCGATCTGCGGCACTTCCCACTCCTTCATGGCCGGGTGGGTATGACGGAAGGCGGCAGCGACCGCGCCGAGAAAGTTGAGCTCCATCCGCCGGTTCCACATTTCGACCTGGGCTTGTTCGAGTGCACTGGTCCCGAACAGCGCCGGCTCGGGATGCAGGAGTTCGAAATAGCGACAGATGGCGATCGATTCGGTCAGAACGGTGTCGTCATCGAGTTCCAGCACCGGCAGGCGCTGCAACGGATTGAGTGCGGTGATCGAAGAGTCGCGATGGCCCATCGCGCCCATGTCGACCGGTACCATTTCGACCTCGATCCCCTTTTCCGCCAGGAAAACCCGAACCCTCCGCGGATTCGGCGCCTTGCCGCCATCATAGAGTTTCATAGCGATTCTCCCTCCCTGTTGCATCGGGGCAAACGTCTGCCCGTATCCTCGGTTGCAGATCAGACACCGAGCAGCGCCCGGAGAAAAGCCCGAATCCGCCCCGGTGTCTCGTGCGGCGGTTCCTCCGCCGCGCCCTGACGCTTGCGCCACTCCGATGGACGCTCGAAATCGCCGGCCCAAATCCCGGCCCTCTCGGCCCGGGCGAACTGTTCCTCGGCGACAAAGTCCCCGTAGGCGACCGCAAAGCCCGATCGCACCATCCACGCATTGAGAAACACGTCACGGGCTTCGCAATCGGCGAGATCGCGGCCATAGCGATCCTTCCCGTAGAGCCGGCATGCTGTGCTCGTGTCGGCAGTCAGCGAGAGCAGCTGTTGTTTGGCCACCTGCCCGCACGGCGTTTTCGTCCCGGGCTCCTCGCAGGTCTGGTCGCGCTCCGGCGCATCGATCCCGCGCAGCCGCAGCCGCCGCCCGGCCAGTTCGATCGTATCGCCGTCGATCACCCGTGCTCCGCCCTCCACACGCTCCCGAAACTGGTCGTCGACCAAGGCAGCAGCCAGTGACAGAGCGAGGACGAAGCACAGCGCCGTCACCACGTCGAACAGTCTGAACCCGCGTCGACGTCCGAACCCGCGCCGTCTCACCCGCCTCACGATGCGGCACCGAACCGGGCTATCGCGCGCACCGGTCCGGAACGGCGCCGGAGGCCGGAAAACCCGTCTATTCTCTCATCTGAAAACAGCTTCTTAAGCATTGGGACCTAGGGTGATCCGTCGAAACCTAACTAATTATGCACCATGTCATGAGCCAAACCGGCAGCACGGCGGACAAGATCATTGTCGATCTGACGCGGACGCACAAGAACGCGGCCGTGGTGAAGACCGTGCGCGTGACACGCGACAAGCTCCAGAACGGACGCGCCGCACCCACCGCCTTCGACCGCGAACTGATGATGATGCATGTCAGCGCGGTCCTGCAGGGCGCTGCCGCACCGCCGTTCCTCGTCATCATGACGGCCATCACCGGCCTTTATTTCGATGCCGCAGCCGACCTTCTCCTGTGGGCCTTCGGCGCGCTCTGCGCCTATGCCGGCCTGTTGCTGATGGCGCGGCGGGCCGCAAGGCAATTCGGCGACGAGGACTTCGCGTCACGCTGGAAGAAGCGTTTCATCCTCAGCTACCTGGTGATCGGCTCCTGCTGGGCGGTGTTCGCGCTGCGCAGTTGCACCGCCTGCACCGGCGCGACATTCGATTTCTACGTCGCCACCGTTCTGGTGATCGCTGTCGCCGCGACCGCGATGTCGACCTTCACCCTGCGCTTCGGACTGATCGCAGCCTTCACCCCGAGCCTCATGGCGCTCGTCTACAAGGCCACTTTCAATCCCATCCCGGCGAACGTCTCGATCCTGGCGCTGTTTGCGGCCACCTCGGCCATGTTCCTGTTCGTCTCGCAGCGCCTCAGGACCACCAACCTCAGGATGCTCGGCTACCAGGCCGAAAAGGACAGCCTGATCGCCGAACTCGAGGTCGCCAAATCCGTCTCCGACGAAGCCCGACGGCGCGCGGAGGAGGCCAACCTCGCCAAGTCCCGTTTCCTCGCATCGATGAGCCACGAACTGCGCACGCCGCTCAATGCCATTCTCGGCTTTTCCGAGGTGATGTCGGGCGAGGTGCTGGGACCGATTGAGAACGCGAACTACAAGGAGTATGTCGGCGACATCCACCGCTCGGGCCAGCATCTGTTGAACCTGATCAACGAGATCCTCGACCTGTCGCGCATCGAGGCAGGCCGCTACGAACTCAACGAGGCGGCGCTCTCGCTTGCGGACCTCGCCTCGGACTGCATCGGGCTGGTACAGCTCAAGGCGCGTTCGAAGAACATCCGCATCACCGAGACTTTCGAGCCGGACCTGCCCAATCTCTGGGTCGACGAGAAGTCGATGCGGCAGGTGATCCTCAATCTCCTGTCCAACGCCGTGAAGTTTACGACCGCTGGCGGCGAGATCAACGTCAAGGTTGGCTGGACAGCCGGCGGCGGCCAGTATGTGGCGATCCGTGACAACGGCCCCGGCATCGCGGAGGAAGAGATCCCCGTGGTGCTCTCGGCCTTCGGTCAGGGCTCCATCGCCATCAAGAGCGCCGAACAGGGCACCGGTCTCGGCCTGCCGATCGTTCAGGCGATACTGGCCAAGCATGGCGGCGAATTCGTTCTCAAGTCGAAGCTGCGCGAGGGCACCGAGGCGATCGCCATCCTGCCCGCCAACCGCGTCATCGCCGGCATGGAAGCCGTCGAGGGTGTGGCCCGCGCCGAACGCAAGAAGCGCCAGGCCTTCAGCTGACCTTTTCCCGGACCGGAAGCCTCAGTCTTTTCCGCTGACACCCGCCTGTGCGAAGGTCGCCATGCCCGAATGGCAAAGTGCTGCAGCCTTGACGATCCCCGCCGCAAGCGCAGCACCCGTCCCCTCGCCCAGCCGCATGCCTAGCGCCAAGAGCGGCGTCTTGCCGAGCCTGTCGAGCACCTTGATGTGGCCGGGTTCGGCCGAGACGTGACCGATCAGGCAATGATCGAGCGCGCGCGGGTTGGCCGCATGCAGCACGGCGGCTGCGGCGGTGGCGACATAGCCGTCGATCAGCACCGGAATGCGCTGGACGCGCGCCGCCAAGATCGCGCCGGCCATCGCCGCGACCTCGCGACCACCCAGACGGCGCAGCACTTCGAGCGGATCGCCCAGATGCGGACCATGCAGGGCAACCGCCTTCTCCACGGCCGCGATCTTGCGCTCGAGAATCTCGCCTTCCGACCCGGTGCCCGGCCCGACCCACTCCTTCGCCTCGCCGCCATAGAGCGCATGGAAGATGGCCGCTGCGATGGTGGTGTTGCCGATACCCATCTCGCCGATGCAAAGAAGATCGGTTCCGCCGGCGACGGCTTCCATGCCGAAGGCCATGGTGGCGGCACAACTGCGCTCGTCGAGCGCCGCTTCCTCGGTGATGTCACCGGTCGGAATGTCGAGCGCCAGATCGAAGATCTTCAGGCCGAGATCGTTGGCGATGCAGATCTGGTTGACGGCAGCGCCACCGGCGGCGAAATTGTCGACCATCTGCTTGGTGACGGACGACGGGAACGGCGTGACACCCTGCTTGGTCACCCCGTGATTGCCGGCGAAGATGGCCACCAGCGGACGGCTGACCTGGGGCGGCCGGC
Source organism: uncultured Hoeflea sp. (assembly GCA_964511625.1). Classification (GTDB taxonomy): domain Bacteria; phylum Pseudomonadota; class Alphaproteobacteria; order Rhizobiales; family Rhizobiaceae; genus Pseudohoeflea. Next base: position 32,585 of record CAZEJG010000012.1, read on the forward strand.
CCGTCCAGGCCGCGAGCCAGAAAGCAATTTCCTCAAGACGACCGAGCGAACCGGCGGGCTTTGTCAGCTGCGCATCGCGTTCACGCGCCGCCACCAGTTGCGCCGAATCGGGTTCGGGAAGGTTCTTGAGGAGTTCCCGGAAGTCGTCGAATGGCAGGCCGCTGGTGCTCATCTCTGGTCCTTTGCATGTCAGCCGCATGACGCGCGGCGCTGTCGGGTGTAAAGATCGAATCGAGAGAATTCAATCGCGCCCGCGTCCGGATCGGGCCTCGAACCGACATCGGCAGGGCGTTCATGGATTTCAGAGACATTCCGGCAGAAACCACGCGCTCGATCGCCTTTCTCAGCCGGCTGCCGGTCCCCGACCGGCTGTTCGGCACCACGCCCTGGAAGATCAGTGGCGCCGTCGGTGTCTTTCCGCTTGCAGGCATCGTCATCGCCCTGCCCGCCGCCTGTCTCGCGGTCGTCTTCGGATGGCTCGGCGTTCCGGCGGCGGTGACGGCCATTCTCGTGCTCATGACCATGATCCTGGTGACGGGTGCGCTGCATGAGGACGGGATCGCGGACTGCGCCGATGCCTTCGGCGCCGGTGGTGCGCGAACCCGCATGCTCGACATCCTCAAGGACAGCCGCATCGGCGCCTACGGAACCTTGGCGCTCATCTTCTCGGTCGGACTGCGGGCGGTCGCGCTTACCGTCGTCATCGCCGTCGGCCCTCCCCTTGCAGCCGCCTTGACGCTGTTGGCCGCCGCGGCGCTGAGCCGCGGGCTGATGGTCTGGCACTGGCGTCGCCTTCCCGCGGCGCGAACGGACGGGGTCTCGGCCGGCGCCGGCCGTCCGTCGCCCGAGAATGCCTATCTCGGGCTCGGAATCGGCGTCGCGATCGGCATCCTGCTTCCGATCTCCCAGGCCGGTCCGGTCGCCAGCCTGATCGCCGTCGGCTTTGCCGTTCTGGCAACCGACCTCTGGACGCGCTATGTGGACCACAAGATCGCCGGCCAGACGGGCGACACGATCGGAGCGACCCAGCAGATCGCCGAGACCGTGTTTCTGGTCAGTCTTGTTTCCGCCCTCTGACATGCCGACATGGGATACGGCGCACCGACGTTGACTGAAGGACCGATGAGCATCGAAAGCCCCTGCATCCTGATCTGCTCGATCGACGAGAAGACCGGCTACTGCTTCGGCTGCGGCCGGACCTCCGCCGAGATCGCCGGCTGGCTGTCCTTCAACCCCGAAGAGCGACGCGACGTCATGGCCGGTCTGCCCGCGCGCCTCGCCCAGCTCGAGCGAAAGCCACGCCGGCAAACCCGGCGGTCGCGGCTCGCTGCCGAAAGGTCCGAGCCATGAAGTCCGGCGGCGGTCTCATCCTTGTTCTCGGCGTGCTCGCCGGAGCGCTGGTGCTCCTTATCCTCAATCACGACACCGGCCGGACTTTCTCTATGGCCAATGATGATTTCGCGTCCGTCGCCTATCTCGGCGTTATCGGCGCGGTGATCGCCGCCGGCATCGTCGGCTCGCACCGCCATATCGGCGAGCTGATCCGCAACCTCTTCCTCTGGTGTGTGATTATCCTGGCGCTCGTGGCCGGATGGACCTGGCGCGACCAGCTCTTCGATCTCGGCGGAGAGCTCGTGGCGAGCCTCGATCCCGCCAGACCGGTGGTTCTGGTTTCCGGCAACAATCCCGAAATCGCGCTCAAAAAGTCGCTCAACGGCCATTTCATCACCGACGCCACGGTCAACGGCGCCTCGGTGCGCTTCATGGTCGACACCGGCGCAACGACGATCGCGCTCACCTATGACGACGCGATCGACGCGGGCATCGATCCCGAAAGCCTGCAGTTCACCCAGCCGATCATGACCGCCAACGGCATGGCCATGGCGGCTTCCGTGCGTATCGACCGCCTGGAAATCGGGCCCATCGTCCGCCAGGACCTGCGTGCCACCGTGGCCGCAGAGGGCAAGCTCGAACAGAGCCTGCTCGGAATGAACTTCATTTCCTCCCTCACCTCCTTCGAGATGCGGCGGAACGAGGTCATCCTGCGCGACTGAGTGTCAGGCGAGGCTGACGAAGAAGCGCGCCGCCACCAGCAGCATGAAGATGCCGAAGGCGACTTCCATCTGCCGCTTGTTCAAGGCGTGGGCGACGTTGACGCCGAGCGGCGCGCACACCAGCGACAACGGAATGACCAGCGCCACGGTGAGCCAGTTGACGAAACCGGTGGAAAACGGCGGCAGTCCGGCTTCACCCCACCCGGCCCAGATATAGCCGATCAGGCCGGGCACCGAGATCAGCACACCGACGCCCGACGAGGTCGCCACCGCCTGGTGCACCGGACGACCGAACATCGTCATGAAGGTGTTGTTGAGAACGCCGCCGCCGATCCCCATCAGCGCCGAAAGCATACCGATGAAGGCGCCGACCATGGCCCGCCACGGATTGGCCGGCAGATCGGAGCCGAAGCGCCAGTTCTCCCGGTTGAGAAGCATGCGGATGCCGAGCACCACAGCGATGCAGGCGAAGATGGTCCGAAGCCCGGCGCTCGATATGGACGCCACGATCAGGCTGGCGACGATGACGCCCACCGGCACCGCGATCACCCACTGCCTGAGCAGGTCCATGTCCACCGCGCCGCGCTTCTTGTGCGACAGGAAGGAGCGGATCGAGGTCGGCACGATGATCGCCAGCGACGTGCCGACGGCGACATGCATCCGTACCGATTCCGGAACACCGGTGACGCCCAGCACCTGATAGAACACCGGCACCAGGATCGCTCCGCCCCCGATACCGAAGAGCCCCGCGAGAAAACCCGAGACACTGCCGGCGACGACGAGGGCCGCGCCGAACCAGACGAGATCATGAAGTGGAGGCATGAGGAGACCTGAAGGATGGGATGTGACAAGCGGATGACGTTATCCACAGCGCTACCCTCTATGGGCCGGAAAGGAAAGCCTTCCGTCACGCGGCTGTAACGTTGCGCGGGCATGGTCGCGCCCGGATGCAGCCGACAATTTGCCCCGACCGCGCCGCATCCTTTGCTCGCCGACGGCCCCCCGATAGCCGCGTCGAGTGCAGCGAAGGCCGGGAAACCCTCGTCCCCCTCTCTCGGTTTTCGTTTTCGGCCGGTTTTCACCGGCCATTTTTTTGTCCGGAGAATGGCGCCGGTCTACTTGCCCATGTTGCAGTATTTCCGCCCCGACTTGCGGTCGCGCAGATCGAAATGGAAATGGTCGGCATGCTGGCGGTTGGTGCCGGGGCCGAGAACCGTGTTGAAATACTTGCACGAGTCCGAGCGCACATTGGTCAGCAGGCTCTTTTCCCGGAAGGCGAAGAAGCCCGGCTTGTGCACGTCGATGGTCCGACCGCTGTCGAGCGTGATTGCGCCGATATCGATCGCGTTGCCGGTGGCGTGTTCGGACATCGGCGGGTTGCGGTCGTTGTTGTTCATGCGACGGCAGGAATAGGACGACATCTGCTTGATCGAAGAGATGCCCGAGAGATAGCGCGCCCGTGTCGACGGCGCGAGATCGTTCTTCACCCACTGGGCGAAAGCCAGCGTGATCTGGCAGTTCAGCGTCGCAGCCGGCTTGATGGCGATGCCACCGGAAAGCCCCTTGAGCTTGACGGGATGGGCGATGCCGCAGGACTTGCCGTTGCCGACCGCCGGAATGTCCTCATAGACCACGCCGAGGCGCTTGAGCTGCTGGCGGCAATTGCGCTCGGAAACAGGCATGCCGCCGGCCCATTCGGGACGGGCGAGCGGATCCTCGATGCGCGGCATGTAGGCCACGCGTTCTTCTTGGATCGGCTGGGGTTCCGCAATCGGCCGGGCCTCGGCGATAGGCTGGGCATCGTCGGGGACGCGGAGATAACCGGTGGGAGCCTCACCGACCTGGACGGATTCTTCTTCCGCCAGCGAATAAGGCCGGGAGCCGTCCTGATAGCCGGACAGCTGTTCGACGGAGACAAGGCTGGAATTCGAGCGCGACGCATCGGGCGCCACGAGATAGCCGGTGGGGGCCACAGGTTCAGGCATCATGATCGGCTGCGGGCTGGGAGCAAACGACAGCACTTCGGCCGGCGGCACCGGATCGCCGCTGCAGCCTGCAAGCAGGGCCGCCAAAACGCAGGCGATCGACGCGGCTTTGCCACGACGCATGAAACGAGAATGATCTGACTGGCCCCGACGCAACACTGACCCGGCCTCCTGAATGCTTGAAGGGCCATTTTTATCAGCTGAACGTAAAGGAAGACTGAGCACGGGCGTCAGGAGCTGTGGCGAAAATGCGGCAGCCGGACCGGAACCGATTTGCCGTCTGCCGCTTCAAATCTCCATGACCGCCGTCTAAGACAGAAAAGCAGAAAGAGGACCGACCATGACCAAGCCAGCCGGCGAACTGACCCTGAGAACCCTTGCCATGCCCGGCGACGCCAATGCCGCCGGCGACATTTTCGGCGGCTGGGTCATGGCGCAGATGGATTTGGCCTGCGGCATCCGCGCCGCCGAGCGCGCCCGCGGACGCGTGGTCACCGCCGCCGTCAACGAGATGTCCTTCGCCATGCCGGTCAAGATCGGCGACACGCTCTGCATCTACACCGACATCGTCAAGATCGGCACCACCTCGATGACGCTGCAGGTCGAGGCCTGGGCCCAGCGTTATCTCTCGCCGACGATGGAAAAGGTCACCCATGCGACCTTCGTGATGGTGGCCCTCGACGGCACCGGCAAGCCGACCCCGCTTCCGCCCGAGGAATAATCCATCGGGTTCCCGACCAGGCAGGCGACGTCGGGCGCGGCAAAAGCGCGCGAAAGCACCTTTGGCTGCATCGGGCGTTTTTTATTCCGTCGACTGGAACTGGCGGCGCCGTTGCCGCGCTCTAGGTGCATGGTCAGAGACCAACCTCCGTCCTTATTCGGTTGCGGCCTCGCTTCCGCCTGACGTTACCAGTTGAAGATGGATTTCCCGCATGCCCGACAAAGCCCCCGCCCCCCACAACGGCGATCATTCCTCCACCGGACAGGATCCCGACACTCCGTTTTACGATCACCCCGCCGGCGGGTGGGGATCTCTGAAGGGCGTCGCCCGGATCTTCTCCGAGAAGCCTTCGGCAGTTGCGCTCAAGATCCTCGGCGACCTCAACAAGTCCGGGGGCGTGATGTGCAGTTCCTGCGCCTGGGCGAAACCAGCCCAACCCGCAACCTTCGAATTCTGCGAGAACGGCGCCAAGGCCACGCTGTGGGAACTCGACCACAAGAAGGTCGGTGCGGAGTTCATGGCCAAACACACGGTCGGCGAACTCAGGACCTGGCACGATCACGATCTCGAAAAATCCGGCCGCCTGACCGAGCCGATGAAATACGATGCGGCCGAGGACCGGTATGTTGCCGTAAGTTGGGAGGAGGCCTTCGAAAACATCGGCCGGACGCTTGCCGCCATGAACCCGAAGGAGGCCGTCTTCTACGCCTCTGGCCATGCCGGCCTCGAAGCCTCCTATCTCTACGCGCTCTTCGCCCGCGCCATGGGGCATCAGAACCTGCCGCAATCCTCCAACATGTGCCACGAGACCACGTCGGTGAACCTCAAATCCTTCATCGGCACGCCGGTCGGTACCTGCACGCTGGAAGATTTCGAGCACTGCGACACGATCTTCTTCTTTGGCCAGAACACCGGCACCAACTCCCCGCGCTTTCTCCACCAGCTGAAAGCGGCGGTGGACCGCGGATGCCGGATCGTCACCTTCAATCCGCTGCGCGAGCGGGGCCTCGTCGAGTTCGTCGACCCGCAGGATCCGCTGCAGATGGTGACCGGGAAATCCACGCAGATCTCGGAGAAATATTACCAGGTGAAGCCCGGCGGCGACATCGCCGTGCTCGCCGGCCTGATGAAATGCATGCTTGCCGCCGAGGACGCCGCCCCCGGCACCGTGCTCGACCACGATTTCATCGCCGCCGAGACCGAAGGCTTCGAGGCGACCGTGGAAGCCGTTCGCGCCGCGTCCTGGGACGAGATCGAGCATCATTCCGGGCTGACCCGGTCGATGATCGAGGAGGCTGCCGACATCTACCTCTCGGCCGATCGCGCCATCGGCATCTACGGCATGGGACTGACCCAGCACGTCAACGGCTGGCTCAATCTCGGCATGCTCTGCAACCTTCTCATGCTGCGCGGAAACATGGGCAAGACCGGAGCCGGCATCTCGCCGGTCCGCGGCCACTCCAACGTCCAGGGCCAGCGCACCGTCGGCATCGGCGAGAAATCCGCTCACATGCCGGCCGACAAGCTGCGCGACCTCTTCGGCATCGAGGCGCCCACCGAGGACGGTCTGAACGCGGTTCACGCCTGCGAAGGTGTGCTCGACGGATCCGTCAAGGCGATGATCTCGCTCGGCGGCAACCTGCTCCGCGCCCTGCCCGACCGTCAGCGCATGGAAGACGCCTGGCCGAGCCTGAAACTCACCGTGCACATCGCCACGAAGCTGAACCGCTCGCATCTGGCTCCCGGACAGGAAAGCTATCTGCTGCCCTGCCTCGGGCGCACCGACAAGGACATCCAGGCGTCCGGACCGCAGGTGGTCACCATGGAGGATTCGCTCTCGCATATATCGGCCTCCGTCGGTCAGGCCGAGCCGCCGTCGGAACACGTCCTGTCCGAAACCGCCATCGTCGCCCGTATCGCCGCGGCCACCCTGCCCGCCAATCCCCGTCTCGACTGGCAGGGATGGACAGCCAATTACGACCGCATTCGCGACCTGATCGCCAAAACCTTCCCGGACGATTTCCACGACTTCAACACGCGCATGTTCGAACCGGGCGGCTTCTACCGGGGCAACCCGGTGCGCTCACGCAAATGGAACACCGACAGCGGCAAGGCGAAATTCACCGCGCCGACGACCCTGTCCGCTCTCGGACAGGCGCCGGTGGATCGACAGTTGACGCTCGTGACCCTGCGCTCCAACGACCAGTTCAACACCACGATCTACGGCCATTCGGACCGGCTGCGCGGACTGGAGGGCAGCCGCATGGTGGTGCTGATCAACCACGACGAGATCGCCCGGCTCGGCCTGTCGGAAGGCCAGACGGTGAGCCTGCGCTGCTGCATCGAGGACGGCGTCACCCGACGCGTCGACGGGCTGACCGTGACGGCCTACGATCTGCCGCCGGGCTGTGCCGCGGGATACTATCCCGAACTCAATCCGCTGGTGCCGCTCGCCTATCACGAGAAGCACTCGCAGACCCCGGCCTACAAGGGCACTCCGGTGGAAATCGTCGCCTGACGCGGAAAATCGACCGGATCAGGCAGCGGTGCCGAGCCGGGTCAGATCGACCTCGGCAAAGGCGGCTTCGATCACACCCGGGCCGGCCCCCGGCCGTGTCGCTTCCGTGGACAGAACCTGCCGGTAGCGCCGCGCGCCGGGCACGCCCTGGAACAGGCCGACCATGTGGCGGGTGACGTGGGAGAGCCGACCGCCGGACGCGATATGCTCGGCCGCATATTCCATCATCACATCGCGGATTTCGGCCCAGTTGACGGCAGGCGTATCGTGGCCGAAGACCATCCGGTCGACGTCGGCGAGCAGGCTCGCATTGTGATAGGCGGCACGGCCGAGCATGACGCCGTCGACATGATTCAATTGCTCAACAGCCTGATTCAAATCGCCAATTCCGCCGTTTATCCCGATGAAAACATTCGGATAATCATTCTTCAGCCGATAGACGCGATCATAGTCGAGCGGCGGAATGTCCCGGTTCTCCTTCGGCGACAGGCCCTGCAGCCACGCCTTGCGCGCATGCACCCAGATCGCATCGGCGCCGGCGTCGATCACCCGGCTCGCCAGATCGGACAGCGCGATTTCCGGGTCCTGATCGTCGACCCCGATCCGGCACTTCACCGTCACCGGCCGGTCGGTGGCAGCCTTCATCGCGGCGATGCAGCGGGCGACGAGATCAGGCTCCCGCATCAGGCAGGCGCCAAAGGTGCCGGACTGCACGCGGTCAGAAGGGCAGCCGACATTCATGTTGATCTCGTCATAGCCGAAATCCGTCCCGATCCGCGTCGCCTCCGCGAGCTTGTCCGGATCCGAACCACCGAGCTGCAACGCCACCGGATGCTCGCTCTCGTCGAAGCCCAGAAGCCGCTCGCGATCACCGTTGATCGCCGCATCCGCCACGATCATCTCGCTATAGAGCAGCGCCCGCGCCGAGAGCCGCCGGTGGAAATACCGGCAATGCCGGTCCGTCCAGTCGATCATGGGTGCCACGGCGAACCGCGCACCTGAGATGCCATATGTCATCTTGCCTTCAGTCATCTCTGTCCTGGACCAAATTGTGCGCCATCCGAAGCTCGGCGCCCCCGTGTCGGAAGCGTTCCATAGCCTCAACCGGACCGGACGGCTCCGTAGCACGAGTTGTCCGGATTGTCACAGGATGCGGGCAAAGCGCTGCTGTTCCCCGATGGAAAGCCAATCATCGTCCGAAAACCCGGCCATGCGATCGGCCGCCGGACGCGTAAACGATTGATAGTTTTCGAGGCATTCTTTTGATCTGCACAAGGGATTGACAGCTCGGCTCTGGAGTGAATTATTGTTCGTGTACGAACTAGTTTTCATCGCGGACATCCTGCGATTGCAGGCCGCGACGAAAACAAGCTCTGCAGAAGACAAGGAAAACTCCGCAAAGGAGATGCCGTTTTGGCAGAGGTGGAACTCAAAGGCATCCGCAAGTCCTACGGCTTGATGGAAGTCCTGAAAGACGTCGACATTCGTATCCCCGACGGGGAATTCGTCGCGCTCGTCGGGCCCTCGGGATGCGGAAAATCGACGCTCCTGCGCATTCTTGCCGGCCTCGACCAGCCCACCGGCGGCCAGATCCTGATCGACGGCAATTTCGTCAACTTTCTCCCGCCCAAGCGCCGCGACATCGCCATGGTGTTCCAGAGTTATGCGCTCTATCCGCACATGACGGTTCGAAAGAACATGGCGTTTTCGCTCAAGCTCAAGGGGATGCCGGAGAGCGAGATCAACACCCGCGTCAGCGAGGCTGCGCGCATGCTCGATCTCGAGGCCCTGCTGGAGCGCAAGCCGTCGGAGCTCTCGGGCGGACAGCGCCAACGCGTCGCCATGGGACGCGCGATCGTGCGTGAACCGAAGGTCTTCCTGTTCGACGAACCGCTGTCCAATCTCGATGCCAAGCTGCGGGTGCAGATGCGCGCCGAGATCAAGGAGCTTCACCGCAAGCTCGGCACCACCATCGTCTACGTCACCCACGACCAGATCGAGGCCCTCACCATGGCCGACCAGATCGTGGTGATGAACAAGGGTCGCGTCGAACAGATCGGCGCGCCGCTCGACGTCTATGATCGCCCGCTCACCACTTTTGTCGCCGGCTTTGTCGGCTCGCCGGCCATGAACCTGGTCGAAGGAACGCTGTCAGCCGGCGAAGCGGGCACCTTTACCTCGAAGAGAGGCCTCAACCTCACCGTCGGCGCCGTGCACGACAGCTTTGACGGGCGACCGGTCATTTGCGGCTTCCGCCCCGAGCACCTGACAACCGGCGACATGATCGAGGCGGTCGTCTCCGTCTCCGAGCCCACCGGTTCCGAAACACTGATCCTCGCCCATGTCGGAAACGAGCCGGTCACGGTCTTCGTGCGCGATCGCATGGAAACGCGTTACGGCGAACGGCTCTCGCTGGCGGTCGAGCCGGACCAGCTTCATTTCTTCGACCCGTCGGACGGCAAAAGACTGGAGATCGGCCCGGCGCCGAAGAACCTCAGGCTGATTGCCTGAAGCGGGCCCGCACCCCGCGCGCACACACGGAAAATTGCCCGAATTGCGACCTGACGGCCGCAAGTCGTACCTCGTTGTCGCATTCATTTAAGTCTTTATATTTATTACCAATTTCGATACTGCCAACTATTGACAGACGCGCAATACGCTGCCTGAATTAGTTCGTACACAAACAAATAATCTCTAAATGAGGTGGAACCCTGCAGATGCCGAAAATCTCCCAGTCCCCCGTTTCGAACCGCCCTCGCCGCTTCCGCGCGCTCGGCATGTCCCTCACCCTCGCAACCGCCCTGATGGCGAGCAGCGTGCCGCTCGCCATGGCTGAAGGCATCACGCTCAAGGTGTTCGGCGGCTCCTCGCTCGACAAGCTGGCGCCGCGCCAGAAGCCCGATGAGCAGGCCCGCATCGAGAAGGAAGTCATCGACGGCTTCCTCAAGGCCTATCCCGACGTCGAAGCCGTCGAGTGGGACGCCCAGGGACCGCAGGGCGATGGCGTCCAGCGGCTCGTCACCGCCATGCTCGGTGGCCAGGAAATCGACCTGATCAGCTGCTCGGCCTTTCACACCAACGGCACCTATATCCGCCGCGGTCTGCTCAAGCCGATCACCGGCATGACGGACGCGTTCAAGGATCGCGTCGAGGAGTCCGCTTTTGGTGCCTACGAGCAGAACGGCGAGCTCTACGGCGTGCCGATCTCGACCATGTCGACCTCGACCATCTACTACAACAAGGACCTCTTCGCCGAACTCGGCATCAATGTGCCTGAAACCTACGAGGATGTCGTCGCCGCGGTTCCGAAATTCGCGGAAAAGGGCATCATTCCGATGATCCACCAGGGCGCCAACGCCCCGCTCTGGCCGATGTGGTATTTCGAGACCTTCTCCCAGGCCTCCGGAAAGCCGATCGAGGCGACATCAGCTAATCTGGCCGGCGAAGGCAAGTTCAACGACGCGGCCGGCGTCGAAGGCTTTGCGCTGATCAAGAAATGGGTCGACGACGGCATCCTGTCGAAGGACTCGCTTTCGGTCGACCAGGCCGGCATGCGCGCCGCCTTCGTCAACGGCAAGGCCGCGATGTATTACGGCGGAACCTGGGAAATTCCCTCGCTCCGCGACGAGGCGACGGGCTTCGAATGGGGTGTCTTCCCGTTCCCCAAGATGGCCGGCACTGCGGGCGAACCGCGCCACGGCGGCGGTCCTGACAACGGCATGTGCATCTCCTCGAAGATTCCCGAAGGGAAGATGGACGCCGCGCTCGGTTTCATCGAGTACCTGACGCGGCCGGAAGTCGCCAACCTCTACCTTGCCCCGGAAGAGCCGCTCGGCACTTCGATCAAGGGCGTCGACGTCGTCCAGGCCGACTATGCCGAAGTCCTGCGCGAGAAGAACTTCCCGGCCACCATCAAGTTCCTCGACTGGATCTGGCCGTCCGAGGTCACCCGCGCTGTAGCCGCCGGAATTGCCGGCGTCGTGGGCGGTGACCTGACGCCGCAGCAGGCCGCCGACTCCGTCCAGCAGACCTATGACGATCTCGTCGACCAGGGACAGTGGCCGCCGAAATAAGCCGCTGCCGGCCGATCGGAAACAACCGTTCAACATCCAGAGAAAAAGACGACCATCCCATGACCAAAGAACAACGCTTTTCGATCGGCTATCACCTCAACAGCTGGGATCTGGCCGGGCTCCCCATCAAGCCCGCGCTGGAATTCCTCAAGGGCCAGGGTTTCGAATGGTTCGAGATCCTGGCCTGGAACTCCCTGTCTGACGTCTTTGCCCGCAAATATATGGACCTCGGCCCGCAGGAGCCGGCTGAGGTGATCACCGACACCACCTTCCTGCGGCGCATGGCCACCCTCTCGCAGGCCCAGCGCGAACAGGGCATCCGCCTTTCCTCGCTCTATTGCAACGGCACCTTTACCGATCCGAAGATGTGGCCCTGGGAGCGCGACGCCTTCGAGGCCATTGCGCGTCTGCTGGCCGGCTTCGGCGCACCGGTCCTCGTCATGGGCGGCGGCCCTTCGGAAGCCATCGCCGGCAGGCACACGCCCGAGGATTACAAGACATTCTGCCGCTCACTCGAGGAGATCGGCCGGATCACCAAGGAATTCGGCGTCGAGACCGTCTACCACCCGCATCTCGACACCTTCATCGAGACCCGCGAGCAGCTCGACCGGATGATGGACGAACTCGATACCAGTTGCGCAGGCCTCTGCATCGATCCCGCGCACCTCGTGCAGACCAACTCAGATCCGGTGGATGCCACACGCACCTATATCGAGGCGATCCGCTACATGCACTTCAAGGATTCGGCGGTCGACCCGACGCTCAAGGGGTACGACCGCTATGCCGCCTTCTGCGAGCTCGGCGCCGGCGTCGTCGATCTCAAGGGTCTCGCCGACGTGCTGATCGAGGCCGAATATGACGGCATCGCGATCATCGAGCTCGACGTGTCGCAGAAGACCGCCGAGCAGAGCACGCTCGAAAGCATCGCCTACATCAAGAACGAGCTCGGACTCTCTCTCAACCCGGCCAAAGCGGGCTGACCGGCCGATGACCGCAACGGATGCGATGACGGATCGGAAGACCGGAGCAGCAGACGCTCCGGAAGGGGCCTACATGCCCTCGCGCCTTTCGCGCCTCGTCGAAAGTGACGGCTTCGCCGCTGCACTCATGATCCTGCCTGCGGCCCTTCTGCTCGGCACCTTCTTCCTCTGGCCGTTCTTCTACGGCTTCTGGCTGAGCCTGACCAACTGGGACGGGTTCAATCGGCCAGCCTTCATCGGCCTGGCGAACTTTTCCCGCCTCTGGTCCGACCGCGTCTTTCTCGGCGCGCTCGAAAACAACGTCATCTTCGTCTTCTGGGTGGTGATCCTGAAGAACGTGCTGGGCCTCGCCGTCGGGTTGCTGCTGCAGCGGGCCGGCGTCGGACGCGCCTTCTTCCGCGCCTCGATCTTCCTGCCGGTAACCATGTCCTTCGTCGCCGTGGGGCTTTTGTGGTCGTGGATCTACAATCCGATCTTCGGACTGTTGAACGCACTCCTCGACTTCTCCGGCCTTTCGGCCCTCAAGCTCTCCTGGCTGGGAGATGCCGACATCGCGCTTTACTCGGTGATTGCCGTCGACGTCTGGAAATGGCTCGGATTCCACTCCGTCATCTATCTCGCCGGTCTGCAGGCGCTGCCCACCGAGGTCTATGACAGCGCCCGGATCGACGGGGCGTCCGCCTGGCACCGTTTCCGCTACATCACCGTGCCGCTGATGATGCCGGTGATCTTCATCAACACCATCCTCGCCTTCTCCGGCGCCTTCGTGCGCAACTTCGACATCGTCTATGTGCTGACCAGAGGCGGCCCGAACCACGCGACCGAGGTGGTTCTCACCGACATGATGAACCGCGCCTTCCTCGACGGTGCCATCGGTTATGCGGCCGCCATGGGCTACGTGCTCTTCCTCATCGTGGCGGCGCTCAGTCTCGGCCTTCTTCTGCTGATGCGGCGATGGAGGCTCGCGGTATGACCGCCGTGCAAACAGCCGACGAGCAGCGCGCGCCCTTGAACCTGGCCAAGCTTCTCGAAACGGTGGGTGTCTACGCGGCGCTCATGCTGCTGGCGCTGCAGACCATCTACCCCCTCCTCTGGGTGCTCTTCGGTTCACTGAAGACCAAGGAAGGGATGATGAACAACATCTGGGGTCCACCCCGCGCCCTGGAACTCTCCAACTATTCCGAAGCCTGGCGCATCGCCGGCATGGGCGACCGGATCACGAACAGTGTGACCGTCACCGTGCTGGCGCTGATCCTGCTGATCGTCACCGCCACGCCTTGCGCCTATGCACTGGCGCGGATGCGTTTTCCGGGTCGCAACACGATCCTGGCGGTCATCGTCGGCGCCATGCTGGTGCCGCCGCAGGTCATGGCCATTCCGCTCTTCGTGGTCGCCGCCAAGCTTGGCATGATCAACAGCCTCGCCGGCATTTCGATCATCTACGCCGCGACCTCGCTGCCGCTCTCGGTCTTCATCCTGCGCAGCTTCTTCATGACATTGCCCTCCGAACTCGAGGATGCGGCCCGCGTCGACGGCGCAAGCCGCCTCGGCATCCTCACGAAGGTCATGCTGCCGCTCGCGCGACCCGGCATCGCGCTGGTGACGATCTTCGCCTTCATCGAGATATGGAACGACTTCTTCCTCGCCTTCCTGCTGCTCCGCCAGCCGGCGGTGCAGACCATTCCGCTCGGGCTGGTGGCCTTCTTCCAGCAATACGATTCCCTCTGGAACCTCTATTTCGCGGCACTCATGATGACCACGCTGCCCGTCATCGTGATCTTCGTGCTGATGCAGCGGCAGTTCATTGCCGGCATTACCGCCGGCGCGACGAAGGGTTGAAATGACAGCGAAACCAATAGGCGTCGGCGTGGTCGGTTGCGGCAAGATTGCACAGATGATGCATCTTCCGACGTTGCAGGAACTGCCCGAGTTCCGGATTGCAGCCCTGTGCGATATTTCCGCAAAGGTGCTCGACGAAGTGGGCTCGATGTACGGCGTCGACAACCGCCATACCGACTTCCAGGCCCTGATCGACCACCCCGCGGTCGACGCGGTTCTCATCTGCAATTTCGACCACGGCAAGGTGGTCGAAGCCTGCCTAAAGTCCGGCAAGCACATGCTCGTCGAAAAGCCTCTCGCTTTCACCCCGAGCGAGGGCAAAGCCCTGGTCGAGGCGGCAAGAACGTCCGACGCCGTCAATCTGATCGGCTACATGAAGTTCTACGACGAAGGCTATGTCGAGGGTGTCGAGCAAATCCGCGCGGCGGGAACCCCGAAGTCGATCCAGGTCCATGATTTCGCCGGCGTCTTCGATCCCTATGACGGGCTGTACACGCTCAGCCGCGGCTCGGATGTCACCCCGGACCTCCTGTCAAAGGAGCCGGCGGACGCCGCCGCCCGCATCGAGGCGGAACTGGGACCCGATCACGCCGCCTACCGCGATCTCTACCAGATGCTGCTGATGCTCGGCAGCCACGATCTGGCGGCGCTGCGCGGCGCATTTGGCACGCCGAAGAAGGTGCTCTACGCCCGCGCGCCCAACCTGTCGCACATCATCGCCATGCTGGAATTTCCGGGCGGCGCGACCGCCCTGCTCGAAGTCTCCTTTGGCGCCCAGTACGAATGGTGGGACGAGTGGCTCGAAGTCCACGGCGACACCAGCATCGTGCGCATCGACTTCAACCACCCCTATGTGCGCAATTCGCCTGCCGCGGTCAGGGTCCGCACGCCGACCAATGGCAAGGGCGCGGACACCGTGATCACGCCTCTGCCCGAGGATGCCTTCCGTCGCGAGTGGCAGCATTTCGCCCGCTGCATCCGGAGCAGGGAAACGCCCGTCACGCCGATCGACGGCGGCCAGGCGGATCTCGAACTGGCCCTCGACATCATCAAGGCCCTCCCGCCGCTCAAGCCCTGAAGCTGGCGGTCCACGCGGAAAGGCCGGCGATCTCCCGAAGTCGCCGGCCTTTCTGTGTTCACGAGAGAATGCGGGGTCGCAGGATCCGAAGCCGCTCAGGCGACGTTCGCCCGCCCTTCCCTCAGATCGCGCGTGGCGATCGCATCGACGGTCATGTCCGCGGCGATCACCACGCCGAAGAGTTCTCGGGCCTGCTTGCGCGAGTAATATTCCATCTTCACGTCGTGAAGCACGGCGTCGGGATCGCGCTCGCTGGCCTTGCCATAACCGCCGCCGCCGGGCGTGCCGACGCGCACGGTGTCGCCGGCCTTGAGCGGAATGTCCTGTTCCTTGGTAATGTGCGCGGGACGGTGAACGATTCCGTCACGCTCGACGATAATCTCGCCGGGCATCCCGTCCTCGCCGCCGATCGCGCCCTGGGGGCCAAACTTGCCGTGATCCATGACGAAGGAGGCCGTGGCGTCGCCGCGCAGCAGCTCGACCTCATAGGTGATGCCGAAGCCGCCGCGATGTTCCCCCGCTCCGCCCGAGGCCTCGCGCAGCGAATATTCGCGGAAGAAGACCGGAAATACCTGCTCGGTGATCTCGATTGGCGGGCTCTTGGAAATGCCGATGGTCGAGCAGCCGTTGGTCAGCCCGTCGCCTTCCGCGTAGCCGCCGTAACCGCCGCCGGAGATGTGGTACATCACGTAGTCGCGGCCGAGCAGCGGGTCGGAGCCGCCGAGTGCGAAATTGCCGCTCGAACCGGCCGGCGCAGCCGTCACCCGGTCGGGCAGTGCCTTGACCATGGCCGAGAACACCGCTTCGGCAATCCGCTGTGAGACCTCGGCTGCGCATCCGGAGACGGGCCGCGGATATTTCGCGTAGAGGAACGTGCCGCTCGGGTCCCTGATCTCCATCGGATCGAAGGCGCCGGCGCTCAGCGGCACGTCGGGGAAGATGTGGCGCATGGCGAGATAAACCGAGGAATGGGTCGTCGCCAGCACGCAGTTCATCGGCCCGCGACAGGGCGGGCTCGATCCGGCGAAGTCAAAGATCAGTTCGTTGTCGTCGGTCTTGGTCACCGACAGCGCGATCTTCAGCGGTTCGTTGACCACGCCGTCTGAATCAATGAAGGCCTCGCCGTGATAGGTGCCGCTCTCGATGAGGCCGATGCAGGCGCGCATCTGCTCGCCCGAACGCACCCTGAGTTCGGCAATCGCGGCACTGACCGTCTCGTCGCCATAGCGGTCGAGCAGTTCGTTCAGCCGCTCGCGGCCGATCTCAAGCGCTGCCGTCTGCGCCCGGATATCGCCGATGCGCTGTTCCGCCACCCGGATGTTCGACGTGATGATCTGGAAGATCTCCATGTCCATCTTGCCGCGCTTGAAAAGCTTGACCGGCGGGATTCTGAGCCCCTCCTGCTCGACCGACGTGGCGGAAGCGGAGAAACCGCCCGGCACCGTGCCGCCGATATCCGGCCAATGGCCGATATTGGAGAGCCAGCAATAGATCGCGCCGTTCCGGAAGATCGGCATGGCGAAGCGCACGTCCATCAGGTGCGTGCCGCCGAGATAGGGGTCGTTGACGACGTAGATGTCGCCTTCCTCCGGCGGCAGGATTTTTCCGTCGCGGATGAACTCGATAATGGTCCGGGTGGAGGCCTGCATGGTGCCCACGAAAACCGGCAAACCGCCAATCCCCTGGGCGATCAGCGAACCGTCCTCGGCCGAATAGATGCCGTCCGATCGATCGTCGGCCTCGGCGATGATCGGCGAGAAGGCGGCCCGCGAAAAGGTCGTGTCCATCTCGTCGCAGACCTGCTGAAGGCCCGCCTGGATGACCGAAAGCGTGATGGAATCGAGCTTAGCCACGCGTTTCTCCCGAGATGTGGATGATGATGTTGCCTTCCTTGTCGCCTTCGGCAACACATCCGGGCGGCAGAACGGTGGTGGCGTCGAACTGCGCCAGGATCGCCGGTCCCTCGATGCGCGCCATCAGCGGCAGCAGCTCGCGGTCGTAGATCGCAGCATCCAGCCATGTCCCGTCGAACCAGACCTGGCGCGTACCGGTCCGCGCCGCTTCGGCGCTTTCGGCCCGCTTTTCGCGGGGGATGAGGTCGGCGAGCGGCGCCGGTTCCCGCAGGCCGATCACCGAGGTATTGACGTTGACGACGAGCGCGCGCACTTCGGGAAGCCGGACGCGGAAGCGCTTGTAGTAGGCCTCCTCGAACAGGGACTGGATCGCATCCATGTCCGTGATCGCACCATCGATAGGCACCCGGATCAGGTGGGTTTGCCCAGCGAACTGCATGTCGAGCGAATGCTCCATGCGGATCTCGACGGGACGGATGGTCTCGGCTTCGAGCGCCGCGAGCCCGGACGCCACCTGCCCCTCGATCATCCCGTTGAGTTCGGCCGGGTCGATGTCGTGGACCAGCTTGTTGAGCGTGTTGACGTAGTCGTGCTGCAGGTCGGCCACCACGCAACCGATAGCGTTGGTGATGCCGGGCCGCGCCGGCACGAAGACGCGGGGGATGCCGAGTTCGCGCGCCAGATCGGCGGCATGCAGCGGTCCTGCCCCGCCGAAGGCGTAGAGCATGAGTTCGCGCGGATCATTGCCCTTGGCCAGCGAGACCATGCGGATGGCGCCCGCCATCTTCAGGTTGGCGATCTTCAGCACCGCGCCTGCGGCCTCCACCGCATCGACGCCGAGCGGACGGGCCAGTTGGGTCTCGAAGATGTTCGTCAACACGTCGCGGGAAACGGGCGTGTCGACGGCGAGAAGCCGCTCGGGATCGAGACGGCCGAGCAGCAGGTTGGCGTCGGTGATCGTCGGCTGGGTGCCGCCGCGCCCGAAACAGATCGGCCCCGGCATGGAGCCAGCGCTCTGCGGCCCCACTTCCAGAAGACCGGCCTGGTTGACCCGGGCAATCGAGCCGCCGCCCGCCCCGATCGTGTGGACGTCGACCATCGGCACGTGGATCGGCATCGCATATTCGACCTCGATCTCGTTGGAAATCAGCGGCCGGCTGCCGCGGATGAGTGCCACGTCGGACGAGGTGCCGCCCATGTCGTAGGTGATCAGGTCAGTGTAGCCGGCACGCGCAGCCGTGCGCGCCGCCGCGATCACGCCCGACGCCGGACCGGACATCACCGTCTTCGCCGCCTCGCCGACGACCAGCGACGACGAGGTGGTGCCGCCATTGCCGTTCATCATCAGGAAGTCGCGCGCATAGCCGTCCTCGAGAAGCTGGCCGCGCAGCCGGTCGACATAGCGCTGCAGGATCGGCTGAACCGAGGCGTTGACGGCGGCGGTGACACCGCGTTCGTATTCGCGCGCCTCGGAAAGAAGCGCGTGGCCGGTGGTAATGAAACCGTTCGGCCACATCTCGCGCGCGATCTCGGCCGCCCTCTGCTCGTGGGCGGGGTTCTTGTAGGCATGCAGGAAATGGATCACGAGGCCTTCGCAGCCCTCGTCGATCAACCTCTGCACCGCCTTCCGGAACTCCGCCTCGTCGAGCGGTTCGCGCACCTTGCCGGTGGCTTCCACCCGCTCGGTCACCTCGAGGCGGAGATTGCGCGGGATCAGCGGAACGAAGGAGCCGAACATGCCGTAGGGGTTGGGCCGCGTGCGCCGTCCGAGTTCGATGACGTCCCGGAAACCCTTCGTGGTGATCAGGCCCGCCTTCGCCAGCCGCCGCTCCAGTAGCGCATTTGTGGTGGTGGTCGTACCGTGGATGACGAGGTCGATGTCCGAGGCCTTGTAGCCGGATTGCGCAATCACGCTCAGGACGGCGCGTGACTGGTCGTCAGGGGTCGTCGGCACCTTGCCGATTTTCACGCCGCCGGTTTTCGCGTCGAGCACGATGAGGTCGGTGAACGTCCCGCCCACATCGACACCCGCCACGATCCCGCGAAATCTGTCCTCTGCCTGAACCATCGAACTCATCTTGCTTTCAGTTTCTTATTGGCCACCCGCACAGCTCGGAACGAGCGGCATAATTAGTTTGTACACGAACTATTTTCGTAAGGCGAGAGCGCAGTTTCGCTGATCTTTCCCGCGCCTATCGAAGCCCATCACGGGCCTTGATCTCGGAGGCTGCGAGACCGCCCATCCGGGCGTGGACGCGCGGACCGCAGGCCATGACGAGCGCCAGAACCATCTCGTCCGGCCGCGGTCCGTCAGCTACGCCGACTTCCATGGCGTCGAAGTGGCTGCGCACATAGGCCGCGTTGATGTGACCGATCGGAATGTCGATCCGCGATCCGAAGCCGCCGACCTTCTTGGCCGAGGGAACGATGGCCAGCGCCTCGCCGAGCTTTTCGCGCATGGCATAGCCGCCCGGCACGTGCCAGAGCGCGCCGTGTTCAAGCTCGCCCGCCGAACCGACGATGACACCCTTGCCGTAGGCGTCGATCGCCGAGATGTCGCCGCCGAGCGCATCGATCAGCTTCTCGGTCATCATCAGGCCGAGCGGCTTGAGATCTTCCATGCCGCCCTGGAGTTCGGCGACATAACGCCCGGCATAGGGATTGGCGACGACGGCCAGAGCGGCGGCACGCCGGCGCGGCGTCTCCGGAGCGGGTCCGCCGTCGTGAAAGATGTCCTCGACGGTGACGGAAATCTTCCGGATCGCGAAATTGGGCATTCTGGTCGTCCTTTCGGTCTGCAGGCGCGCCTCAGCGCGCAATCTTGTTCAGGAGCTCGATGAACCGCTTGCGATCGCGCTGGTTGAGCGGCGCGAGCAATTCCTCGCTGACTCGCTGCGAGATCGGCAGCACCTCGAAGGTGAAATCGTAACCCTGGGGCGTGAGCTGGATCAGGTTGACGCGCTGGTCCTGCTCGGAGACCACACGCTTGGTCAGCCCGAGCGTCTCCAGCCGCTTGAGAAGCGGGCTCAGCGTCGCCGTGTCGATCGCGGTAATGCGGCCGATCTGGTTCTGCGGCAGGTCGCCGTGGCGCATCAGGGTCGCAAGCACCGCCACCTGGGTGGGCGTGATCGAATAGCCCTCGAAGGCCTTCTGGAACAGTGCCGTGCCGCGCTGGTGCGCAAGCCGGATCAGGTGGGCGTTGTGCTGTTCGAGCGCGTAGCCAATTTCCTGCAGCCGCTTGTCGATCTCGGCGCGCGTCGGAATGGCCTCGCGGATATCGGCGTCAGCACTCATTGCGCCGCCATGCCCGGAACCATGTCCTCTTCGAACACCTGATTGGGGATCCGCGCGCCGGACGACAGCGCCCCGACGACCGTCTCCGTGTCGGAAACCGTGCCGAAATGGGTGGCGATGTCGTAGAGCGTGGAAACATGCTCGCGCGGTCCGGTGGCCGCGCAGGCGTCGTGCGGCACCACCACGTCGTAACCCTGGAAGAAGGCATCGTGGACGGTCGAGCGCACGCAGATATTGGTGACCACCCCGCAGACGACCAGCTGTGTGATCAGCATGTCCTTGAGCAGGAGGTCGAGGTCGGTCTGGAAGAAGGCCGAATAGCGGTGCTTGATGACGAAGAGATCGTCCTCCCGCGCCTCGAGATCGTCGATCACCTGTGTCGCCCAGGTGTTCTCGACCCCGTGCGGAGTGCGCTTGAGCCACTCCCGGTCCTGCCGCATGTTCTTGCGGTGGGAATCGATGACGAAGATGACCGGCACGTCGTTGGCCCGCGCCTCGGCGATCAGCGCCTTCTGCTGCGGCATCAGCTTCTCGTAACCCGGCAACACCATCTTGCCGCCCGGCTTGCAGAATTCGTTGATCATGTCGACCACGACGAGCGCCGTCTTCGTCTTGTCGAGAGCGGTCGAACCTTCCTGCCTGTGCGCGGAGAATACGTCTTCCATGTCTTCTCTTCCTTTCCTCGCTTTAGCCTTGCAGCGACGTGTAGAGCATGTCGAAGAACTTAGCCGAGTTGACCGTCGAGGCCACCTTTACGTTGGGCTCCAGTCCGTTGAGCTTGAAATAGTCCGCAACCGTGGCGCCGAAGGTGTGGGTGCCGGTCCGGTCGATCGAGACATGGGCCTCCCGCGTCTCGATGAGAGACGGATCGATGACGACGGCGAGCGCCAGCGGATCATGCAGCGCGCCGCCGATTCCCATCTGGCCGCGATGCAGCTTCTCGTAGAATTTCAGCCAGTCGTAAACCACCTTCGAAAGCGGCGTGTCGATGGTCTCGATCGCGGCGAACTCTTCTTCCTCGACCAGCACATGCATGGTCACGTCGAGGCCGACCATGGTGATGTCGAGCCCGCTCGAAAGCACGATCTCGGCGGCTTCCGGATCGCAGAAGATGTTGAACTCGGTCGGCGTGATGATCTCGCTGCGCCGATAGAAGGCGCCGCCCATCAGCACCACCTTCTCGATCTTCGACAGGACTTCGGGATATTTCATCACCAGCATGCCGATATTTGTCAGCGGCCCGGTCGGCACCAGCACGATCGGCTCCTCGGCCTCGCGCAGCAATTTCGCGAGGAAATCCACCCCGTGCATCGGCACCACGTCCATCGTGGGGTCCGGCAGATAGGGCGAACCGTCGAGCCCGCTGGGTCCGTCGGCGGTGCCGAGCACCAGCTTGCGCGCAATCGGATTGGCGCAACCGGCTGCAATCGGCACGTCCGTGGCGCCCAGGAGTTCCATGATGCGTAGCGCGTTGGCCGTCGTGCGTTCGAGCGGCGCGTTGCCGCAGACGGTCGTGACCGCGACGAGTTCGATCTCCGGCAGCCGGTGCGCCATCAGAAGCGCGATGGCGTCGTCATGGCCGGGGTCGCAATCGATAATGACCTTGGTTGGTTTCACGATCGTCTCCTACGCCAGCGTGCCGATGGATTTCTTGAACAGCTTGAGGAACGACCGGCCGTCGAGCCCCTTGCAGATGCGGGTCGTCTCCGGCCCCTCGAAAGAGAGGATCTGGCGGCCGGTAAAGGCCACCGTCTGGCCGCGCACCAGCCGTTCATGCAGCGCCACGTCGACGAAGAGCGGCTCGGTCATCTCGAAGAATTCCGGATGGGTGACCGCCGTCACCGCGATCGCGTCGTCGAGCGGGAAGCCGACCAGATGGAAGAACTCCCGCCAGATGTCGATATAGATCGGAAAATTCTCGACGATGTGTTTGACGACCGTGCTGTCGGGATAGTCCGCGGCCAGATCGGCGAGGTCGTCGCGCGTCAGCATCGAGGGGGCGACGCGATTGTCCTCGCAGATGTCGAGCGGCACCAGAATGACGGGCGCGCCGGAGCGCAGCACCACGCGGGCCGCCTCCGGGTCGGCCCAGATATTGTATTCCGAGACCGGCGTGATGTTGCCAGGCGTCGTGAAGCAGCCGCCGAGCACGACGATCTGCTTGACCAGCTGGGCGATGTCCGGCGCCATGTCGAGTGCCATGGCGACATTGGTCTGCGGCCCGGTCGCCACAATCGAGATTTCGCCGGGATTGGCCCGCACGGTCTCGATGATGAAGTCGACCGCATGCTTGTCCATCGCCTTGCGGACCGGCGTCGGCGCCGGCGGATTGAACTTCTTCAGCCGCTCGCCGAACCGCTCCTTGAGCCGCTTCTCGAAATGGACCGGCGCCTCCATGTCTTCCCTGGAGTTGCCGACGATCGGTCGCCAGGCGCCCGCCGCCACCGGCAGGTCGTCCCTTCCCGCGAGCGTTGCGGTGTTGAGGACGACGTTGGTGACCTGATCGATCGGGCCTGCGGCACCGGTGACCGACGTCACGCCTTCGAGCTGGATATCGTCGGAGCCGAGCGCGAAGAGGATGGCGAGAATGTCGTCGCCGGCCGAATCCACGTCGAGAATGATCCTGTGCTTGGTGGTCATGCTTTCCCACGCCTGATGAGTTGGAGGGATTCCGCCGTCTCGCGGAAGATTTTGGGCCTCTGCCGGTAGGTGAGCAGGAAGAGCGCGCCGAGCGTGACCAGATAGGGTACGGTCAGCACGAGATACGAGGAGAGCCCGAAGGTCTGGAGCCGCAGCGACAGTGCGTCGGCGAAACCGAAGAGCAGGCAGCCGAACAGGACCTTGACCGGGTCGCCCGCCGAGAAGATCAAGACTGCCACCGCCATGAAGCCGCGGCCGGACGACATGTTCTCGGCAAACATGGTGATGTAGCCAAGCGACAGATGCGCGCCCGCAAGGCCGGCGAACAGACCGCAAAGCAGCGAGGCGATATGCTGCATCAGCCCCGTCGGGATGCCGAGCGCTTCGGCGGCGGCGGGCTTCTCGCCCGCCACGCGAATATAGAGCCCGAGTTTTGTGCGGTAGATGATCACCCAGACGACGAAGACCAGGATGAAGGCCAGATAGATCAGCGGCGTGAAGCTGCCGAGCGCCTTGCCGAGCGACCCGAGATCCTCGATCACCGGGATATGCAGCCGCGGCAGACCGACGATGTCGCCGCTGACGATCGAGCCGCGGGTGCCGAAGATCGCCTTGGTGAGCGTGATCGTCAGGCCGCCCGCGAGGATGTTGAGCGCAAGCCCCACCACCACCTCGTTGGCGCGCAGCGTGACGACGAAGATCGAGAAGGTCAGCGCCACGCACATGGCCGCCAGCACCCCGATCGCCACGCCGCCCCAGGCCGACTGGGTCCAGAGCGAGCCGAGTACGGCGAAGAAGGCGCCGAGCAGCATCTGCCCTTCGAGACCGATATTGAAGATGCCGGCCTTGGTGGTGAAGGTGCCGCCGAGCGCCACCAGGAGGATTGGCGTCGTCGTCCGCAGCATGGCCGCGATCAGCGAGACGTTGAAGATGGTTTCTAGAACTTCCATCGACGTTCCCCCTGGCTGCTGTCGCGCCGGCGGCGCAAGAGGATCTGCGCGGAGACGCAAAGGATGATGATCGCCTGGAAGACGGTGATCACCTCGCGCGAGGCATTGGTCTCGACTTCCATCAGCAGCGACCCCGCCCTCAGCGCGCCGAAGAACAGCGCGGTAAAGATCACCCCGATCGGGCTGCCATTGGCGAGAAGGGCCGCGATCACCCCGTCGAAACCGAAGCCCGGCGCAAAGCCCTCCATGAAGCGGTGATGCACGCCGAGCGTCTCGACGCCGCCGGCAAGCCCGCCGACCGCACCCGAGCACAAGAGAATGATCAGGATGTTCCGCTTGACGGCGATGCCGCCATATTCGGCAAACTTCATGTTCGCGCCCATCGTGTTCATGCCGTAACCGGCCGAGGTCCGCGTCAGGAACAGATGGAAGCCGACCGCCAGCGCCAGTCCGATGAAGAGGCCGAAGTTCAGGCGCGAGAATTCGAAGAGCTGCGGCAGATAGGCGGTCGTGGCCACCGGATCGGTCTCCGACCAGCCGCCCGGACGCTTGAACACGTCGATGGTCAGGTATGAGGTGAGCAGGATCGCCACATAGTTCGACAGGATGGTCGAGACCACCTCGTTGGTACCGAAGCGGGCGCGGAAGAAAGCCGGGATCAGGATCCATAGCCCCCCGGCGACCACGGCCGCGGCGAGCGCCACCAGCATATGCAGCCCTGCCGGAAGGGCGAACTGGAAGCCCACGAAGGCGGCTGCGAATCCGCCCATGTAGAGCTGGCCCTCGACCCCGATATTGAACAGCCCGCCCCTGAGCGCGATACAGGCCGCGACGCCCGCGATGATGATCGGGGTCGCCTGCAGGAGCGATCCGGCGATCCGCTCGGAATTGCCGAAGGCGCCGCGCAACAGCGTGGTGAAGACGAGGATCGGATCCTCGCCCACGAGGATGATGAGGATGGCGCCGCCGATGATGGCGATCCCGAGCGCGATCAGTTGGCCGAGAATGGATTCGAGCCAGTTCGGCATGCGCCAGCTGGAGCGCACGGGTGTCGGGGTTGTGTCCACGCTCATGCCGCGGCCTCCCTGTTACGGGAACCGCCGGCCATCAAGTGACCGATTTCTTCCTCGGTCGTTGTGGTCGGATCGACCTCGCCGGAAATGCCGCCGGCAAACATCACAAGCACGCGGTCGGCGAGCGCCAGGATCTCGTCGATCTGCACCGAGATCAGCAGGATCGCGGCCCCCGCATCGCGGCGGGTGACGATCTCGTCATGGATGCGTTCCATCGCGCCGATATCAACGCCCCGCGTCGGCTGGTCGATCAGCAGAAGCGGCATGTGCTGGGAGAACTCGCGCGCCACAACCACCTTCTGCATGTTGCCGCCGGACAGGGTTTTGACCGCGATGGTCTCGTCCTTGGCGCGGATATCGAAGCGCTGCATCAGCTCGCGGGCGAATTCACGGACCTTGCCCCAGCGGATCAGACCGTTTTGTGCCAGAGGCGCCTCTTGCTGGCGTCCCATCAGAATGTTGGCGCTGATGCTGGCGCCGGCATTGACGCCGCGCACCAGCCGGTCGGCCGGCACGTGGGCGAGCCCCGCCTCTCGCATGTGGCGCGGATCGCTGCCCTCCACCGCCTTGCCGTCGAGAAAGATCTCCCCGTGGCTCGGCGCGCGCAGTCCGCTGACGACCTCTGCCAACTCGGTCTGTCCGTTGCCGTCGACGCCGACGATGCCGACGATCTCGCCGGCACGCACCTTGAGACTGACGTCGCGCAGCGCCGGCAGGCCGCGATCGTCGCGCGCGAAGATCTCGCGCAGTTCGAGCACCGTCTCGCCGGAGATCTCCTTGCGCGCACGGCGGTCGAAATTGACCGAACGTCCGACCATCATCTTGACCAGCGTGTCTTCGTCGAGCTCCTTCGTCGGACGGGTGCCGACCACCGCGCCGTCACGCAGCACGGTCACCGTGTCGGAAACCTCTAGAACCTCGTCGAGATGGTGCGAAATGAAGATCACAGTCATGCCGGCATCGGCGAAACGGCGGATAATGCGGAAGAGGTCGCGGCTTTCCTGCGGCGTCAGGACCGCCGTCGGCTCGTCGAGGATGACGACCTTGGCGCCGCGCGCCAGAACCTTGAGGATCTCGACGCGCTGCTCGGCGCCGACGGAGAGCTCGTGGATCTTCCGGTCCGGATCGATTTGCAGGCCGAACTCTTCGGAGAGCGCCCGCGCCTTGTCCGACTGGGCCTTGCGGTCGACGAGACCGGCTTTGGTGATTTCCATGCCGAGAAAGATGTTTTCCGCCACCGTGAGCGACGGCACGAGCTTGAAATGCTGGTGGACCATGCCGAGTCCGAGGCCGATCGACGTGCGCGGCGAATCCATCACCACCGGCTTTCCGTCGATGCGGATTTCCCCGCTGTCGGGTTGCATGAGGCCGAACAGGATGTTCATCAGCGTCGTCTTGCCGGCACCGTTCTCGCCCACCAGGGCGTGAATCTCGCCCTTCCTGGCGCCGAAGCTGACATCCTTGTTGGCGGCGACGGGGCCGAAGGATTTCGACACACCGACCATCTCTACGGCAAAGGCCATATCGTCCAGTTCCGAGTTTGCGAAGTCGAGTTACCAGTAAAGGTGGCCGGCGAACGGATCACGCGGGAGGTCTGAGAGGGGGCAACGCCGCCCGCCGGCCGGCTGTATTACTGGTTGAGCTTAACCTTGATCGAGCCGTCCGCGATACCGGCGCGGACCTCTTCGAGCTTGGTCATCACGTCCTCGGGGATCTTGTCCTTGACGTCGTCGCAGACCTTCAGCTCGATGCCGTCCTGGGCCACCCCGTAGGACACCGGACCGGCCTTGACCGGATTGGAGCCGTCGACTTCGCCCTTGATGACGTCGTAGACGGCCACGTCCGCACGCTTGAGCATGGAAGCCAGGATATGCCCCGGAGCGGTCGGGCACTGGTCGATATCGACGCCGACCGCATATTTGTCGGCCACCTTTGCCGCCTGCAGCACGCCTTCCCCGGTGGGGCCGGCAGCCTGGTAGATCACGTCCACGCCCTGACCATAGAGCGTCATGGCGAGTTCCGAACCCTTGGCCGGATCGTCGAAGGTGCCCGAGAAGACGCCCGAGACCGAAACGCCTTCGGACTGTTCGTCGACGCCCTGCTCGTAGCCCATCAGGAAGTTGCGGATGACGGGAATATCGCGCCCGCCGATGAAGCCGACCTGCTTGCCGGAGTTGAAGCCGTCGACGCCTTTCTCGGTCAGCATGCCGGTCAGCGCGCCGACCAGATAGGAGCCTTCTTCCTCGACGAAATCGATATAGGTCATCGTCGGGCTTTCGAGGATACCGTCGATGAAGATGAATTTCTGGTCGGGGTACGCCGCGTTCGACTTCTGCAGCGCGTCCACCAGTTCCCAGCCCATCACGAAGACGAGGTCATACTCGCCATCCTTGGCGATGTTGTTGAACTGCTCTTCATAGTCCAGCGCGCGGTTGCCGGTGTCGATGATCTTGACCTCGACGTCCATGTCCTTCTCGGCCTTCTTCAGGCCGTCGACGATGGCGATGCCGAAGCCCTGAGAGAAGTAACCCGAGATCGCCGCCACCTTGAGTGTCTCGGCGGAAGCCGCCGTCATGCCTGCAGCCATGGCGCCGAACATCACGGCCCCCGCTGACAAATTCCTGATGATCGCCTTCATGTCTGTTCTCCGTTTTGACCGTTTACCCGAACCCCGTTTGCCTGCCGTCCGGCGAAGCTCTTGACGGGTTATTTAGTTCGTGTACGAATTAAAGTTGGAAGCAAACGCGGACTGTTGTCAAGCCGGCTTCCGCTAGAAAAACGGTTTGGATGCGAAGTTTCCGGACACTGATTTCCACCGCTTCTCGACAGGAGATCCGGCATGGCGAAACACGTCATCGTGACAGGTGCGGCAGGCCTACTCGGCTGCCATGTGGCAGAGGCATTCAGGCATTCGGGCTACGAAGTAACCGCACTCGACGTGACGGCAGCAGAAGGCGTGACGGCCGTCGATCTCACCGATCTTGACGACGCACTTGCGGCGATCGGCCCGGCCGACTGCATGGCCCATGTCGCCTCCCTCCCGCGGCCCGTCGGCTATGAGGCGCAGGACGTCTTCCGCACCAACATGCTGCTGATGTTCAACGTGCTGACCGCGATGGAGAACGCCGATATCGGCAGGATGGTCTTCGCCTCCTCCTTCTCGGTCCTCGGGCTCCCCTTCGCGCCGAAGCCTGTCGATCTCCGCTATTTCCCCATCGACGAGCACCATCCGCCCGCCCCGCAGGACGTCTATGCGGTCACCAAATGGCTCGGAGAGGAGATGGTCGACGCCTGGGTGCGCCGTACCAACCACGCAGCCGCCAGCATTCGCATGCCCTGGATTCAGACCGCCGAGAGCTTTCCCGAACAGGTCAAGCCGCGCCGCGAACGCGAAGAGGCCGGACTCGACCTCTGGGCCTATATCGATGCCCGCGACGCCGGACGCGCCTTCGTGCAGGCCGCAGAAGCTGACATCTCCGGCCACGAGCGCTTCTTCATCTCGGCCGCCGACACCTATTCCGAACATCCGACAGCCGCCCTCATAGACGCCACCTACCCCGACATCGAACGACGCACCGATCTCCCCGGCCAAACCGCGCTTCTCGACAACACCCGCGCGAAAAAGCTGATCGGCTTTGCGCCGGAGCATGGCTGGCGCGACTACTGACATCCCGAGCAGAGGCAGACACATGACCGAGACTTTCAAAGGCAAGACCGTCCTCGTGACCGGAGGTGCCGGCGCGATTGGGTCCGCAACCGCACGGACCTTTCTCGAGCGCGGCGCCAACGTCGTCCTCGTCGATCTCGACGCAGACGGTCTCGACACGGTCGCCGCGGGGCTCGGAGCACCAGGCAAGGTCAGGACGGTCGCCGGCGACGTGTCGGACGCCGAGGTGATGAAAGACGCGGTCGCCTTCGCCGTCGAGACTTTCGGCGCGCTCGATATCGCGTTCAACAATGCCGGTATTTCCGGCGAGGTCGCACCCGTTCACAAACTGCCGCTCGACGAGTGGGACAGGATCGTTCGCGTCAACCTGCGCTCGATGTTCGTCTCGCTCCAGGCGGTCGCCGCCGAGATGGTGCGCTCCGGCAAGGGCGGCGCGATCGTCAACATGGGCTCGTCAATGGCCGGATGGGACGTGCTCGCCGGCGGTGCCGGCTATGTGGCGACCAAGCACGCCGTCGTCGGCCTCACCAAGTCCGCCGCCTTCGACCTCGCCCCGCACGGCATCCGCGTCAACGCCGTCTGCCCCGGCGTCATCGAGACGACGCTCGGTGTTCCCGGACTGCGCGAGGGCAATACCGACGGCCAGTCTCAGGTCGAGAAATTTGCAAGCCGCATACCGTCCAGGCGCATCGGCCAGGTCGAGGACGTCGCCGAGGTCGCGGCCTTCCTCGCCTCCGACGCTGCCCGCCACGTCAATGGCGCGGCCTGGCTGATCGATGGCGGCCAGACCCTGCAGAGCTTTTCCAACGGCCCGGATTCGGGCGGGTACTGACCCTCAGATCTCCCCGACGCTCTCCTTGGCAACGGAGACCGCTTTCAGCACGGCGTGGACCTCGCGGCCAGGCGCCAGGTCGAGTGCGGCCGCCGAACGGCGGGTGATGCGCGCGAGAATGATGTCGTCTCCGACTTCCAGCTGGACAAGCGCCCCGGGCCCCTCGCCTGCGCGGATCTCCTTAACCCGCGCCGGCAGGATGTTGAGAGCTGAGATGCCTGTCGGCCTTTCACGCGCGATCATCACATCCTGGGCGAGGAGGCGGATACGCACCGAGGTGCCGGGACTGCCGTTGACATGCGGCAGAAGCAATGGCCCGGCCGATGTCGAAAGCCGCGTCAGGCCGTCGGTTTCATGCGCCTCGATGCGCGCATTGAGGACCGCGCCGGCCTCGCGCAGCCCGAGCGCATGGGCCGCGGCCGGATCTGAAAACACCTCGGCCGCCTCGCCGATCGCGGCCACACGGCCGGCATCGATCAGCACCACGGTGGTGGCAAGCCGCGCCACCTCCGACGGCGCGTGGCTGACATAGAGGATCGGCAGCCCGGTCTCGTCCCTCAGCCGCTCGAAATAGGGCAGGATCTCCGCCTTGCGCGCCTCGTCGAGTGCGGCAAGCGGCTCGTCCATCAACAGGAGACGCGGCTTCGACAGGATCGCCCGTCCGAGCGCCACCCGGCTTTTCTCGCCGCCCGAGAGCTTCGCCGGCTGTCGGTCGAGGAGGTTTTCGATGCCGAGAAGATCGACGATCCGGTCGAACTCAGCTGCGTCCCGGCGTCCGGCAATGCGCGCGCCATAGGTCAGGTTGGAGCGCACGCTCAGATGCGGAAACAGCCGGCCTTCCTGGAACACGTAGCCGATCCGCCGCTTGTGCGGTGGCAGGAACAGGCCGGAACCTGTGTCGGTCAGCGTCACCTCGTCGGCGACCACCCGGCCGGCATCCGGCCGCAGCAGCCCGGCGACCGCGTTGACGATCGTCGTCTTGCCCGATCCCGAACGACCGTAGAGCGCGGTAACGCCGGCGGGCGCTTCGAAATCGACGTCGAGATCGAAGCCGGGAAAGCGGTGCCGGAGCTTGACGTGCAAACTCATGACGCGCCCACCCGCTTGGCCACCAGTCGGGCAATCCATTCCGAGAGCAGCAATGCCGCCATGGCGACGAAGACGGCAACGATCACCAGCCGCCCGGCGGCGCCCTCCCCGCCCGGCGCCTGCAACAGGGCGTAGATGGCCGAGGGAATGGTCTGGGTCTGGCCGGGAATGTTGGAGACGAAAGTGATGGTGGCGCCGAACTCGCCCATCGCCTTGGCGAAGGCCAGGATCGAGCCGGCAAGAATGCCCGGAAGGATCAACGGCAAGGTGACGGTCGCGAAAACCCACATGGGCGAGGCACCCAGTGTGCTCGCCGCCCGTTCGAGTTTCGGATCGACCGCCTCGATCGTCAGCCGGATCGCCCGCACCATTAGGGGGAAGGCCATGATGGCGGCGGCGAGCGCAGCCCCGGTCCAGCGGAAGGCGAAGACGAGACCGAACCAGCGGTCGAGGAAAGCGCCGATCGAACCCGTGCGCCCGAAGGTCAGCAGCAGCAGATAGCCGGTCACCACCGGCGGAAGCACCAGAGGCAGATGGACGAGACCATTGAGAAGCTGCCGTCCCGGAAAACGCCAGCGCGCCAGCGCATAGGCGACGAAGATGCCGAGCGGCAGGCTCAAAAGCGTCGCGACGAGCGAAACGCGCAGCGACAGCGCCACCGCGCGCCATTCATCCGGAGTGAGCCAGTCCGTCACGATCTCAGTTCAGCACCCTGAAGCCCTGCGCCTCGAAGGCGGCGCGGGCGGTTTCGCCTGAGAGAGCTTGATAGAACGCCGCATCGGCCTTGTCATGGGCTTCCGTCAGCAGCGCCGCCGGATAGATGATTGCCGGATGCGAATCTGCCGGGAAGGTTCCGACGACCGTCACCGCATCGTCGGCGGCGGCATCGGTGGCATAGACGATGCCATAGGGCGCCTCACCGGTCGCCACGAGCCGCAGCGCCGCGCGCACATTGTCGGCCTGCGCCACCGAAGTCTCTACCGAGTTCCAGAGGCCGAGGGCGGTCAGCGCAGCCTTGCCGTATTGCCCGGCAGGGACGGAATCCACGAGCGCCATGGCCAGTTTTCGGTCGCCCAACAGACCCGCGAGATCCAGTCCCGCGCCGATCTCCACTTTCGGCGCGTCCTTGCCGTGGGCGATCAGCACGAGAGAATTGCCGAGGAGATCGCGCCGCATGCCCCCCTTCACGAGGCCTGCCTTCTCGACCTCGTCCATCCAGCCGGGATTGGCGGAGATGAAGACGTCCGCCGGCGCGCCCTGCATGATCTGCCGGGCAAGCTGGCTCGAACCCGCATAGGAAATGGTCACGCTGTCGCCGGTCTTGGCTTCCCATCTGGTCGCGAAATCGTCGAGCGCCGTCTTCATCGAGGCGGCAGCGAAGACCACCACCTCCTCGGCATGCGCCGGCGCGGCAGCAAGAACCGATGCAGACAGGCAAAATCCGGCAAGAAGACGCAGGCAGATCGAACGCATGGCAATACTCCGGAAGCGATATGTTCGGCCGGAAATATTGCAAGCCGCACTCATTGGCGCAAGCGTTATTTTCCTTCGGACATATCGGCGAGCAGCGATTGCAGTGCCGAAATCTCGGCCTCCGCTTCGCGCGCCGTGATCTCCTCGATCTTCCGGTAATGGGCGAGCACCGCTTCGCCCACTTCGGTCAGCGCCGCACCGCCGCCTTTCGCCCCGCCCCGGCTCGAATCCACCAGCTGCTCGCGGTAGCCGCGGTTCATCTCCTCGACCAGGCTCCAGGCGCGCTTGTAGCTCATCCCCATCGTCCGGCCGGCCGCGGCGATCGAGCCGGTCTTGCGGATATGATCGAGCAGGTCGGCCTTGCCGGGACCGAGCATCACGTCATCGCCGAAGAAGATGCGGAGCCGCAGACGCGGCGTTGTCGGGGAGGTCTCGTCTGTCATGGCGGGACTATTTCACGAGCCGAACCCGCACTGCAACTAGAGCCGCAACAAACGCCGCCAAGTCTTCAGGAAGACTCGGATTTCAAAGCCGGATGGCTTTACCTTTCTCGTCGAACAGACGCACCACCTCGGGCTGGGCGGAAAGCGCCACGCGCTCGCCACGCTTGACCTCGAGATTGCCGGGCAGCTTGGCCACCAGCGGCTCCTCGGCCTCCGGCCTGTCGATATATATCAACTGGCTCTCGCCAAGCTGCTCGACCAGCGTCACCGGCCCCTCGAACATCAGCTGTCCCTCGCCGGCGATGTTGAGGTCTTCCGGCCGAACGCCGAACTGCACCGCACCACCGGAAACACCCTGGCCGGCGCCGTTCAGGTTGACCTTGTGGCCGCCGTCCGGCTCCACCACCAGCTTGCCGGCTTCGGTCGTCGCTTTTGCCGGCACGATGTTCATCGACGGCGAGCCGATGAACTGCGCCACGAACAGGTTGGCCGGCGTATGATAGAGCTCCATCGGCGTTCCCACCTGCTCGACATAGCCGTCGCGCAGCACCACGATCCGATCGGCGAGCGTCATCGCCTCCACCTGGTCGTGGGTGACGTAGATCATCGTGGTGTCCGCCATCCGCTCCTTGAGCCGCGCAATCTCGATACGGGTCTGCACCCGGAGCGCCGCGTCCAGATTGGACAACGGCTCGTCGAAGAGGAAGACCCGCGGATCGCGCACGATCGCCCGCCCGATCGCCACGCGCTGGCGCTGGCCGCCCGACAACTGCTTGGGCAGCCGGTCGAGATAGGGCGTGATCTGCAGGATATCGGCGGCCTCGCGGACGCGCCGCTTGATCTCGTCCTGGCCGCCGCCGGCGAGCTTCATGCCGAAGGCCATGTTGTCGTAGACGGTCATGTGCGGATAGAGCGCATAGGACTGGAACACCATGGCGATGCCGCGTTCGGCCGGCGACTTATGGTTGACCACCTCGTCGTCGAATTCAAGCGTGCCCCCGGAAATATCCTCGAGCCCGGCGATCAGCCGCAACAGCGTGGACTTGCCGCAGCCCGACGGCCCGACGAAGACGACGAATTCACCCGCCTTGATCTCGAGATTGATCCCGTGCAGCACCTCGAGGCTGCCGAAGGACTTGCGCACGTCGGTCAGTTTCAGCTGTGCCATCCCAAACTCCTTCCGCGCACGCCGCGCCTTTTCGTCACCCCGATCATCCCTTCACGCCTCCTGCTGTCAGGCCCGCCACGATCTTGCGCTGGAAGATCAGCACCAGGATCACCAGCGGCACCGTCACGATCACCGAGGCCGCCATGATCGGCCCCCAGGGAATTTCCTGTTCCGATGCTCCTGAAAGCAATGCGATCGCCACTGGCACCGTGCGGGTATCGTTGTTGGAGACGAAGGTGAGCGCGAAGAGGAACTCGTTCCAGGCGGCGATGAAGGCGAGCAGCCCTGTCGTCACCAGCGCCGGCCACATCAGCGGCATGAACACCTTCGACACGATGGTCCAGGAATTGGCACCGTCGACGATCGCCGCCTCCTCCAGTTCCACCGGCAGGTCGCGCATGAAGGTGGTCAGCACCCACACGGTGAACGGCAGCGTGAAGATCATGTAGGCCAGGATCAGCGACCAGAGCGTGTTGTAGAGCCCGAGCCCGCGGATCATCTCGAAGAGGCCGGCCAGCACCGCGATCTGCGGGAACATCGACACCGACAGGATGGTCAGAAGCAACAGCTTGCGCCCCCGGAACCTCACGCGCGCCAGTGCGAAGGAGGCGGTGATGGCGAGAAACAGCGAGATCAGCACCACCACGGTGGAGACGAACAGCGAATTGAGCAGGTTGAGCGGGAACGAGCCCTGCGTCATCACCAATCGGTAATTCTCCCAGGACAAGTGCTTGGGCCAGTAGTCGACCTCGAAGATCGCCGTGCCGGATTTGAAGCTCGTCAGGATCGCGTAATAGAATGGGAAGACCGACACCACGACGATTATGACCACGAGTGCATAGAAGGCGATCGACTTGAGCAGCTTCATCGTCAGCGCCCTCCCTCGAGATCGACCCGCGCCACCTTGAGATAGACGATCGTGATGATCCCGATGACGAGGAACAGGAGTGTCGAGGCCGCCGAACCGTAGGCGAACTTGTCGAACTGGAAGAGGTTTTCCTGCGCGAAAACGCTCATCGTCCGGGTCTGCGAATTGTTGGGCGTCAGCACATAGATGAGGTCGAAGACGCGCAGCGCGTCGAGGGCCCGGAAGATCACGGCAACAGCGAGCGCCGGCTTGATCAGCGGCAGCGTGACCTTGAAGAACACCTTGACCGGATGCACGCCGTCGATCTTGGCCGCTTCGTAGATATCCTGCGGGATCATCTGAAGCCCCGCGAGGATCAGGAGCGCCATGAACGGCGTCGTCTTCCAGATGTCGACGATCAGCACCGCGATCATCGCCGTGTCCGCCGAGGCGGTCCAGGCGATGGGCTGCGAGATCAGCCCCAGATGCAGGAACAGGTCGTTGAGGATGCCGAACTGGTCGTTCATCATCCAGGCCCACATCTTGGCCGAGACGATGGTGGGGATCGCCCAGGGAATGAGGACGGCGGCGCGCACCAGCCCCCTGCCCTTGAACTCGGCATGCAGCACCAGCGCAACGATAGTGCCGAAGATGGTTTCGAAGAAGACAGAGACCACCGAGAAGAAGACGGTGTTGTAGACGGCGTTCCACCATTCGCTATCGGCGAGCAGCCCGAAATACTCCCCGTCGCCGTCACCGTAATCGACCCATTCGAGATAGTTGGTCAGGCCGATGAAGTCGACGGCGGAGAGATTGTCGAGCGAGGCATTGGTGAAGCCGAACCAGATGGTCTTGAGGAGCGGCCATCCGGCGACGAAGGCGAGCACAACCAGCATCGGCGCCAGAAACAGCCAGGACGACCGGATCCGCTCGCTCCTGAGGTTCGAACGACGCTGCTGCGGCGCCGACCGGCCGTCTGCTGCCATCGATGTTCCTCCCGAAAATCGCCGTTGTACCCGGCGTCACCTCTCTTGTTGCCGCCCCGGCCTCTCCCAAGACCGGGACGGGAATTCGGTCAGGTCCGGATCACTCCCAGCCTGAGCCCTTGAGCCGCTTCAGGCGGCCTTCGAGTTTCTTGAAGTTGGCTTCCGTCTCGCCGGTGCCGGACAGGGAATCATGGACGGCCGTCCAGAATTCCTTGGAAACCTCGTTGTAGCTCCGCTTCGTCGGCGCCGAGGGACGCGGCACGGCGTTGAGGAAGATCTCCTTCCAGTTCGGGATGATCGGCTGCGCCTCGGCGACATCCGGATCGTCGTAAAGCGCCTCGATTGTGGGCAGTCGCGACAGTTCCGTCGCACGCCGCTTCTGGCTTTCCTTCGACGCCAGGAACAGCGCCAGCGCGATCGCCTCGTCGGGGTGCTTGGAATATTTGGAGACCGCGAGGTTCCAGCCGCCGAGCGTTGCCGCCGATCCGTCACCGCCCGAAGGCAGCGGCACGACGTCAAACTTGCCCTTCACCGCGGAATCGTCGCTGTTCGACAGCGAATAGGCATAGGGCCAGTTGCGCATGAAGGCCGAACTTCCGGTCTGCCAGACGCCGCGCGCATCTTCCTCCTTGTAGCCGAGCACGCCTTCGGGCGAGATCGTGCCGATCCAGGACTTGGCGGTATTGATCGCCTCGATCGCCTTCGGATTGTTGATGGAAATCGAGCCGTCGGGTTCCACGATCTGTCCGCCACCAAAGCTCTTCACCCATTCCAGCGCATCACAGGTCAGACCCTCATAGGCTGCCCCCTGAAAGACGAAGCCGTGGAAATCGGAGTTGCCCGCTTCCCGCTCCTTGTCCTGCACCATCTGGGCGGTGGTCTTCAGGTCGGCCCAGGTCTTGGGCGGCTCGGCGCCGTATTTCTCCAGCAGATCCTTGCGGTAGTAGAGCGCCGGCGCATCGGTGAACATGGGAATAGCGACGAGCTTGCCGTCGACCGTCTGGGATTCGATGATCGAGGGGAAGTGATCGCCGACCACGTCCTTGGCGGCCTCGCTCAGATCGAGCAGGTGGTTGGCAAGCTGCGGTGCCCAGATCACGTCGGTTCGATAGACGTCGATGTCGGAGTTGCCCGCCGACAGCCAGAGCCGGTACTGGCCGAACTGGTCGGTCGTCGACTGCGGCATCTCCACGATCTTGACCGTATTGCCGGTTTGCTCCTCGAAGCGGTCCAGATTGGAGCGCAACATCTTGATGTCGTCGCCGACGGCGCCGGAGACGATCGCCAGTTCGACAGCCAGCGCGGTCTTGGTCAAAAGAAATGTACCGGCCGCAAGCGCAGCCAGACCGGTGTGAAGCTTCATAGCTGTTTCCTCCCTTCAGCTGTGGGCTCCCGCATCTGATGCCAACGCGCCGCATGTTTTTGCGTTCGCGGAGACAAGGGACGGATAAGCCCGTCTTCTGCCACGGTATTGAACTGAAACGGGCTGGGCAACCACGTATTGGATAAATTGCTCGCGCGCCGTAGCATTTCGCCTTCGACCGGCGGAAAAGTGGCGAATAAATCATACAATATAGACCTATAAAATCATATAAATTGCAGTGACTTCGGAGCCGTTTCGCCGAAACTGCTCCCGACAGCTGGCACACGGATCACGCTACACTGACACGATGCTTCCAGGCGTGCCGGCGCTACGGCTCGCGACCGTTTTCATTGTGCGGATGATTGCTGCAACGCACCGATTGCCTTTGGCTTTCGACCGTGCCAAACCGGACGCCCGAGAAAGGATTTTTGCCATGCAGACGATCACACACTTCATCAACGGAAGCCCGACCCGGGGCACAGCCGAACGCACCCAGCCGGTCTACAATCCGGCCACCGGCAAAGCCGAGAAGGAAGTGATCCTCGCCGCCACCAGCGATGTCGACGAAGCGGTCGCCGCCGCCAAGGCAGCCTTCCCGGAATGGTCGAAGACGCCGCCGCTGCGCCGCGCGCGCATTCTCGACCGGTTCAAGATGATGCTCTGGGATCGCCTGGACGAACTCGCCGCCGCCATCACCGCCGAGCACGGCAAGACCTTCGACGACGCCAAGGGTGAGGTCACCCGCGGGCTCGAGGTCGTCGAGTTTGCGACTGCAGCCCCGACCTTCCTCAAGAGCGAATTCTCGGAGAACGTAGGCACCGGCGTCGACAGCTTTAACGTCCGCCAGGCGCTCGGCGTGGTCGCCGGCATCACCCCGTTCAATTTTCCGGCCATGGTGCCGATGTGGATGTTCCCGGTCGCCATCGTCTGCGGCAACACCTTCGTCCTCAAGCCGTCGGAGCGCGATCCGTCCGCCTCGCTGCTGATTGCCGAATGGCTGAAGGAAGCCGGCCTTCCCGACGGCGTCTTCAACGTCGTTCACGGCGACAAGGTCGCCGTCGACGCGCTGCTCGCACATCCCGACGTCAAGGCGATCTCTTTCGTCGGCTCGACCCCGATCGCCCAGTACATCTACACCACCGGCACCGCCAACGGTAAACGCGTCCAGGCACTCGGCGGCGCCAAGAACCACATGATCGTCATGCCCGACGCCGACATGGACATGGCCGCCAACGCCCTGATGGGTGCGGCCTACGGCTCGGCCGGCGAACGCTGCATGGCGATTTCGGTTGCCGTCCCGGTCGGCGAGAAGACGGCCGATGCGCTGATCGGCAAGCTCAAGCCGATGATCGAGAAGCTCAAGGTCGGTCCCGGCATGGACGCCGACAGCGAAATGGGTCCCCTCGTCACCCGCGCCCATCTCGACAAGGTGCGCTCCTATATCGACGCCGGCGTCTCTCAGGGTGCCAAGCTTGTTGTCGACGGACGCGACTACACCGTCGACAAGCAGGGCTATGAAGAGGGCTTTTTCCTCGGCGCGTCGCTTTTCGACAATGTGACGCCGGATATGTCCATCTATCGCGACGAAATTTTTGGTCCTGTGTTGTCCGTCGTCCGACGTGAAAGCTACCAGGACGCCGTCGACCTGATCCATGGACACCAGTATGCGAACGGGACTGCCATCTTCACCCGCGACGGGGATACCGCCAGGGCCTTCCAGCAGGACATCGAGGTCGGCATGGTCGGCATCAACGTTCCCATCCCGGTTCCAATGGCCTTCCATTCCTTCGGCGGCTGGAAAGCCTCGATCTTCGGCGACCACGCCATGCACGGGATGGAGGGCGTCCGCTTCTTCACCCGCATCAAGACGACGACCCTGCGCTGGCCGACCGGGCAGCGCACCGACCCCGAATTCAAGATGCCGACGCTCGGATAAGCCGTCGCTGCGGCAATCCAGGAGAGTTTCATGGCATCCTATGTTCTGACCGTCGCCTGCGAATCCACGCGGGGGATCATCGCTGCGATCTCGACCTATCTGGCCGAGATGAAGTGCAACATCACCGACTCCTCGCAGTTCGACGACGAGGTGACGGGCGCCTTCTTCATGCGCGTCTCCTTCGAATCCGAGGGCGGCGTGGCGCGGGAGGAACTGGCCGAGAAGTTTCAGCCCATCGCCGAGCGCTTCGGCATGAACGCCGAGTTCCACGACCTTTCGATCCGTCCGAAGGTGGTGATCATGGTCTCGCGCTTCGGTCATTGCCTCAACGACATCCTCTATCGCTGGCGCATCGGCGCCTTGAAGATCGACATCGTCGCGGTGGTCTCCAATCACCTCGACTACCAGAAGGTCGTCGTCAATCACGATCTCCCCTTCTACCATGTACCCGTCAGCAAGACGAACAAGGCCTCGGCCGAGGCGCGGATGATGGAGATCGTCGAGGACACCAATGCCGACCTCATCGTGCTCGCCCGCTACATGCAGGTTCTCTCCGACGACATCTGCCGCAAGATGTCGGGGCGGATCATCAACATCCACCACTCGTTCCTGCCTTCCTTCAAGGGCGCCAACCCCTACAAGCAGGCCTATGAGCGCGGCGTGAAGTTGATCGGAGCCACCGCCCACTACGTGACCGCCGATCTCGACGAAGGCCCGATCATCGAGCAGGACACCGCCCGCGTCACCCACGCCCAGTCGGCGGCCGATTACGTCACCATCGGCCGCGACGTCGAAAGCCAGGTGCTGGCCCGCGCCATCCACGCGCACGCCCAGCAGCGCACCTTCGTGAACGGCGACCGCGTGGTCGTCTTCCCGCCGAGCCCCGGCGCCTACGCCTCGGAACGGATGGGGTGAGGAGCGGCGTGCGGCGATTGATTCACGTTTCGAGCTTTCGCCCGCAAGTGGTTTGGGGATAAGAAAAAGCCGGCGGGGGCCAGAGCGCCCCGCCGGCTTTTTCATTTTTCGAAGGCAGTCCATTCATGAGCCGTTTCTGGAGCAAGATCGTCCACGACCTCGACCCCTATGTGCCGGGCGAACAGCCGAAGATGGACGGGCTGATCAAGCTCAACACCAACGAGAACCCCTACCCGCCCTCGCCGCGCGCAATCGAAGCCGTCCGCCGCGCCACCGACGACACGCTCAGGCTCTACCCCGATCCCGTTTCGCTCGAACTGCGCGAGACGATCGCCGCCTCTTTCGCGCTCGACGCCGGTAACGTCTTCGTCGGCAACGGCTCCGACGAGGTTCTGGCGCACACCTTCATGGGTCTGTTGAAGCAGGACGGGCCGCTCCTCTTCCCCGACATCACCTATTCCTTCTACCCGGTCTATTGCGGCCTCTACGGCATCGAGGCCAGGAAGATCCCGCTCGGCGACGACATGACCGTCGATGTCGACGCCTATGCCGGCCCTGCGGGCGCGATCATCCTGCCCAACCCAAACGCACCGACCGGGATCGCTCTGCCGCTCGCAGATATCCGGAAACTCCTCGAGGCACACAGTGACCGAGTCGTCGTCATCGACGAGGCCTATGTGGATTTCGGCGGCGAGAGCGCGGTCGCGCTGGTGGCGGACTTCGACAACCTGCTGGTCATCCGGACCTTCTCGAAATCCTACAGTCTGGCGGGCTTGCGGGTCGGCTTCGCCGTCGGCCAGCGGCCGCTGATCGAGGCGCTGGAACGCGTGAAGGACAGCTTCAACTCCTATCCGCTCGACCGCCTCGCCCAGGCCGCCGCCACCGCCGCGTGGAAGGACGCCGACTGGTTCGAGGCCACCCGCTCACGCATCATGATGAGCCGCAACGGGCTCGGCGCGGAACTGACCGGACTGGATTTCGAGGTGCTGCCCTCATCGGCGAACTTCGTATTCGCCCGCCACCCCTATCATGAGGGCGCGAAACTCGCCGCGGCCTTGCGCACCGAAGCGATCCTGGTGCGCCATTTCGCGAAGCCGAGGATTTCGGATTACCTGCGGATCACCGTGGGCACCGAGGAAGAGTGTGCCCGCCTCGTCGAGGTTCTGAAGACGATCCTCTGACTTGGGATCAGGACGCCCGCGCCGATAGCGTGGCCAGCGCGGCCTCGAGATCGACAAGCGTGTCGATGAGCACATCCGCGCCGAGCTCTTCCACCGGCACGCGCGAATAACCGCCGCGCACCGCGATGCTGGGGATGCGGGCATTCTTAGCCGAGTCGATATCCGCCGGACTGTCGCCCACCATCACGCAGTCGCCGGCCGGCACGCCGAGCAGGTCGGCGGCATGGAGGATCATGTCGGGCGCGGGCTTGCGCTCAGGGCCCGTATCGCCCCCGACGACCGCTCCGAACCAGTCCGAGAAACCGAAATGATCGAGGATGGTGCGGCTGAAGCCCTCCGGCTTGTTGGTGACCAACGCCAGTTTCATGCCGGCCAAATGACACCGCTCGAGCAGTTCCCGAGCGCCCGGCATCAGCTCGGTGCGGGCGGTCAGGTGCTTGCCGTAAATTCCCATCATCCGCTCGTGGCGCTCGTCGAGCCCTTCAGTGTCCAGTTCGACCCCGCGCGCGGCGAAGGCGCGTTCGACGAGCTTGCGAACCCCTTCGCCCACCATCTTGCGGACGTCCTCGACCGGCACGCTATCGATCCCGTAGCTGCCGAGAAGCTCGTTGACGGCCGCCGCGATATCCGGAACGGAATCGATCAGCGTTCCGTCCAGATCGAACAACAGGGCCTTCGGCCAGTCCTGTCCGGCGGGCAAAAAGGGCTGGTTCACGCGGCATCCTTCCATTTGATCGAGCAGCCCATCGAGGCGATCTGCTCCTTGGGCCCCTTGCCGGTCTCTGCGACCTGCTTCATCGCTTCGAGAAGATCGCGCCGGACGTCGGCGGGTGCGGCATCCCTGCGCGACGCATCTAGCCGGCCGCGATACTGCAGTTCCATCGCACTGTTGAAGCCGAAGAAATCCGGCGTGCAGACGGCGTCCCAGCTCTTGGCGACCGACTGGTCCTCGTCATGCAGATAGGGAAAGCCGAAGCCGTTCATGTCGGCAAACAGCTTCATCTTGTCGAAGGAATCATCCGGATAGGCATCGGCGTCGTTGGCGTTGATCGCGACGAAACCGACGCCCATCTTTTCGAGCGCCTTCGCATCCGAGACGATGCGATCGATTACCGCCTTCACATAGGGACAGTGATTGCAGATGAAGGCAACGACCAGCCCGTTCGGGCCGGCAAGATCACGGATGCGGTAGCTCTTGCCGTCGGTGGCCTTGAGTTCCGCGTCGAGCGTCGCGGCATCCGGCGTCCAGCCGAAGTCGCAGATCGGGGGCATGGCTGCCATGTCTGGCTCCTTTCGGTTCGGTTCACATCAACGGCAATTGGGGCGCCCGGCGAAAGCGGAAACCCCGGCGACCAGGTTCACGCGGCGCGATGGTCGCCCATTGCCGCGTCGGATGCCGACCGGATCGCCTCGATATTGGCGCGATACGCCGCTTCCGTGCCGCCCTTGAACACGGCCGAGCCCGCGACCAGCGCGTTAGCGCCCGCAGCGGCCACCAGCGGCGCGGTTTCCGGCGTGACTCCGCCGTCGACCTCGATGTCGATCGGCCGATCGCCGATCATCCTGCGGATGCGTGAAATCTTGTCGAGTGTCGCGGGAATGAATTTCTGGCCGCCGAACCCGGGGTTGACCGTCATCACCAGGATGAGGTCCAGCCGGTCGAGCACGTATTCGATCACGCTTTCCGGCGTCGACGGATTGAGCGCCACTCCGGCCTTCTTGCCGAGGTCGCGGATGGCCTGCAGCGACCGGTCGAGATGCCGGGTGGCCTCGGCGTGGACGGTGATGATGTCGGCGCCGGCCTTGGCGAAGGCTTCGAGATAGGGGTCGCAGGGCTCGATCATCAGGTGACAGTCGAAGGTCACGTCCGTGCGGTCGCGCACCTTCTCGATGATCGGCGGGCCGAAGGTGATGTTGGGCACGAAATGACCGTCCATCACATCGAGATGAATCCAGTCTGCACCAGCCCGGACGACCGCCTCGATCTCGTCACCGAGTTTCGAGAAATCCGATGCCAGAACGGAAGGGGCGATGATGGTCTTGGTCACGTCGTGTCGTCTCCTCGGCACTGTCCGGCAACTCCCGCCCGGACCTCGGCTGGCTATAGCGGCCCGAAACCGGTCAGTACAGTGCCCGGC
Source organism: uncultured Hoeflea sp. (assembly GCA_964511625.1). GTDB lineage: Bacteria > Pseudomonadota > Alphaproteobacteria > Rhizobiales > Rhizobiaceae > Pseudohoeflea. Next base: position 75,681 of record CAZEJG010000012.1, read on the forward strand.
CTCGCCGAAACGCCCCGCGCCGGCTCATGTCTGTGGACCGAGCTGCTCGTCCTCGACATCCGGCGAGAGTTCCTGCTCCGCCCGGCCGAGGCTCTGCTTGGTAAACCCCTTGGTCCCATGCAGCGTGGTCTCGAAGTCGCTCTTGATCTCCACCGGCGAGCGCACATAGGCAGTCACAAGTTCGGCGAGCGAGCGCAGCGCGTGCAGGTGAATGCGTTCGTAGCCGTGCGAGGAATCCACCCCGAAGGTCACCAGCGCCGTGCGCACGTCGGCCCCGGCGGTCAGCGCGCTGGCCGAATCCGACTGGTAGTACTTGAAGATGTCCTTCTGGTAGCGGATCTCGTTCTCCTGGCAGAGCTCCACCATCTTCTTGGTCAGGTGATAATCGAACGGCCCGGTCTGGTCGGCCATGGCGATTGTGACGCCGAACTCGTCGGAGTTCTGTCCCGGCGCTGTGGTGCCGTTGTCGATGGCGATCATCGAGGCGACCTCGTCGACCAGGATCGACGACGCCCCGACGCCGACTTCCTCGCCGACGGTGAAGAGGAAATGGATGTCGACCGGCGTCACCGCCTTGTTCTTCTGCAGCGCCGCGATCGCCGCCAGCATCAGCGCCACGCCCGCCTTGTTGTCGAGGTGACGCGAGACGATGTAGCCGTTGTCGATGAATTCCGGCTGCGGATCGATGCTGACCATGTCGCCGATCTCGATGCCGAGGCGTTCGAGGTCTTCCTGCGTCCGAGACAACGCGTCGACCCGGAGTTCGACATTGTCCCAGGAGATCGGCTGGGTGTCGATCTCGTCGTTGAAAGTGTGCCCGGAGGACTTCAGCGGCAGGATGGTGCCGCGGTAACTGCCCTTGTCGGTAAAGACGGTCGTCCGCGCACCTTCGGCAAACCGCGACGACCAGGTCCCCACCGGCACCAGCGCGCAGCGGCCGTTGCTCTTCAGCAGCTTGATCTGGGCGCCGAGCGTGTCGACATGGCTGACGACCGCACGGGCGCCACGCCGGCGCGAGCCCTGACGCACCGCGCGGATCGCGCCACGCCGCGTCAGTTCCGGTTCGAGCCCGAGATGCTCCAGTTCCTTGGTGACGAACCGCACGACCGTGTCGGTGTAGCCCGTGGGGCTTGGTATCCTCAGCAACTTCTCGAGTGTTTTGACCAGATAGTCGCTATCGATCGTCAGACGGCTCATCGTTTCTCCCTGTATGCAGCTGGTTCTGCAGCGCGCGCCTCACCGCATAGGGCATCGACAGCGGAAACAACAGGTCGATGAAGCGTTCGGCGGTCGGCTGTGGCTCGTGGTTGGCCAGACCGGGCCTTTCGTTGGCCTCGATGAAAGCATAGTCCGGGGAACGGGGCGATGTCACCATCAGGTCGATGCCGCACACCGGAATGTCGATGGCGCGGGCGGCCTTAACCGCCGCATCCACAAGCACCGGGTGAACCGTGTCGGTGACGTCATGGATGGTGCCGCCCGTATGCAGATTGGCCGTCTTGCGCACCAGCAGTTCCTCGCCCTGGGGCAGAACGTCGTCGAGCGCGTAACCCGCCGCCGCTAGCGTCCGGCGCGTTTCCGCGTCGACCGGGATCTTCGACTCCCCGCCCGTCGCGGCAGCCCGTCTGCGGCTTTGCGCGGCGATCAGTTCCTCGATCGTCGCCTTCCCGTCGCCGATCACCTTCGGCGGCAACCGCACGGCTGCGGCCACCAGCTTGTAATTGATCACGATCAGCCGAAGGTCCGTGCCCTCGAACATCTGCTCGATGAGAACCGTGTCGCAATGCTGCCGCGCTTCGGCTATCGCCTCGTCGACCTCCTCGCGCGTCTGCAGCCCGATGGAGATGCCCCGGCCCTGCTCGCCGCGCGATGGCTTGACCACGACCTTGCCATGCGCCTCGATGAAGGCGTCGACCGCCTCGTCGCCGGCGTCCGCGTTGATCTGTTCGGGCACCTTCACACCCGCCTGCTCGACCATGCGCCGGGTCACCGTCTTGTCGTCGCAGATTGACATGGCGACCGCGGTCGTCAGCTCAGTCAGGCTCTCCCTGCAGCGAACGGAAACGCCGCCATGGGTGAGCCGGAAAAATCCGCCCTCCGCGTCGATGATCTCGACATGGATGCCGCGTCGGCGCGCCTCCCGCACGATGATCATCGCATAGGGATTGAGCCCGTCGTCGGTCTCGCCGCCCGTGAACAGCTTCTCGTTGATCTGGTTCTTGCGCTTGACCGAAAAGAACGACACCCGCTTGAAGCCGAGCTTCTCGTAGAGCTTGATCGCGCCTTCATTGTCGTGAAGCACCGAGAGGTCGAGGAACGCCGCCTGTCGCGCTTGATAGAATTCCGCCAGACGCCGCACCAGCGCCTCGCCGATGCCCGGGTGGCGGGCCTGCGGGTCGACAGCCAGGCACCAGAGCGACGAGCCGCGCTCGGGATCGCCGAAGGCGCGGGCATGGTCGACACCGGTCACCGTGCCGATGACATCGCCGGTGATCTCGTCCTCGGCGACGAAATAGGTGAGCACCCGCGCGTCGCGCTTGGACCAGAAGAAATCCGTCGCGATCTGCACCATCGACCGCGATGCGTAGATCCGGTTGATGGCGTCGGCGTCCGCGTGCGAGGTCAGGCGGCGGATGAAATACCCCTTCGGAGGCATTTTCGAAGACCGGTAGGTGGTGAGGTCCAGCCGGAAGGTATGGGAGGGATCGAGAAACACCTCGTGCGGCGCGGTGGCCAAGAGCACATGCGGATCGCGCACATAGATGGCGATATCGCGGGTGTCGCCGCGCTCGTCCCGCAATGTCGAGATCAGCGCCTCGGATTTCTCGAAGGTCTGGGCGAACGCCAGACGTCCCCAACCGCAGTCGAGGACGAAGTTTTCCTTTGTGTCCGGGGCCTTTGCACCCCGTTGATTGATCGGCGGCTTGAGCCCCTGCTCGCGCAGCCGCTTGAGCCGGTGCGAATACGGATCGGCTGCCTTGCGCGCATCGCGCGACCGCGGCTCGTTCTGGGTCGGCTTCTCGTCGTCTGACATCGGCTTACCCCTTAAAGGTCGTGAGACTGCAGCCACATCTCCAGAAGCGCCGCCTGCCACAGCTCCGATCCGCGCAGCGGCGTGATGTGGGCGGACGGATCGGCAAACAGCTGGTCGAGCCAGGCGGTCTGGAACAGTTCGCGCTCCTTCGCCTTCTGCGACGTCAGCGTGTCACGCACCATGTCGAGGAACTCGCCCTGGATGTATTTGAGCTGCGGCACCGGGAAGTAGCCCTTCTTGCGGTCGATGACCTCGGAGGGGACCACCAGCCGCGCGGCATCCTTGAGCACGCCCTTGCCGTTCTCGTTGAGCTTGAACTCGGGAGGAATGGTAGCCGCGAGCTCGACCAGTTCATGATCGAGGAACGGCACGCGGGCTTCGAGCCCCCAGGCCATAGTCATGTTGTCGACGCGCTTGACCGGGTCGTCGACCAGCATGACCTCGGAATCGAGCCGCAGCGCCCGGTCGACGGGGGTCGCCGCGCCCGGCGCCATCAGGTGGGCGCGCACCAGTTCCATGCTCTCGTCGGCATCGGGCATCCACTGCGGATTGAGCTGGTTCGAAAGCGTCTTGTGATCGCGGTCGAAGAACACCTTTGCATAATCGCTGGCCACGTCGTTCGAAGCGGCGAGCGGCGGATACCAGTGATAGCCGCCGAAGACTTCATCGGCCCCCTGCCCGGACTGCACCACCTTGATGTGCTTGGCCACTTCGCGCGACAGAAGGAAGAAGCCGATATTGTCGTAGGAGACCATCGGCTCCGACTGGGCCCGGATCGTCGACGGCAGGTGCTCCATCAGTTCCGACGCCGGCACGAAGATTTTGGTGTGATCGGTATCGAATTCCTTGGCGATCAGATCGGAATAGACGAACTCGTCGCCCTTCTCGCCATTGGCTTCCTCGAAGCCGATCGAAAAGGTCTTGAGGTCGTGCTGCCCCTGTTCGGCGAGCAGGCCGACGATGACGCTGGAATCCACGCCACCCGACAGGAGCACGCCAACCGGCACGTCGGCCACCATACGGCGGCGCACGGCGGTGCGCAGGGCTTCTAGCACCCGGTCGCGCCAGTCCTCGCGGTTCAGGCCAGCATCTTCCGGACGGCGCTCATAGGCCGGGCGCCAGTAGCGGCGCTCGCGTTCCGAGCCGTCGGCCTCGATGCGCCGGATCGTGGCAGGCGGCAGCTTGCGCACGCCTTCGATAATGGTCCGCGGCGCGGGCACGACCGCGTGGAAACTCATGTAGTTGTGGAGTGCGGCGCGATCGATCCCGGTATCGATGTCGCCCGAGGCGACCAGCGCCGGAAGCGAGGAGGCAAAGCGCAGCCGCTTTCCCTTGGGCGCAAGATAGAGCGGCTTGATGCCGAACCGGTCGCGCGCCAGCGTCACCGCGCCTGTCGCGCGCTCATGGATGGCAAAGGCGAACATGCCGTGGAAGCGTTCCACACAGGCCTCGCCCCATTTGTGGAAGGCCTTGAGAATGACCTCGGTGTCGCCATGCGAGAAGAACGTATAGCCCTCGGCCTGAAGTTCGGCACGCAGTTCCGGATAGTTGTAGATGCAGCCGTTGAAGGTGATCGTCAGCCCGAGATCGGAATCCGTCATCGGCTGGGCCGAGCATTCCGACAGGTCGATGATCTTCAGGCGGCGATGACCGAAGGCCACCGGTCCGCGCGCCACCACGCCGGTCCCGTCGGGACCGCGAGGCGCGAGCACATCGAGCATCTTCGCGACTGCGCCTGCGTCGGCAAAGTTTCCATCGAAGCGAATCTCTCCGGCAATTCCACACATGGAGGGCTGGTCGTCCTTCTTGCTTGGCCGGCGTTCGAGCCGGCATCATGAGGCCGACATTCCTGCCGGCGGATAAAAAAAAGGTGCGGCTGTCCCACACCTCCCGGTTTTTGAATGCCCTGTAGAGTTTAGGGCGCTGCGCTGCGAAATCAAATTTTCGCAGGCATTTTCTGTGGTTTCGGTACCGTCAGCCGAGCACAAGGCGCGGAAAATGAAAGGAAACCACCCAGTTCGGTGCGTCGACGACCTCGCTGATCTTCAGATCCGCGCAGACCGAGACGAGCATATACGCATCCTCGGGCGACATCCCGTGTTGCACTGCCAGAAGATCGACCATCCGCTTCACCGCATCCCGTGCCGCCTCCATCAGGTCAGGCCCGATTCCGGTCGTCACCTCGAAGCCGTCGCGTCCCATATTGCGCGGGTCGGGCCCTGAGGTGGTGAAGCGCGGCGTTTCCGGCGCAGCACCCTTGACCAGATCGAGCGTGATCTCGACGTCCATGGCGCTCTCGATCGCCGTGCCGCAGACTTCGCCGTCGCCTTGCGCGGCATGGGTGTCGCCGATGGAAAACAGCGCGCCCTCGACCTCGACCGGCAAATAGAGAACGGTTCCTTTCCCCAGCTCCCGGATATCCATGTTGCCGCCGACATGGCGCGGCGGGATGACCGAATGACGTCCCGGCTCACGAGGCGCCACCCCGATCGTTCCGGCGAAGGGCAAGAGCGGCACACGTCCGTGCGACGAGAAGGCACCCGGCGCGGTCAGGTCGGTGTCGTAACTCCACAGATGCAGTCGCGGCTCCCGGAACTGGTCGGCGAGCAGGCCGAATTCCGGAATGATCGCCGTCCATCCAAAACCAGACGGGTGGAACTCGCCGATCGTGACCTTGAGCGCATCGCCCGGCTCCGCGCCTTCCACATAGACCGGACCCGTGACCGGATTGGCACGCGCCGGGTCGAGAGCAAGAATGTCCTTGTCGGTGCTGCTGCCGGTAATCTGCCCGTCACCCGCATCGCGGCACTGGAACAGAAAGCTCTTGCCGGGCTCCGTCCTGAGCACCGGTTCGAGCGAATTGTCCCAACCGCAATGGCAGCTCTGCGAATGGATGGTGTGGCGTCCATGGCTGTGCGGGGTCATGATTTTCCAACGTCGGGCGGGAGGGCGGGTTCCGCGTTCTGCTTGGTGCCGCGTTTGCGGATGTCGGCCATCTCCAGCATGTAGGTTTCCGCCTCGATCATGTGGTCGCGCATGATGAAGCGGGCCTCGTCGGCGCGGCCGGCCTTGATCGCCCGGATCAAGCGCACCTGATAGTTGAGCCCCGCTTCCCGCAGGTTCGGAACCGGGGCGCGGTAGATCTCGCGACACACCGTCATGTCGCGCAGTAGGCTGGTCATGAAGATGCAGATGAACCCGAGCACCCGGTTCTCCGCCCGGCGCGCCAGCTCTGAATGGAAGTCGAGTTCCGACATCCGCTGCCGGTATTCTTCTTCGGCGGTCTCCGGCTCGTCCTCGTAAAGCCTGATCGTGTCGCGGAGTGCCGCCAGATCCTCGTCTGACAATTGTCCCGCGACGCTTGCGGCGAGTTCCGGCTCCAGCACCTTCCTGATCGCGTAGATGTCCGAAATCGATGGATCGCCGAAGAGAAACAGGTTCTCGATCGTCCGGATCGCGTCCTCGGAGCGAACGGAGGTCACGAACACCCCGCCGCCCGGTCCTGTCCGGCTGGTGATCATGCCCTGGATTTCCAGGATCTTCAGCGCTTCCCGTGTACTGCCGCGCGACACACCCAGTTCGCGCGGATCGATCCAGGCCGCCGGCACCTTGTCGCCGGGCCGCAAGCCTTCGTCGATGATGCGGTCGCGCAGCCGATCGGCCGCCTGATCAGGACGCTTGCGCTTGCGCGTCTGTCCGCCCGAAGTCCCGCTGCTCGTCTTGTTGTCCCCCATGAGCTCCTCAGCCTTCGCCATGCTCCTCCGGATGGTGACAGGCGGCCAAATGCGCGGGGTCTCCGGGCGCCGGCGCAAGCGGCGGCATGTCCTTCGTGCAGATATCGGTGCCGTGCGGACAGCGCGCATAGAAGGCGCAGCCCGGCGGCGGATTGTACGGGTCTGGCAGTTCCGCCTCGTTGTCCTCGGCGCCGAGGTCGCGTCGTCCGGGAGCCGGCGCGGAATCGAGCAGCAGCCGCGTGTAGTGATGACGCGGCTTTCTGAAGAGCGCCCTCCCCGGGGCGATCTCCGCCACGCGGCCGAAATAGAGAACCGCCACCCGGTCGGAGACGCTTTCCACCACCGAGAGATCATGGCTGATGAACAGGAAGGTCAGGCCGAAGCGCGACTTGAGATCGGCGAGGATGTTGAGCACCTGCGCCTGCACCGAGACATCGAGAGCCGAGACCGGCTCGTCGAGCACGATCAGTTCCGGATCGGCGGCGAGCGCCCGGGCGATGCCGATGCGTTGCGCCTGACCGCCGGAGAATTCGTGCGGATAGCGGTCGAGGAATTCGGGCGCGAGGTTGACCGCGTTCATCAGTTCCTCGAGCCGTTCGGCGCGCTTCGCCTTGTCCAGCTTGAGAAGATGGATCAGCGGCGCTTCGAGGATCGTCCGGATCGTCTTGCGCGGGTTGAGCGAGGCGAGCGGGTCCTGGAACACATACTGGATGCGCCGGGCCACGGCCCGGTGATCGGACTTGGCGAGACCTACCAGATCCTCGCCCTCGAAGGTGATCGATCCGCCCGACGGCGCGTCGAGCCCGGCGATCATCCGCGCCAGCGTCGATTTTCCGCAGCCGGATTCCCCGACGATGCCGAGCGTCTCGCCTCTCTTCACGTCGATCGAGATGCCCTGCACCGCATGGACGGAAGGATGCCGACCGCCGAACAGGGTCCGCCCGCCGCCGAAGATGCGTTCCACCTTGCCGAGCGAGAGGAGCGGCGCGTCGGGCCCGGTCCTGGCTTCCATCGCCTCAGACATGTTCGACCTCCCTCTCCTCGTCGAGCGGATGGAGGCAACGCGCGGCCCGGCGCTCGCCGAACTGCCGCATGGCGATCTCGCCCGACTTGCAGTCGGCCTGCGCGCGCGGACAGCGCGGCGCAAATGCGCAGCCGTCCGGAAGCCGGTTGACCACCGGCGGCCGTCCCTCGATGGCGTCGAGACGCCGCTCGGGCTCGCCGAGCACCGGCACGCAGTCGATCAGCTTGGCCGTGTAGGGATGCTTCGGCGAAGAGAGAATCTCCTCCGTCGTCCCCGTCTCCACGATCTTGCCGGCATACATCACCGCCACCCGGTCGCAGATCGCCGAGACCACGCCGAAATCATGGGTGATGAAGAGAATGCCGGTGTCGCGCTCCTTGCGCAGCATGTCCAGCAGCGACAGCACCTGCGCCTGCACGGTCACGTCGAGCGCGGTGGTCGGCTCGTCGGCGATGATCACCTCGGCATCATTGGCGAGCGCCATGGCGATGCAGACGCGCTGGCGCATACCGCCCGACATCTCGTGCGGATAGGAATCGAGCCGGCTCGCCGCGTTCGGGATGCGCACGGTCTTGAGCAGCTCCTCGGCCTTGGCGCGTGCCTCCTTGTAGCTCAGCGGCTGGTGCGCGCGGATCGCCTCGATCAGTTGGTCGCCGACGGTGAAAAGCGGATGCAGCGTCGAAAGCGGATCCTGAAAGACATGGCTGACCGCCGAACCGCGCAACTGGCGGATGCGTTCGTCGGAGGCCGAAAACAGGTCCTCGTCGCCGAACAGCGCCACCCCGCCGACGATCTTGCCGGGCGGCGTCGGCACCAGACCCATGATCGACATCGCCGAGACCGACTTGCCGGACCCGGATTCGCCGACGAGCCCCAGGCATTCGCCCTTGCCGACGCGCAGATCGACCCCGCCGACCGCCTTGTAGACGTCCGGCCCGATGCGGAACTCGGTTCTGAGCCCCTGCACGTCGAGAACGGCCGAGGGATCGCGGGTCGCATCCGCCGGCACGCCCTGCCGTTCGACTGCCGTGCGCGGTACGGGCCGCGTCAGAGACCCGGATTTCAGCCGCGGATCGAGAATGTCGCGCACCCCGTCGCCGAGCAGGTTGATCGACATCACCAGCACGAAGATCATCAGGCCCGGCACGACCGAGACATGCGGCGAGGTGAAGAGGATCTTGCGCCCCTCGCCCAGCATGGAGCCAAGGTCAGCCTGCGGCGGCTGCGCGCCGAGACCGAGGAAGGACAGACCCGCCGTTTCCAGGATCATCCAGCCGATCGTGGTCGACATGGTGATGATGATCACCGGCAGCACGTT
>CAZEJG010000013.1:0-82308 GCA_964511625.1 uncultured Hoeflea sp.
TGTTGAGCACCGTGACGATCTCGTGGTTGTTGTCGATCGCCTGGTAGACGTTGGCCAGCGTCTGCGCCTCGACCCCTTGCGAGGCGTCCACCACCAGAAGCGAACCCTCGCAGGCCGACAGCGAGCGCGAGACCTCGTAGGCGAAGTCGACATGTCCGGGCGTGTCGATCAGGTTCAGCACGTAATGCTGGCCGTCCTTTGCGTCATACTCGAGACGGACCGTCTGCGCCTTGATGGTGATGCCGCGCTCACGCTCGATATCCATCGAATCGAGGATCTGCTCCTTCATCTCCCGCTCCTCGAGAGAGCCGGTCATCTGGATCAGGCGATCGGCGAGCGTCGACTTGCCATGGTCGATATGGGCGACGATCGAGAAGTTGCGGATGTTGGAAAGCGGGGTGTCGGTCATGGGCGGGGATTTATCAGGCCCTAGGAAAAAGGCAATCGTTGAATTGCCGGGGGAACAGGGAGTACGGCCGCCCGCTGCCCGACGGCCTCAGTCTCGGAAGGGGGGATGAAAGCCGCGGTTCGCAGTGGTCATGATGGCGAAGAACAGGGCTATCAGCGCGACGTTGCGATCGATGAGAAGCAGATAGTGGAGCATGCTGAAGCAGGTCACGAGCACCGCCATCAGGATCGTTGCCTGCCGAATGTCGGCACGACCCTTCGCATAGACACGGTGAAAGGAGAAAGCCAGAAAGCCGGAGATGAGAACCAGGCCGAGAAAGCCGCGTTGCATCCACTCGTCGAGAACCGCATTGTGGGAAAAGGGATGGCGCGAAAGGGCCGGCATGGATGCTTCCGGGATCCGCCGGAATTGCGCGGCAATCGCTCCCTCGCCGCCGTGGCCCAGCCAGGGTTTGGCGGCGATCACCTGTCTTGCGATGTCCCATTGTGCAAGTCGGACGCCAAGACTGGTTTCGGGCGGCAAGTCCGAATCGACCGCTTCGATGTCGATCGCAGTGGCATCCATCCGCGCCTCGACCAGCGGAAGTGCGAACCAGCCAGTGGTCACCAGCAGCAGCGTGACGGTGGCGGCCATGGGAAGAAGCCGGCTCCGGCGCGGCGTTTCGCTCTCGCGGCCGTGACGGTACAGGGTCCAGAGATCCAGGACGATCCCGGCGACGAAGACCGGCATCACCGTTCGAATGCCGGTCGCCAGCAACGGGATCAGCGCGAGATAGAAGTACGCGTGTCGATTGGCGAGGAGGCGGGGCAGCCCTTCCACATTCAGCCGGCTGAAGATGGCGAAGACGCAGATGGCGAACGCCGCATTGGCCGGGTTGGAGCCGAAGCCGTGGCGCGAAGGGACCGTCGCCATCTCATACAATGCCCACGCGGCGAGGAGGAGAAGGGCGACACGGGTGCCCGCCACGATCATGCGGAGCGGATCGCGAACGAGGATGAATCCGGCGCCGATCGGCAGCAGCGCAAGATAGTAGAGAGGATAGGAACCGTATCGCCAGTCTCCCGGAAGACTGCCATTGGCCAGTCCGATGGCAGTCGCCCCGACTGCGATGACGAGGGTGGCAACCGCATAGGGTCCGTCGATCCGCCGCCAGGTCTTCCATCGCAACGCGAGAAGATAGACGCCGATTCCCGTGAACACGCCCAGAACGATGGCCGACAGTTTACTGTCGATGAAGAACGTGGCGAGGCCGAAGGCCAGCAGCGGGCCGTCGATCTTTCGCCGCCACAGAAGAGAGCGCTGAAAGCCCCGCCTGACCTGCCGAAGAGCCCCTGTGGACATGCCTAGCTTTCAGAGCCTGATGCGGCGGCGCGGGCGCGAAGATACAGGAAACGTAGGCCGCGTCCGAAGAAGCGGCGCGTTTCGACATAGGCCCGGAACGGGAAAACGGTCAGGTACCGGGTTGCCGGGAGCTTGAGCGCGGCGTTGTTGATCTGGATTTGTGTCTCCATGCCGGTATTCTGGTCGACCGGAAACGGATCGACGAAGGCGACACGCAACCCCCAGAGGTACTCCAGATCGTAGGCGATGTCCCAGGCCAGGCGCATGGGCACGAGGCGCCGCAGGAAGACTTCGGCGCAGTGCCGGTTGACCAGATAGGCAGCAGATCCCTTTTGCCGCGTGACCGCGAGTGCCAGTCGGTAGTTCCCCGTCAGTCGTCGATAGGGCAGAAGCTTTCCGGCACTCACCGTCGACAGTCGCAGGATGTCCCAGTCGCCCGGGCTCTTGATGGCTGCGGCGAGAACCTCGGGGAGATCCGTGGCAAGTCTGGCGTCGTCCTCAAGGATCAGCGCGTAATCGGCGTCGCTGTCGACGAAACGCCGCAGACACGCCAGATGACTCAGATAGCAGCCTATCTCGCCGGGATGTCGTTTGCGACCGTGAAGCCTGCGATAGCCTTCGGGATCGAAATCCGCGATCTCTTCCCCCAAAGCCTTGCCGTCCACTGCCGGAACACGCTCATAGGGCATGTTCAGACTGCGAAGCTGGTCGTCCATGAAGTCGAGACGGTCAGGCGACCGGTCGAGGTTGATAAGGTACGTACGCAGCGAGCAGTTCCCGAGCGCGGGATGCGCTTTTGCATCGTCAAGTCGCATGAAATGGTCCGGCTCCGGGCGCCTCGATAGGTTTCTAGCCTCGCGCACTGATTAGATTTAAACGCTTGCCGGCGCAACCGTGCCTGGCGGAAACAGGTTCAGCGGTCCGGCACCTTCCAGTCCGGTTCGGGTGTCTTGCGCCGCCTGAGCCGGAGCATGAGCCCGACCGCCACGCCGGCACCTATCGCGATGGTCAGGTCGGCGAGCACCGTCAGCGTCAGCGTCATCAAAAGCAGGAAAATGTCAGAACGATGGCCCCTCATCCGTTCGCGCAGGTGCTGCGGTTCGGCCATGTTCCATGCCGTCAGCACCAGGACCGCCGACAGCGCCGGCAGCGCCAGGCCGCCGGCCAGAGGGGCGGCAAGCATCATGAAGGCGAGCAGGAAAAGCGAATGCGCAATGCCTGAGACAGGCGTCTTTGCGCCCGCGCGGATATTGGTCGCCGTACGTGCGATGGCGCCCGTCGCCGGCAGTCCGCCGAACAGCGAGGAGACGCAATTGGCGAGCCCCTGGGCGGTGATCTCTGTATTGGACCTATGCGCCGTCCCGGCCATCCTGTCGGCGACGAGGGCGGAGAGCAGCGACTCGATACCGGCGAGGAAGGCGATGATGATTGCCGAGGGCAGCAGCTGATGCAGGGTTTCGAGATCGATCTTCGGCAGATGGGGCACCGGCAGCGTGGACTGGATGGCGCCGAAGCGGCTGGCGATCGTGTCCACGTCGAGCCCGAGGAGCGGCACTGCGGCCGATGTCAGCGCCACGGCGACAAGCAGGCCCGGCAGTTTCGGCGCCATCTTGCGGAAGACGACGATCAGCACCAGCGTGGCGAGCGCGATCACCGTGCTCGCGAGCGACCAGGTGCCATGGGCTTGCCACAGCGCAGTCAGCTTGGGAATGAAATCGGCCGGAAGCTTGCCCGCCTCGATGCCGAAGAAATCGGCGATCTGGCTGGTACCGATGATGACGGCGATGCCGATGGTGAAGCCGTTGATGACCGGCTCGGGAACATGCCGGATCAGCCGCCCAGCCTTGAAGAAGCCGGCCACGATCAGGATCACGCCCGCCATCAGCGTTGCGGTCACCAGACCGTCGTATCCGTGCCGGGCGATGACGTCGTAGACGACGACGATGAAGGCGCCTGTCGGTCCGCCGATCTGTACGCGCGAGCCGCCGAAAGCCGAGATCGCAAGTCCGGCGACGATCGCGGTGACGAGACCCGCGCCGGGTTGGGCGCCCGAGGCGATGGCGATCGCCATGGCGAGCGGCAGAGCAACCATTGCCACCGTCAACCCCGCCATCAGATCGGCGCCGAGCGTCGGCAGGTCGTAGTTTTTCAGGGTGGTGATGATCTTCGGATGGAAGGCCCGATCTCGGACGGACTTGTCGCGTGTCGCCTGATCGTTGCCGGCGGTTTCGCCCGTATGTTCGCTCATGCCCGTCTCCGCTTCCCCCGTGCCTGTGATGCGCCGCGCACCCGGCGATTGTCAATTCCCCCGGGAAGAGGCGTCGTTCGTCATGATGTCGCGGCTTTTCTGCCCTTGCCATCCGCCTCGCCGCGTCCCGCGTCCGGCCCCCACTCGATCGCCTTGTAGTCGAAGCCGAACTCGATCGTCGGCTTGACGATCCGGAAATAGGGGGAGAGATCGAAATCGCGCGGCGTATAAAGCGAGTGGTGCCGGATGTGCATGATCTCGCGCCGCGAGTAATCCGATTTTGCCGCGGCGCGCCCCGGCGCAAGCGTGATTTCCGGCAGGATGGGATAGCCCACGCTCTGGAAGGCCTGGGCGATCAGCGAGGAACAGATGGCCCGTGTCGGATCACCGGAGCCGAGCGCCAGCATCCGTCGCCGCCATGCCACCGGAACCGGCGGCGCCGTGATCGAGTAGCGCATGAGGTCGAGAATGTTCTTCAGGTCGTATTTGAGACCCAGCTTGCCGACCATGAACCCGACCACGGCCTCGCGGTCCTCCGGCGTCAGTCCCACAGGCCGGCAAATGCGGGTGTTGTAGGTCTCGTATTTCGACAGCGGAACCGCTACGCACCCCTCGCCGAGATTGACCTCGATCAGCGTCGGCCATTCCTCGTTCTCGCCGCGTCCCTCGCGCAGTTCGTCTCCCACATAGAGTGCGGCATGGGAAAACGTGGACTGCGTCAGGTACTTGATCGACTTGGAAATCCGCCGGTTGCCTTCGACCAGCACCACGTCGCCTTCGCGCAACGTCCGCCGAAGCGTCTGCGGGTCGGAAGGGGTGTAGGGCTCGTAGCCGGAAGTCGGCGCCTCGAGCCAGCCGGCGAGCTTCCGGCCGATCCAGTCGAGCACCGTCCCGCCGCCGGATGTGATCTCGTCGGTCATGCTCCCTCATTGCAGGTGATCCGCTGCGATTCAAGTCGTCGCACGGCCCCGTGCATCTTGACCGGGTCGACGAAGGCGCCTACTTTAGAACTATTCTAAAAAGGTGCGCCCATGTTTTCCCGTATCCTCGGTCTCGCAAAACGTCCCTTCTCCTCGCTCTCGGAGCAGGAAGTTCTGGCCCTCGCCATATCGTCCGAGGAGGACGATGCGCGCATCTATCTCGCCTATGGCGACATGCTGCGCGAGGACTACCCTCACTCGGCCAAGGTCTTCGACGAGATGGCGGAGGAGGAGAACGCCCACCGGGCGCGGCTGATCGAATTGCACCGCAAGCGGTTCGGCGAACGCATCCCGCTGGTCCGCCGCGAGCATGTGCGCGAATATTACGACCGCAAGCCGGCCTGGCTGGCGCGTAACCTGCCGCTCGCCCGCATCCGCGCGGAAGCCGAGAACATGGAGCATCAGGCCCACCTGTTTTATCTCGCTGCGGCCCAGCGCTCTTCCGATGCCGATACCCGCAAGCTGCTTGGCGATCTGGCCGTCCAGGAAAAGGCGCACGAATCACTCGCCCGCCGACTGACCGAGCGCCACGCGCCGGAGGATGTCGCCGCGGAGGAGAACGAGACGGAGCGCAAGCGCTTCATCCTGACCTATGTCCAGCCGGGACTCGCCGGCCTGATGGACGGATCGGTGTCGACACTGGCGCCGATCTTCGCCACCGCCTTCGCCACGCAGAACACCGCGACGACCTTTGTCGTCGGCCTCTCGGCATCAGTGGGTGCCGGCATTTCCATGGGCTTTACCGAGGCCGCCCATGACGACGGCGTCTTGTCGGGGCGCGGTTCGCCGATCAAGCGCGGTCTGGCTTCCGGCATCATGACCACGATCGGCGGATTGGGGCACGCGTTGCCCTATCTGATCCCGCATTTCGGCACCGCGACCACGGTCGCCATCGCCGTGGTCTTCGTCGAACTCTGGGCGATTGCCTGGATCCAGAATCACTGGATGGAAACGCCGTGGAGCCGGGCGATCATCCAGGTCGTGCTCGGCGGCGCGCTGGTGTTTGCCGCTGGCATGGTGATTGGCGGCAGCGCCTGAGGCACCGCTGGATCAGGACGTTCGCATGGGCAGAATGAGGATAGTTGATGCGGCCGGACTTACTGGACCGAGCCGACCAGCACGTCAGAGCCGTTTTCGATGGTCACCCAGCGACCGGAATTCTCCGACGACTGTCGCTTGAGATAGCGGTAGGGGGTGGCCGTCCACGGCTTCACCTCGTCCTCGAGATTGTCGAGAACATAGTCGCCATCCGCGCTGCGCAGGGTGAGGACCGCGTGGCCCTCGCCGTCGGGCTTGCGCACGACGGTGATCAGCACGTCGCCGGGCGAGAAGCCGCGTTCGATCAGCATGTGACGCTTGAGGAGGACATAATCCTCGCAGTCGCCGGCGATGTCCGGATAGGCCCACACTTCCTCGCGGCCGTAGATCTCCATGTCGGTCTTCGGCATGATCGAGAAGTTCACCGCCTCGTTGACCTCCTTGACCACGGTCCAGCCGTAGTCGGTCACGCGCGGCGCCGCGGCCGGCTTGGCGACCGGGCGGCACTCGTCCCGGTAGGTCTTGCAGAAATCGTAGTGGCCGATGGGCTGTGATGTGATCCGGCCGGTCACCATCGCGGTGGCCCGGCCCGGCGCATGGGCGGGGGCGGAGTAGGCCTGGCTGGCCGCCGCTCCGGCCAGGAGGCCGACGGCGAGGACCAATGTCCTGTGAAGGCTGAGCATGTCCGGTTTCCCCGTGCCACCTGTCCCCAATAGTTAAGGAAAAGTAAAGAGGGGCGCGGGGCGGTGTCAATTCCGGGACGGCGTTTACCTGCTGTTATGGTTACCAACGAGCCTCGGGTGCGGAAATAAAGTCACACCGCTGTGGATGGCAGGCAATTCAGGTAGGATCCGCGACCCGGTCGATGGCGGCCAGGATGCGGGCGATGTCCTCGGGCCGCGACAGCCGGTGGTCGCCATCCCTGATGAGCTGCACGTCCACATTCGTCGAGGGCAGGTGCTCCACGAGACGCAAGGCGTGCCGCCAGGGCACGTCGGTGTCCTCCATGCCCTGGATGATCGTCACCGGCGCGTCGACCTCGATAACCCCTTCGAGCACCTGGTTGGCGCGACCGTCGTCGAACAATGCCTTGGTAAAGACGTTGGGGTCCGGGCCATAGGGCGTCGGTTCCTCGAAATAGCCCTGGGAGGCCAGCGCGGCGGACTGTTCCGCGGTCAGCTCCGGTTCCATCAGCTCCGAGGTGAAGTCGGGCGCCGGGGCGATCAGCACCATGCCGGCGATCCGGTCGGCCTGTCCGCGCTTCTTGAGTTCCTGCGCCATTCTGAGCGCGATCCATCCGCCCATCGACGAGCCGACGAGGATCTGTGGCCCTTCGGTGAACCTGTCGAAAACGGCGAGGCTCTCCTCCAGCCAGCGCGAGATTGTCCCGTCGGTAAAGCGGCCGCCCGAAGCGCCGTGGCCGGAATAGTCGAACCTCAGGCTCGCCGCTCCCAGTGACCCCTGATGGGCGCAGATGGCTTCGGCCTTGCTGCCCGTCATGTCGGAACGGTAGCCGCCGAGCCAGACCGTGCCAGGCCGGCCGACCGTCCGTGCGGGCCTGACGAGCGCGGCGATGTCGCGGGCGCCCTGGCCGTCGCCCACGGTGAAGCGTTCCTCGCGGATGTCAGTCATTGTCATCATCGTTCTGGCTCCCTATTTCAGTGCCGCAGGACGGGCCGGCGTGGCCTCGAAGATTGGCTTTGCGCAAGCTGGTTGCGCGCCTCTTTCGTGCGGAACCGCGTAGCAGGTGATTTTTCCCCGCAACCATGCTATTGACACCGGCGTTGTCTTGTAGACATGGCAGTCAGGCGGTCTGAAACGGCATGCCGCTGCCCAGAAGCTTGTCCTATCAATAGTCCAGGAGACCAAAGCCATTCGCAGACCTTTTAGAGCGCCCCCTACCACGAATGACGGGCCGCGCGCCAACAGAGATATTCGTGCCCCGCAGGTTCAGCTGATCGACGCAGAGGGCCAGAACCGCGGCGTCATCTCGACATCCGAAGCACTGGAGCTTGCCGAAGAGGCAGGCCTCGACCTCGTCGAGATCAATTCGAACGGCGACGTGCCGGTGTGCAAGCTCGTCGATCTCGGCAAGCTCAAATACCAGTCGCAGAAGAAAGCCTCCGAGGCCCGCAAGAAGCAGAAGACCGTCGAGGTCAAGGAAATCAAGATGCGGCCCAACATCGACACGCACGACTACGACGTGAAGATGAAGGCGATCAAGCGCTTCTTCGAGGGCGGCGACAAGGTGAAGGTCACCCTTCGCTTCCGCGGCCGCGAAATGGCCCACCAGGAACTCGGCATGCAGCTTCTCCAGAAGGTGAAGGGCGACACCGAGGAAATCGCGAAGGTGGAGGCCGAGCCCAAGCTCGAAGGCCGCCAGATGATGATGGTGCTCGCACCCCGCTGAGCAGGCAATCGTCCAAGGGGTACCGGACGATTGGTCCGGATGCCTCACCTCACTGAGAAAGGCCGCGTTTCGCGGTCTTTTTCTTTTGTGGCTGCCCGGTCGCCCCGGCGACCGGCTCGGGCCTTGCATCTTCACCGCCTTCACTCTATAAGGCCGCGGTCCGAACCGGCCGGCAGGGCATGCCGAGGCGGTTCCGAACGCTTGACGGTCTCTTCAGCCGTCTCAATCGAACAACAAGGCTGCCATTTCCGCCGCGCGCGGCGACGGCGAAAGCCTGCAAGGAGTAGCGAAATGCCCAAGATGAAGACGAAATCGTCTGCCAAGAAGCGGTTCAAGATCACCGCGACGGGCAAGGTGAAGTCGGCCCAGGCCGGCAAGCGCCACGGCATGATCAAACGGTCCAACAAGTTCATCCGCGACGCCCGCGGCACCATGGTTCTCTCGGAGCCGGATGCCAAGATCGTCAAGAAGTTCCTTCCGAACGGACTTTGAACCGGACCTAATCTTTAAGGAGATCATGACATGGCACGCGTAAAACGGGGCGTTACCGCCCACGCCAAGCACAAGAAGGTCCTCAAGAAAGCCAAGGGCTTCTACGGACGTCGCAAGAACACCATCCGCACGGCCAAGGCCGCTGTCGACCGCTCGATGCAGTACGCCTACCGCGACCGCAAGGCGCGCAAGCGGAACTTCCGGGCGCTCTGGATCCAGCGCATCAACGCCGCTGTCCGCGAGCACGGCCTGACCTATGGCCGCTTCATCGACGGTCTCGGCAAGGCCGGCATCGAGATCGACCGCAAGGTCCTCTCCGACATGGCCATCCACGAGCCGGCCGCTTTCGGCGCGCTCGTTGCCGCTTCCAAGAAGGCACTCGAGTACCTCAAGGAAACCGGTACGCCGAACGAGTTTGAAGGCGCGGTTCAATAAGCCGGCGCTTTCCCTAAGGCACAATTTCTGACCAATCGGGATCCCGCGTCGGCACGGCTGACGCGGGATTCTTTCATTCCGGCCCCTGAAACAGGGGCGACGGACGACAGACCGGAAAGATGGACATGAGCGATCTGGAAACCCTCGAAAAGGCCATCATGGCCGATATCGAAAACGCCGCCGACGAGGCCGCCATCGAAGCCGTCCGCGTCGGCGCGCTCGGCAAGAAGGGCTCGGTCTCCGAACTGCTCAAGGGCTTGGGCGGCATGAGCGCCGAGGAGCGCCAGACCGCCGGTCCTGCGATCAACGGTCTCAAGAGCCGCGTCACCGATGCCATCGCGTCTCGCAAGAGCGAACTCAAGGACGCCGCGATCACCGCGCGTCTGGCCCGCGAGACCGTCGACATCTCGCTTCCCATCCGCACCTCTCCGTCGGAGCGCGGCCGCGTCCACCCGATCAGCCAAGTCATCGACGAGATCACCGCCATCTTCGGCGACATGGGCTTCGCCGTCGCCGAGGGGCCGGACATCGAGACCGATTACTACAATTTCACCGCGCTCAACTTCCCCGAGGGCCATCCGGCCCGCGAGATGCACGACACCTTCTTCTTCCCGCCGGGCGCCGACGGCAAGCGGAAGCTCCTGCGCACCCATACCTCGCCGGTGCAGATCCACACGATGGAGAGCCAGAAGCCGCCGATCCGCATCGTCATTCCGGGCAAGACCTACCGGCAGGATTCCGATGCCACCCACTCGCCGATGTTCCATCAGCTCGAAGGTCTGGTCATCGACGAGAAGGCCAACGTCGCCAACATGAAGTGGACCCTGCAGGAGTTCTGCAAGGCCTTCTTCGAGGTGCCCTCGCTCAACATGCGCTTCCGTCCCTCCTTCTTCCCCTTCACCGAGCCGAGCCTCGAGGTCGACATCCAGTGCGACCGTTCGAAGCCCGGCGAGGTCCGCTTCGGCGAGGGCAAGGACTGGATGGAGATCCTCGGCTGCGGCATGGTCCACCCGAACGTGCTGCGCGCCGGCGGGCTCGATCCCGACGTCTATCAGGGCTTCGCCTGGGGCATGGGCATCGACCGCATCGCGATGCTCAAATACGGCATGCCCGACCTGCGCGACTTCTTCGACGCCGACGTCCGCTGGATCGACCATTACGGCTTCCGCCCTCTCGACATCCCGACCCTCTTTGCGGGCCTGAGCGCGTGATCTCATGCCGACGCTGCTGATCTGGCATGGCTACAAGTTCCGGTTCTATGCGTCGGATGGACCGGAGCCGCCTCATGTCCATGTCGTCAGCGGTGGCAAGTCGGCGAAGGTCTGGCTGGAAAGTTTGGAAATAGAATATGCCCACGGCTACAATAGCCGGGAAATGGCCGAGTTCTCGGGCAAGATTGCGGAGAACCGGGAGAACTGGATGGAGAAGTGGAATGACTTCTTTGGAATTTGAAACCGAGGAAATGCGTCCCGTATCCGCGGAATGCGATGCGCGTTTCGTCTACGTGACGCTCGCCGATGGTCGCCAGATTCGTGCTCCGCTCTGGTGGTACCCGTTTCTCGCCAAGGCGACGCCTGAGCAGCGTGCGGCCGTCGAACTCGAATTTGCGGGGGTCTGGTGGCCCGAACTCGACGAAGGCGTTTCGGTCAAGGGTTTGCTACTCGGTTGGAAGGCGCCCGGTGCGAAAGACCCTGAACAGGAAGCCGCGTGATCATGTTGCTTGCCTTTTGTGATGTCTGTCGCGAACTGCCGCCCTTGGCCGCGGAGGAGCCCCAGTGAGCAACCACCACGGCTCCTGCCGGTGCGGATTGATCTCGGTCGAGACCTCGGCCGAGCCGATCTGGCAGTCCTATTGCCACTGCCGCGACTGCCGCAAGCAGACCGGCGCGCCGGTCATGGCCTACGTCGGTTTCCGCGAGGCCGATCTCACCTGGTTCGGTGAGCCGAAGACCTGGCGTGGCGCCGGCGGCGTCACTCGCTCCTTCTGCGAACATTGCGGCAGCCAGATCGGCTATACCGACGAGAAGCTTCCCGGCGCGGTCTATCTGGCGCTCGGCTTCATGGATGCGCCCGAAGACTTTCCGCCCAACGTGCACGCCTTCGAAAAACGCCGACTGCCCTTTTTGCATATCGCCGACGACCTGCCGCGCCACGACGGCTTCTCCGTCGAACGCTGATTACCGGATGACTGGAACCGACCGATGAAATTCACCCTGTCCTGGCTCAAGGATCACCTTGAAACCGACGCCTCCCTCGATGAGATCGTCGAGCGGCTGACCATGATCGGCCTCGAGGTCGAGGAGGTCGACGACAAGGCCGCCTTCAAGGCCTTCACCATCGCGAAGATCGTCTCCGCCGAGCCGCATCCGAACGCCGACAAGCTCAAGGTGCTCAAGGTCGACACCGGCTCGGGCGAGCCGGTGCAGGTGGTCTGCGGTGCGCCCAACGCGCGGGCCGGTCTGATCGGCGCCTTCGCCGCTCCCGGCACCTATGTGCCCGGCATCGACGTGACGCTCGGCTCGGCCGCCATCCGTGGCGTCGAAAGCTTCGGCATGATGTGCTCGGAACGCGAACTCGAGATTTCCGACAATCACGAAGGCATCATCGATCTGCCGGACGACGCACCGGTCGGAACGCCTTACGCGACCTATGCCGGCCTCGACGATCCGGTCATCGACATCAACCTCACGCCCAACCGTCCGGACTGCACCAGCATTTACGGCATTGCCCGCGATCTGGCCGCCGCCGGTCTCGGCACGCTGAAGGATGGTTCGGTGGAAGAAGTCGCCGGCGAAGGCGCCTGCCCGGTCGATGTCACCATCGAGGCGAAAGACCTGTGCCCCGGCTTCGCGCTCCGCCTCGTGCGTGACGTCAAGAACGGCCCGTCGCCCTTGTGGATGCAGAAGCGGCTGATCGCCATCGGCCTGCGCCCCATCAACGCGCTCGTCGACATCACCAACTACGTCACCTTCGATCGCGGGCGTCCGCTGCACGTCTTCGACGCCGCCAAGGTCAAGGGCGATCTCCTCGTCCGCCGGGCGAAGGAGGGCGAGACCGTGCTGGCGCTCGATACCCGCGAATACAAGCTCGGTCCCGACATGTGCGTCATCTCCGACGACAACGGTGTGGAATCAATCGCCGGCATCATGGGCGGCGAGCATTCGGGCTGCGACGAGACCACCACCGACGTGCTGGTCGAATCCGCGCTATGGGACCCGATGAACGTCGCACGCACCGGCCGCGATCTCGGCATCGTCACCGATGCCCGCTACCGGTTCGAGCGCGGCGTCGATCCCGAATTCATGGGCGCGGGCCTCGAACTCGCCACCCGCCTGATCATGGATCTGTGCGGCGGGGCGCCGACCGAACCGGTCATCAAGTATGGCGAGCCGACCTCCACCGTGGGCGAGATCGTCGGTCACACCGGCCACCATTACAAGGAGGTCGATTTTCCCCTTGCCGAAACCAAGCGCCTGACCGGCCTCGATGTTGACCGCGCCGAAAGCATCGAGATCCTGAAGAAGCTCGGCTTCCAGCCCAAGGGCCCGACCGACGGCGATACCGTCCGTTTCGTGGTGCCCTCCTGGCGCCCGGATGTCGACGGCAAGGCCGATCTGGTCGAAGAGGTCATGCGCATCCATGGCGTCAACGCCATCGACCCCGCGCCGCTCGAAAGCCATGCGGCGGTCAACGGAAAGATCCTGACCACGCTGCAGATTCGCACCCGTCTCGCCCGTCGCACTCTCGCCGCCCGCGGCATGCACGAGGCCATCACCTGGTCCTTCATTCCAGAAGACCACGCGAAGGCCTTTGGTGGCGGCAAGCCGGAACTCAAGCTCTCGAACCCGATCTCGGCCGACATGTCCGACATGCGGCCCTCGCTGCTGCCCGGCCTGCTCGCCGCCTCCGGCCGCAATGCCGCCCGCGGTTTCGGCGATGCCGCCGTCTTCGAGGTTGCTGCCACCTATGAAAGCGACGAGCCGCAGGGCCAGCGCCGGGTTGCCGGCGGAGTCCGCCGCGGCACCGCCACGCTCGAAGGGTCGGGCCGTCACTGGGATGGCGCGGCGCAGCCGGTCGGCGTCTTCGACGCCAAGGCCGATGCCTTCGCCGTGCTCGAAGCCTGCGGCGCGCCCGTCGACCGGCTGATGATCGAGCGCGGTGCGCCCGACTGGTTCCACCCGGGCCGCTCCGGCGTCATCAAGCTCGGCCCCAAGGTGGTGCTCGGCACCTTCGGCGAGTTTCATCCCAAGGTGCTGGAGACACTCGACGTCTCCGGCGCGCTCTGCGGCTTCGAGGTCTTCATCGACGCCATCCCCGAACCGCGCGCCAAGGCCACCCGCACCAAGCCCGTCCTGTCGCTCTCGCCCTTCCAGGCCGTGCGCCGCGACTTCGCCTTCGTGGTGGACGCGGACGTGGCCGCCGGCGACATCGTCCGCGCGGCGACCGGTGCTGACAAGACGCTGATCACCGCGGTCAACGTCTTCGACCTCTTCCAGGGGGCTTCGCTTGGCGAGGGCAAGAAGTCGGTGGCGATCGAGGTCACCCTGCAGCCGCGCGACAAGACCCTGACCGAGGAGGAACTCGAACAAGTATCGGCCAAGGTCGTCGCCAATGTCGAGAAATCGACGGGCGGCGTGCTGAGAGGTTAGTCCCGATCCGTGCGGGCGCGGATCGTCCGCATGCCGGATTTGGAATAGACGCGGCTGCGATGGGCCAGATGGATGATCAGCACCGTCTGGCCGCCGTGCTGCAGAATTTCGCAGACCAGCCGATAATCGCCGCAACGCAGTTTCCAGAAGCCTTTAAGTGTGGCCGAATAGGGGATGAGCCGCTGACGCGGATCGTCGATCCGCGCTAATTCATCGAGGGCTTTCTTGATCCGGAGTTGGGCCGTCCGGTCGATGTCCCGGAATTCGGTCCGCGCCTTCGGATGAAATTCAATCCTCGAGGCCAAGCTCTTTCCAGACCTGTTCAGCGGGAATCGTTTCGAACGGCTCGCTGAGCCGCTGCCGGACGACGTAGAAATCCTCGAGTTCTTCCAGCTTTTCGATGATCGCCTGGCGCATCAGGTGGCTGGCGTTGAGCCCATGCTCGTCGGCGAGCTGGTCCCACCGCGCCTTGATGTCGTCATCGATCCGCACAGAGACAGATTTCATCGTAAACTCGCTTTCTTGAATTGCATCACATACATGTAATACAAATCATACAATCATCCAAGTGCGTGTTGCTTACCGTCCTTCCCAACCCCCGTCCCAGGCTCTAAACAGGACGCCGACCTTTTTCGACGCGGGCGTCCCATGAACCTCATTCTCAATTCCGACAGCTACAAATACTCCCATTTCCTGCAGTACCCGCCGGAGACGGCGGCGATCTCGGCCTATGTCGAGGCGCGGCGCGGCGGGGCTTACGAGAACGTGCTTTTCTTCGGGCTGCAGATGTTCCTCAAGGAATATTTCTCCACCCGCGTCACCATGGCTGACGTCGACGAGGCCGACGAACTGATCACCGCCCATGGTCTGCCGTTCAACCGTGAGGGCTGGGAGACGCTGGTCACCCGTCACGGCGGCAAGCTGCCGCTTTTGGTCGAGGCGCTGCCCGAGGGCTCGATCGTTCCCGCCGGCACGCCGATCGTCCAGGTCCGCAACACCGATCCCGACTTCTTCTGGCTGCCGACCTTCCTCGAAACCGCGATCCTGCGCGCCATCTGGTACCCGTCGACCGTCGCAACGCTGTCGCACGGCGTGCGCAAGATCATCGCCGCCTCGCTCGATCGCACCTGTGACACGCCCGCCGAGGTGCTGCCTTTCCGGCTGCATGATTTCGGCGCCCGCGGCACCACCTCGCTCGAACAGGCGGGCCTTGGCGGCGTCGCCCATCTGGTCAGTTTCCTCGGCACCGATACGGTCGCCGGCATCGTTGCGGCGCGCCGCTACTACCACGAGCCGATGGCGGGATTCTCGATCCCCGCCGCCGAGCATTCGACCATGACGAGCTGGGGCGAGGACCGCGAGACGGAAGCCTATCGCAACATGCTGACCCAGTTCGGCGGCCCCGGCAAGCTGGTCGCCGTGGTGTCGGACTCCTACGATCTCTACCGCGCGGTGAAGAACATCTGGGGCGAGGAACTGAAGGCCGAGGTCGAGGCGACTGGCGGTACCCTCGTCGTCCGCCCCGACTCCGGCGACGCATCCCGCGTGCCGATCGACACCGTCGAGATGTTGGGCGAGATCTTCGGCTTCACCGTCAACAAGAAGGGCTTCAAGGTGCTCAATCCGGCGGTCCGTGTCATCCAGGGCGACGGGATCACGCCGGAGACCATCCGCATTCTCTTGGGGCGTCTGGAGGATCAGGGCTGGTCGGCGGAAAACCTCGCCTTCGGCATGGGCGCGGGCCTTCTACAGAAAGTCAACCGCGACACGCTGCGCTTCGCCATGAAGGCCAATGCCCGCCAGGATACGAATGGCGACTGGCACGGCATCAACAAGAACCCCAAGACCGACCCCGGCAAGGCCTCCAAGCGATATCGCCAGGCGGTGGTGATGGAGGACGGCGTGCCGGTCGCCGTACCACTCAAGGATCTGGGCGACCGCGAGAATCTCATAAAGCCCGTCTGGAAGGACGGCGAATTGCTGGTCGACTGGACGCTCGCCGAAATCCGTGAGCGCGCCCACGGCGCCTGAGCGTTAGTCGTAACTTACGCTTCTGCGGGCTGCCCGGCGGGCTGCGTCGTCCAGGCCAATAGGGCCGACAGGAAGCAGCAGCCGGCGATGGTCCAGGCGATCGCCGCAAAGGCTGCGTCGCTTGCTGCCAGCCGCAGCGCCTCGGTGTCAGCGGGTAGCCCGGACGCCGGTTCACCGAAACCGGGGATGTCGCCCGCGGCAGCGCCAAGATGGGCAGCATAGACGAGCGCCGCCAGACTGCCCATCGCCGCCACCGCCACCAGACCGGCGATGCGCGACAGCGCATTGTTGATCCCCGAGGCGGCCCCCGTGTCCGCGTCCTCGACCGAGGTCATCACCGCGGTCGAGAGCGGTGAAACGACGAGCGCCATGCCGAGCCCCATCAGGATCATCATCGGGAACACTGCTTCCCAGAACAGATGCAGGCCGGAACCGACCACGATCGCCAGGCCGCCGAAGGCGAGGCCGACGACCGTGCTGCCTGCGGTGATCGGCAGTCGCGGTCCGATCCGGTCCGACAGGCGACCGACCGGGCCGGAAAGGAGCGCGATCGAGGCCGACAGCGGAATGAACAGGAACCCGGCTGTCGCCGGCGAAATCCCCCAGCCGGCGATCAGCAGCATCGGCAGGTAGAACAGGTTGGCCGACAGCGCGAAATAGAGAACGAAGGTCGCCGCGTTGGCGCCCGCGAAGGCCGGGATCGCAAAGAGCCGCAGATTGACCATCGGTGCCTTGACCCGCAATTCGTAGATCACGAACACCACCAGCGCCACGAGCCCGCCGGCCATCAGCGCGATCGCCCGCACGGGGGCCGTCGTCCCGCTTTCCGCCACCACCGCCGTCAGTCCCCAGGCCAGAGCCCCGAAGGCCACGATCGCCAGCGCCGCGCCGCCAAAATCGAGCTTCTTCCTCTCGCCAGGCGGATCGTCGGGCACACGGGTGAGGAGATAGATGGCGATCGCGCCGAGCGGCAGGTTGATAGCGAAGATCATCCGCCAGGCGCCGTCGCCGAAAACCGAGAGGATGCCGCCGCCGAGCACCGGGCCGATGGCCGTCGTCAGCGCCGAGGCGGCCGCCCAGAGACCGATCGCCCGGCCGCGCTCGCCCTTCGGATAGGCCTTGGCGATGATCGCGAGACTGCCCGGGATCATCAGTGCCGCGCCGATGCCCTGAAATCCGCGCGCCAGGATCAGCGTGCCCGCCGAGGGCACCAGCGCACAGACGAGCGAGGTAAGAACGAAGACGACGATGCCGGCGATGAAGGTCCGCCTGAGCCCGAACCTGTCGCCGGCCCCGCCGCCGACCAGGATCAGCGCCGAGAGCGTCAGGGCATAGGCGTTGGAGATCCATTGCGCGTCTGCGAGCGAGGCGCCGAGATCGGCGCGGATCGCCGGCATCGCCACCGAGACCACCGATCCGTCGATGAAGCCGAGCGCCGAAGCGAGGATCGCGGCGATCAGCACGAAGCGGCGCTTCGTCTCGGGACAGAACGTCTGGCCCGTACGGGTGTCGGCGGCTTGTTCGAATGGGACTTCGGGCGCTTTCTGCATGGCGATGACCCTAGTCTCGATCCGCCGGGCTGGATAGTGCGGTTGAAGTGTCCGCCGCGAGCCTTGCAATTCCGGCGCGAAGCGGGTTTCCTGCGCGCCGATCGAAAAGGGACCGCCCGCGCAAGGCGAAGTCCGTGCAAGGGAGAGATATCATGTTTCGTTGGGGTGTATTGTCGACGGCCAAGATCGGTCGCGAATTCGTCGTGCCGCAGATCCAGGACAGCGTGAACGGCATCGTCGCCGGCGTCGCCAGCCGCGACATCACGCGCGCCGAGGAGTTCGCCAAGCGCTTCCAGATCGCCAAGGCCTACGGCTCGTACGAGGACATGCTCAACGATCCGGAGATCGACGGCGTCTATATCCCGCTGCCGACCTCGCAGCACATCGAGTGGACCGTCAAGGCGGCCGAGGCCGGCAAGCACGTGCTGTGCGAAAAGCCGATCGCGCTCAAGGCCGAGGAGATCGAACCGGTGATCGCCGCGCGCGACAAGGCCGGTGTCGTGATCTCCGAAGCCTACATGGTCACCTATCACCCGCAGTGGCTGAAAGTGCGCGAGCTGATCGCTGATGGTGCCATCGGGCGTCTTGTCCACGTCCAGGGCGCGTTTTCCTACTTCAACGTCGACCCTGACAACATGCGCAACCGCCCGGAACTCGGCGGCGGCGGCCTGCCCGACATTGGCGTTTATCCGACGGTCTCGACCCGGTTCTCGACCGGCAAGGAGCCGCAGAAGGTGCGCTCCATCGTCCATCGCGATCCGAACTTCGGCACCGACATCTTCGCCGACGTCACCGCCGATTTCGGCGATTTCACCATGAGCTTCTACGTCTCGACCCAGATGGCCGCGCGCCAGCTGATGGTCTTCCACGGCGACAAGGGCTTCATCGAGGTCACGGCACCCTTCAACGCCATAGAGTGGGGGATGCCGGAAGTCACCGTCCATTCGGCAGGGCATGACAAGGCCGACGTCTACCGCTTCGCCGGTGTCCGCCAGTACCGGGTCGAGGCCGAGAATTTCGTCCGTCACGTCGAGGGCGAGGGCAACCCGATCTTCACGCTCGAGGATTCGGTGAAGAACCAGAAGTTTATCGACGCGATCTACCGCGCCGCCGACAAGGACGGTTGGGAAACGGTCTGATCCGGGATCAGGGCAGTTCGCTTTCCGTCGGCGGCTTGCCGAAGACGAAGCGGGAATAGCCCAGATAGGAGAAAACCGTCGCCGAAGCGGAGCCTAGGATCAGCGCCACATAGGGCGACACCTTGGGCGCGATCAGGATGATGATCGAGTAGACGCAGTAATTAAGCAGCGCCGAGCCGAGCCCGACGCTGCCGTAACGCGCGCCTTCGCTTCTCAGCGGTCGGCCCGAGGCGTGGAAGGTGAAGCGCCGGTTGATGTACCAAGTGCATCCCATGGCGGCGGCGATCGCCAGCGCCCGGCCGAAATAGGGACCGATCGGTGTGTAGGCGAGCGCGAGGTAGAGCACGCCGGTATCGACCAGGAACCCGGTCCCCCCGGCGATGGCGAATGAAATGAACTTCTTCATGCTGCCTTGCGTGATCTCGCGGATTTTTCCCCTGTGCCTTTAACGGCGTCTTCGAGATTTGTCGAATGCGCGGTGCTTGAAGGACGTTCATGACGGCGTCCGCAGTGGGCGGCGGGATGCGAGAGGTAGTGGATGCGCTTCTGCTCCACACGGCCGCGGGCGACCGAATCGAGAATCATCCCGGCCGAGAAGATCATCAGCGCCATCATCATCAGCGCCATCGCCAGCACCCAGGTGGGCATGCGGCTGACGAGACCCGTGAGGAAATACTCGTTGAGCACCGGCACCATCAGCATGAGCGACAGCGACATGACGGCGAGGCTCACATAGCTGAAGAAATAGAACGGCCGGGTTTCCTTCATCAGCATGGCAAGCATCCAGAGAATGCGTCCGCCGTCCCGGAAGGTGGAGAGCTTGGATTCCGAGCCCTCCGGCCGGCGGCCGTAATCGAGCTCGAGTTCGCTGACCGGCAGCTTCAGCACCGAGGCATGGACGCTCATTTCCGTTTCGATCTCGAACCCGCCCGATACCGCCGGGAAGCTCTTGACGAACCGGCGGCTGAAAGCGCGGTAGCCCGAGAAGATGTCGGAGAACTCGGTGCCGAACATCATCCGGTAGACCCGGTTGAAAAGCGAGTTGCCGAAAGCGTGGCCGCGGCGGCCGGCATCCGCCTTCACCCCGCGCCGCGTGCCAACCACCATGTCGCAGCGTTCTGTCAGCAGCGTGCGGATCAGTTCCGCGCCGTCGGCCGGGGCATAGGTGCCGTCGCCGTCGGCCATCAGATAGATGTCGGCGTCGATATCCGAGAACATCCGGCGAACCACATGGCCCTTGCCCTGCCGCAGTTCGCGCACCACGGTGGCGCCCGCAAGAGCTGCCCTGAGTGCCGTGTCGTCGGAGGAATTGTTGTCGTAGACGTAGATGCGCGCGCCGGGCAGGGCCGCGCGAAAACCCTCGACCACAGGGCCGATGGTTCTCGCCTCGTTGTAGCAGGGCAGCAGAACGGCAATCTCGAGATCGTCCAGCAGGCCGTCGGTCATTGAGTCCTCCAAGGGGCTCGCAAAGGGGGCGGGCAGGCGCGCAACGCGCTGCCTTTACTATTTCTTGAGAAGGTTAAGGCTAGGTTGCGCACCGTTCGGATTTCGACGGGAGCCTCCGGTGTCAGTGCGGGAAAACCTTCAATCCCCGGCCTTGCCCACCGACAGGCGCCTCGCTGGTCCCGGCGCGCTCGCCGGGCTCCATCGCCCGGTCTGGATCGCCTTCGCCCTCCTCGTCGGCCTCGTCGCCGTCATGCATGTGCTCTGGTATGTCGATTATGTCGGCAAGGACAATGACGACGTCATGCGCCTCGTCGTCGTCCGCGATCTCCTCGCCGGGCAGGGCTGGTTCGACCCGATGCAGTACCGCCTCGGGCTCGAGGGCGGAACGCCGATGCACTGGTCCCGTCTCATCGACCTGCCGATCGCCGCGCTGATCCTGTTCTTTTCGACCTTTCTGTCGCAGACCAGGGCCGAGGCCGCGGCGCTCTTTGTCTGGCCGCTCCTGACAACGATTCCGCTTCTCTATTCGGCTGCCGCCGGTTCCCGCCGGTTGAGCGGAGGCGCGGACAGCCGTGCGGCCGCCATCCTCGGGCTCGCCGCCGCCTTTCTTTTCGTGCTCTCGGTCGGACGTTTCCGTCCCGGTGCCATCGATCATCACAATGTCCAGATGGCGATCGTCGCGGTGCTCGCCGCCTGCCTGGTCCAGCCCTTTGCCCGCAGGTCGGCCTACACGCTCGGCGGTTTTGTCGCCGCACTCGCAATCGCGGTAGGCGCCGAAACCACGCCGCAGATCGCCATCGCCTGCGCAACAGTGGCCGGACTCTGGCTCTGGTTCGGGGAAACCGCCCGCCGCGCCACGATCGCGTTCGGGCTGACGCTGGCGCTGGCGCTGACCGCCTTCTTCTATCTCACGATCCCGCCTGCCCGGTATGGTGCTGTCGTCTGCGACGCGCTCTCGCTCGGCTTCTACGCCATCGCAACGGTCGGTGCGGGCGGATTGTGCCTTGTCGCCGCAACGCTCTCGCGCCGCAGCCTGCCGGTTCGTCTGGTCGGGCTCGTTGCAGTCGGTGCCGCGACCGGGCTGACGACACTTCTGGTCGCGCCGCAATGTTTGTCCAACCCGCTGTCCAACCTCGATCCGCTGCTGGTCCGGATGTGGCTCAGTTCGGTGACCGAAGCCCAGCCGGTCTGGCGACAGCTGGCCTACGAACCCTTCACCGCAGGCGGCTACTATCTCGTTCCGCTGATCGCCCTCTTCTGCGCCGCTCTCGCCATCCGCCAGGGCCGCATGGTGCGCGAGCATCTGGTGCTGGTCGCCATGATCGCCGTCGCCTACGCCATTGCGCTCATCCAGGTTCGCGGCGCTGTCTTCTCCAATCTTCTGTCGATCTTCGTGCTCGCCCCCGTCGTTGCCGGCCTGCGCGCCCGCTCCAATGCCGATCCGAAGAACGGTACGAAGGGGCTGGCCTTCGCCGCCATGGCGCTCGCCTCCGTTCCCTTTGTATGGGCGCTCGCCGGAAGCCTTGTCTCCTCCGGCTATCACGCGCTTGCCGGCGAGACCGAAACCGCCGCGGTGGAAACCGACGAGGGCGCGGCCTGCCTGACGTCGGAGGCCATGGCGCCGCTTGCGGCCGAGCCCGACGGTGTCGTCGCCAACGTCTCCAATCTCGGCGCCACGGTGTTGCGTTACACCGGCCACCGCACGCTTTCGGCGCCCTACCACCGTAACCAGGCAGGCATGCTCGCCGAACTCCATATCGGTCTGTCACCGCGCGAAGAGGCACGACGCTATCTCGATGCGGCAGGCGTCACGCTCGTCGCCTTCTGTGGATCCGACCCGCAGATCGGCAATTTCGAGCGCGACGCTCCCGACGGGCTCTATGCGCAGCTCAGGAAGGGACAAGTGCCCGACTGGCTCGAGCCGGTACCGGGAACGCTCGGAAAGCCGCTCGAGATCTTCCGCTACCGGCCCTGACCGGGCGGTTTGCAAGAGACGGGCGCGGCTGTATCCTCTGAGAAGGTGATTTGCGCGCCGATGTCGCGCTGGAGGAAGAATTGATCCATTTCGGCATGTTTGCCCGCCTGATGCGCGCGGCTCTCCTTTTCGGCGCAGCGGCGGCCTCGATCCCGGCGGCCGCGGCAGCCGACGGCAATGCCGTCGCCAAGCAGCTCTTCGGCCACGTCAAGCTGCCCGCCGCGATCGCCTCCGAGCCGCACGGCTTTTATTCCAAGGGCTGCATCGCGGGCGCAGTGGCGATCCCCACCGACGGCCCGACCTGGCAGGCCATGCGCCTGTCGCGCAACCGGCGTTGGGGCCATCCCGACATGATCGCGCTGATCGAGCGGCTTTCGCGTGAGGCTGCTCAGCAGGACGGCTGGCCGGGTCTCCTGATTGGCGACATCTCGCAGCCGCGCGGCGGGCCGATGCTCTCCGGGCATGCGTCCCACCAGATGGGGCTCGACGCCGACATCTGGCTCAATCCGATGCCGAACCGCACGCTGACTGTGCGCGAACGCGAGGACATTTCCGCCGTCTCCATGCTCAAGGGCGATACGCTCTATGTCGACCCGAACCGCTGGACCGACGCCCATGCGCGGCTGATCGTCCGGGCGGCGAGCTACCCGGAAGTCGAGCGCATCTTCGTCCATCCGGGCATCAAGAAGAAGCTCTGCGACACCTGGAAGGGCGACCGCTCGGCCTTCAACAAGATCCGTCCCTACTGGGGACACCACTATCACTTCCATATCCGGATGAGCTGCCCGAAGGGCGCGCGCGATTGCAAGTCGCAGGCCGCGCCGCCCGCCGGCGACGGCTGCGACAAGTCGCTCGCCTGGTGGTTTACCGACGAACCCTGGAAGCCGGCCAAGCCCGCCAAGCCGGGGGAAAAGCCCAAGCCGAAACGCGAAATGCGGCTGTCGGAGCTGCCGGCCGCCTGCGCCCGCGTCATCGATGCGCCGTCGCCGTCCTCGGAGGCCGCGGTGACATTCGAGCCCGGCATGGCCGTCATGCGGGCGAGCGCTTCCACGGTCCTTCCGTCCGCCAACATCCCCGTGCCGACGCCCCGGCCTGTCAACTGATTGACATGTCGCGAGACTAAGCGAGGAGGCTTCCCGTGATCGCCGCCTTTACAGACACCCGGAAATAGCTCTAATCCAACGTTCAAATCGTTTTAAATTCCGAGACCGCAAGCAGACTGATGAAGCCCGGCCAGAAAATAGCGCTGATCGCCCATGATCAGATGAAGGACGAGATGGCCGATTTCGCTCGCGCTCATGCGACGCAACTGGCGCGCTACGGCATTGTCGCCACCGGCACCACCGGCGGCCGCATCCTCGAGGCCTGCCCCGATCTGGACCTCACCCCGATGAAGAGCGGACCGCTCGGGGGCGATCAGCAGATCGGCGCCCTCATCGCCACCGGCGAGGTCGGGCTGCTGATCTTTTTCGTCGACCCGCTGACCGCCATGCCGCATGATGTCGACGTCAAGGCGCTGACACGGCTGGCGATCGTCTACGACATTCCCATGGCGCTCAATGCCGCCACCGCCAAGACCCTGCTGTCCTCGATCCGCGACGAAGCCGCCCGGAGCGGCGGCTGAGCGGACGGACGGCCCTGACAGGATACCGAGATGCAGACTGGCCACGACACCAACACCTCCATCGCCTTTCCGGTGCTCATCGGGGATATCGGCGGCACCAATGCCCGCTTCGCCATCCTCGTCGACGCCTTTGCCGCGCCGAAGGAATTCCCGGTCATCCCGACGGCCTCCTACAAGACCATCGACGAGGCCATCCAGCGCGGCGTGCTCGACAAGACCTCGGTGCAGCCGCGCTCGGCGGTGCTCGCCATCGCCGGGCCGATCAAGGACGACGAAGTCGATCTCACCAACGCCCCGTGGATCGTCAAGCCGCGCCAGATGATCGCCGAACTCGGCTTCAAGGACGTCATCCTCATCAACGACTTCGAGGCGCAGGCCATGGCCACCACCTCGGTCGAGCAGAAATATCTCGAGAAGATCGGTGGTGGCGAAGTTCGTCAGGCCGCCTCCCGCGTCGTTCTCGGCCCTGGAACCGGTCTCGGTGTCGCCGGCCTGGTGCATGCCCGTCACACCTGGTATCCGGTGCCGGGAGAGGGCGGCCACATGGACATCGGCCCGCGCAGCGACCGCGACTTCGAGCTGTTTTCGCACTACGAGCGCATCGAGGGCCGCATCTCGGGCGAACAGCTGATCTGCGGCCGCGGCCTGATGAACATCTATCGCGCCGTCTGCAAGGCCGACGGCCGGGACGTCAAGGCGGCAAGCCCTGCGGAAGTCACCTCTGCCGGTCTCGACGGCATGGATCCGGCCGCCGTCGAGACACTCGAACTCTTCTGCACCTATCTCGGCCGGCTGGCCGGCGACCTGGCGCTGGTCTTCATGGCCCGCGGCGGCGTCTACCTGTCGGGCGGCATCGCCCAGATCGTGCTTCCGGTGCTGCGTCACCCCGGCTTCCGCCAGGCCTTCGAGGACAAGGCGCCGCACGGCGAGATCATGCGACAGATACCGACCTTCGTCGTCACGCATCCGCTGGCAGCCCTTTCCGGCATGGCGGCCTATGCGCGCACCCCGGTCCTCTTCGGTCTGGCGACAGAAGGACGCCGCTGGAGGGCATAGGCAAAGCCGGCCGAAAGGGCTATAGAGCCCCCGCCGGACGGGCGGCGCCTATGGTGTGCCCGGGCGGCGGCATGGAAAATCGGAACGGGACTGGCCATTGGCAAATTTTTTCAGACGCAAGTCCGGAAAGGTCGAACTCGAGACCATGACCGCGCTGATCTCGCGGATCATGCGCGAGACCGGTCGCGAGTATGTGCGGGGATATGCGGCGGCGATCGCCTGTCTGCTCCTCGTTGCCGCAACCACGGCGTTCACCGCCTGGATCATGGAAGACATCATCAACGAGGCGTTTGCCAAGAAGGACCCGAGTGTCCTGTGGCTGATCTGCGGCTCCATCCTCGCCGCTTTCATGATCCGCGGCTTCGCTTCCTACGGCCAGGCCGTCATCCTCGCCCGGATCGGCAACAACATCGTCGCCCGCTACCAGCAGCGGGTGATCGACCATCTGATGGCGCTCAACGTGTCGTGGTTCTCCAACAACCGCTCGACCCACGTAGCTGCACAGATCGCCCAGAACGTCTCCGGCATCCGTGATGTCATGAACATGACGATCACCTCCTTCGCCCGCGATCTCATCACCCTTGTCGGCCTGGTGGGCGTGATGATCAGCAAGGACCCGGTGCTGTCGCTGGTCGCCGTCATCGTCACCCCGCCGGTGATCCTGTCCTTGCGTTATATCGCCCGCCGAATCCGCGTCGTCACCCGCGAATCCGTCGTCCTCAACAGCCGTGTGCTCGGAGCCATGCAGGAGGCGATCCAGGGCATCACCGTGGTGAAGGCCTTCACCATGGAAGAGCAGATCAGCCAGCGCTCGGGCGACCTGATCCGCGCCGCCGAGGAGCGCTCCAACCGCATCGCCCGGCTTTCGGAACGCACCTCGCCGCTGACCGAGACCGTGGCCGGTTTCGCCATTTCCGGCGTCGTCGCCTACGCCTCCTACAAGCTGATCTTCTCCGGCGAACTGCCCGGCGCCTTCATCTCCTTCATCACGGCGCTGCTACTGGCCTACGACCCGGCGCGGCGTCTGGCCCGGCTGCAGGTCTCGCTCGAACGCGCCGTGGTCAATGCCCGGATGATCTACGAGATCCTCGACACCAAGCCCAAGCAGGCCGACGATGTGGGCGCCGGCGAACTGACGATGACCGAGGGGCGCATCGAATTCGTCGATGTCAGCTTTGCCTATGAGGTCGGGGAACGGGTTCTCGATCACGTCAGTTTCGTTGCCGAGCCCGGCAAGATGACCGCCTTTGTCGGCCCCTCGGGCGCCGGTAAGTCGACGCTCATCAGCCTGCTGCCGCGTTTCTATGACGCAGACGAGGGCCAGATCCTCATCGACGGCACCGATATCAACACGGTGAAGAAGGCATCGCTGAGGTCGAAGATGGCCTATGTGCCGCAGCATCCCTATCTCTTCGACGGAACCATCGCCGACAACATCCGCTACGGCCGCCCCGATGCCACCGATGCCGAGGTCGAGGAAGCGGCCCGCCGCGCCCAGGCCCACGACTTCATCCTCGCCCAGCCGCAGGGCTACGACACGCCGCTTGGCGAGAACGGCGCCAATCTCTCCGGTGGTCAGCGGCAGCGCATATCGATCGCCCGCGCGTTGATCCGCAATGCACCCATCCTGCTGCTCGACGAAGCCACCTCGGCGCTCGACAACGAATCCGAGGCGCTGGTGCAGAAGGCGCTGGAAACCGCCATGGCGGGGCGCACGGTGCTGGTCATCGCGCATCGCCTTTCGACCATCTACAAGGCGGACCGGATCATCGTCATGCAGGGCGGCCGCATCGTCGAGAGCGGCACCCATGAACAGCTGCTCGGCGAGCCCGGCGGCGTCTACACGCGGCTGCAGAAGCTCGCCGGCGACCGCGACATGGACATGCGGGACGCGGGGTCCAAGCCTGCCGAGGCTGTCGCCAAACGAAAGAAGGAAGGCGAACGATGACACAGTCCGTGACGACCATGGGTCTCGTCGTGGTCGGCGCCGCCGGCCGCATGGGCCGTTCGCTGATTCGCGCCATCGACGAGATCGACGGCGTGCATCTCGCCGCGGCGATCGAGCGGCCCGGAACCGAGGCGATCGGCCGCGACGCCGGCGAACTGGCCGGCCTTCCGGCGTCGGGCGTGCTGGTGACCGAGGATGCGCTCGCCGCTTTTGCGAATGCCGAGGGAGTTCTCGATTTCACCCGTCCGGAAGCCTCGCTCGAATTTGCCGATCTGGCTGCCCAGGCCCGCATCGTCCACGTGCTCGGCACCACCGGTATGGGACCGGAATGCGACGGCCGCATCCAGGCCGCCTCCCGCCATGCCCGCATCGTCAAGTCCGGCAACATGAGCCTCGGAGTCAATCTTCTGTCGGTTCTGGTCGAGCAGGCGGCGCGCGCGCTAAACGCCGCCGACTGGGATATCGACGTGCTGGAGATGCACCACAAGCACAAGGTCGACGCGCCTTCCGGCACGGCCCTGCTTCTCGGCCAGGCGGCAGCCACGGGCCGCGAGATCGACCTCGAAGGCGCCTCGGTGCGCGTCCGCGACGGCATCACCGGCGCCCGCGAGCCCGGCACGATCGGCTTCGCCACCCTCCGCGGCGGCTCGGTGGTGGGTGAGCATTCGGTGCTGTTCGCCGGCGAGGGCGAGATGATAGAGTTGCGCCACGAGGCGCTCGACCGCTCGATCTTCGCCCGCGGCGCGGTCAAGGCGGCACTCTGGGCGCGCGGGCAGAAACCCGGCCTCTATTCGATGCGCGACGTGCTGGGCCTTTCGGCCTCCGTCTGAACCCTGGAACCTCAGTCAGCGAAGGAAGTCATCATGTCCGGAACCCTCGTCCTCGTCCGCCACGGCCAGAGCGAATGGAACCTGAAGAACCTGTTCACCGGCTGGCGCGACCCGGCGCTGACGGAGAAGGGCATCGAGGAAGCCAGGGCCGGCGGCGTCGCGCTGAAGGACTACGGGCTGACCGATTTCGACATCGCCTTCACCTCCGATCTGTCCCGCGCCCAGCACACGCTGAAACTGATCCTCGAGGAGACCGGCCAGACCGGGCTCGAAACCATCAGGGACCAGGCGCTGAATGAACGCGACTACGGCGATCTGTCGGGGCTCAACAAGGACGACGCCCGCGAGAAATGGGGCGAGGAACAGGTCCACATCTGGCGCCGTTCCTACGACACCCCGCCTCCGGGCGGCGAGAGCCTGAAGGACACCGGCGCCCGCGTCTGGCCCTATTACATGATGGAAATCCTGCCGCGCGTCCTCTCGGGCCAGAAGGTGCTGGTTGCCGCCCATGGGAATTCCCTGCGCGCGCTGGTCATGGTGCTCGACCGGATGACGAAGGACGAGATCCTCAAGCTCAACCTCGCGACCGGGGTGCCGATGGTCTACACCCTCAAGGCCGATTCCACGGTCGCTTCCAAGGAAGTCCTCGGCGACATGTCCAAGGCGCACTAGCAGCGCCCAGCGCCTGATCCCGGGTCAGCCGACGAGCTGACCCGCTTCCCAGCCCAGCATCGCCCGCTTGCGGGTCAGTCCCCAGTGGTAGCCGGTGAGCGCGCCGGATTTGCCGAGCGCGCGATGACAGGGCACGACGAAGGAGATCGGGTTACGCCCGACCGCGGCACCCACCGCGCGGGAGGCCGACGGCTTGCCGATCTCGCGGGCGACGTCGGAATAGGTTTTTGCCGCCCCGAGCGGGATCCGCAGAAGCGCCTCCCAGACCCGGACTTGGAAATCGGTGCCGATCAGCACGATCCTGAGAGGCCGGTCCGC
Organism: uncultured Hoeflea sp.; assembly: GCA_964511625.1. Classification (GTDB taxonomy): domain Bacteria; phylum Pseudomonadota; class Alphaproteobacteria; order Rhizobiales; family Rhizobiaceae; genus Pseudohoeflea. The sequence goes on from CAZEJG010000013.1 coordinate 28,592, forward strand.
CGACCAGTTCTGCGGCGAAAAAACCTGGGTCGCCAGGTCGGAGGTCCCGGTCTGGTCGCGTTCCAGTTTAGCCCCGGGCCAGCGTTTAGCCATGTCCTCGAGTGCTGCCGCCTCGCCGCCGGGGTCGGCAAAACCGAGGCCGCAGAGACCGCGCTCGGTGGCCATGACGAGAGCAGTGCCGAAGGGCGAGGGGTGGAAGCCGTAGCGCACGGTGAGCCCCGAGCCGCCCGACTTGAAGTCGCCGGGGCTCATGGCCTCGTGGGTGACGAAGAGATCGTGCAGCCGACCTGGGCCGGAGAGACCGAGCTCATAGCTCGCATCGAGGATCGGCAGACCTTCCGCGCCCAGGAGCCGCCGGGCGTGATCGAGCGTGACGGCCTGCAGAAAGGCCTTCGGGGTGAGGCCTGCCCAGCGGGTGAACGTCTTCTGTAGCCTCGCCGGCGCGATATCGAGATCGGCGGCGATCTCCTCGAGCGAGGGCTGTGACTGGTAATCGATCGAGATGCGCTCGATCACCTGGCGGACGAGATCGTAGTCGTTGCCCGTGGGCGTGACGTCGCGTTCGAGGACGGCTGGCATGGTCATGGTCAAATCTCCTTGCCAGCGTTGAACCACGGAGCGGCAGCGCTCGCCACCCGATTCCGGACGTCTCGCGTGTGTCAGCGACGGATGGTGGCGAGCGCCCTCGAAAAGGCGGTGGCGAAGCTTTCCTTGTCGTCTGGATTGAGGAAGGAGCCGACGTCCGTGGCCTGCTGCCGGCTGGTGATCCGCATCTTGGTGATGCCGATCTCCTCGTGCCGGTCGACGGTGAAGCGCGCCCAGAACGGATTGCAGCGGAATTCCGATTCGCGACCGGAGGGAGCCACCTTGCGCACGGCGAGATCGGTGCGCGAGACGGTAACGAACTCGCGCGCCCGGCCGGAGCGGTAGCTCAGCCAGAAGGCGCCGTAGAGCAGCGCCAGGTCGAGCCCGAAGAAGCCCGCTATCGGCCAGGCTCCGGCCACGACGAAAATGCCGAGATGGAAGATCGTGGCGGCGAGCGTCAGGGTGACGAGAATGATCAGCCCGGTGCGGCCGAGCGACCGGTGCGGGCTCAGCATGGCTTCGAAGACGGGTTCGTCGTTCGGTGTCTGCGGGTCTTGCATCATCGTCACTCCCGGGCGGGTCGGGTTCATGAGATCTGACGGGCGGTTCCACCGCGTTGCCTCGGCGGTGGGCGCGGCGCTATAGGGAAATGATGGATAAGCCGACGCCAAAAGACAAGCCCCCGAAAAAAGCAGCTGCCCGCTCCCCATCAGGCAAGCGCGCGCCGCGAATCCCCTATACGAAGGCGGAGATCGAGGAGATCTTCCACCGCTTCTCGATCCAGCGGCCCGAACCCAAGGGCGAACTCGCCCACGTCAATCCGTTCACGCTCGTCGTCGCCGTCGCACTCTCGGCGCAGGCGACCGATGCCGGCGTCAACAAGGCGACGAAAGAGCTTTTCCAGGTCGCCGATACGCCCGAAAAGATGCTGGCGCTCGGCGAGGAGAAGGTGCGCGAGCATATCCGCACCATCGGGCTCTACCGCAACAAGGCCAAGAACGTGATCGCGCTCAGCCAGAAGCTCGTCAACGATTTCGGCGGCGAGGTGCCGAAGACGCGCGAGGAACTGGTGACGCTCCCCGGCGTCGGCCGCAAGACCGCCAACGTCGTCATGTCGATGGCCTTCGGCATTCCCACACTCGCCGTCGACACCCACATCTTCCGGCTGGGCAACCGGCTCCGGATCGCGCCGGGCAAGACCCCCGACGAGGTCGAGGAGCGCTTCATGCGCGTCATCCCCGACCACTGGCTCTACCACGCCCATCACTGGCTGATCCTGCACGGCCGCTACTGCTGCAAGGCCCGCAAGCCCGAATGCGAGAAATGCGTCATCGCCGACCTCTGCAAGTCGAAGGAAAAAACCACCGACATCCCCGCCCTGCTGGTCGAACTGCCAGCGCAGGTGATCGGGTAGGGGAGTTTCAATTTCTCATTGATGTGAGTGGGGGAGTCAGTCCTCTCCTCGTCATGCCCGGACTTGATCCGGGCATCCATACCGTTCCGCTGGCATCACGGAGTGGATTCTCGGGTCAAGCCCGAGAATGACGACCGACAGGGTTCAGCCGCCGCCGCTCCGTCATCTTGAACAGATGCACCATCATCGAGGCGGCGAACATCGGGGTGAGCAGGTTGAGGATCGGCACCGAGAGGAACGCGGCGATGATCAGGCCGGCGAGGAAGACCGTGCCGCTGTTGCGCTTGCGCAGGAGCCGCGCCTCTTTCGGCGGGTGAAAGCGCATGGCGGCGAACTCGAAATATTCGCGCCCCAGCAGGTAGCCGTTGACGATAAAGAAGGCGGCGATGTTGATTCCGGGGACGAGCAGCAGGAAGAGCGCGACGATGTTGCCGGCGATCACCACCAGCATGAACTGCGCCGACTGCGTAATCGCCTCGCCGAGCGGCATGGCGCGACCCGGGGGATCGGCGGGATAGTTCTCGCGCTCGATCACCTCGGCGATGTCGTCGAGAAACAGGCCGGCCACTATCGCGGTGATCGGGGCGATGAGAATACCGAGAGCCAGCGCCAAGCCGAGGCCTGCGACGATGGCTGCGACCGTGCCCAGCCAGCCGGCCCAGGCGGGAAGCCCCGGAACAAGCTGTTCGAGCCAGGGCATCGCATAATGCTCGAACGTGCCGCTCAGACCGAACCACAGCCCGATCAGGATCAGGATGGTGATGCCGAGCGACTTGAACAGCGCGGCCCGCGCGGGCTGCGAGACGAGGTTGGCGGCACCCCGGCGGGCGGCTTCGAAAATCATGTCGCGGTTTGCATCCCTGTTAAGTCGTCGATGATGTGGGCACAGCCCGCCTCAACTTCAACATTCACGCGGACACGCTGACCGGATAAGGATGTCAGGGCGCTCAGATCGAGCGCTGGTTGACCCGCTTCGACAGGTCCTCCGCACTCTCCACCCGCTCGGAATAGCGGTCGACGAGATAGGCCGAACGGCCGCGCACCATCCAGGTGAACTTGACCAGTTCCTCGATGACGTCAACGATGCGGTTGTAATAGGCCGACGGCTTCATCCGGTCGTTTTCGTCGAATTCGGTAAAGGCCTTGGCGACCGACGACTGGTTCGGGATCGTGACCATCCGCATCCAGCGGCCGAGAACCCGCAGCTGATTGACGGCATTGAAGCTCTGCGAGCCGCCCGAGACCTGCATGACGGCGAGCGTCTTGCCCTGTGTCGGCCGGACGGCTCCGACCGACAGCGGGATCCAGTCGATCTGGGCCTTCATGATGCCGGTCATCGCGCCGTGACGTTCCGGGGATACCCAGACCATGCCTTCCGACCACATGGCGAGCTCCCGCAGCTCCTGCACCTTCGGATGGCTCGTATCCTCCGCGTCCGGAAGCGGCAGGCCGGCGGGATCGAAGATCCGGGTCTCGCAGCCATGCCATTTCAGCAATCGCTCGGCTTCGCACGCCACGAGCCGGGAGAAGGACCGCTTCCGCAACGAGCCGTAGAGGAGGAGGATGCGTGGGGGATGACCGGGATCGTCGGGGCTCTTCAGGAGCGTCGGGTCGACGGGGTGCAACTGGTCGCGATCGATATTGGGCAGGTCGTCAGGAATGGGCATTGCATCTCTTTGCCGGCCCGCATGTGCGGGCCCGAGTTTCGCGAGGTCATCAAACCGCGGCTTTTTCCATGACCTCGTATGTGTTTGTAGCGACTTTCGTGCTGGCCCGGAAGCTTCAGCCGGCTTCCGAGATGGGCGCTGCGCCGATCTGGTCGAGCCGCTTCTGCAGCGTCAAGCGATCGATGCTCGCCATTGGCAGGCTGGTGAAGACCGAAATGCGTGCTTCGAGCATGCGGTAGGCTTCGGAGAAGGCAAGCCGTTTTTCTGCTTGGGTCCCTGCCGCGGCTGCCGGGTCGGGCACGCCCCAATGGGCGGTCATCGGCTGTCCCGGCCACACGGGGCAGGCTTCGTTCGCGGCGTTGTCGCAGACGGTGAACACGAAATCCAGTTTCGGTGCGCCTTCAGCCGCGAATTCGGACCAGTTCTTCGAGCGGGCGAAGCCGGTGTCGTAATTGAGTTGTTCGAGAAGATCGAGCGTGTAGGGGTGAACCTCGCCTTTTGGCTGAGACCCGGCTGAATAGGCCTTGAAGCGCCCCTGTCCGAAGCGGTTAAGGATGGCCTCGGCAAGGATCGAGCGCGCTGAATTGCCGGTGCATAGGAACAGGACATTGTAGGGTTTCTGGTTCATCGGACTCTCCACGGTCAGGTCAATTCCTCGCAATATATCCATAAATCCAGAACAATGGAATAAAATTCTTTTCGCAGGGCGCGGGCCAACACAATTTCGCCGCGATTTGCTATCCATTTGCGTAATCCAAGCGGACGCCGGGTCCGCGGTTTTTCCGGAACGTACATGTCCGCGCAGCGGATCCGACCCGCAACCTTCTCCGACATTGATGATCTGGACGCGCTGGAACAGGCGGTGTTTACGACCGACCGTATCTCGCGGCGCTCGTTCCGTACGCTGATCGCGCGCGACACCGCCGAGACGCTGGTCGCCGAACAGGACGGGCGGATTGCAGGCTACGGCATGATCCTGTTTCGCGCCGGCACCGGCATGGCGCGGCTCTATTCGCTTGCCGTCCATCCAGAGATGGCGGGAAAAGGGATCGGCCGCAAGCTGCTCGAGGCCGCCGAGGACGCCGCCTTCGAGCACGACCGGTTGTTTCTCAGGCTCGAGGTGCGGGAGGACAATGCCTCGGCGATCGCGCTCTACAGGAAGATGGGTTATCGCCCGATCGGCCGGGTGCCGGATTACTATCAGGACGGCATGGCGGCGCTGAGATTCGAGAAGGTGCTGCGCAATGCCGCCCGGCCCGTGACCGCGAACACGCCCTATTACGAGCAGACCACCGACTTCACCTGCGGAGCGGCCTGTCTGGCGATGGCCTTCGCCCGCTATGTCTCGACCGATTATCTCGATCCGGTCTGGGAGGTGCGCTTCTGGCGCGAGGCGACGACGGTCTTCATGCTGGCCGGTCCGGGCGGCTGCGAACCCTACGGGCTGGCGACGGTTGCGACAGACCACGGCCTGAAGGCCGAGATCTGGTGCTCGACGGAGAGCTACCTGTTTCTCGACACCGTCCGCGACCCCGAAAAGCGCCGGGTGATGGAATTGGCGCAGACCGATTTCCGTGCCCGCGCGATCGCCGCCGATGTGCCGGTGCGCCACCGCGCCTTCACCCTCGACGAACTGCGCGAGAACCTCGCGGTCGGCCGCGTCGCCATCGTCCTCGTCAGCGGCTATCTGATGATGGGCTCGAAGGTGCCGCACTGGGTGCTGGCCCACGCCGACGACGGACGCCACATCATCGTTCACGATCCTTGGGTGGAGGAGGAGCGCGGCGAGACCGCCGGCGACGCAGCCAACATCCCCGTGCCTTACGCCATTTTCGACCGCATCGCCCGCTATGGCCGCTCCGGCCTGCGCGCCGCGGTCCTCCTCGAAGGAAATCCCGCCCCCATGTCCGAAGGACAATCAAGCAATGTCTGACTGGGTCATCCTCGCCTCTGCCCTGACCGGGTTCGACCATTCCGCAACGCGACACAAGGTGCTCGGCACCCGCGACTATCTCGCCAAGCCCGAGATGTTCCGCGGCGCGCGACCGAACATCATCAACCTGTCGCGCTCCTACGCCTATCAGAGCCGCGGTTACTATGCCTCGCTGCTGGCGGCCGCACGTGGCCAGCGGGTGATCCCCTCGGTCGAGACGATCATCGATCTCTCCCGGCGCGAACTCTACGACAACGCAATCCCCGAATTGGAGGATTCGCTCAACAAGGGGCTGGGTGAGACCTCGGCTTCCGCGCCGGCGCGGCTGAGGATCCATTTCGGCACCTGCGAGGATGGCAGGCTGGAAAAATTCGCCCGGCTGCTGTTCGACTGGTTTCGTGCCCCGATCCTCGAGGTGACGCTGAAGCCCGGACAGTGGTGCCAGATCGTGAAGGTGGCGCTCCTGCCGGTGGCCAAGCTCGAGAAGGAGGAACGGCCGCATTTCTTCGCCGCCATGGAGCGCTATACGGCGCGCCAGTGGAAGGATGCCCGTTCGCGGACGCCGGCGCGCTACACCTTCGCCACGTTGGTCGACGCCAAGGAGGAACTACCGCCCTCCTCGATCGCAAGCCTCAAGCACTGGGCCCGCATCGCCGCCCGGATGGGCGTGGCCGTCGAGCCCATCGGGCGGAAGGATCTGCCGCGGCTCGCCAATTTCGACGCGCTGTTCATCCGCGAGACAACCTCGATCTCCAACCACACCTACCGCTTCGCCCGCCGCGCCCAGCAGGAGGGCATGCCGGTGATCGACGATCCGGTGTCGATGATCCGTTGCACCAACAAGGTCTATCTCGACGAGATGATGCGCGCCAACGGCGTCGCCGTGCCCGACACGGTGATGATCATCGGACAGGAGGACATCGCCCGCGCCGCTGACCAGCTCGGTTTCCCGATGGTGGTGAAGGTGCCGGATTCCTCTTTCTCCCGCGGCGTCACCAAGGTCGCCGACATGGCGGAACTGAAGAAACTGGTCGCCGCCTGGCTTGAAGACTCCGACGTGCTGATCGCCCAGAAGTTCATGCCGACCAAGTTCGACTGGCGCATCGGCGTGCTCGGCGGCAAGCCGCTGTTCGCGGTTCAGTACCTGATGGCAAAGAAGCACTGGCAGATCGTCAGGCACGATCCTGGCGGCCGCCCGGTGGAAGGCGGCTTCAACTCCTTCTCGCTCGCCGACACGCCGCCGGCGGTGCTGGATGCGGGCCTGCGTGCCGCGCGCTGCATCGGCGACGGTCTCTACGGCGTCGATCTCAAGGAGACCGACGACGGGGTCTTCGTCATCGAGGTCAACGACAACCCCAACCTCGACCACGGCGTCGAGGACGCTGCCGAGAAGGATGAGGTCTGGACCCGGCTGACCAACTGGTTCGTCGAAAGGATTGTCTCCTAGCCCCATGGACGCACCGCGCAACTGGCTCCCGGGCCTTTTGCCGGGACGGCAAACAGGCTATAGGCAGGCGCGAAAGCCGGTGGCGAACGCTGCCGAATCGGGGTCTGCGCATGCCGGCCCGCCGGGAAGGACAGCGGACCGTTTCATGGCAGACCGAAACGACGACGAGCTGAGATTTGACGACATCGTCGACCCAGCGGATCTGAAGGCGTCGCTCGATGCCATCGCCGCCGAACATGGCGGAGCGAGCCTCGAGGCGCGGTCGGCGGTTCTGGCAAAGATCAAGGACGTCAATGCCGAGGGCCGCGAGAAGGCCCGCGCCATGCTCGGCGAGGACGGCGGCGGCACGCTTTGCGCCCGCCGGATCTGCCATCTCGAGGACGTGATGATCGCCGCGATCTTCGATTACGCCTCGCGCCACGTCTATCCGCTGGACAATCCCTCCACCTCCGAACGCCTGGCGGTCTCGGCCGTCGGCGGCTACGGCCGCGGCACGCTGGCCCCGGGCTCGGATATTGATCTTCTCTTCGTGCTGCCCTACCGCTCGACGCCCTGGACCGAGCAGGTGGCCGAATGGATCCTCTATCTCCTGTGGGATCTCGGCCAGAAGGTGGGCCACGCCACCCGCAACATCGATGAATGCGTGCGCCTGTCGCGCTCCGACATGACGATCCGCACGGCCATCCTCGAGGCGCGCTTCCTGTGTGGCGAGAAACAGCTCTTCGACGAGCTGGAGACACGCTTCCGCGCCGAGGTGGTGGAGGGCACGGGACCGGAGTTCATCGCTGCCAAGCTCGCCGAGCGCGACGAGCGCCACCGCAAGATCGGCGACACCCGTTATCTCGTCGAGCCCAACGTCAAGGAAGGCAAGGGCGGGCTGCGCGACATCAACACGCTGTTCTGGATCGCGCGCTACTACTACCGCATCGATTCCACCGAGGATCTGGTCAAGCTCGGCGTCCTCTCGCGACGCGAATACGATCTCTTCGCCAAGGCCGAGGACTTCCTCTGGGCCGTGCGCTGCCACCTGCATTTCCTCACCGGCAAGAGCGAGGAGCGGCTCTCCTTCGACGTCCAGCGCGAGATCGCCGAATCCCTCGACTATCAGGACCATCCGGGCCTGTCGGCCGTCGAGCGCTTCATGAAGCACTATTTTCTCGTCGCCAAGGATGTCGGCGACCTGACCCGCATCTTCTGCGCAGAACTGGAAGACGAACAGGCCAAGACCGCGCCGGGCCTGATCAACGGCGTCATCGGCCGCTTCGCCGGAAAGCCGAAGAAGATCCCCGGCACCACCGAATTCCTCGATGATCGCGGCCGCATCCGGCTCGCCGACAAGGACGCTTTCCGCAAGGACCCGGTCAACCTGATCAGGCTGTTTCATCTCGCCGATCTGCGCGCTCTCGACATCCATCCCGAGACGCTCAAGCAGGTGACGCGCTCGCTGCGGCTTATCAATCCGGCGCTGAGGGAAAACGAGGAGGCCAACCGCCTCTTCATGTCGATCCTGACCTCGCCGCGCGATCCGGCGGACATCCTGCGGCGGATGAACGAGGCCGGCGTGCTCGGCAAGTTCATTCCCGAATTCGGCAAGATCGTCGCGATGATGCAGTTCAACATGTATCATCACTTCACCGTCGACGAGCACCTGATCCGCTCGGTGGCTTCTCTCAGCGAGGTGGAGAAGGGCCAGAAGTCCGACCTGGTGCCGCTGTCGACGAAGCTGATGCCGAGCGTCGAGGAGCGCGACGTGCTCTACGTCGCCGTCTTCATCCACGACATCGCCAAGGGCCGCCCCGAGGACCACTCGACAGCCGGCGCCAAGGTGGCCCGCAAGCTTTGCCCGCGGCTCGGCATGACCCCTAAACAGACCGAGCTGGTCGCATGGCTGATCGAGGAACATCTGACCATGTCGATGGTCGCCCAGACCCGCGACCTAAACGACCGCAAGACGATCGTCGATTTCGCCGAACGGGTGCAGTCGCTCGACCGATTGAAGCTCCTGCTGATCCTCACCGTCTGCGACATCCGCGCCGTCGGCCCGGGTGTCTGGAACGGCTGGAAGGGACAGCTGCTGCGTACCCTCTACTACGAGACGGAACTCCTGATCTCCGGCGGCTTCTCTGAAGCCTCCCGCAAGGAGCGCGCCAAGGCGATCCGCGCCGCCCTCATTGACGCGCTGGCCGAGCGCGGCTGGAGCGAGAAGGAGCGCAAGGCCTATATCCGGCTGCCCTACGAGAACTATCTTCTTTCGGTCTCCCACGAAGACCAGATCCGCCATGCCGAATTCATCCGCGAGGCCGACCAGGCCGGCCATGCGCTCGCCACCATGGTGCAGACGCACGCCTTCCACGCCATCACCGAGATCACGCTGCTCGCCCCCGACCATCCGCGGCTTCTGTCGATCGTCACCGGGGCCTGCGCGGCCGCTGGCGCCAATATCGCCGATGCCGAAATCTACACCACCCGCGACGGCCGCGCGCTTGATACCATCCTGATTAATCGCGCCTTCGAGGCCGACGAGGACGAATTGCGACGGGCCAAGTCGGTCGGCCGGATGATCGAGCAGGTGCTCGCCGGCACCGCCTCGATGCCCGAGGAAATCGCCCGCAAGCGCACCAGCCGGCGCTCAAAGACCAAGGCCTTCCGCGTCAAGCCGCAGGTGACGATCTCCAACACGCTGTCCAATAAGCTAACAGTCATCGAGGTGGAATGCCTCGATAGGCCGGGCCTTTTGTCCGACATCACCTCGGTGCTCTCCGACCTCTCGCTCGACATCTCGTCGGCCCATATCACTACCTTCGGCGAGAAGGTGGTCGACTCCTTCTACGTCAAGGATCTGGTCGGCATGAAGATCACAAACGAGACGCGGCAGGCCAATATCGTCGCCCGGCTGACGGCGGTTCTCGCAGACGAGCAGGATGAGGCACGTGACCGCATGCCCCCCGGCGTCATCGCACCCGTCGGCTCGGCGCCCCGGCGCGCTGCGCGGAGACGATCCGCTTGAGCCTCGTCTCGAAATTCCTCTCCGTCGGCTCGGCCACCATGGCGAGCCGCATTCTGGGATTTGCCCGCGAGGCGCTGATGGCCGCGGCCCTGGGCGCGGGCCCCGTGGCCGACGCCTTCTATGCCGCCTTCCGCTTCCCCAATCTCTTCCGCCGGCTGTTTGCCGAAGGCGCCTTCAACGCCGCCTTCGTGCCGCTGTTTGCCAAGGAGATCGAGGGGGGCGGTGTCGATGGCGCCAAGCGCTTCTCGGAAGAAGTCTTCGGCGTCCTGTTCACGGTGCTCCTGATCCTGACCATCGCCATGGAACTTTCCATGCCGTTCCTGGTCAAGACGGTGATCGCGCCCGGCTTTGCAGACGACGCCGACAAGTTCGATCTCACCGTCCGCCTCGCCATCATCATGTTCCCCTACCTGATGTGCATGTCGTTGGCGGCGATGATGAGCGGCATCCTCAATTCGCTGCACAAGTACTTTGCCGCCGCCTTCGCGCCGGTGTTCTTCAACATCATCCTGATCGGGGTGCTGGTCTATGCGCTCAACGTCGGCCTCGACCCCGAGACGATCGTCATCAACATGGCCTGGGGCGTGATCGCGGCGGGCCTTTTGCAATTGCTGATCGTTGTCGTCGCCGTGCGCAAGGCGGGGATGCGGATCGGCTTCCGTCGACCGGCGCTCACCCCCAACGTCAAGCGGCTGTTATGGCTCGCCGCCCCGGCGGCCGTGACCGGCGGCATCACCCAGATCAACCTGGTGATCGGCCAGATCATCGCGTCCGGCAAGGACGGCGCGATCTCAGTGTTGCAATATGCCGACCGCGTCTACCAGCTGCCGCTCGGCGTCGTCGGCATTGCCGTGGGCGTCGTGCTGCTGCCCGAGCTCGCGCGCGCGCTCAAGGCCGGCCACATGGTCGAGGCGGCCTCGCTGCAGAACCGCTCAGTGGAGTTCGCGCTGTTCCTGACACTGCCCGCAACCGCTGCCCTCCTGACCATCGCCGACCCGATCGTCCGGCTCCTCTACGAGCGCGGCGCCTTCGGTCCCGAAACCACGGCTACCGTCGGCGGCGTGCTGGCGATCTTCGGCATCGGCCTTCCTGCCTTCGTGCTGATCAAGGCGTTCACGCCCGGTTTCTTTGCCCGCGAGGACACCCGCACGCCGATGATCTTCGCCGGTGTCTCCGTGGCGCTCAACATCGTGCTCGCACTCACCCTGTTCCCGATCATCGCCGAGCGCGGCATCGCCACCGCCGAGATCTGCTCGGGCTGGACCAACGCGACCCTGCTCTTCGTCACCCTGGTGCGCCGCGGCCATTGGGAGATCGACCGGCCGACGCTCTCGCGCGTCATCCGGCTGGTGATCGCGGCCGTGCTGCTCGCCGCCTTCTTCCATTTCGGCCTGCCGGTGATCATGCCCTGGGTGCAACCGTCCTCGGCCGTCTGGCAGCAGTTCCTCGCGCTTGCGGGTTTCCTGGCCGCCGGGTTCCTGCTCTATGTGGCCATCGCCTTCGTCATCGGCGGCGCCGACTGGGGTGCGCTCAGGCGCGGCATCCGCCGCAAGCCGAAAACCCCGGCCTGAGCGGTTCTTCATCCGCCAAAGCAGGCTGACGGGCCTTGACGGTTCATCTGCCCGGGCTCATACACCCCCACGTTTTTCCAGAAGAGGGCGCGGGCCCTCCACAAGTCCGCCAGGAGTATGTTCATGACCTTCAAGCCGCTCGTCTTTTCCGGCGTCCAGCCCACCGGCAATCTTCATCTCGGCAATTATCTCGGCGCCATCCGCCGTTTCGTCGCCCTGCAGGACGAGATGGACTGCATCTACTGCGTCGTTGACCTGCATTCGCTGACGGCGCAGCTCGTCCATAAGGACCTCAAGGAGCAGACCCGCTCGATCGCCGCCGCCTATCTCGCCGCAGGTATCGACGCGGACAAGCACATCGTCTTCAACCAGTCCGCCGTTTCCGGCCATGCCGAACTCGCCTGGATCTTCAACTGTGTCGCCCGCATCGGCTGGATGAACCGGATGACCCAGTTCAAGGACAAGGCCGGCAAGGACCGCGAGAACGCCTCGCTGGGCCTGCTCGCCTATCCGAGCCTGATGGCCGCCGACATTCTGCTCTACCGCGCCACTCACGTTCCGGTCGGCGACGACCAGAAGCAGCACCTGGAACTGACCCGCGACATCGCCATGAAGTTCAATCTCGACTTCGAGGACAATATCCGTGCCGCCGGCACAGGCGTCGACATCACCGTCGGCGACCAGCCGGTCCATGCCTATTTCCCGATGACCGAGCCGATGATCAGCGGCGCCACCACCCGGGTGATGAGCCTGCGCGACGGCACCAAGAAGATGTCGAAATCCGATCCCTCGGACCTCTCGCGCATCAACCTGACCGACGACGCCGACGGCATCAGCCGCAAGATCAAGAAGGCCAAGACCGACCCCGAGGCGCTGCCCTCTGAGATCGCCGGACTGGAAGGTCGTCCCGAGGCGAGCAATCTGGTGGGCATCTACGCCGCGCTTTCCGACCGCACCAAGGAAGACGTGCTCGCCGAGTATGGCGGCCAGCAGTTCTCCACCTTCAAGCCGGCGCTCTCGGACCTCGCCGTCACCGTTCTGGCCCCGATCAATGCCGAGATGCGCAAGCTCGAGGCCGATCCCGGCCATATCGATCAGGTGCTGAAAAACGGCGGCGAACGCGCCGGCGAGATCGCGGCCAAGACCATGGCCGATGTCAAGGACATCATCGGACTGTTGTAAGCACCGAAGCAAGGAGCGCCCTCCACTTTCGCCCGACCCCCATCTTGCGGGGCGGGGGCGGCGGAGGCATAGTCCGGCCCATGGTTTCAAGACGACTTTCGAGAGAGGCCGGACACCGGCGCAAGTTTCTGGCGGTGGTGGACGATACCCCCGAATGCGAGCGCGCCATGCGCTATGCAGCGCTGCGCGCCAAGAATTCCGGCGGCGGACTGGTACTCTGCTACGTGATCTCGCCGACCGACTTCCAGCATTGGCTGGGGGTCGAGGAGATCATGAAGGCGGAAGCCATGGAGGAGGCCGAATCGACACTCGCCAAGGCCGCCGAAAAGCTGCGCCAGGCGATCGGCATCGATTCGGAGACCCGTATCCGGCAGGGCAAGGCTGCCGAGGAAATCCATTCCGTCATCGAGGAAGACCGCGACATCGCCATTCTGGTGCTCGCGGCCGGCTCCGCCAAGGAGGGCCCGGGTCCGCTCGTCTCCTCGATTGCCGGACGCGGCGCCGCATTCCCGATCCCGGTGACCGTGGTGCCCGACAATCTTTCCGACGAGGAAATCGACGCGCTGAGCTGACGCCGGCGCATTCTTCGCTTGATATGGCGGGCGCACGGGCCTATTTTGGAAGTATTCTAAACTAAGAGCCTGGCGTTCCGTCGCCGGTGCACGGGAGCCCGGGGCCTTGAACCCCGGTGAAGACCCGAGGAGAGAAGTCCGATGTTCATCCAGACCGAAGCAACGCCGAACCCCGCGACCCTGAAGTTCCTGCCCGGCAAGGTGGTCATGGAAAGCGGCACCGCCGAGTTCCGTTCAGAGACCGAGGCGGCATCGACGTCTCCGCTGGCCGCCAAGCTGTTCTCGATTCCCGGCGTGACCGGCGTCTTCTACGGCTATGACTTCATTACCGTGACCAAGGACGGCCCGGACTGGCAGCACCTCAAGCCCGCCATCCTCGGCGCCATCATGGAGCACTTCATGTCCGGCGCGCCGGTGATGAATGCCGGTGACGACGAACTGGGCATGACCGACGAGGAATTCTTCGACGAGGCCGACGGCACCGTGGTCGCCACCATCAAGGAACTGCTCGAGACCCGGGTGCGCCCGGCCGTGGCCCAGGACGGCGGCGACATCACCTTCCGCGGCTTCAAGGACGGCAAGGTCTTTCTTTACATGAAGGGTGCCTGCGCAGGCTGCCCGTCCTCGACCGCCACGCTCAAGCACGGCATCCAGAATCTCCTGCGTCATTTCGTGCCGGAAGTGCGCGAAGTCGAAGCCGTCTGAGGCGCCATTCCGCCTGATCCGGTGCGACCATCCGTCCAGGGCGATTCCCCCAGACGCGCTTTCGTGCTTGGATGGAGCCGCTATCAACCGGATTCGGACCTGACGTGACACTTCTTGCCTTGGATTGCGCCCAGCGCCTGTGCGCCGCCGCCCTGTATGATGAAGGGCGCGGGGAGGTGCTGGCGCGCCGCGAACCCGAGATCGGCCGCGGCCATGCCGAGCTGCTGCCAGGACTCCTCGCCGAGGTACTGGCCGAGGCAAAGCTTTCCCATTCCGACATCGACAGGATCGCCGTCACCATCGGTCCGGGCTCTTTTGCGGGCATCCGGGTCGGCGTGGCGTTTGCGCGCGGTCTGGGGCTCGCCCTGAAGGTGCCGGTCGTCGGTGTCTCCGGGCTTTATGCCATGGCCGCTCCTTTGGCGCGCCAATCCGGCGCAAATGTCATGGCGACGATCGACGCCAAGCGCGAGCGCATCTGGACGATCGTTGTCGCCCCCGATGGCACGATCCTCGCCGACCCGGCCGAGCTGACCGCAGCGGAAGCCGCAGAACTCGCAGGGCATGTGCGCGCGAGCGTGGCGGGTGACGCCACGCCCCTGATCCTCGCCGAGGACGACGCCCTGCCGACGCTCGAATCGGGTCCCTTCGCCGATATCGCCGAGGTGGCGCGGATCGGCGCCGGTCTCGATCCGGAGGGCCATCCCGCCGAGCCCGCCTATCTGCGCGCGCCCGACGCCAAGCCGCAGACCGGGTTCGCGGTGGAACGGATGAAGGCATGAGCGCGATGTTCAGCCGCTTCTTCTCGCGGCCCGACGCATTCGAGATCACCGCCATGACGACCGCGGATGCCGCGATCGCCGCACGGCTGCACATGCTGGCCTTTGCGCGCGGCTGGACGGATGGCGAGTTCGCCTCGCTTCTCGGCCAGCCTGCGGTCTTCGGCTTTCTCGCGCTCGATCCGGCCCGCGCCCGTGATCTGGCCGCCGGCTTCGTGCTGGTGCGGGAGGCCGCCGGCGAAGCCGAGATCCTGTCGATCGGCGTCGATCCGGGCGTCAGGCGTGCCGGTCTCGGCTGGAGGCTGATGCAGGCGGCCATGCGCGAGGCCTCGCACAGGGGCGCGGAGGAGATGTTCCTCGAGGTCGACGAGACCAATGCGAAAGCCATCGCGCTCTACACGAAACTGAAATTCGCCAAGGTCGGTGAGCGCCGCGCCTATTACGAGCACCCGGGCGAGCCCCGGACGTCTGCCTGGGTGATGCGGCGGGCGCTCGTCCAGCGGTAGGCCCTCCGAGGGAATTAGGGGCCGGAGTGGATTTGTCGTCGCGAAAGCAGTATGGCCGCTGGCGAGACGGAAATGCGGACCCCGCCATGTTGCCCACCATGAACGCCAGGAGCCGGCGCGCGCCATGATCACCGCCCTGCGGCTGGTGCTGGTCGCGTTCATCTTCGTCTCCCTGACGTTGGCACTCCTGCCGGTTCAGTTGATCGCCATCCGGGCCGGGCACGACCTGCGCCGCAGGCTGCCGCGCCGCTGGCACCGCATCATGGCGCCGCTGATCGGGCTGAAGGTGGAGGTGATCGGTGCGCCGGTAGGCGACCGGCCGCTGATGCTCGCTGCAAACCACGTCTCCTGGAAGGACATCGTGGTGCTCGGCGCGGTCGCCGACGTGGTCTATGTGGCGAAATCCGAGGTGCGGGACTGGCCGGTCTTCGGCTGGCTCGCCCGGCTGCAGCGCTCGGTCTTCGTCGAGCGCGAGCGCAAGCGCACCACCGCCGACCAGATCGGTGAGATGGCCATACGCCTCAAGGCCGGCGAGATCGTGGTCCTGTTCCCCGAGGGAACGACGTCGGACGGCAACCGCATCCTGCCCTTCAAGACCTCGCTCTTCGGAGCCGCCACCGCCGCGATCCCCGAGGTGCCGGAAAAGCGCGTGATCGTCCAGCCGGTCGCCATCTGCTATGTCGGCATCCAGGGCATGCCGATGGGGCGCTACCATCGGCCCGTCGCGGCATGGCCCGGCGACGTGGCGCTCGGTCCTCACCTGATGCGGGTCTTGAGGGAAGGCGCGCTCGAGGTCGAGGTGCGCTTCGGCGAACCGGTCGTCTTCGACGAAACCACCAACCGCAAACAGGCCGCAAAACTGATCGAGACCCGCGTGGCGGCGATGCTCGCCGAGGGGCTGGCGGGCCGCAAGAGACTGCCGTAAGCCGCGGCCGCTCCCCGATTGCATGCGCCCGCCATGAACGATAAAAGGCGCCCATGATGGACAGGCTCGAAACCGAGATGACGCACCCCGACGTGGCCGGCGAGGATACTGCCGCGCCCGCGCCGCGCGCTGCTGGCCGCAAGGTCTTCGTCAAGACCTATGGCTGCCAGATGAACGTCTACGATTCCGAGCGGATGAGCGACGCGCTCAGCCGCGACGGCTATACGTCGACCGACAGCCCCGAGGACGCCGACCTGGTGCTGATCAACACCTGCCATATCCGCGAGAAGGCCGCCGAGAAGGTCTATTCGCAGCTCGGACGTCTCAACAAGCTCAAGAAGAAGCGCCAGCGTGAGGGCTCCGACCTGATGGTGGCGGTCGCAGGCTGCGTCGCCCAGGCCGAGGGCCGGGAGATCGCCCGCCGTGCTCCCGTCGTCGACGTCGTCATCGGACCGCAGACCTATCACCGCCTGCCCGAGGCACTGGCGAAGGCGCGGAACGGCGAGCGCGTAGTGGAGACCGACTTCCCGGTCGAGGACAAGTTCTCGGCGCTGCCGAAGGCGCCGGAAAAGATCATCCGCAAGCGCGGTGTGACCGCCTTCCTCACAGTGCAGGAAGGCTGCGACAAGTTCTGCACCTTCTGCGTGGTGCCCTATACCCGTGGCGCCGAGACCTCGCGCCCGGTCGACGCGATCGTCGCCGAGGCCGAGCGGCTGGCCGCAGCCGGCGTCCGCGAAGTCACGCTTCTCGGCCAGAACGTCAACGCCTGGCATGGCGAGGGGATGGACGGCCGCGAATGGGGGCTGGGCGAACTGTTGCGCCGTCTCGCTCTCGTCGAGGGGCTCGACCGGCTGCGCTACACCACGAGCCACCCGCGCGACATGGACGACGGGCTGATCGAGGCGCACCGCGACCTGCCGCAGCTCATGCCCTATCTCCATCTGCCGGTGCAGTCGGGCTCCGACCGGATCCTCAAGGCGATGAACCGGCGCCACACCGCGGCCGAGTATCTGCGGCTCGTCGAGCGCATCCGTGCCGCCAATCCTGACCTGGCGCTGTCGGGCGATTTCATCGTCGGCTTCCCCGGCGAAACCGAGGAAGACTTCGAGGACACCATGCGCCTCGTCGAAACCGTGGGTTATGCACAGGCTTTCTCGTTCAAATATTCGCCCCGTCCGGGAACGCCGGGCGCCGATCTCGACGGCCATCTGCCGGAGGAAATCAAGACCGAAAGGCTGTTGCGGCTGCAGGATCTGCTGTTCCGCCAGCAAAGGGAATTCGCGCAGAGGTGTGTCGGCCGCGAGATCGACCTCCTTCTCGAAAAGCCTGGTCGGGAACAAGGTCAGCTCATCGGGCGTTCTCCCTGGCTACAGCCGGTAATTGTTGGTGCAAACCCGGAGGAAATAGGTGACATTATTCGTGTGCGAATCACGCAGGCCGGTCCGAACAGCCTGTTCGCAGATCGGGTTTGAGGGTTGAACGGGTCCAAAAAGGAGCCAGATCGCTTGACAGCGCATAACCTGTCCGCGCCCGCCCAGGGTGCTGCCGCCGGTGCATCCGATACGACACACATCGCGCTCACCTTCGAGAACAACAGACTTGCCGGCGAGCTTTTCGGCCAGTTCGACCAGAACCTGGCGCTGATCGAGCAGAAGCTGAAGGTCGATGCCCGTGCCCGGGGAAACACGGTGACCCTGACCGGCGAGGCGCTCGCCACCAACCAGGCGCGACGCACTCTCGATTATCTCTACGACCGCCTGCTCAAGGGCTCTACCGTCGAGGCGTCCGACGTCGAGGGCGCGATCCGCATGGCGCTTGCCGCCGACGACCAGCTGGTCCTGCCGACGCTCGAGCGCAAGGGCAAGCTGGCCATGGCGCAGATCTCCACCCGCAAGAAGACGGTCACCGCCCGCACGCCGACCCAGGACGCCTATATCCGTGCCATGGACCGGTCCGAGCTCGTCTTCGGCGTCGGCCCAGCAGGGACCGGCAAGACATTCCTCGCCGTCGCCCATGCCGCCCAGCTTCTCGAGCGCGGCTCGGTCGAGCGCATCGTGCTGACCCGCCCGGCCGTCGAGGCCGGCGAACGGCTCGGCTTCCTGCCCGGCGACATGAAGGAGAAGGTCGATCCCTATCTCCGTCCGCTCTATGACGCGCTCTACGAGATGATGCCGTCGGATCGCGTCGAACGCGCCATCGCCGCCGGCGTCATCGAGATCGCGCCGCTCGCCTTCATGCGCGGACGCACGCTGTCGAACGCCGCCATCATTCTCGACGAGGCGCAGAACACGACGCAGATGCAGATGAAGATGTTCCTCACGCGTCTGGGCGACAACGGACGCATGATGATCACCGGCGATCCGAGCCAGATCGATCTGCCGCGCGGCGTCAAATCCGGTCTGGTCGAGGCGCTCGCCGTGCTCGACGGCGTCGAGGGTATCGTCACCTGCCGCTTCAAGGGCGCCGACGTGGTCCGCCATCCGCTGGTTCAGCGGATTGTCGAGGCCTATGACGAGAAGGGCCCAGATCCAGAGGCCGCACACGCAGCAGCCACAGGCCTGCGCAACGGATGAGTCTGCCCGTCATCGAATGTGTAGGAACCGTCGAGGCGGGACGCTGGGACGGTGAGGAAACGTCTGTGGCCCGCGCCCAGTCCGTCCTCGAGGTCGCCGCGCACCACCTCCATACACGTGAAGGCCAGCCCTTCCCCTCAGATCCGGTCGAGGTGTCGCTGCTGTTCACCGACGACGGGCCGATGGCGGAGATCAACGGCAGCTGGCGCGGCAAGGCGAAGCCGACCAACGTGTTGTCCTTCCCTGCCTTCCCGATCGTGCCGGGTGACACGCCCGGTCCGGTGCTCGGCGATATCGTGCTCGCGCGCACCACGATCGAGCGCGAGGCGGCCGATCTCGGCAAGCCGGTCGATGACCATATCTCTCATCTTCTGGTGCATGGATTCCTTCATCTTTTCGGCTATGACCACATCGACGAGATCGAGGCGCACGAAATGGAAGCGCTGGAGACTCGCATTTTGGCCGAACTTGGCTTATCTGACCCCTATGGCGGTAGCGATCCGCTTTGATACGATTGAGCAATGACCAACGTTGATTCTCCGGCCCAAGGTCCGGCAAGCGCCTCGGACAAGACCGGGCCTTCGCAGGACGAAGCCGACAGTAGTAGCCAACCGGGGCGATCTCTGACCGCCGGGAGCGAGCGTGCGCCCGGCATCTGGCAGCGCCTCAGGCGCGTCGTCTTCCCGCCTTCCGACGGCGAATCCCTGCGCGAAAACCTGACAGACGCCCTGCAGTCGGGCGGCGACCTCCACGAGGCTTTCAGCCCCGGCGAGCGCGCCATGCTCAACAACATCCTGCGTCTGCGCGAAGTGCGCATCGACGACGTTATGGTGCCGCGCGCCGATATCGAGGCGATCGAGGATTCCACCACGATCGGCGCGCTCTTGCAGTATTTCGAGGAATCGGGTCACTCGCGCATGCCGGTCTATTCGGAGACGCTCGACGACCCGCGCGGCATGGTTCATATCCGTGACGTGCTGGCCTGGATCGCCAAGCAGGCGCGCCCCAAGCGCCGTTCGACGCGGTCGAACGGCAATGGCAACGGCAACGGGTCGTCAAGCCGCAAGCCGGCCTCCACCGAAACGCTCGATCTTTCCCGTGTCGACCTGTCGAAGACGATCCAGGAATCGGGTCTCGTCCGCAAGGTGCTGTTCGTGCCGGCCTCGATGCTGGCCTCGGATTTGATGCAGCACATGCAGGCGACCCGCATCCAGATGGCGCTGGTGATCGACGAATATGGCGGAACCGACGGTCTGGTCTCGCTCGAGGACATCGTCGAGATGGTCGTTGGCGACATCGCCGACGAGCACGATCTCGACGAGGAGACCATGATCAAGCGGTCCGGCGAGGACATATGGCTCGCCGACGCCAAGGCCGAGCTCGACGATCTGGTCAAGGAGATCGGCGAGGACTTCGACGTCGCCGAACAGAGCGAGGATGTCGATACGCTCGGCGGCCTGATCTTCTCCGAACTCGGCCGGGTCCCGGCGCGCGGCGAGGTGGTTCAGGCCGTGCCCGGTTTCGAGTTCCAGGTTCTCGACGCCGATCCCCGCCGCATCAAGCGGGTCCGGATCGTGCGCGGCCGCCCGGCGGCGCGCCGCCGCGTTGCGCCGCGTCCGGAAGCCCCCGCCGAAGAGCCCCTCAAGACCGGCGAATGATCCCGCCCGCTTCCCTATCGACGACTTACAAACGGGCTGTTTTCTGAAAGACTGCGGCCACTGATTCGATCCCAGCGGGGCGGGAACCACGGACTTGGAACGTCTGGCAGAAAAGATCATGCTCACCTGGGGCTGGCGTCGCATGGCGCTGGCCTTCGCGGCCGGGCTCGTGTCCGTTCTGGCGCTGCCGCCGGTCAGTTTCTTTGCCGCCATGTTCATCTCCATGCCGGTCCTCGTCTGGCTGCTCGACGGCGCCAGCGGGCCCGCCGACGCCGGCTTCCTGGGTCGCCTCCGCCCGGCCTTCGTCACTGGCTGGTGGTTCGGTTTCGGCTATTTCACCGGCGGCCTGTGGTGGCTGGGCGCGGCACTCCTCGTCGAGGCCGATCTCTTCGCCTGGGCGCTGCCGCTCGCCGTCCTCGGCCTGCCCGCAGTGCTGGCCCTGTTCTTTGGCGTCGCAACCGCACTCGCGCGCCTCCTCTGGGGCGATGGATTTGGCCGCATCGCTGCCCTGGCGGCCGCTTTCGGGCTTGCGGAACTGGGGCGCGAATTCCTGCTCTCGGGTTTCCCGTGGAACGCGCTCGGCATGACGGCGATGCCGGTGCCGCTGATGATGCAGCCCGCCGGACTGGTCGGTCTTGACGGCATGACTGTGCTCGCCGTCTACATTTTCAGTTCTCCGGCCCTTCTTGCCACCCGTCGTGGCGCCTTGCCGGGACTGGGGCTCGCCGTCGTGTTGATCGTCGCCGGCCTCGGCTACGGCTGGGACGTGATGCGCGCGCCACAGGGCGCGCCCGACGATGCGCCGGTCTTCCGGATCGTCCAGCCCGACATCGACCAGGCCGCCAAGTGGCAGCTCGGCGACCAGGACAGGATCTTTGATGAACTGCTGCGGCTTTCGGCGCTGCCGCCCGAGCCCGGCGGGGTGCGTCCGGACTACATCGTCTGGCCGGAAACGGCGATACCGTTCCTGCTCACGGACAATCCGGGTGCGCTGACGCGGATCGCGGACGTTCTCGAAGTCGGGCAGACCCTGATCGCAGGTGCGGTTCGGGTCGAGCCGGGGCAGGGCGGGACGGCCGGCCGTTACTACAATTCCATCTACGTTATCGACGACGATGGCGAGATCACGGGCGCGGCCGACAAGGCCCATCTGGTGCCCTTCGGCGAGTATCTGCCCTTCGAGGGACTTTTGAAACGATTCGGTCTGGAGACGATCGCGCAGACATTCGGCGGCTTCAGCGCCGCATCGGCGCGACGATTTCTGTCGCTGCCGGGCGGGATCGAGGCCGTGCCGCTGATCTGCTACGAGGCGATTTTCCCGGCGCTGGCCGAGGTCGACGGACAGCGCGGCCAGCTGCTGCTCAACGTCACCAATGACGGCTGGTTCGGCCACACGCCAGGCCCCTATCAGCATTTCCAGCAGGCGCGACTCCGCGCTGTCGAGACCGGATTGCCGATGATACGTGCGGCAAATAGCGGCATCTCGGCGCTCATTGACCCGCTCGGACGGGTCGGCAGGTTGCTGCCGCTCGGCGCCAAGGGCGTGCTCGACGTCCCCCTTCCGGAGCCCAAACCCCCTCTTGCCACCTACGAAAACAGGCGTTGGGCGTTTTGGGCGATCTTCACCATAATGGTGTTATTCGGATTAACTTCGCGCAGAAGTAAGGGTATGGGGCGCGATTGACGCAAAACCCCTGAAATTGCATAGTTGCCGCGTCAACCCGCGTCCCGTGCACCGATCAATCAAAAACTTGGGGGGTCTTCGGACTTTGTTTGGCCGGATTATGGGGCAATCTCAACGCTGAGCCATGATGGCTCTATGCAGGATACTCTGTAATGATCGAGAACAAGAAGAAGCCCAACCCGATCGACGTTCATGTCGGAAGTCGGGTCCGGTTGAGGCGTACCATGCTGGGGATGAGCCAGGAGAAGCTAGGGGAAGCTCTCGGAATCACCTTCCAGCAGATTCAGAAATATGAAAAAGGCACCAACCGCGTCGGCGCCAGCCGGTTGCAGAACATCTCCACGATCCTCAACGTGCCGGTGTCCTTTTTCTTCGAAGACGCTCCCGCCGACGTCTCCGGTGGCCAGCCAGGCATGGCCGAGGCCAATTCCTCCAACTATGTAGTCGATTTCCTCTCCTCCTCGGAGGGACTTCAGCTCAACCGCTCCTTCGTCAAGATTTCCGATGCGAAGGTCCGGCGCAAGATCGTCGATCTCGTCAAGGCCCTTGCCGCTGACGACGACAGCGACTGATACCGGCTGACCCAAATCCGACATCTGGCGAACCGCTCTCGCGCGGCAGGACCGTACACAGTCACTGCACAAGCGGTCGGTTCGCCAGACGGTTTGGCAAGCGCCAGCGCGCGCTGTGGCGGTGGATACCGATGCGTACCCCTCATTTTTAGCCCATATCAAGATATCTTTATATCGTTCTGACCTTGTCAGCCTTTATGGGTTTCTCTAAACAGGCTCGGATCAAATCGGCAGGATGGAGCCCGGCCATGGCGCGTCAGAACTACCTCTTCACGTCCGAATCCGTTTCGGAAGGCCACCCGGACAAGGTCTGTGACCGGATCTCCGATGAAATCGTCGATCTCGTCTACCGGGAAGCCAAGAAGACCGGGGTCGATCCCTGGAAGGTGCGTGTGGCCTGCGAGACGCTGGCGACCACAAACCGGCTCGTCATCGCTGGCGAGGTGCGTGTCCCCGACAGCCTGATGAAGACCGACAAGAACGGCAATCAGGTCATCAACCCGTCGCGCTTCAAGTCCGCCGCCCGCAAGGCCGTGCGCGACATCGGTTACGAGCAGGACGGTTTCCACTGGAAGACCTGCAAGATCGATGTGCTCCTGCATTCCCAGTCCGCCGACATCGCCCAGGGCGTCGACAACGCTGCCGACCGTCAGGGCGAGGAAGGCGCGGGCGACCAGGGCATCATGTTCGGCTATGCCTGCCGCGAGACCCCGGACCTGATGCCGGCGCCGATCTACTACTCCCACAAGATTCTCGAACTGCTGGCCGCCGCCCGCAAGAAGGGCGAGGGCGACGCGGCCCTCCTTGGTCCGGACGCCAAGAGCCAGATCACCGTGCGTTACGAGAACGGCAAGCCGGCAGAAGTGACGTCTATCGTGCTCTCGACCCAACATCTCGACGAGAACTGGGACTCCGCCAAGGTGCGTCAGGTGGTCGAGCCCTACATCCGCGAGGCTCTCTCGCTCGGCGACCTGCCGATTGCCGAGGATTGCAACTGGTACATCAACCCGACCGGCAAGTTCGTCATCGGCGGTCCCGACGGAGACGCTGGCCTGACCGGTCGCAAGATCATCGTCGATACCTATGGCGGCGCGGCCCCGCACGGCGGCGGCGCTTTCTCGGGCAAGGACACGACCAAGGTCGACCGCTCGGCCGCCTATGCCGCGCGCTATCTCGCCAAGAACGTGGTCGCCGCGAACCTCGCCGACCGCTGCACCATCCAGCTGTCCTACGCCATCGGCGTGGCTCAGCCGCTGTCGGTCTATGTCGACCTGCATGGCACCGGCAAGGTCACCGAGGAGGTCGTCGAAAAGGCCATCCGCGCCACGATGGACCTGTCTCCGGGCGGCATCCGCCGTCACCTCGACCTCAACAAGCCGATCTATGCGCGCACCGCCGCCTACGGCCATTTCGGCCGCAAGTCCGGCCGCGACGGTGCCTTCTCCTGGGAGAAGACCGATCTCGGCAAGGCGCTCAAGGAAGCGGTGAAGGACGTCGCCTGACCGGCGGCTGATCGACATCATGACCGAACGCCACCGCAGCCGCGCGACCGAAGCCTTTTGGGGCCGTCGCCGCGGCAAGTCGCTCAAGCCCGCCCAGGCCGAGGCGCTGGAGACGGTGAGTGCTACGCGCATGCTCGATCTTTCGCAGCCTGCGCCGGCTGATCTGGCAGAGCTGTTCCCGCACGCCCCCGAGATGATCCATCTGGAAATCGGCTTCGGCGGCGGCGAGCATCTCGCCCATCACGCGCGATCGCGACCCGATACCGGCTTCATCGGCGTCGAGCCCTTCGTCAATTCCATGGCCAAGCTCGCCGCCTTGATCGAGAACGAAGGCATCGGCAACATCCGGCTCTACGACGACGACGCGACGCAGCTTCTCGACTGGCTTCCCGAGGCGTCGCTCGACGGCATCGATCTCTTCTATCCCGATCCCTGGCCCAAGAAGAAGCACTGGAAACGGCGTTTCGTCTCTGCCGTCAATCTCGACCGCTTCGCTCGGGTCCTGAAGCCGGGTGCGACTTTCCGCTTCGCCTCCGACATCGACACTTACGTCAACTGGACGTTGCGCCATATCGCCGATCACGCGGCGTTTTCCTGGGAGGCCGAAACGGCCGACGACTGGCACAAGCCGTGGGACGGCTGGCCCGGCACCCGGTACGAGGCCAAGGCCTTTCGCGAAGGCCGGACACCTGCCTACCTGACGTTCCGTCGAGCCGGCTGAGGCGAAACCTGCCCCCCGGAAAACTCGTACAGCCACGTATGTCTTTTTTAAACGACAGTGTCATTTCTGGCGTTGACACTCCGGCGCGATACAATGAAATCAGCATTTCTTGATGGCTGGTCCGAGTGCCGACCCGGGTGGGGGGCGGTCGCGGCGCGCCGGCAGACTTTTTTTCGGAGGTGTCCTTACATGGACCAAATATCGGCGCCCGGTGGCGCTGTAGACCTGAGCAATTGCGACCGCGAACCGATCCACCTCCTTGGCCGTGTCCAGGAATTCGGGTTTCTCGTCGCCGCCACCTCCGACTGGATCATCAGCAACGTCTCTGAAAATGCGGGCGACTTCATCGACCGCAGCGCGGAGAGCCTGCTCGGCGAACACATTTCCGCCATACTTCCCGCTGAGGTCGTCCACGTCCTGCGCAACCGGCTGCAGAACCTGCAGGCCGGAACATTGCCGGACGTGGTCAGCGGCGTGGAACTGGCGGAGGGACGGGCCGAGGGTCTGTTCGACATCAGTGTCCACATTTCCTCCGCCAAGATCATTCTCGAATTCGAGCCGCATTTCGATCTGAAGGAAGTCGGGCGCACCATCGCCGACGTGCAGATGGCGATCCAGCGGATCTCGCGGATGGACAACATCGGATCCATCCTGAAATTCGCCACGCGCTTCTGTGCGGCCCTGACCGATTTCCACCGGGTGATGGGCTATGTCTTCCGGCCGGACGGCTCCGGCGAGGTGCAGGCGGAAACGCATGTCCCCGGGATGACGCCCTTCCTCGGGCTGCGCTATCCGGCCACCGACATTCCTGTCCAGGCGCGCGCGCTCTACATCCGCAATCCGGTCCGTTCGATCGGCAACACGGCAAACCTTGGCGCCGACATCCTGCCGCGCCCGACACGGGCGGAGGAGTATCTCGACCTCTCAAACGCGGTCCTGCGCAGCGTCTCGCCGATCCATCTCGAATATCTGCAGAACATGAGCGTCGGTGCGTCGCTGTCGATCTCGCTGATCGTCGACGGCAAACTCTGGGGGCTTCTCGCCTGCCACCACAACGAGCCCAAGCATCTGCCGCAGGTATTGCGCAATTCGCTGGTGCTCTTCGGTCAGATGCTGTCGCTGCTGATCGCCGGCAAGCTCTCCAGCGAGGCCAAGATCTATCAGCAAGAAGCCAGCGAACTGATCAACTCCTTCTCCCGTTCCGCCGCCACCACCGGGGAAATCTCGACCACACTGATCGACCGTTCCGATCTTGCCATGCGGCTGATGGAGGCGGACGGAATGGCGGTCGTCAGCAAGGACAAGGTGGTCATGACCGGCCGCACGCCCGACGAGGACGATATCAACGCCATCGTCAAGCGGCTCAACACGTTGCCGCCGGCTCAGGTGTTCTCGACCAGCGAACTGGCGTCACTGCTGCCGCAGGCGCGAGACTATGCCGATCGTGCCGCCGGCATGCTGTCGATCCCGATCTCGAAGGCACCGCGCGATTATATCCTCTTCTTCCGCGCCGAAGTACTGCGCAAGGTCAAGTGGGCCGGCAATCCCGAAAAACCCGCGACGGTCGGGCCGAACGGCATCAGGCTGACGCCACGCAAGAGCTTCGAGGCCTGGCAGTCGATCGTCGAAGGCCATTCTGAGGAATGGACCCAGTCGGAGATATCCGCAGCCGAACAGTTTCGCGTCACCGTGCTCGAAGTCGTGCTGCGCATGGCCGAGGAGGCCGCCGTCGAGCGCAAGCGGGCAAACGAGAAGCAGGAACTGCTGATCGCCGAACTCAACCACCGGGTTCGCAATATCCTTGGCCTGGTGCGCAGCCTGATCTCCCAGACCTCCCGGGAGGCGGTCAGCGCAAACGAGTTCGCCACGCAGATCGAAAGCCGTGTGCAGTCGCTCGCCCGCGCCCATGACCAGATCACCCGCCAGAACTGGACGGCCGCCTCACTCAAGGGGCTGCTGGCGACCGAGGCGGAGGCCTATCTGCTCGACAAGGCAGAACGCATCGACGTCGCGGGCGAGGATATCTATCTGGTGCCTGCCGCTTATGCGAGCGTCGCCCTTGTGCTGCACGAGATGATGACGAATTCGGCCAAGTACGGCGCCCTCTCGGATTCCCGTGGCAGCGTAGCCGTAGAGATCACGCGCACTGCTGATGGATCCGTGGACATTCGCTGGGAGGAGCACGACGGGCCTCCCGTCAAGAAGCCCGAGCGCCGCGGCTTCGGCTCGACGATCATCGAACGCTCCATCCCGTTCGAACTCGGAGGAAGCACCGAGGTCGATTACCGCCCGTCCGGTGTCGTTGCCCGCTTCGTGATTCCCCCGTCCCATCTCCGCGAGGAGGGGGTGAACGCCTATGACGGCACAAATTCGTCGATGGAACAGGGCACATCGGAATCGAGAATGGCGGAACGCAAGACAGAAGCAGATGAAGGCTTGACGGAAAAGCTGGCGGATTTCCCGCGAGCGGTGCTTTTGGTCGAGGACAACCTGATCATTGCGATGGATACCGAGCGGGTGCTGCAGGATCTCGGGGCGGAAATCGTATCCACCCATGCCAACGCAGCTGGCGCGCTGGCTGAGATCGCGAAGGAGGCACCCGATTTTGCCATTCTCGACATCAATCTCGGATCGCACACGAGCATAGAGGTGGCTGAAAAGCTCTCCGGACTCGGCGTGCCCTACATCTTCGCGTCCGGCTATGGCGACGCGCAGCCCATGGATGGACTCACCCAGGGCGCCGTCGTGCTGGCCAAACCTTATGACAGGGACGACATAGAGAAGGCGGTGCGCGTGCTTATGGGCTCAGCCGAGGCTTAGCATCCGGTTGGCGACGTCGGCATAATTCACCGGCTTGGTGAAGATGGTTGGTTCGAGGCCGGTGGCGGCGATGATCTCGTGCGGGTCCTGTCCGCTGATGAAGCAGTAGGGCAGGCCGGCATTCTCGAGCATACGGGCAATGGGAACGCTGCTTTCGCGGCCAAGATTAAAATCGAGCAGTGCGCAGTCGAGATCCATGGTCTCGATATAGCGCAAGGCGGATTTGCAATCGTGCGCGATGACGCAGTCCATCCCCAGTTCCTCGATGGTGTCGGCGGCATCGAGGGCGATGAACGGGTCGTCTTCAACGACGAGAATTGTTTTCGCAGCGTGTGTCATGAAATGAGAATGCACCCGGGGCGGAAGGGTTTCACCGCCGATTACAATAAGTTTTTATGGTGAACAATCCGTTAGCCTGACTCATGCGAGAATCGACATAGATGAGAACAAAGAATTTGCTCATGTTGCTGCGATCCGAAACCTCGCAGGCGCACAACACGCTGGACCGGGCCCATGACGGCGGTGATTTCGCCTCTGTCGACGACTATAGCCGGTTTCTCGAAGCCCAGGCCCGGATATTCCCGGCCGCCGAGGCCTATCTTGCCGCGAGCGAGGAATTCCGCACGCTGCCGGACTGGCCCGATCGTCTGCGCAGCGACGCCCTCATGGCGGACCTGGCGGCGCTCGGCCGCAATCAGCCGCCGCTTCTCTCTTTCAGATTCGAAGATCGGCCGGGCGTAGCCGCGGGGATTGCCTATGTGCTCGAAGGCTCGCGTCTCGGCGGCAAGCTGATTGCGCGCAAGCTCGAGCGTGGGGGCCTGCAAGACGCGCCGGTCAGCTTCATTGACCATGGCGCCGACAACCGCTTCTGGCCCAGCTTCACCACCTGGCTGTCTGCCCGAGATCAAAGCGAAGCCTATGCGGAGGATGCCCTGGCGGCCGCAAACGCTACCTTCGGTCTCTTCCTTCTGGCCATCGAGCAGGGCCCGGAAAGGCGCTCCGCGCGCGATTGAAGCACAAAAAAATTTCGTCTATTAACAATTGAAATAAATTTCGTGATAGTAAAATAAAGAATCGGCGATTTTTTGCAATATTGAAGTATTATTCGATTTATATTTGCGATTATCGCATGAATTCTGCATGATTTCAGAGGCATGCTGCGGCCGTTCAATTTGCGTGAAGCGGCCTGTTGTGCTAGCAATCCGGCATGCCTGATAAAACAACCGGACAGGCGGACACGTATACGTTCACGTGCACCGCTGTTTTGGCGCGTCATCTCACGCCTTCAGTTGGCTGTCCGGCCGGGGCAGGCACCCGGCATTTCGATTTCCGATAAAGAAACCCCCGAAAAGGAGGATTTTCATGAACAAGCTACTTTTCGCTTCCACCACTCTCGCCGCCCTCGCTCTCCTGCCGATGCAGGCCAACGCGCAGGATGCCGATGCGACTGAATGCGGTGAAGTCTCCATCGCCCAGATGAACTGGGCCGCCGCGGAAGTGACCACTAACATCGCCAAGTTCCTGCTCGAACAGGGCTATGGCTGCTCGGTGAGCCTGGTCAATTCCGACACCATTCCCGCCATCACCTCGGTTGCCGAGAACGGCGAGCCGGACGTGGTGACCAACCTCTGGCTCAACTCCGCCGGTGACGCCTACAAGAAGCTCGAGGAAGGCGGCACCATGGAACGCCTGACCAACGTGCTCGAGCCCGGTGGCGTCGAAGGCTGGTGGATCCCCACCAAGCTCGCTGAGGAACACCCGGAACTCACCACCATCGAAGGCGTGATGAAGAACCCGGAACTCGTAGGCGGTCAGTTCAACAACTGCCCGGACGGCTGGGGTTGCCGCGTGGTTTCCGACAACCTGGTGCGCGCGCTCGATCTCGAATCCTCCGGCATTGAGGTGTTCGACCATGGTTCCGGCGAGACGCTTGCCTCCTCGATGGGTTCGGCGGTGACGGACGGCAAGCCGTGGTTCGGCTACTACTGGGGTCCGACCGTGCCGATGGGCAAGTACGACATGACCCGCGTGAAGCTGGGTGAGTACAACGAAGACGCCTTCGCCAACCTGCAGAACCCCGATACGGACAACCCGCAGGTCTCCGATTTCCCGGCAGCGCCGATCCTGACCTCGGTCACCACCGAGTTCGCCAAGTCGCACCCGGAAGTCACCGACTTCTTCCGGAACATGACGTTCAAGACGGCGACCATGAGCGGGCTTCTGGCCTGGCAGGACGAGAACAACGCTTCCGCCGAGGAAGTCGCCGTCCATTTCCTGACCGAAAACCCGGACGTCTGGTCGGGCTGGGTCAATGATCAGGCCAAGGAAAAGCTCAGCAACCTGATCGAAGGATGATGGGGCGTCGCGCCCCCTCAGGGGCGTGACTCGAACATCCGGAGCGGGGCCTGTTTCGGCCCCGCTTCCATTTCATTTTATCCGATTTCACTGACAAGAGACGAGGCGGGCCGACCGGCCCGACAACTTCATGGCAACATATGACGGGCTTTTCGATGCTCTCGGATTGCGGGCGTGGTGTGACCAGGGTGCGGACACCGGCCCGATGTCGATGGCAGACCTTCTCGCAAAGACCAAGGGCGACGGCGCCGCGACGGTTTCGGCCTGGGATTTCCCCTTTCCGTCCCTCGACGCGCTCCACGACGCCTGCTCGGCCATCCCCCAGTCCCGCTCGCTCACCCAGGGCCTGGAATCCGGCTTCCTCGGCATTCGCGACGCGCTTCGTGTGGTCATCGATCCGCTTTCCCAGCCGCTGAGCTGGATGCTGCAGGACATGCTCTGGCTGATGACGCAGACGCCCTGGTGGATTGTCATGCCGGTGCTCTTCGCCATCACCTGGTTCGTCACCCGGTCCTGGAAGATCGTCGGCTTCATCGCCCTGATGCTCGGCCTTCTCGCCTTCGTCGACCACTATCACGAGGCCATGCAGACGCTGGCGATCATCTTCGTCTGCGCCTTCGTCTGCGTCATTCTGGGCGTGCCCATAGGCATCGCCATGTCGCGCAACGACAAGCTCCAGCGCTTCGTCATCCCCATTCTCGACATGCTGCAGACGCTGCCGCCCTTCGTCTACCTGATTCCGCTGATCTTCCTGTTTTCCGTCACCGAGCCGAAGCTCTACGGTATCGCCATCATTCTTTACGCCATCGTGCCGGTCGTCCGGCTCACTGACCTCGGCATCCGGCTGGTAGACAAGGACGTCATCGAGGCCGCCGACGCGTTCGGCATGACCAACAGGCAGAAGCTGTTCGGCGTGCAGATCCCGCTGGCGCTGCCCAACATCATGGCCGGCGTCAACCAGACCATCATGATGAGCCTCGCCATGGTCGTCATCGCCTCGCTGGTCTCCGCGCCGGGTCTCGGCGTTCTCGTCCTGCGCGGCATCCGCAACCTCGAGCTGGGTGTCGGCCTGGTCGCAGGCTTCGGCATCGTGGTGCTGGCCATCGCGCTCGACCGCGTCACCAAGGCTTCGCTGGCCCGTATCGACGCCAGCCAGGCGAGCCGCTGAGGAGCAAGTCATGACAAACCAGACAAGTACCGCCATGGCCGAACCGCGCGACGAAAGCCTTCCCGAGGACGGCAAGGGCGAGGTGAAGGTCTCCATCCGCAACCTCTACAAGATCTTCGGCGACGACCCGCAAAAGGCGCTCGAGAAGGTCAAGGAGGGGATGGGCAAGCCGGAACTGCTCGAGAGCGAGAATCACGTGCTCGGGCTGCGTGACATCAATGTCGACATCCGCGACGGCGACATCACGGTCATCATGGGTCTTTCCGGTTCCGGCAAGTCGACGTTGATCCGTCACCTCAACCGGCTGATCGAGCCGACCGCGGGCGAGATCCTGTTCAACGGCGACGATATCCTCGGCTGGAACGAAAGCCAGCTGCGTGAACTGCGCCGCAAGAACATGTCGATGGTGTTCCAGAAATTTGCCCTGCTGCCGCACCGCACGGTGACCGAGAATGCCGGCATGGCGCTGGCCACCCGTGGCATCGCCCGCTCCGAATACGAGGAGGAGGCCGCCAAGTGGCTCGATCGCGTCGGTCTGGGCGGCAACGGCGACCAGTATCCGCACCAGTTGTCCGGCGGCATGCAGCAGCGCGTCGGCATCGCCCGCGCGCTTGCTTCCAATTCCGACATCATGCTGATGGACGAGGCCTTCTCGGCGCTCGATCCGCTGATCCGCACCGACATGCAGGACCTTCTGCTGGAACTGCAGGGCGAGTTGCACAAGACCGTGGTCTTTATCACCCATGATCTCGACGAGGCGCTCAAGCTCGCTGATCACCTGGTCATCCTCAAGGACGGCAGCGTGGTGCAGCAGGGCGAGCCGCAGCACATCCTGCTCAACCCGAACGATCCCTACATCGAGGACTTCGTGGCCGACATCAACCGGGCCCGCGTGCTCCGTGTCCGCTCGGTGATGGAAAAGGGTACACCGAAGGGTGACGATTTTGCCGGCGACGTCGATCCGAACGACAACCTCGAAAGCGTGATCGCCCGCGCCGAGGGTTCCATGGACAAGCGCTACCGGGTGATGCGCGACGGCAAACCGGTGGGCACGCTGGAGATGAAGGCGATCATGAAGGCCCTCGTGCCGCGCAAGGTCGAAGGGTAGAGGCTGTCCGCCCTCTTGTGCGGGCGGCGTCCATGCCTCCCGCCTTCCACCCTTGCCATTGCCGCCGGAATCGCCTATATCCCTCCCATCATCTTGATCGCTAGGAACAAGAGTGGGCCCCGCCGGACCCGCTCTTTTTTGTTACCGATCGCCTGGAGGAACGGCGCCGCGCCCATTGGGCTTGAGGCGCTTCAAGCGGATACGGACAGCCAGTTGGCAGACGACACAGCCGAAAAGCGGATCATCACCGAAACGGGTCTCGACGCGCGCGTGGCGCAGATCGTCGAACCGGTGATCGCCTCGATGGATTACCGTCTGGTGCGGGTGCGCATGTCGGCGCAGAACGGACTGACCCTGCAGATCATGGCCGAGCGGCCCGACGGCACCATGACCGTGACCGATTGCGAGGCGATTTCCCGCGCCCTGTCGCCGGTGCTCGACGTCGAGGATCCGATCGGCAAGCAGTATCATCTGGAAATTTCCTCGCCCGGCATCGACCGGCCGATGGTCCGGGTGTCGGATTTCAAGCGCTGGGAAGGCCATCTGGCCCGCTGCGAGACCTCGCAGCTCGTCGACAACCGCAAGCGTCACCGCGGCTTCATCCGCGACGTGACCGAGACCGGCTTCTCGATCGAGCGCGACCAGCCTGTGGAAGGCGAGGAGAACGTGACGGTGATCCCGTTCGCAGCACTCGCCGAAGCGAAGCTGATCCTGACCGACGACCTGATCCGCGACGCCTTGCGGGCCGACAAAGCCGCCAAGCAGGCGCGCAAGGCCGCCGGCGAGGATATCGATGACGATTTCGGTGACGACGTCGAGATCGAGAATGCCAACGACAACGGGGACGACGACTGATCATCGTTCCTGCCGATCCGGTCGGCGCATCGTGGCGAAAGCCCGAAGCCGCAAGGCCACAGAGTTGAACCAACAGGCCCTCGTAGCACACGTGTAACGGGCCGAAGCAAACGGACCCCGACGGGGCCGGCACACGGAGAAGACAATGGCAGTCAGCGCCAACAGGCTCGAGCTTCTGCAGATCGCCGACGCAGTGGCCCGCGAGAAGAACATCGACCGCGAGATCGTCATCGCCGCCATGGCCGACGCGATCCAGAAGGCCGCGCGCTCGCGCTACGGTTCGGAATCCAACATCCGCGCCGACATCAATTCCAAGACCGGCGAGATCCGCCTCCAGCGCCTGCTGGAAGTCGTCGAGCACGCCGACGATTACTCGACCCAGATCCCGCTGGCGCTCGCCACCGACCGCAATCCCGAAGCCCAGCTCGGCGACTTCATCGCCGACCCGCTGCCGCCGATGGATTTCGGCCGCATCGCCGCGCAGTCGGCCAAGCAGGTCATCGTGCAGAAGGTGCGTGAAGCCGAGCGCGACCACCAGTACGAGGAATACAAGGACCGCATCGGCGAGATCGTCAACGGCACCGTCAAGCGCGTCGAATACGGCAACGTCATCGTCGACATGGGCCGCGGCGAAGGCATCATCCGCCGCGACGAGACCATCCCGCGCGAGAATTTCCGCTACGGCGACCGCGTCCGCGCCTATGTCTACGACGTGCGCCGCGAACAGCGCGGTCCGCAGATCTTCCTGTCGCGCACCCATCCGCAGTTCATGGTCAAGCTCTTCACCATGGAAGTGCCGGAAATCTACGACGGCATCATCGAGATCCGCTCGGTCGCCCGTGATCCGGGCTCGCGCGCCAAGATCGCCGTGATCTCCAACGATTCCTCGATCGACCCGGTCGGCGCCTGCGTCGGTATGCGCGGCAGCCGCGTCCAGGCCGTCGTCGGCGAATTGCAGGGCGAGAAGATCGACATCATTCCGTGGTCGCCGTCGCCGGCCACCTTCATCGTCAACGCGCTGCAGCCGGCCGAAGTCGCCAAGGTGGTGCTCGACGAGGATGCCGAGCGCATCGAGGTGGTGGTGCCCGACGAGCAGCTGTCGCTGGCCATCGGCCGCCGCGGCCAGAACGTGCGCCTTGCCTCGCAGCTGACCGGCTGGGATATCGACATCCTGACCGAGGAAGAGGAAAGCCAGCGCCGTCAGAAGGAGTTCAACGAGCGCACCGCGTTGTTCATGGAAGCGCTCGACGTCGACGAGATGGTCGGTCAGGTGCTCGCCTCCGAAGGCTTCAGCCAGGTCGAGGAAGTCGCTTACGTCGATCTCGACGAAATCACCTCGATCGAAGGCTTCGACGAGGAGACCGCCGAGGAACTCCAGACCCGCGCCCGCGAATATCTCGAGCGCATCGAGGCCGAGCTTGACGCCAAGCGCAAGGAACTGGGTGTCGAGGACGAGTTGCGCCAGATCGGCGGCATGACCACCCCGATGATGGTTGCGCTCGGCGAGGACGGCATCAAGACTGTCGAGGACTTCGCCGGCTGCGCTGTCGACGATCTCGTCGGCTGGTCCGAGCGCAAGGACGGCGAGACCAAGCGGTTCGAAGGCCTGTTCTCCAAGCTCGAGGTTTCGCGCGCCGAAGCCGAGACGATGATCCTCTCCGCCCGTCTGGCGGTCGGCTGGATCACCGAGGACGAGCTTGAGGACATGCAGGTCGAAGGCGCCGAGGATGAAGACGGCGTTGCCGCGGAAGCGGAAGCTTCGGAGGAGGCCTGAGAGGCTGACGGACCGGAAGGAGCGTGCACGGCGTGAAGATCGGGATCGAACCGGTGAATGACCGCATGTGCATCCTCACCCGGGCGAAAGGCGACAAGGCGGATCTCATCCGCTTCGTCCTCTCGCCAGACGGCGCGGTGACCCCGGACCTCAAGCACCGCCTTCCGGGGCGGGGCTGCTGGGTGACGGCGCGCCGGGAGGCTGTCGACGAGGCGGCGAAGAAGGGCCTGTTCGCCCGCGCCTTCAAGGCGAAGATCGCCGCGCCCGAGGATCTCGGTGCGATGATCGATGCGTTGCTTCTGGCCGATTTGACCGGCATGATGAACATGGCGCGCAAATCCGGCCAGTTCATCGGCGGATCGGGCAAGGCGGAGGCGGCGATCCGCTCCGGCGAGGCGATCGCGCTGTTCCACGCCACCGACGCGGCCGCCGATGGCGTCCGCAAGTTGGGCCAGGCCGTCAAGGCGCGCGCGCTGACGCTGGACGAGACGGAAATACCCGTTTTCAGGCTGATGACGGGTGATCAAATGGACGCCTGCTTCGGCGAAGGCGGCTTTATCCATGCAACTGCGCTTGCAGGGCAGGCCGGTGAAGGTGTAGTGAAGCGCGCAATGAGACTTGCCGCATACCGCTCCGCAGACGATCGGTGACACATGGCGAGACGCCGGCAGGGCCGGCTACTGGAAATTGGGGCTGGCGCACGGGTTTGCCTGCCGGCCCCCGGAAACGGATGGTAGATGAGCGATAGCAACGACGACAAGACGATCAGTGTCTCCGGCAAGAAGACCTTCTCGCTGAAGAGGCCCTCGGTCGAACAGGGTACGGTGCGCCAGGAAATGGGCCGCGGCCGCACCAAGGCCGTGGTCGTGGAGACCCGCAAGCGCCGGATCAACCGACCTGACGACGACAACAAGCCGGCACAGACGATTTCGCTGAAGCCGCGCGCCCCGGCGCCGGCCCAGCCGGCCGCCAAGGAACCTGCGGCCCCCGCACCGGCGCCCGAGCGCCGTCCCGCCCCGCAGCCCAACCGCGGCGCCGTGCTCAACGATCTGTCGGCGAGCGAGATGGAAGCCCGCCGCAAGGCACTCGAGGGCGCCCGCGTCCGCGAGGTCGAGGAGCGCAAGCAGGCCGAGGAAGACGCCAAACGTCGCGCCGAGGAAGAAGCGCGTCTCGCCAAGGAGCGTGAAGAGCAGGATCGCAAGGATAAGGAAGAGGCTGAACGCCTCGCCCGTGAAGCCGCCGAGCGCCAGGTCGAGGAAGAAGCCGCCGCCCTGCGCCCGCAGACCAAGAAGGACGAGCCGGCCGCCGCCAAGGGCGACGACGACGCGCCCCGTGGTCGCCGCGCGGCAGACGACGAGGAAAGCCGCCGTGGCGGTGCCAAGCCCGGCCGGCCGGAAGCGCCGAAGCCGACCCGCACCAAGACCGACGGCGACCGTCGCCGCGGCAAGCTGACGCTCAATGCCGCCCTCGACGAGGACGGAAATGCGCGCGGCCGTTCGCTCTCCGCGATGCGCCGCCGCCAGGAAAAGATGCGCCGCTCCCAGCACCAGGAAGCGCGCGAGAAAGTTGTCCGCGAAGTGACATTGCCCGAGACCATCACCATCCAGGAACTCTCGCAGCGTATGGCCGAACGGTCCGTCGACGTGATCAAGTTCCTGATGAAGGAAGGCCAGATGATGAAGCCGGGCGACGTCATCGACGCCGACCTCGCCGAAATCATCGCCAACGAGTTTGGCCACTCGGTCAAGCGCGTGTCGGAATCCGACGTCGAGCTCGGCATCTTCAACATCGAGGATGCAGGCGCCGACCTCGTGTCGCGTCCGCCGGTCGTCACCATCATGGGTCACGTCGACCACGGCAAGACCTCGCTGCTCGACGCCATCCGCAACGCCAACGTCGTTGCCGGCGAGGCGGGCGGGATCACCCAGCACATCGGCGCCTACCAGGTCGAGAAGAACGGTCAGAAGATCACCTTCATCGACACCCCGGGCCACGCCGCCTTCACCGCGATGCGTGCCCGTGGCGCCCAGGCGACCGACATCGCCATCCTCGTGGTGGCAGCAGACGACAGCGTGATGCCGCAGACCATCGAATCGATCAACCACGCCAAGGCGGCGGGTGTTCCGATGATCGTGGCGATCAACAAGATCGACAAGCCGTCGGCTGACCCCAACAAGGTGCGCACCGAACTGCTCCAGCACGAGGTGTTCGTCGAGTCCATGGGGGGTGAAGTGCTTGACGTGGAAGTCTCCGCGCTCAAGCAGATGAACCTCGATGGTCTTCTCGACGCCATCCTGCTGCAGTCGGAAATCCTCGACCTCAAGGCCAATCCGGACCGCACCGCCGAAGGCGTGGTCATCGAAGCCCAGCTCGACAAGGGCCGCGGTTCCGTGGCCACCGTTCTGGTGCAGGCCGGCACGCTCAAGACCGGCGACATTCTCGTCGCCGGTGACGAGTGGGGCCGCGTCCGCGCGCTGGTCAACGACATCGGCGAGCAAATCAAGGAAGCCGGGCCCTCGACCCCGGTCGAGATCCTCGGCCTCCAGGGTACACCGCAGGCGGGTGACCGCTTCGCCGTCGTCGAGAACGAAGCCCGCGCCCGTGAGGTCGCCGAGTATCGTCAGCGCCTGTCGCGCGACAAGGCCGCCGCCCGCCAGTCGGGTTCGCGCGGTTCGCTCGAGCAGATGATGACCCAGCTCTCCGACGCCGGCGTCAAGGAGTTCCCGCTCCTCGTCAAGGGCGACGTGCAGGGTTCGATCGAAGCCATCGCAGGCGCGCTCGACAAGCTCGGCACCGACGAGGTCCGCGCCCGGATCATCCATTCGGGTGCCGGTGCCATCACCGAATCCGACGTCAGCCTGGCGGAAGCCTCGGGTGCCGCGATCATCGGCTTCAACGTGCGTGCCAACAAGCAGGCCCGTGACGCCGCCGAACGCGCCGGCATCGAGATTCGCTACTACAACATCATCTACGACCTGGTGGATGACGTGAAGGCGGCCATGTCGGGCCTCCTCTCGCCGGAACGCCGCGAAACCTTCCTCGGCAATGCCGAGATCCTGGAGGTCTTCTCGATCACCAAGGTCGGCAAGGTGGCCGGTTGCCGCGTCACCGAAGGCAAGGTCGAGCGTGGAGCGGGCGTCCGCCTCATCCGCGACAACGTCGTCATCCACGAAGGCAAGCTCAAGACGCTCAAGCGCTTCAAGGACGAAGTTGCCGAAGTGCCGTCGGGCCAGGAATGCGGCATGGCCTTCGAGAACTACGAAGACATCCGCGCCGGCGACGTCATCGAGTGCTTCCGCGTCGAGATGCTCACCCGTACGCTCTGATCGGAATTTGGTAAAACGGAGCTACGACGCTATATTCTGGCGTTGTCTGCGGCCGAATGCCGATTGGAGTACTCGGATGGCAAGCGTTTACGATTCGATGCAATTGTCACTCATGCGTGTCGCCGATATTGACGGTGAGCGTACGAGCCGCTCGATGCGGAACATTCCGCGTGACGAGAATTACGTCGGTTGGATGGCGTTTATCTCCGCCTGTTTTGAACTCGCCAGTACGCATCCCGAGTTTGCTGCAACGGCGGGAGAACAGAATTCCGCCCAGACGATCGTGCTGGAGACTCTGGAGAAATTGGCCCCTGTCCTGGAGGGCATTGACGGTTCGCTCCAAAAGCAAGGCGAGGAACTCGCGCATTGGAACGTAAGCGCTGCCGGCAGAAATGCGGTGATTGCTGCTGATGTGGAACGAAACTGGTCGGAGATCGAACGGCTGGGTCTAGGGCGGCGATCATGACCGAGCCGGAAAATCCGTCTGGTGATCCCGCTCCATCCGATTTGCCCGATAAGGAGGCGGCTTTCGGCTGGCGACGCATCGCCGAACTGGTCAAGAATATTTTCCTTCTCGAGCGTTCGGTGCAACGTCTCGAAGCTGAGAATAGGGAGCTTCGCAAACGTGTGGAGGAGCTTCAGCGATCGGTTGATGACCACAACGGTCAATTGAAAGCAATCCTGGCTTCGCTGGACACGACCATAAAGACCTCCGTCGAGTCGTCGGCTCAACGCATTGCCATCGACACGGTCCTGCGTTTACTCGAAGCAAAGAAATAGAATTTCATGACCAAAACAAATACTTCGGGCCCCTCCCAGCGGATGCTCCGTGTCGGCGAGCAGGTGCGCGCGGCGATCACCCAGGTGCTGCAGCGCGGTGAAGTGCGCGATCCCGAGATCGAGAACACCGTCGTCTCGGTTTCCGAGGTCAGCATGTCGCCCGATCTCAAGATCGCCACCG
Source organism: uncultured Hoeflea sp. (assembly GCA_964511625.1). Lineage (GTDB taxonomy): Bacteria > Pseudomonadota > Alphaproteobacteria > Rhizobiales > Rhizobiaceae > Pseudohoeflea. The sequence continues at coordinate 67,959 of CAZEJG010000013.1, forward strand.
CCTATGTCACGCCGCTCGGCGAGCGCGATCACGAGGCGCTCGTGGCCGCACTCAACCGCAACGCCAAGTTCATTCGCGGCCGCATCGGCCGGCAGCTGAGCCAGATGAAATCGATCCCGTCGGTCCGCTTCCGCGACGACACCAGCTTCGACAACTACCGCAAGATCGACGAACTGCTGCGCTCGCCCGAGGTCGCCCGCGATCTCGACGACGACGACGATACAGACAACGGAAACGACAGCTGAGATGGGTCGCAGGGGCAAGAAGAAGGGCCGGCCGGTCGCCGGCTGGCTGATCCTCGACAAGCCGTGGGATTTCGGCTCGACGGAAGCCGTCGGCAAGATCCGGTGGCTGTTCAAGGCCGACAAGGCCGGCCATGCCGGCACGCTCGATCCGCTCGCCTCCGGCATGCTGCCGATCGCGCTCGGCGACGCCACCAAGACCGTCCCCTATGTGGTCGACGGCAACAAGGTCTACCGGTTCACCGCAGCCTGGGGCGAGGAGCGCACCACCGACGATCTGGAAGGCGAGGTGTCCGAAAGCTCCGACAAGCGTCCCACGCGGGCGGAGATCGAGGCGCTGCTGCCTGACTTCACCGGCGTGATCGAACAGGTGCCGCCGCGCTTTTCGGCGGTCAAGATCGGCGGCGAACGTGCCTATGACATCGCCCGCGACGGCGAGGAGGTGGAGATCCCCTCCCGCGAGGTCGAGATCTTCCGCTTCGACATCGTCGATTGCCCGGATGCCGACCATACCGTCTTCGAGGTCGAATGCGGCAAGGGCACTTATGTCCGCGCGCTCGCCCGCGATCTCGGCCGCAGGCTCGGCTGCTTTGGTCACGTCTCCGAACTCCGCCGTGTGCTGGTCGAGCCCTTCTCCGAAGACCAGATGGTTCCCCTCGACACGCTGATTGCGCTAGGCGAGATCGAGGACGAGGCAGACCGGCTTGCCGCGCTCGACGCCCATCTGATCGACGTCGGCGAGGCGCTTTCGATGCTGCCGCGGCTCGAAGTCAGTTCCGATCAGGCCCAGCGCATCCGCATGGGCAATCCGGTGATCCTGCGCGGACGCGACGCACCTGTGGCCTGCGAGGAGATCTGCGCCTTCCAGGCCGGACGTCTGGTGGCGCTCGGCGAAGTCGCCGGCGGCGAGTTCCATCCCCGCCGGGTGTTCTCGGGCGCCGGGCAATAGGGAGCGGCGCGCGACCCTTGCCCCTTCTCCCTCCCTGTCGCAAACTCGCTGACCAGAGGAGAGAACCGATGAAACGACTGATGATCGCAGCCCTTGCGGCCTGTACCCTTGCTTCCACGTGGATGGCGCCGGCGTTCGCCCAGACGCCGGGAACCGAGCCCGACGGTTGCGGCTGGTACATCGTGCTCGGCTGTACCAAGGACCCCGCGGCCTCCTTCCGCATTCTCGCCGAACTCGGCGGTCACAAGGTGGGCGGTGGCGCCGGAACCCAGGTTCTGGCGACCGACTACATCTCCGGCTTCAATCCCGGCTTCTACTGTGTCGCCGACGGCCCCTACCGCTCAGAAGGGGATGCCGGATCGGTCGCCTGGCGCGAGGCGGTACAAGACGCCTACGTCAAGAAGGGCTGCTGAGCGGCCAGGGTCCCGTCCCCGCACGGTCGCCATGTCACATTTCCCTTTCTTTTCCGGGGGAAATGGCCTATAGCGCACGCGACGCTTCCGGCCCGCCCGGGACGTCGAAGAGGCCGCCGCTGGACGACATCCCGGCCGCAGGCACCCACGATCATCCCCAACGAAAGGATTGACCGATGTCGATTACCCCTGAGCGCAAGGCTGAGCTCATCAAGGAATACGCCACGAAGCCGGGCGATACCGGCTCGCCGGAAGTCCAGGTTGCCGTTCTCACCGAGCGGATCACCAACCTGACCGAGCACTTCAAGGATCACAAGAAGGACAACCACTCGCGCCGCGGGCTCCTGAAGCTCGTTTCGTCGCGCCGGTCCCTTCTCGATTACGTCAAGCGCAAGGACGAGGCCCGCTACGCCGACCTCATCAAGCGCCTCGGCATCCGCCGCTAAGCTTTCAGGCGGGTCGGCCACAAGCCGGCCCGCTTGTCACATGGGGAGGTCGTGAAGGCCTCCGAACGCCGCGCGGCAGGCGTGACCGGACAAGACCGGACGAACTGCCGCAAACCGCCCGCAAGGCCGCCGGAAGGGGGCGCGGGTTCCGAGCGACCGCCCGTCATGGGGCAGGATTGCCGGATGCTTTCGCCGCCATCCGAAGCGTTTACGCCGGCGGCCCCGACCGAAAGCCTCCTGTTGTCTTGCCCGTGATGCGCAACCGCACAAACGACCGTTCCGACGGCCGGGCCGCATGCCCGGTCGCGAACGCAGACAAAGGACAAGACATGTTCGACACCCACAAGGTTGAAATCGAATGGGGCGGCCGTCCGCTCGTTCTGGAAACGGGCAAGGTTGCCCGCCAGGCCGACGGCGCCGTCATGGCCAGCTACGGGGAGACCGTGGTCCTCGCCACCGTGGTTTCCGCAAAGCAGCCCAAACCCGGCCAGGACTTCTTCCCGCTGACCGTCAACTACCAGGAAAAGACCTATGCCGCCGGCAAGATCCCGGGCGGCTACTTCAAGCGTGAAGGTCGTCCGAGCGAGAACGAAACGCTCGTCTCGCGCCTCATCGACCGCCCGATCCGCCCGCTCTTCCCGGACGGCTACAAGAACGACACCCAGGTCGTCATCACCGTTCTGCAGCATGATCTCGAGAACAATCCCGACGTTCTCTCGATGGTCGCCGCTTCCGCCGCCCTGACGCTTTCCGGCGTGCCCTTCATGGGCCCGATCGCCGGCGCCCGCGTCGGCTACATCAACGGTGAATACGTCCTCAACCCGCATGTCGACGAAATGGAAGAGACCGATCTCGACCTCATCGTCGCCGGCACCTCCGAAGCCGTCCTGATGGTGGAATCGGAAGCCAAGGAACTGCCCGAGGACGTCATGCTCGGCGCCGTCATGTTCGGCCACAAGGGCTTCCAGCCGGTGATCGACGCGATCATCCAGCTCGCCGAAGCCGCCGCCAAGGAACCGCGCGAGTTCACTGCTCCGGATTATTCGGAGCTGGAAAAGGAAATGCTCGGCGTGGCCGAAGCAGAACTCCGCGACGCCTATAAGATCACCGACAAGGCCGACCGCTACGCAGCCGTCGACGCCGTCAAGGCCAAGGTCAAGGAGCATTTCGCTCCGGCCGAAGGGGAAGACGCCAAGTACTCGAACGAGGAAATCGGCGCCGTCTTCAAGTCGCTCCAGGCCAAGATCGTCCGCTGGAACATCCTCGACACCAAGAGCCGCATCGACGGCCGCGACCTGTCGACGGTCCGTTCGATCGTCTCGGAAGTCGGCCTGCTGCCGCGTACCCACGGCTCGGCGCTGTTCACCCGCGGCGAGACCCAGGCGATCGTGGTCGCAACGCTCGGCACCGGCGAGGACGAGCAGTATGTCGACAGCCTGACGGGGACCTACAAGGCCACCTTCATGCTGCACTACAACTTCCCGCCCTACTCGGTCGGCGAGACCGGCCGCATGGGTTCGCCCGGCCGCCGCGAAATCGGCCACGGCAAGCTCGCCTGGCGCGCCATCCATCCGATGATGCCGGCAGCCGACCAGTTCCCCTACACGCTGCGCGTGGTTTCCGAGATCACCGAATCCAACGGCTCGTCCTCGATGGCGACCGTCTGCGGCACCTCGCTGGCGCTGATGGATGCGGGCGTTCCGCTCAACAAGCCGGTGGCTGGTATCGCCATGGGCCTGATCAAGGAAGACGAGCGCTTCGCCGTCCTCTCCGACATTCTGGGTGACGAGGACCACCTCGGCGACATGGACTTCAAGGTGGCCGGTACCTCGGAAGGCATCACCGCTCTCCAGATGGACATCAAGATCGACGGCATCACCGAGGAGATCATGCAGATCGCTCTCGGCCAGGCCAAGGACGGTCGTCTCCACATCCTCGGCGAAATGGGCAAGGCTCTCTCCGAGAGCCGTGGCCAGCTTGGCGAATTCGCCCCGCGCATCGAAGTGATGAACATCCCGGTCGACAAGATTCGTGACGTCATCGGCACCGGTGGCAAGGTGATCCGCGAGATCGTCGAAAAGACCGGCGCCAAGATCAACGTCGAGGACGACGGCACCATCAAGATCGCCTCGTCCTCCGGCAAGGAGATCGAAGCGGCCCGCAAGTGGATCCACTCGATCACCGCGGAACCGGAAGTCGGCACCATCTACGAAGGCACGGTCGTCAAGGTTGCCGATTTCGGCGCCTTCGTGAACTTCTTCGGCCCCAAGGACGGTCTGGTGCACATCTCCCAGCTCGCCCAGGAACGCGTCGGCAAGACGTCCGACGTCGTCAAGGAAGGCCAGAAGGTCTGGGTCAAGCTCCTCGGCTTCGACGAGCGCGGCAAGGTCCGCCTGTCGATGAAGGTCGTCGACCAGGAAACCGGCCAGGAAATCGCCGGCGAATAAGCCCGGGAATAAATGGCGGAGCGTAACGCCGTCGCCCGCCAGACGCATCAAGAAAGCCCCCGGATCGCCAGATCCGGGGGCTTCTTGCTTTGCGGGTCGTCGACCTGCCGCAGGTGCCATGAACGGGTCTCAAAGCGGCACGGTGCCGGTCCCGGTCTGCGGGGCTGACAGGGCAATGACGAAAACGACGGCTGCACCGTTGAACCAGTAATAGGCCGCATCAAGCCCGGAAAAGCCGAACGCCGTCGGAACCGCAAGGAAAGTAAGGCCCACCGCAAGATCCACCATCTGGTGAAAACGGTAGGGCAGGACGCGGATGATTCCGAGCTCGTGATCGGTGAACAGCGTGAGCGCCAAAGCCGCCAGTCCCACAATCGGCGAAAGCGTCAGTGCAAGGCGATTTTCCTCACCGAGACCAAGCAGGAAGGGAAGGAACATCAGCATCAATGCCACCGGATAGTCGAGGCGGGCGTGGATGGAGCGTGTAATGAAGCGCATGAGGGTGTTGTCCTTTCGGGTTGGAGACGGCTCGGGCGAGCCGCTCCATCCGCGTAAGGCCAGCGTCGCGAACGATTAAGCCTTGTCGATCCGCAAGATGACGCAGATCGTCCGCAAGTCCCTGTCAGGGAGCTTCCGCCGCGGTCCGGTCGGCACTTGCCTGTCGAAAGGCCGCCGGTGTCAGCCCGATTTCCTTCTTGAACACGCGGCTGAAGGCGGATTCCGAGGCATAACCGCTGATTTCGGCAGCTTCCGCCACCGACGCCCTGCGCTCGACCAGCGCCTGTCGTGCGATCTGCATGCGCCAGGCGGTCACATAGGCCATCGGCGTGATGCCGAGGCGGCCGGTGAAGCGCTCGGCAAAGCCGGTGCGCGAAAGCGCAGCCTCGCGCGCCATCCGCTCGACGCTCCATTCGGCTGCGGGCGCGCGATGAAAGGCTGTGAGCGCCCGCGCAAGATGCGGATCGGCGAAGCCGGCCACGCCGCTTTCGCCCCCGCCTGACTGTTCGATATGGGCGCGGATCGCCTGGGCGAAGATCGCCTCCGACATCTTGAGCGCGATCAGGTCGCCGCCAAGTCGGGCCCCTCCGGCCTCCGCGCCGATCACCCTCAGCGTGGATTCGAGCCAGGGGCCTGCCTCTTCGCCATAGCCGCGGAGGTGGATCAGCGGCGGTAGCCTGTCGAACAGCGGATGTCGCGAGCCTTCGGCGAGCGCCAGATGCCCGCAGATCAGTTGTGTGTCCCGAGGCGTTTCATCGCCGCCCCACACCAGCGTCCCATGACCGGAAAAGCCGGAGCGCGCCAGCACATCATCAAGCGGAAGCGCCTCGTCGGGACCAGTGTGGCGGCAGGAGAGCACATGCGCGGCGCCGTGCGGCACGATCACGAGGTCTCCCTGGGCGAGCAGCACCGCGTCCGGATTGCCCTCGACGCGAACCAACGCCTCGCCACGGTGGGCGAAGTGAAACCGGGTTACATTCCGGTGCGCAGGAACGCGCACGCCCCACGGCTCTGTGAAGCTTGTCCGGAAATAGAGTGTTCCCCGCAGCGACAAGCGGGTGAGAATGTCGCTCAAAAGATCCAACATGAGAAAGAGAATAGCCGGAAAACTCTGTACGTCCATATCTTCGGACGATCTGACAGTAAATCGGGTCAATCAGGCATTAAAGCACGGCATCAGTTGAGGTCATATGAACCTGCATCGACGCAACCGGTGGGGCACCCCTCCTCACGGACGTCGCGCCCCGGTCCTTTTGGGCCGGGGCAGATCCTCGACCTGATGACACTAGCAACGCAAAAGGAATGACCCATGTATCGCAAGCTTACCCTCGCAACGGCCGCTGTCCTTGGCGCCGTCATGATATCCGCTCCGGTGATGGCCGCCGACGAGTTCAACGTAGCCCCCGGCCTGACCTATGGTGGTGCGCCGCTCGGGTTGCATGGCGCCGATCCGGTGGCGCTGCTCGACACCGGACGGTATGTCGAGGGCAACGCCTCTCATGCGGCAGCGCACGACGGTGTTGCCTTCTACTTCGCCTCTGAAGACAGCCTCAACACGTTCAAGGCCAACCCCGCGCGCTATGCGCCCCAGCATGGCGGCTTCTGTGCCTTCGGCGTTTCGGTCGGCAAGAAGTTCGATGGCGATCCGCGTTACGCCGCCGTCGTCAACGACAAGCTCTACGTCTTCCTCAACAAGGATGTCTACGAAGCCTTCCTGAAGGACAAGGCCGGCACCATCACCAAGGCCGACGCGAACTGGAAGACGATCGAACACACTGCAGCAGTCGAACTGTAACCTGCGGCGTGAGCGCCGGACCGGCGCCGGCTCGCCGGTCCGGCAACACTATAGAGAGAGCTGTCATGCCTGCCCCCACCATCACCCTGATCAGCCACGCGCTCTGCCCCTATGTGCAGCGGATCGCCATCGCCCTTGCGGAAAAGCGGATCGACCATACCCGCCGTATGGTGGACCTCGCCGACAAGCCCAGCTGGTTCCTCGCACTGTCCCCGCTCGGACGCACACCGGTGCTGATGGTGGGCGGGGCGGTGCTGTTCGAATCAGCCGCGATCCTCGAATATCTCGAGGAGACCAGTCCCAATCCGCTGCATCCCGCCGATGCCGTCGAGCGAGCACATCATCGGGCCTGGATGGGCTTCGGTGCCGAGATTCTCAACGACATTGCCGGCTTCTATTCTGCCCCAAACGCATCGGCATTTGAGGCCAGGGCAGCATCGCTCAAGGCGCGGTTTTCGACGCTCGAAGCGCAGCTTGGGGAAGGCCAATGGTTCGCGGGCGAGAACTTCAGTCTGGTCGACGCTGTCTACGCGCCGGCGTTCCGCTATTTCGATACCTTTGACCGGGTTGCCGACTTTGGTGTCTTCGAGGGGCTGGAGAAAGTCCCGCGCTGGCGGGACCTGTTGGCACGCCGTCCGACGGTTCGCGCAGCGGTAGATCGTGAGTACCCGGAGCGCCTTCACGAATTTCTGATCCGGCGCGGCAGCCACCTTTCGCGATTGATGGCAGCGGCGGACAAGGTCCGTGCGTATCGTGATTGACGTGTCGGAAGATTCGGCCCGCGGCGGTACCGATACCGCCGGTGCGGTGGAACCGCGTCTCGAGTTCAGTCGACTGGATCATGTTCCGCTCGAAACGCTGGCCAATCACATGTCCGATCCCCGCATGGCCGAGCACATGCCGTTGCTCACGGGTCCGTGGGACCTGGAAACCGCCAGGGCCTTTGTCGCGGCCAAGGAAGATCGCTGGCGGCGCGACGGGCTCGGCCATTGGGCGATCCTGTCGGCGGGCCGCTATGTGGGGTGGGGCGGGTTCGAGAAGGAGGGTGATGCGTGGGAGTACGGGCTGGTGCTGACGCCGAACGACTTCGGCCTCGGCGTGCGCATCACCCGCAAGGCGCTGGCTTTTGCCCGTGAGGACCGGCGCATTTCGGAAGTCACCTTCCTGCTGCCGCCATCGCGCCGCCACCTCGGAGCGCTTGGGCGTCTGGGTGCGCGTTTCGTTGGCGAGGTGCGTCACGAGGGAGCTATCTTCAGGAAATTCCGCCTTGTGACCTCCGCGTCCGGCCGGTGATAAGGCCTCGCCCGGTTCAAGCGTTCGGGCCGACCGCGGGAACCATCCTTCGCCCTGGCGCATTGATCCCTGAGGATCAAATGGGAGCCCGTTCATGACCCACACGCTTGCCATCAAGAAGATCGTGAACGTCACGCATGACGTCCGCCAGTTCACCTTCGAGAAGCCTCAGGGCTTTTCGTTCGAACCGGGACAGGCCGCCGAAGTCGGCCTCGACAAGGAGGGATGGCGCGACGCGGGCCACCCCTTCACCTTCACCTCTCTGCCGGCCTGGGACGATCTGGAGTTCACCATCAAGATCTATCCGGAGCACGACGGGCTGACCGAGCAGATCGGCAAAGCTGCTGAGGGCGATTCCTTCGTCGTCGGCGATGCCTGGGGCACGATCGAATACAAGGGCAAGGGCACCTTCATCGCCGGCGGCGCCGGGGTCACGCCCTTCATCGCCATCCTGCGCATGCTGGCCGATCGCGGCGAGATCGCCGGCCACCGGCTGATCTTCGCCAACAAGACCGAGGCCGACATCATCCTGCGCGAGGAATTCGAGGCGATGGAGGGGCTGGAGATCGTCCACGTGCTCAGCAAGGAAGACAAGCCCGGCTTCGAGCACGGCCGCATCGACAAGGAGTTTCTTAGCAAGCACGTTTCCGATTTCGGACAGCACTTCTATGTCTGCGGCCCGGACAAGATGGTCGAGAACATCAACGACGCGCTCAAGGATCTGGGCGCCGATGCCGATGGGTTGGTGTTCGAACAATAAGACGTCGGCCAACCCATATCCGCCGTCATCCTCGGGCTTGTCCCGAGGATCTACCGTACCATCCCATTCTCGGTTTCCGCCGGTAGACCCTCGGGACAAGCCCGAGGGTGACGGGAGGAGAGGGTGACGGGAGGAGAGCGCGAAGATATCCGATCTTGAGCTCCCCAATCGAAAAAGCCCGCGGTCACATCACGACCGCGGGCTTTTCACTGATGTCGATGAGCCTGTCCGGCTCTTACTGCGCCTCGGGCTGCTTCTTGAGTTCCTCGAGTGCAGGCATCGAGGTGGAGTTGTAGCCCGCGTCGACGAAGTGGATTTCGCCGGTGACGCCCGACGACAAGTCCGACAGGAGATAGAGCGCAGACCCGCCGACATCGTCGATGGTGATCGTGCGCCTGAGCGGCGAGTTGCGCTGCTGCCAGCCGAGCATGGCGCGGGCGTCGCCGATACCTGCGCCGGCGAGCGTGCGGACCGGACCGGCCGAGATCGCGTTGACGCGGATGTTGCGCGGACCGTAGTCGGCGGCGAGATAGCGCACGCTGGCTTCGAGACCGGCCTTGGCCACGCCCATGACGTTGTAGTTCGGCATGGAGCGGGTGGCTCCGCCATAGGTCAGCGTCAGGATCGACCCCTTGTTCTCCATCATGCCGGCGGCGCGCTTGGCGATCTCGGTGAAGGAGAAACAGGAGATCACCATGGTGCGCACGAAATTCTCGCGCGTGGTATCGGCGTAAAGACCCTTGAGCTCATTCTTGTCGGAGAAGCCGATGGCGTGGACGACGAAGTCGAGACCGCCCCATTCGCTTTTCAGCGTATCGAACATGGTGTCGACAGTCTCGGTGTCCTCGACGTCGCAGGGCACGAGCAACTTGGCGCCGACGGAATCGGCGAGCGGCTTGACGCGACGGCCGAAGGCCTCGCCCTGATAGCTGAAGGCGAGTTCGGCGCCCTGGGCGGCCACGGCCTTGGCGATCCCCCAGGCGATCGAGTGGTCGTTGGCGACCCCCATGATCAGTCCGCGCTTGCCCTTCATCAATTCACTCATTGCCTTACCCCGCGTAACGCTGGAACGCCAAGGTGGCGTTGGTGCCGCCGAAGCCGAACGAATTCGACAGCGCGATGTCGAACGACTTCTCCAACCGCTCCCTGACGATGGGAACGCCATCGAATTCGGGATCCAGTTCAGTGATGTGCGCGCTCTCGCCGATGAAGCCGTTCATCATCATCAGGAGCGTGTAGATGGATTCCTGCGCGCCGGCCGCGCCCAGCGAGTGGCCCGTCAGCGACTTGGTGGAGGTGATATAGGGCATGTCGTCGCCGAAAACCTCGCGCATGGCCTGCACCTCGCGGCTGTCGCCGACTTCGGTTGCCGTGCCGTGTGCGTTGACATAGTCGACGCGCCCTTTGACGGTCGACAGCGCCTGCTTCATGCAGCGCACGGCGCCTTCGCCCGAGGGCTGCACCATATCGTAGCCGTCCGATGTGGCGCCGTAGCCCACGAGTTCGGCATAGATCTTCGCACCGCGCGCCTTGGCGTGCTCCAGCTCCTCGAGAACGAGGACGGCGGCTCCGCCGGCGATGACGAAGCCGTCGCGGGTGACGTCATAGGCGCGGCTCGCGGTTGCCGGAGTGTCGTTGTGCTTCGACGACATCGCGCCCATGGCATCGAACAGGTTCGACATCGTCCAGTCGAGATCTTCGTGGCCGCCGGCGAACATCACGTCCTGCTTGCCCCACTGGATCATCTCGGCGGCATTGCCGATGCAGTGCGCCGAGGTCGAGCAGGCCGAGGAGATCGAATAGTTCACGCCGTGGATCTTGAACCAGGTCGCAAGCGTGGCCGATGCCGTCGACGACATCGCCTTCGGCACCGCGAACGGACCGATGCGCTTGGGGCTGTTGTTCTTCAGCGTGGTCTCGGCCGCATCGATGATGGTGCGGGTGGACGGACCGCCCGAGCCCATGATGATGCCGGTGCGCTCATTGGTGATGTCGCCTTCCTCGAGGCCGGAATCGGCGATCGCCTGGTCCATGGCGACGTGGTTCCACGCCCCGCCGGTCGACAGGAAGCGCATGGCGCGGCGGTCGACCAGGTCCTTCGGATCGAGTGTGGGCTTGCCCCACACCTGGCTGCGGAAGCCGTGTTCGGCGAAATCCTCGGAGAAGGTGATGCCGGACTTTGCGTCCCGCAGCGATTGCGTCACCTCGTCGGTATTGTTGCCGATGGAGGACACGACCCCCATCCCTGTCACGACGACTCGTCTCATGTCATTGTCCTTTCAGACCGGAGGAACCGGGCATCCTTGCGCCCCGCTGACACACAGGTGCGGGTTCGAGCGGCGCGCGGCGGCCGGTCTTATCCTTCGCTTTTTTCCTTGAACAGGCCAACGCGCAGGTCGGCGGCGGTGAATACCGTCTCGCCGTCCGCCTTCACCCATCCGTTGGCGATGCCGAGAACCAGCCGTCCACGCATGACGCGCTTGAAATCGATCCCGAACTCCACGAGCTTCGTTTTCGGCGTCACCTGGCCGGTGAACTTGACCTCGCCGGTCGACAGGGCGCGACCCTTGCCGGGTTCACCCAGCCAGCCGAGGAAGAAGCCCGTCAACTGCCAAAGACCGTCCAGGCCCAGGCAGCCAGGCATCACCGGATCTCCGATGAAGTGGCAGGGAAAGAACCAGAGGTCGGGCGTGATGTCGAACTCGGCACGCGCAAAACCCTTGCCGAACTCGCCACCTTCCTCCGAAATCTCCGGGATGCGATGGATCATCAGCATCGGCGGCACCGGCAACTGGGCGTTGCCCGGACCGAACATCTCGCCGCGTCCGCATGTCAGGATTTCCTCATAGGAATAGCTGGATTTCTGTTCGGTCATCTAGTGCGCGTCTCCTCTTCGGCCGTCTGTCTTTGCGGCCCTGTCAGTTGTTGTCCCGAAGCTATCACATCGCCCCGGGTGACAAAACCTGACCTATCGGAAACCCGAATACCGGATGATGATGGCAAGCGAAAGGGGCAGCGCGATCAATCTGTCGCGAAAGGCCGCCTCCCGCAGGGTCTATTGAAAGCGCGGCCCGTCACGGATATATACTGTACGTCAAACGCACCAACAGCCGCCCGCCTGGGCGCATTCGGAGCCATGGACACGAACCGGACCACGATCGATCCCGCAGGACGCCTGCGTCACGCCGGCCTGCGCCCGACGCGGCAACGCGTCGCGCTGGCCGATTTGCTGTTTGCGAAGGGTGACCGTCACCTCACCGCCGAGGAACTGCACGAGGAAGCCGAGACGGCGGGTGTGGGCTGCTCGCTCGCCACCGTCTATAACACGCTCCACCAGTTCACCGATGCCGGCCTGTTGCGCGTTCTCTCGCTGGAAACGGCCAAGACCTATTTCGACACCAACATCTCCGACCACCACCATTTCGTGGTCGAGGGATCGACCGAGGTGCTCGACGTGCCGGACGGTTCGATCACCGTCGGCAATTTGCCGCTGCCGCCCGAAGGCATGGAAATCTCCCATGTCGACGTGGTGATCCGCCTGCGCCCGAAGCGCTGAGCCGGCAGGACTGGGAAGCGGCGGAACGGTCCGCCGCCTTTACACTCAATTCTTGAAGGCTTCGCCGGGATAGGCGCCCCAGATATCGGTCTGGGCGATCCAGCCGGTCACGCCGCCAGCTTCCGCCTCGCACCATTCGCCGTTGCATTCCTGCATGGTGACGATGACGCCCGGCTCGAGTTCGGCCACGAGGTTCGACGAGGACCGCGCCTCGCTGTGCATCTTGATGAAGTTCTCGCTGCCGGCGGCACGCTTCCACGGGGCAGCGATGCCGGTGCGTCGACCCGACAGCAGCGACTGGTAGATCCAGCCCTCCGTTCCGTCGGCATCGCGGACGCGGCGCCAGTTGTCATATTCCTGGATGATTTCCATCGGCACGCCCGAGCGGGTGTACATCCACGTCACAGCATAATCGCGGCCCGGGCCGACGCGGAGATTGACCCGTTCGGCCTTGATGGAAACAAAGCGCGGCAGCGGCAGGCCGCTCGCGCCCTTGCCGGCGTTCTGGGCCTGTGCGGAGCCGAACGCCGGAAGGCAGACACTCGCCGCGACCAGCAGCGCGGCCACGGCTTTGGAAGAGAAAAGGCGACGCATTACCTACAACCTTTTTTCGGTGCGCTCTGGCGAACGCTGTTCGTTCACCGCGCCTGGCGAACCGCGCCGGGCAAGCCGATCAGGGGCGTCCCGGCCGTCACCGCGACAGGCGGCGGCATGTCGATAACATGGGTTACCCCACGCTTACCTTTCAGGCTTTCAAAATGCTTCCCGGCGGCTATGCATTGTCAACGCCGGAAGGTCTGTTAGAAGAAGCCTGATATTGGAGACGATAATTGCCGAACAAGGTTAAGGACCTCTCAACGCCGGACCGGAAGACATGACCTCGAAGAAAAAACCGAAGGTATTTGTGACGCGGCGCCTGCCCGACCAGGTTGAGACCCGGATGTGCGAATTGTTCGAGGCGCAACTCAACATCGACGACGCGCCGCGCAGCCAGCCCGAACTCGTCGCTGCCATGCGCTCTTTTGACGTTATCGTGCCGACCGTCACCGACAAGATCGATGCAGCGCTCATCGAACAGGCCGGTCCGCAACTCAAGCTGATCGCCAATTTCGGCAACGGCGTCGACAATATCGACATCGAGGCCGCGCAGAAGAAGGGGATCGCGGTCACCAACACGCCGAACGTGCTCTCCGAGGATACCGCCGACATGACCATGGCGCTGATCCTTGCCGTGCCGCGCCGTCTCGCCGAAGGCGCGGCGGTACTCACGGAGGACGCCACCTCCTGGAAGGGATGGGCGCCGACCTGGATGCTCGGTCATCGCCTCGGCGGCAAGCGTCTCGGCATCGTCGGCATGGGCCGCATCGGTACCGCGGTCGCCCGCCGCGCCAAGGCTTTCGGCCTGTCGATCCATTATCACAACCGCCGCAAGGTGGACCCGGCGACCGAAGGAGAGCTGGAGGCGACCTACTGGGAAAGCCTCGACCAGATGCTCGCCCGCGTCGACATCGTCTCGGTCCATTGCCCCTCGACACCCGGCACCTATCATCTGCTCTCGGCGCGCCGGCTCTCGTTGATGAAACCCGGCGCCTATATCGTCAACACCGCCCGCGGCGGCATCATCGACGAGGACGCGCTGATCAAGGCGCTGCAGGAAGGCCGGCTCTCGGGCGCGGGTCTCGACGTCTTCGAGCACGAGCCCGCCGTCGACAAGCGGCTGCGCAAGCTCGCCGAACAGAACCGCGCGGTCCTGTTGCCGCATATGGGATCGGCCACGATCGAGGGCCGCATCGACATGGGCGACAAGGTGATCATCAATATCCGCACCTTCTTCGACGGCCACCGGCCGCCGGACCGCGTGATTCCGGGCCGGCTCTGAAAAAAAGTCCTATCGGCTACGGCTTTCGCCTGTAGCGAATGGTGTCGAAGCGCGCTTCCAGCCCGTCATAGA
>CAZEJG010000014.1:0-81006 GCA_964511625.1 uncultured Hoeflea sp.
CCTTGTCGAGTTCGGCTCGGGCCTGGGCGATCGTGAGGCTGGTAAGATCGGTCATTGCGTAAGCTTCTTTTCGTAAAATCGTGAGTAGCCGGAATCGGGATAGTCGAGAAACGCGCCGCATTGCGAGTAACCACCGCGCTCGTAGAGCCGCCAGGCGGGTTCGAAACCGGGCGCTTCACCGGTCTCCAGTTTGAGCGTCTTCAGGCCCCGCTCGCGGGCCAGCTCCTCGATGCGGGCCAGGATCTGCGCGCCGCCGCGCTGACCGCGAATTTCCGGCAGCGTGTACATGCGCTTGACCTCTCCGACATCCGCATCGTGCTCCTTGAGCGCTCCCATCGCCACCGCCCTGCCGGTCTCGTCGCGCCCCACGAACAGCGTCACCCCGTTATCGGCCATCTGCTCGACGGTGAGCTGAAACTGGAATTGCCGCGGCGTCAGCGGGATCATGTAGGCGTTGAGATCGGCCACAAGCGACCGGATATCGTCCTGCAACGGCGTTTCGATGGCGATCGCGAGCGCCATGCGCTTCTACTCCACGACCTTCGGGACGAGGAAGTAATTGTCGGTGGTCTCGGGCGCATTGGCGACGACGTCTTCGGCCTTGCTGCCATCCGAGACGACGTCGTCGCGCTTCTTCATCTCCATCGGCGTGACCGAGGTCATCGGCTCGACGCCGGAGACGTCGACTTCCGAGAGCTGCTCGACGAAGCCGAGTATGGCGTTGAGTTCGCCTTCCATGCGGACGGCGTCATCCTCTGAAAGCGCAATGCGGGCGAGCTTTGCCACACGTTTGACGGTGGTCTGGTCAACGGACATGAAAACACCTGGACCGGTTGGTTCGAGACTGATCGGCCCGGCAATAGCAAGCGCGGCCCTGGAGGGCAAGGCCGCGCCGCTCATGGTCGTCGTCGTGCGGAGGGTCTCAGACTTCCCGGAGTTCGCCCGGTTCCGGAACGCCGACGATCCCCCGGTCGCCTTCCATCGCCTCGAGGAAGGCGTCAGCCGTCTGGTCGATGATCGGAAAGGTGCCGTAATGGCAGGGAAACACCGTCGAAAAGGAGAAGAACCTGCGGCAGGCGAGTGCGGCGATCGCCCCGCCCATGGTGAAGCGGTCGCCGATCGGAACGATGCCGATCTCCGGCCGGTGCAATTCGTTGATCAGCGCCATGTCGGAAAAGATGTCCGTGTCGCCCATGTGCAGGAGCGTCGGCTCGTCGGAGAAATGCAGCACCAGCCCGTTGGCGTTGCCGAGCGCATGGGAGACGCCGTCTTCGGTAATCATGGCCGAGGAATGCTTGGCGTCGACGAAGGTGGCGGAGAAATCGTCGAAGGAAATGGTGCCGCCGGTGTTGCCCTGCTCGATGCGCTCGACGCCTCGACGGGTGGACAGAAATCCGGCGAGATCGGCATTGGCGAGAACGACTGCGCCGGTTTCCTTGGCGATATCGGCCGTGTCGCCCACATGGTCGCCATGGCCGTGCGTCAGAAGGATGTGGGTGACGCCCTTCGTGGCTTCCTTCCTGTCGAGCCCTTCGAAGCTCGGGTTCCCGCTGAGAAAGGGGTCGATAAGGATGGTGGACTTGCCGGTCTCGATCCTGAAGGCGGAATGGCCGAGCCAGGTGATTTTCATGGATGTCTCCTTTGAGGCTTGGGCGTTGGCGTCAATTCAAATAGAAGCCAGAGGCGCATTTGAAAGTCACCCTATCGGATTTCCACCGGCCATGTCCGCCATCCCGCTCGAAGAACTGCCCGTCACTGCCCCCGCCGGACGTCCGCTGGCCGGTCTGGACCTCGGCACGACGACCATCGGCGTCGCCGTCTCCGATCTTTCCTGGGGGCTCGCCACGCCCCGCATGGTGATCAAGCGCAAGAAGTTCACCATCGACGCCGAGGCGCTGCTCGCGCAACTCGCCCGCGATTCGGTCGGCGGTATCGTCATCGGACTGCCGGTCAACATGGATGGCAGCGAAGGCCCGCGGGCGCAGGCGACACGCGCCTTCGTGCGCAACATGGCGCAGAAGACCGACCTGCCCTTTGCCTTCTGGGACGAAAGGCTGTCGACGGTGGCCGCCGAGCGGGCGCTCATCGGCATGGACGTTTCGAGAAAGAAGCGGGCGGAGCGGATCGATTCGGCGGCGGCCGCCTTCATCCTGCAGGGCGCGCTCGACCGGCTGGCCTCACTTCGGCGCGGCGGTTGATTCCCCTGCCTGGCGCGACTTGTCGCGCGAGAACAGCGACCTGACGAAGGTGTAGAGCGTGTAGCCCTTCACCCGCAGCAGGACGATACCCGCAACCAGTGCCGTATCGACCAGAATGGCCTTGAAGACCAGTGGCGGCACCGCCTCGGGCTCGATTCCCAGAATATTGCCGTAAACGATGAACACCAGGTCATGCAGATCGCGCGACAGGAAATGCAGGCCGAAATTCAGGTCGTAATAGGACAGCGTGTACCAAGATCCGAGCAGGGTCATCGGTATGGCCCACAGGGCGATGAGCCACTTCATGCCCTCGGCCTCCGCCCTGCCAGGTCGATGAGTTCCGCTGTGGGGTATGGACTGAGGGCGGCTTGCTCGGCCTTCTGCCGCGCGGTGAGTTCCTCGTCGTCCTTGTTCTCGAAGGCCACCACCTGCTCGAATGCGCGGGAGAGATAGCGCAATCCCGCCACTGCGAAGAGGTGGATCAGGGCGTAGCCGCCGACGGCGCCGGCCGCGAGCCCGGGCACGAGGATGATGGCGGCTGAGAACAGACACAGAAGAGACGCGCCTTCGGCGAGACGTACTGCCTCCTCACGCTCCTCCTCTCCCCCCATCACCCAGAAGAGCGACGCGAAGACGATCGTGCCGGCGGCGGCCATGTCGAAGGCCGCGACGGCTGCGAAGAACCAGTCGACAACCCGATGCCCGACGCCGGTAGCGGCGACGGCATTGGCGAAGTCACCGGTCAGCTGGTTGCCCGCAAACAGGATCAAGCCGCCGAATTCCAAGCCCCCGCGCGGTCCGTTGACGCTCAGGAGCGCCAGCATCGTGACGGCGACGAGCAGGACGAGACTGGTGACGGCGGCGTTGAGTCGGGAGATGTTCATCATCGGCTTTCCGTGAATCAGTGCGGGCAGAATGAGGGCGCGGGGGGTGGGGCGCAACGTAAACCATTCATTAAGGTTAACGGACCTGCTTCCATCCACAGCCCCCCGGCGGTTCGGTCCCGCAACTGGACAATTCCCACCCGCGACGCTTTCGTCTATGAGGAGGCGCGCCCTGCCCGCCTCCCATTCCGGACACCTCTCTTGCTCGCAATCTTCGAAAGCATTTTGCCGATCTTCCTGCTCGTCCTCGCGGGGATCGGCCTCAAGCGCCTCCCCCTTCTCGACCAGGGTCTGTGGCCGGGGTTGGAGACCTTCGGATTTTACGTGGTCTTCCCTGCCCTGTTGTTCCTCACACTCGCCAATGCCGATTTCGCAGGCTTGCAGATCGGCGCCGTCGGGCTTGCCGCGCTGCTTGCGGTATTCATCATGTTCGCGCTGCTTGCGGCCCTCTATCCGTTCCTGCGGGGGCGCGGCGTCACCCCGGCCGCATTCACCTCGGTCTTCCAGACGGCGACCCGCTGGAACGGTTTTGTCGCGCTCGCCATCGCAGAACGCTATCTCGGCCCGCAATCGCTGGGGATCGTCGCTCTGGTCATGGCGGTCATCATCATTCCGATCAACCTGGTCAATGTGGGCACGCTGTTATGGGTCGGCGGCGGCAACCGGAGCTTCGCCTCTTTCGTGAAGAAGACGGCGACCAATCCGCTGATCCTGTCATGCGCCGCCGGACTGGCCATGCATGCCATGCCCTTCGGCATCTACGGACCGCTCGAACAGGCGATCGACCTCCTGGCCCGCTCGGCGCTCGGTCTCGGACTGATCATGGTCGGCGCCGGCCTCAGGGTCGGCGACGCGCTCAGGCCCGACGGCAACATCGTCCTGTCCTCCGTTCTCAAGCTCGTCCTGATGCCGATCCTGATGGTCGGGCTCGGTGTGGCCTTCGGGCTGAAAGGCGAAGTGCTGTCGCTGCTCGCCATCTGCGGGTCGGTGCCGACGGCAATGAACGGCTATCTTCTGGCGCGGCAGATGGGCGGAGACGCTCCGCTTTATGCCGCGATCGCCACGGTTCAGACGGCGGCCTCGTTCCTGACGATCCCGGCCGCGCTGGCGTTTGCGGAGCGGCTCTCCTGAGCGCCGATCCGATCGACAAAGCCTCTTCGAAATCTGACACCCTGTCACAAAAGTGAAATCCGCCGCGCTTAGACCGCACCCAAGGCCGTTCCGTCATCAGTCGCCTTGGGGGCAATCATGTATCCGCATCCGTTCTCGCGCACATCCGTCGCGACATTCCTGCTCGCGTCCGCCGCCTTGCTTCCCCTTTCCGTCGGCCCGGCGCGCGCCGCGTGCGATCCGGCGTCACCAGCGAGCGGCGATACCGTCGTGTGTTCCGGCACTTCGGGCGGCATCCAGGACAACGGCATCGACGATGTGACGATCACCGTCGAGAGCGGTGCCACGGTCGATGGCGGCGGCACGCGCGGTTTTCAGGTCAATGACGGCGCGACCATCGTGAACAATGGCACCATCACCTCGTCCGGCAATCGCGGCATTCAGGCCGAAGACGATGCGACGATCACCAATAACGGCGCCATCATCGCGCCCAGTGATCGCGGCATCCAGGTCGACGACAATGCGGTGATCACCAACAACGGAACGATCACGGCGGGAGGCGACCACGCGATCCAGGGCGACGACAACGCCCGCGTGATCAACAGCGCCGGCGGCGTCATCACCAGCACCAGCGACGACGGCATCAATGTCGACAACGATTCCTATGTCGAGAACAACGGCACCATCAACGGCGCCGATGACGGCATCCAGGCCGGCGACGACGACACCGATCCGCATACGGCCACAGTCATCAACAACGGCATCATCAATGCCGACGACGACGGCATCAACACGGCCGCCGAAGGCACCATCGCCACCATCGTCAACAACGGCACGATCAATGCGGGCGCCGAGGGCATCAACGCCAATGTCGACGGCGCGAAAGTCACCAACAACGGCACCATCGAATCGGGCGACGACGGCATCAACGTCGCCACCGGAGCGACCGTGATCAATATCGGCTTCATCCATGTCACCGGCCCGCAGGACGGCATCGACATCGACCAGGGCACGGTCTTCAACAGCGGCGTTATCCTGGCCGAGGGCGGCGAGGACGGGATCGACTTCGATATCGAGGGCACCGGGTCGTCGAGCGTGACCAATACGGGGTCTATCACCGGCAATCACGCGATCTATACCGATCCCGCCGACACCAAGACCGAGATCGTCTACAACTACGGGCTTCTCAACGGGCTGAGCGGCGTGGCGGTCAATCTCGGACAGGGCGACGACACGCTCGTCGTCGGTCGCGGCTCGCGCATCATCGGCACGGTGGAGCTGGGCGACGGCAACGACACATTCGCGGTCGAGAGCCCGGTCGCTGCCTATATCCGGTTCGATTCCGCACCCGAGACCATCACGCTCAACGGCAATCCGGCCATCGTGACGGCAGATGCCATCGCCATCTTCGATCCGGCGGTCTTCGGCGCCACCGATGCCGCTGCCGCCCGGCTACTGGCAGATCTGGCGCCTGCCCTGCCCGACGACGGACCGATGGAGAGCCACTGGTGGGCAAGCAGCTTCGGTTCGCTGCTACATGTCGACGACGACGCGGCCAACCAGGGCTACCACGTGGGCGGCGGGGGCTTCATGGTGGGCTACGATCATGCGCGTGAGGCAGGTCTGTCCGTCGGCTTTCTGGCGGGCGCGTCCCCGTACCGGGCGAGCCTCGATGACGGCTGGCACGACGTCGACCAGACCTCGGTCTTCGCGGGCCTGCGGATGATCAGCCGCCAGTCCGACCGGCTAACCCTGCACGGTGCCGCAATCGCCGGACTTGCCGACACCGATCTAGACGGCGACATCCTCGCCTCCGGCTCCGGCGACAGCACCGACGGATTTGTGGCGCTGCTGGGCGGGCTGACCTACCGGATGCCCGGCTTCTCGCCGACAAACGACTTCAAAATCGATCTGGACGGTGGCTGGCTGCACCGTTTTGCCGGAGAGATGGACCTGACCGGATATGACGGCGCGACAATCGGCTCACGCGACGCCGACGTCTTCTTCGCCTCGCTGGAGATCGGCCTGCCGTTCGAGCTGGACGGCGGCAAGGCCGGAGACCGATTCACGCCGTTTGCCAAGGTTGCGGCCACCGGCGGAACGGCGGACGACATCTCGATCTCCGCGCTCGGGGCGTCGACGCAATTCGCGCCCTCGACCGGCTACCGGACAGTGACCTTCGGCCTCGGCGGCGAGTACACCCATGATTTCGACAATGGCGTCCGGATGACGGCGCGGCTCGAAACGGCGATCTCGGCGGACAGCGACGTCGCGATCTCCGGCGGGCTGCGCTTCGCCCTGCCGGCCGCGCGATAGACCTCAGCAGCGCGCAAAGGCGCCCGGCTCTCAGAACACCGGCGGATAGAGGACGTCGACGATGCGGCGCGCATCGAACCGGGCGTCGAGCATGCCGTAGGTCGACCGCCAGGCGCCGCCGAGGCGGGTTTCGACGAAGGCCTCGGCGATCTGCCCCGCGCCGAGGCGCGTGAGTTCCGCGCCGGCGGCGGCGAGCGCCAGCTGTTCGGCCAACATGCGCCCTCCGGCTTCATCGGTGCGACAGACGGCCATGCAGGCCTTGAGCACGTCGGCGGTGCGCGACCCCGCCGGTCCGAGATCGCGGACCAGGTCGGCCAGAACCGCGTCGAAGAGTTCGGGCCCACGCGAGAGAACGCGCAGCACGTCGAGCGCCATGACGTTGCCCGAGCCTTCCCATATGGCGTTGACCGGGGCTTCGCGATAGTGTCGCGCCAGTGCCCGCTCCTCGATATAGCCGTTGCCGCCGAGGCACTCCATGGCCTCGTAGATCACCGATGGCGCGATCTTGCAGATCCAGTACTTGACCACCGGCGTCATCAGCCGCGCATAGGCGGCCTCGGCCGGATCGGCATGGGCGCGGTCGAAGGCACGGGCGAGCCGGATCGAGAGCGCGGTCGCAGCCGCGACGTCGAGCGAGAGGTCGGCGAGCACGCGCGTCATCAAGGGCTGGCCGACGAGTTCATTGCCGAAGACCTTGCGATAGCGGCAGTGATGGACGGCTTCAGCGAGGCTCGCACGCATCATGCCGGCCGAGGACAGGGCGCAGTCCAGCCGTGTCAGGGTTACCATGTCGAGGATGGTGCGGATGCCCTGCCCTTCCTCGCCGAGGAGGAAGCCGAAGGTTTCGGAAAACTCGACCTCGCTCGAGGCGTTGGAGCGGTTGCCGAGCTTGTCCTTGAGCCGCTGGATCCTGAGGCCGTTGAGCGTGCCGTCCTCGAGAATGCGCGGCACCAGGAAACAGCTCACCGCATCGCCGGTCTTGGCGAGCATGATGAAGGCGTCCGACATGGGTGCCGAGAGAAACCACTTGTGGCCCTCAAGGCGGTAGATCCCCTCGCCCACCTTCTCGGCGGTCGAGCGGTTGGTGCGCACATCGGTGCCGCCCTGCTTTTCGGTCATGCCCATGCCGAGCGTGATGCCGTTCTTCCGCATCGCCGGCTTCTGGCTGGAATCATATTTGCGGGCGACGATCTTCGGCACCCAGCTGCGCTCGATGCGCGGGGAAGCCATGATCGGGGCCACCGACGCATTGGTCATGGTGATAGGGCAGAGGTGGCCGCTTTCGAGCCCTGCGGTGAGATAGAAGCGGATGGCGCGCGCCTGATGGGCGACGCCCTTCTCCTCGGGCAACCCCTCCCACGGCGAGCCCTGCAGGCCGATCGAGACCGACCGGCGCAAAAGCGCGTGATAGGCCGGGTGAAACTCGACGAGATCGATCCGCTGGCCCGAGGGGCTGTGAGTCCTGAGTTCCGGCGTCGAACGGTTGGCGATGCGAGCGAGATCCTGCGCTTCGGCGGAGGCGGTGAACTTTCCCGTCGCCTCGAACTCGGCATGCAGGCCGCGCGGCAGCGAGTCCGCGATGTCCTTGAGAAGCGGATCCGCCAGATAGGCGTTGTGGCCGGCCAGCGGAGGGGGCTGGTTGTTGACGTCGGCCGCCGGACGGCCGGAATTCTGGGCGCTCATGCCTGTCCTCCTACAGGGATTCGCCGCCTCATGCACGGGCAGGTACAGCCAATAATAGTGTGGGGAGAACAGCAAAATGCAATGCCAGCCTGCTTGCCCTGTCCGGCAATCGTTTCTATAGACCTCGAAATCCGGGAGCCGATTACGAACACCATGGCCTTTCCCCACCGCCATCTCTTGGGAATCAAGTCTCTTTCAGAGCACGATATCCTCTATCTTCTCGACCGGGCCGACGAGGCCGTTCAGATATCACGCCGCGAGGACAAGAAGACGTCCACGCTGCGCGGTCGCACACAGATCAATCTCTTCTTCGAAGCCTCGACGCGCACGCAAGCCTCCTTCGAGCTCGCCGGCAAGCGGCTCGGCGCCGACGTGATGAACATGTCGGTCGCCAATTCGAGCGTGAAGAAGGGCGAGACGCTCATCGACACGGCGATGACGCTCAACGCCATGCGGCCCGACATCCTGATCGTGCGCCATTCCTCGGCCGGCGCGGTGGCGCTTCTGTCGCAGAAGGTCGGTTGCGCGGTGGTCAACGCCGGCGACGGCGCTCATGAGCATCCGACGCAGGCGCTTCTCGATGCGCTCACCATCCGCCGCTCCAAGGGCCGGATCGGCGGGCTGACTGTGGCGATCTGCGGCGACATCCTGCACTCGCGCGTCGCCCGCTCCAACATCCTGCTTCTCAACGCCATGGGCGCAAGAGTCCGTGCCATCGCGCCGTCCACGCTTCTGCCCAGCGGCATCTCCCAGATGGGAGTCGAGGTTTTTCACAACATGGAGGAAGGACTCAAAGACGCCGATGTGGTGATGATGCTGCGGCTGCAGCGCGAGCGCATGGACGGCGCCTTCGTGCCCTCGGTGCGTGAGTATTTCCGCTACTTCGGCCTCGATGCCGAGAAACTCTCGCGCGCAAAACCCGATGCGCTCGTCATGCACCCGGGCCCGATGAACCGTGGCGTCGAGATCGCCTCCGACATCGCCGACGGCCCGCAGAGCGTGATCGAGGCCCAGGTGGAGATGGGGGTCGCCGTGCGCATGGCGGTGATGGAGACGCTGATGCTCTCGGGAGCGAACCAGCCATGAGCCGCACATTCCTGACCAATGCGCGCATCGTCGATCCGTCGCAGGAGATGGACGAAACCGGTGCGGTGATCATCGAGGACGGCAAGATCGCCGCCATCGGCGCGGCCGCAGCCCGTGACCTACCCTCCGAGGGCAACATCGAGGATCTCGACGGCCAACTCGTTATCCCCGGGCTGATCGACACCTGCGTCCATATCGGCGAGCCGGGCGGCGAGCACCGCGAGACCATCGCATCCGCCAGCAGGGCCGCCGCCGCCGGTGGCGTGACCGGGCTCGTCATGATGCCCGATACCCATCCGGTGATCGACGACGTGGCGCTCGTCGATTTTGTTCAGCGCGCGGCGCGCGACGAGGCGCTCGTCTCGATCTATCCTGCCGCGGCCCTCACTAAGGGGCTCGATGGCGAGCAGATGACCGAGTTCGGCCTGCTTCTCGACGCCGGCGCCAAGGTGCTGACCAACGGCCGCCGGACGGTCAAGAACACTTTGGTGATGCGCCGGGCGATGACTTATGCGCGCGATTTCGGCGCTGTCGTCGCCTGTTCGACCCAGGACAGCTATCTGTCGGGCGGCGGGGTGATGAACGAGGGGCTGTTCGCCAGTTGGCTCGGCCTGTCCGGTATCCCGCGCGAGGCGGAGATCATTCCGCTGGAACGCGATCTGCGGCTCGCGGCCCTGACCCGCGCGCGCTACCACGCGCTCAAGCTCTCGGTCCCAGAATCCGCCGACGCCATCCGCGCCGCCAAGGCCGCGGGTCATTCGGTGACCGCCGGCATGTCGATCAATCATCTCACCCTCAACGAGACGGATATCGGCGAGTACCGCACCTTCTTCCGCCTCTCGCCGCCGCTTCGCACCGAAGACGACCGGATGGCGATGGTCGCAGCGCTTGCCGACGGCACGATCGACATCATCTCCTCGGCGCATGATCCGCAGGACGTCGACACTAAGCGCCTGCCCTTCGCCGATGCCGAGAATGGCGCGATCGGGCTCGAGACCTTGCTTGCGGCCGCCCTGCGCCTCCATCACTCCGGCGACGTTCCGCTGTCGCGCCTGATCGACGCCATGTCCTGCCGGCCGGCCAAGGTTTTCGGTCTGCCGGGCGGAACCCTGCGCCCGGGAAGTCGTGCCGACATCGCCGTCGTCGATCTGGATTACCCCTGGGTCCTGTCCAAGGACGATATCGTCTCGCGGTCGAAGAACACTGCCTTCGAGGACGCCCGGTTCAGCGGAAAGGTATTGCAAACCCTGGTTGCGGGTGCGAGTGTTTATCGCGCCTGATGGGGTTGCCGTTCCCTGACCGGTCAGACACGTTCTTCCGGTTAGGTCAGAGGAGGTTCGTTTGCCCGAATTCGTCAACTGGTCCGATCCCCATACGGCGATCGCACTCGTCATCGGCTATCTGTCAGGCTCGATTCCGTTCGGACTGATCCTCCCCCGCCTGGCCGGACTCGGCGACGTGCGCAAGATCGGTTCCGGCAATATCGGCGCCACCAACGTGCTCCGAACAGGCAACCGCAAGCTGGCGGCCGCCGTGCTTCTGGGCGACGCGCTGAAAGGCACGATCCCGGTTCTCGTCATCCACTGGCTGTTCGGGCTCGAAGCCTCGCTGGTGGCGGGCTTCGGCGCCTTTCTCGGCCATCTCTTCCCGGTCTGGCTCAAATTCAAGGGCGGCAAGGGCGTGGCCACCTATCTCGGCGTGCTGCTGGCGGCCGCGCCGCTCTTCGTGCTCGTCTTCGCCGTCGTCTGGCTCGGCATGGCAAAACTGTTCCGCTACTCCTCGCTCGCCGCCTTGACAGCAGCGGTCGCGGTTCCCGCCTCCCTCTGGATTGCCGGACTGGACAAGGTGGCCGCCCTCTTCACGGCCATGTCGATCATCACCATCCTCAAGCACCACGCCAATATCCAGCGGCTCTTGTCCGGCACCGAAAGCCGCATCGGCGACAAGGGCAAGGTCAAGGACGAAGCGGCCGTCGCGCCCGGCGGGGACGGCATCTGATGAGCGAGGCCGGCGACGGACGCCGCGGTGTGCGGCTGACCGAGCGCCAACGCCTCGCCTGGCTCCGGCTGATCCGGTCGGACAATGTCGGTCCAGCCACCTTCCGCGATCTCATCAATCATTTCGGTTCCGCCGAACGCGCGATCGAACATCTGCCGGAACTGTCGCGGCGCGGCGGTGCGCGCGCCGACATCCGTATCGCCTCCCTCGACGAGGCGGGGGCCGAACTGGCGTTCGCCGAAAAATTCGGCGCGGTCTTCATCGGCATCGGCGAGCCGGAGTATCCGTCCGCACTCAGGCGGATCGACGGCGCGCCGCCGCTTCTCGCCGCCATCGGCGATCTGTCGGTTACGTCCCGCCCCGCCGTCGGCATGGTCGGCTCGCGCAACGCGTCGATTTCCGGCATGAAATTCGCTGCCCGCATCGCCCGCGAAGTCGGCGCGGCTGGCTACACCGTGGTTTCCGGACTGGCCCGGGGCATCGATGCGGCAGCACACAGGGCCAGCCTGGAAACAGGAACCATCGCGGCGCTTGCCGGCGGTCTCGACCAGCCCTACCCGCCGGAAAATCTCGATCTCTATGACGAGATCCGCAACGGGAGCGGTCTGGCGATTTCGGAAATGCCGATGGGCTGGGAACCTCGTGCGCGCGACTTTCCCCGCCGCAACCGGCTGATTGCGGGCATCGCGCTGGGTCTCGTCGTCGTGGAAGCGGCGCATCGCTCGGGATCGCTGATTACCGCGCGGCGCGCCAACGATTTCGGGCGGCTGGTCTTCGCGGTCCCCGGCTCGCCGCTCGATCCGCGCGCCGGCGGGACCAACCAGCTGATCCGCGACGGCGCGATCCTGACCACAGGCGTCCAGGATGTTCTGGAAGCACTGTCGCCGATCTCCAGGATCGACCCGGACGTGCCGCCGCTGATCGAGGAGCCGGGTGACGAGGACCGGCCGGACTGGAGCCCGCCGCAGGACGACGACCGGGCGACCGTGACGGCCGCGCTTGGCCCCTCGCCTGTCGATGTCGACGACGTCATCCGCCATACCGGCCTGCCGGCGGCGGTCATTCACTATATTCTCCTGGAACTCGATCTCGCCGGACGCCTGCATCGCCACCCGGGCGGCATGGTGTCGCTGGATTATTCCGACGAGTGAGATACGATCACGGCCGCCGTCCCACATGTCCGGACCTGCCGCCGGCCTCCACGAGATCGCTCGCCTCCATCATCGCCATCTCGATCAGATAGCACAGCATCTGCGCGTCTTCCGCCTCTGCAACCTGGCGCAATTCTCCCAGCATCTGGCGGACATAGATCAGGTTCTGCACAGATCGCGTGGTGGGTGCGACACCATCCTTCAACCGGTCAATCATGCTATACACCTCGGTAGATGACTGTCGCCAAAGGCTCGGGCGACCCACACCGCCCTTGCAACAGACAGGATAGGAATATTTATCTCTAATTGCAATATGGTTGCTACTATATCTTAGGTTGTATTCGCGTGTGAAATGAGGGCATTTGGGGCGCCCCACTTGACCAATCGGCATTACGTGTCCATTTCGTTGCCCCTGAGTAAGGCCCGGCAAAACCAGATTGCACGGGATCGTTGTACTTCCAATCCGAGAGCAGTGATGAACGTCGTCGTCGTCGAATCCCCGGCCAAAGCCAAGACAATCAACAAGTATCTCGGCTCGGGCTACAAGGTGCTCGCCTCTTTCGGGCATATCCGTGACCTGCCTGCCAAGGACGGTTCGGTGCTGCCGGACGAGGACTTCGCCATGAGCTGGGACATGGACTCGGCGTCCAAGAAGCGTCTCAAGGACATTTCGGACGCGCTCGAAGGCGCGGATTCGCTCATTCTCGCGACTGACCCGGATCGCGAGGGCGAAGCCATTTCCTGGCACGTGCTCGAAGTGCTCGGGAAAAAGAAGGCGCTCAAGGACAAGACCGTCCAGCGCGTGGTCTTCAACGCCATCACCAAGAAATCGATCCTCGAGGCGATGGAGCATCCGCGCGACATCGACGGCCCGCTCGTCGACGCCTATCTGGCCCGGCGCGCACTCGACTATCTCGTGGGCTTCAATCTCTCGCCCGTCCTCTGGCGCAAGCTGCCGGGCGCCCGCTCGGCGGGCCGCGTGCAGTCGGTGGCGCTGAGGCTGATCTGCGACCGCGAGGACGAGATTGATCGTTTCGTCAGCGAGGAATACTGGCAGATCGCGGCACAGCTGAAGACGCCGCGCGGCGAGGAATTCACCGCCCGTCTGACCGCCCATGACGGCGAGAAAATCCAGAAAATGTCGATTGCCGACGGCGATCGTGCGACCTCGATCAAGACCATGCTCGAAGGTGCGGCCTTTACCGTCGAGAGCGTCGAGGCCAAGCCGACCCGCCGCAATCCGGCGCCGCCCTTCACCACCTCGACGCTGCAGCAGGCCGCCTCCTCGCGGCTCGGCTTCAACGCCTCGCGCACCATGCAGGTGGCCCAGAAGCTCTATGAAGGTATCGACATCGGCGGCGAGACCGTCGGTCTGATCACCTATATGCGTACCGACGGCGTTCAGATGGCCGGCGAGGCAATCGATGCCGCGCGCGCCGAGATCGGGACCCGCTTCGGCGACCGCTACCTGCCCGAAAAGGCCCGGATCTATTCGACCAAGGCCAAGAACGCGCAGGAAGCGCACGAGGCCATCCGCCCGACCGGTTTCGAACGCGCGCCCGATGACGTGCGCCGCTATCTCGA
Organism: uncultured Hoeflea sp.; assembly: GCA_964511625.1. Classification (GTDB taxonomy): domain Bacteria; phylum Pseudomonadota; class Alphaproteobacteria; order Rhizobiales; family Rhizobiaceae; genus Pseudohoeflea. The sequence goes on from CAZEJG010000014.1 coordinate 14,011, forward strand.
TGCCGACCAGTTCAAGCTCTACGACCTGATCTGGAAGCGCGCCATCGGCAGCCAGATGGCGTCGGCCGAAATCGAGCGCACCACCGTCGAGATCGTGGCGAAGAACGGTTCTAACACCGCCAATCTTCGGGCTACCGGCTCGGTCGTCCGCTTCGACGGCTTCATCGCGGCCTACACCGATGCCAAGGAAGACGGCGAACAGTCCGACGACGGTGACGATGACGGCCGCCTGCCCGAGATCAACGCGTCCGAAAAGCTCGACCGCGAGAAGATCGACGCCAGCCAGCACTTCACCGAGCCGCCGCCGCGCTATTCGGAAGCCTCGCTCATCCGCAAGATGGAAGAACTCGGTATCGGTCGGCCGTCGACCTATGCCTCGACACTCGCCACGCTGCGCGACCGCGACTATGTGACCGCCGACAAGCGCAAGCTGATCCCCGAACCCAAGGGCCGGCTGGTCATCGCCTTCCTCGAAAACTTCTTCGATCGCTATGTGGAGTTCGATTTCACCGCTGATCTCGAGGAGAAGCTCGACAAGATCTCCAACGGCGATCTCGCCTGGAAGGACGTGCTGCGCGACTTCTGGACCGAGTTCAATGCCCACATCACCGAGACCAAGGATCTGCGCGTTTCGGAGGTGCTCGATGCGCTCAACGAGCATCTGGCGCCGCTCGTCTTCCCCAAGCGCGAGGACGGCTCCGATCCGCGGATATGCCCGACCTGCGGCGAGGGCAAGTTGTCGCTGAAGCTCGGCAAGTACGGGGCCTTCGTCGGCTGCTCGAACTATCCGGACTGCAACTATACCCGCCAGCTCACGGCAGACGGCGACGACAGTGCGGAGGCCGCGCTCGCCAACGAGCCGCAGGATCTCGGCAAGGATCCGCACACAAATGAACCGATCACGCTCAGGACAGGCCGCTTCGGTCCCTATGTCCAGCGTGGCGACGGCAAGGAGGCCAAGCGCTCCAGCCTGCCCAAGGGCTGGACGCCGCAGTCGATGGACCACGAAAAGGCGATGGCGCTCCTGTCGCTGCCGCGCGACATCGGCAAGCATCCCGAGAGCGGCAAGATGATCTCGGCCGGTCTCGGGCGCTACGGCCCCTTCGTGCTGCATGACGGCGTCTATGCCAATCTCGAAAGCGTCGAGGACGTGTTCTCCATCGGCCTCAACCGTGCGGTCACGCTGATCGCCGAAAAGCAGGCCAAGGGTCCGGGTCGCGGCCGCGGGACGCCGACGGCGCTGAAGTCGCTCGGCGATCACCCGGATGGCGGCGCGATGACCGTGCGTGACGGCCGCTATGGCCCCTATGTCAACTGGGGCAAGATCAACGCGACCCTGCCCAAGGACCTCGCACCCGCCGACGTGACGATGGAGCAGGCGCTCGAGCTCGTCAACGCGAAGGCCGGGGCCAAGGGCGGCAAGAAAAAGGCCCCGGCCAAGAAGACGACAGCGAAGAAGACCGCTGCCAAGAAAACGACCGCCAAAAAGAAACCGGCCGCGAAGAAGACGGCGGCCACGAAGGATTGATCTTGGCCAAGGGCCCGAAAAACCAGACCGGCCGCAAGGGCGGCGGTTCCGCGCCTATGCGGCGCGGCGAACTGCCGGACCGCGAGACCCTGCTCCGCTTCGTCACCGAACACCCGGAACAGGCGACCAAGCGCGACATCGCCAAAGCCTTCGGACTGAAGGGCGAGGCGCGCATCGAGCTCAAGGACCTGCTCAAGGGTCTCGAAGACGACGGGCTGATCGAACGCCACCGCAAGTCGATCACCCGTCCGGGCGCCCTGCCCGCCGTCACCGTGCTCGAAATCACCATGCGCGGACCCGAGGGCGACCTGATCGCCCGGCCTGCGGAATGGTCCGAGGACCGCGGCGTCGCTCCCTCGGTGCTGGTGCGCCAGACGTCGGACGCCGGGGCACGCGGCCGCGGCAAGGGCAAGAAGCCCCCGACGGCCGCCGGTATCGGCGATCGGGTACTCGCCCGCATCTTCCCCGCTCCCGCCAACAAGGGCCCTGCCTATTCGGCCCGGGTGATGAAGATCCTCGACCGACGCGCCGGCGCGCAGCTCGGCGTTTTCAAGCCGACGCCCGGCGGCGGCGGACGGCTTCTCCCGATCGACCGGCGCGGCGACGAGTTCGTCGTCGATGGCGAATTCCAGGGCGATGCGACCGACGGCGATCTCGTCGAGTTCGAGCCGGTCAAGCTCGGCCGCATGGGCCTGCCGCGCGGCAAGGTTCTCTCCGTCATCGGCAATGTGGCGGGTGAAAAGGCGATTTCGATGATCGCCATCCATGCGCACGGCATTCCGCATATTTTCCCCGCCGAAGTGCTGGCCGAGGCGGATGCGGCCAAACCCGCCTCGATGAAGAACCGCGAGGACTGGCGCGACATCCCGCTCATCACAATCGATCCGGCCGACGCCAAGGACCACGACGACGCGGTCTTCGCCGAACCGGATCCGTCGCCGGACAACGAGGGCGGCGTCATTGCCACCGTCGCGATCGCCGATGTGAGCTGGTACGTGCGAACCGGTAGCGCGCTCGACCGCGAAGCACTCAGGCGCGGCAATTCCACCTATTTCCCGGACCGGGTCGTGCCGATGCTTCCCGAACGCATCTCCAACGATCTCTGTTCGCTGCGCGAGGGCGAGGATCGTCCGGCGCTCGCCGTCCGGATGCGCTTCAATCGCGAAGGCAAGAAGATCGGCCACACCTTCCACCGGGTGATGATGCGCTCGGCGGTCAAACTCTCCTACCAGCAGGCTCAAGCGGCCATCGACGGACAGCCGGACGATACCGCCGGCATGTATCTCGAAACGGTTCTCAAGCCGCTCTGGCACGCCTACGGCATCCTCAAGCGCGGACGCGACAAGCGCCAGCCGCTGGAGCTCGACATGCCCGAACGCAAGATCCTGCTCGATGACAAGGGCCGGGTCGACAAGGTCGTCGTTCCCGCCCGCCTCGACGCCCACAAGCTGATCGAGGAGTTCATGATCCAGGCGAACGTCGCGGCGGCGGAGACGCTGGAAGACAGGAAACAGCCCCTGATCTACCGCGTCCACGACACGCCGTCGCTCGCCAAGCAGGAAGTGCTGCGCGAGTTCTTGGGCACGCTGGGCCTGTCGCTGGCGCGCGGCAACCTGCGCTCCAACTCGTTCAACGGCGTGCTCGAAAGGGCCAAGGACCAGGCCTACGAGACGATGGTCAACGAGATGGTGCTGCGCAGCCAGAGCCAGGCGGTCTACCAGCCCGAAAATCTCGGCCATTTCGGCCTCAACCTCAGACGCTACGCCCACTTCACCTCGCCGATCCGGCGCTATGCCGACCTGATCGTGCATCGCGCGCTCGTCGGTTCGCTGGGTCTCGGCGAAGGCGGCATCACGCCCAAGGAGGAGGCCGAACTCGAGGATATCGCGGCGGAAATCTCCACCACAGAGCGGCGATCGATGGTCGCCGAGCGCGAGACAGTCGATCGGCTGATCGCCCATCATTTGTCCGAAAAGGTCGGCGAGCAGTTCGTTGGCCGCGTCGCCGGGGTCACCAAGTCGGGGCTGTTCGTCAAGCTCGCCACGCTGGGCGCCGACGGGTTCGTCCCCATTTCAACACTGGGTCGGGATTACTATATATATGACGAGGCCCATCAGGCCCTGACCGGCGAGAAAACCGGTCTGGGCTTCCGTCTGGGCGACGAGGTCGACGTGCGGCTTGTTGAAGCAGTGCCGCTTGCGGGCGCTTTAAGATTTGAAATTCTGGGCGAAGGACGCAAAATGCCGACCGCGACACGCTCGTTTCACAAGTCCGGCGGTGGCCGCCGCCCCGGACACAAGCAGCCCGGCACCCGCAAGCCGCGCGGAAGGCGCTAGACGCGCCACGGGGCACCTTGCCCCAAGGAGGATACCCGTCTTGGAATATTACGGTTCACAGCAAGCGCCCGACAAGCGCGTGGAAAGTCCCCGCCATACCCCGACCGCAGTCAAGCGCGGCTTCCTTTGCCGCTGCCCCAATTGCGGTGAGGGAAAGCTGTTTCGCGCGTTCCTCAAACCGGTGGATTCCTGCGCCCATTGCGGCGAAGTCATGAGCCATCAGCGCGCAGACGACTTCCCCGCCTATCTCACCATCTTCGTCGTCGGCCACATCGTCGTGGCCGCCTATATGGCAGTCGAACAGATGGTCACGCTCGCCATGTGGCAGCACATGGCGATCTGGATCCCGCTGACGGGCGCACTCAGTCTTGCACTCCTGCAGCCGCTCAAGGGCGGCGTCATCGGGCTGCAATGGGCGCTGCGCATGCACGGCTTCGGCGGTGTCGACGAGGACGCGCTCGCTGCCGGCGCACTGTCGGACGAAGCCTCGCGATGACAGCGGAAGAGGTCGATTTCGGCCGATCTTCCCGCCCGGCAGACCAAATTCATCCGACCCTGAGGCCGCGCGATGCGGCCTCTCTCATCCTTATCGACCGCAGCGAAGCGGCGCCTCGTGTGCTGATGGGTCGCCGCGCCAGGGCGCATGCCTTCATGCCGGGTGTCTACGTCTTTCCAGGCGGACGGCGCGATCCGGGCGATTCCCGCAGGCCCGTCGCCGCTCCGCCATGCCCAGAAGTGATGGAGCGCCTGTCTGTGCGGACGCCCAAGCGCTTTACCGCTTCGACCGCCACGGGACTGGCGATCGCCGCGGCACGCGAACTGGAAGAGGAAGTCTCGCTGTCGCTCACACCGCAAAGCGAGAAAGGCGGCTTCCGGCCGGATCTCTCCAGGCTGCGCTATGTGGCGCGCGCCATCACGCCGCCGGGGCAGAATCGTCGTTTCGATACGCGCTTTTTCGCCTGCTTCACCGACGAGATCGAGGCGGATACGGCGCTGCACCGCGACAGCGCCGAACTTCTCGATCTGACGTGGCTGAGGCTCGACGACCACGGCGATCTGCCGCTGGCGGGGATCACCAAACGCATTCTCCGCGAGATTGCGGAGGCTCTCGAAGCCGACAGCGGCCTGCCGTTCGATGCTCCGGTTCCATTCTTCCACGTCCGTTACGGCCGGGGAATCAGGGACTTGATCTGAGCGCTCGACACGCGACGTCCGGGCGACAGACAGGATAATTCACCCTCGATGTGAACTCTGTTGCGGCGAAACGGCAATCCCAGTAATGAGATTGCTCCGGAAAAGACCCCAATGGACAAGATGGCCGTATCCCCTCCCCAGCGCGAAGATATCCACTGGCCTGCGCTGGTCGCTGCCATCGCGTCTATCACGGCCGTCGGCATCGCCATGGGGTTAGGTCTTCCGCTCCTGAGCATCATTCTCGAGAAACGCGGCATTTCCTCCACGCTGATCGGAGTCAATACGGCCATGGGCGGCGTCGCGGCAATGGTCGCGGCTCCTCTGACGACGATGATTGCCAAGCGCATCACCGTGGTCAACACGATGGTCCTGGCCATCCTGGCGGCGGCGTTGAGCGCGCTCGGTTTCTATTACGCGGAAGCCTTCTGGCTTTGGTTCCCGCTCCGGATCGTCTTTCACGGCGCGGTGACGATGCTGTTCATCCTGTCGGAGTTCTGGATCAACACCGCCGCTCCACCATCTCGTCGTGGCTTCGTGCTCGGCATCTACGCAGCGGTGCTCTCGCTCGGCTTCGCCGCCGGACCGCTGATCTTCTCGGCTCTCGGCTCCGAAGGCATCGCACCTTTTCTGGTCGGCGCCGGTATCATCCTGCTCGCAGCGGTGCCGGTCCTGATTGCCAGAAAGGAGAACCCACCGATTTCCGAACCGGCGAAGCACCCTTTCCTGCGCTATGTCTTTCTGGTGCCGACGGCCACGGCGGCAGTGTTCGTCTTCGGCGCGGTCGAATCGGGTGGCCTGGCGCTGTTTCCGATCTATGCGAAAAACCTCGGTTTCGGCGAATCGCAGGGTGCGATCCTCTTGTCGATGATCGGGCTCGGCAACGTGGTTTTCCAGATTCCCATGGGCATGCTCGCGGACAAGTCGCGCGACCGGCGCAAGCTTCTTTCCGTGGTCGCGGTCATCGGCCTGATCGGCTCGCTCGCGTTGCCATGGCTGATCGAGAACTGGTTCTATGCCGGCATCATCCTGCTGTTGTGGGGTGGATGCGTCGCCGGCCTGTACACGATCGGCCTCGCCCATCTCGGCGAAACCCTGCACGGCTCGGATCTGGCAGCAGCGAATGCGGCCTTCGTCTTCTGCTATGCGCTCGGCACGCTGCTCGGTCCGCAGCTCATCGGCGGATCGATGGATCTGTTCGGCAGCCACGGCTTTGCCTGGGCGCTGGCCTTCTTCTTCGGCCTCTACGTGTTGCTGACCCTCGTCCGTATCGCGCTCAGGCCCAAGAGGGCTTGACTTTCCGCCGGCAATTTGTAGTTTCCGGCCAAGATTTGCCGTGGGGTCCCGGGCCGAATGACCGCTGAGACCCGCCACGGCTATTTTTCTGAAATTCGCACTCCCCTGTAGAGGCAGACCAAATGGCCAAGGCAACCACCATCAAGATCAAGCTCCTGTCGACTGCGGACACCGGCTTTTTCTACGTCACCAAGAAGAACAGCCGTACCTTCACCGACAAGATGGTGAAGACCAAGTACGATCCGATCGCCAAGAAGCACGTCGAATTCAAGGAAGCGAAGATCAAGTAATCCGCTTCCGACATCGCGTCACAAAAAAGCCCGCCTCGATGAGGCGGGCTTTTTTGCGTCCTACGACGGAAATGAACTGGCTGGCGACCTAAACCCGTATTGGCGACGGGACGTCGGGACGCCAGCCAGGACCCCATGACACAGGAGATGCGGCGAACCTGACGTCACGGGGCATTTTGCGGGAAGGCGTGATGACGCTTCCGTTGGGTCATACATGACCGGAAACGCATGCACGTTCAAGTTAAAATTATCGTGAACGGCAATTCCTACAGTAGAATCAAACGCTCACCGCAAGAATCGACTGGAACGCTTTAAGCGTTTCTACCTAGTGTCAGGCCGCCTCGTTGACGACGCGGTTGCGTCCGCCGTGCTTGGCGGCGTAGAGCGCCTTGTCGGCTCGCCGCAGGAGCATTGTCGCATCCGAATCGGAGGGGCCTAGAGAAGCGATCCCGATGGAGGTCGTGACCTTCACGTCCTGCTCCGTCGAGCCGACCCTGAACGCCTCTCCGGCCACTGCTTCGCGAAGTCTCTCGGCCACCTGCGCAGCGATCTCGTCGGGCGTGTCCGGCATGGCGATGACGAACTCCTCGCCGCCGAAGCGGCAGGCGAGATCGGCGCCGCGGACCGTTCCCCTCACCCGGCGGGCGAAGTCGCGGAGAATGTCGTCGCCGCCTTCGTGGCCATAGGTGTCGTTGACCGCCTTGAAGTGGTCGATATCGGCGATGATGACCGACAAGGGACGGCCGCGACGACGCGAACGGTCGAAGAGCGTCTGGAGATGCGTGTCGAGATAACGGCGGTTGTTCAGCCCGGTCAACGGGTCCGTGACGGCCATCTCCACCGACATGGTCAGGCTATCGCGGAGCTGATCGTTGTAGCGTTTGCGGCGAATCTGGGTGATGCAGCGGGCGATGAGTTCGTTCGGATCGAGCGGACGGACGAGATAGTCGTTCACGCCGAGCTCGAGCGCCCGCATCACGAGTTCGTCCTCGCCCTGTTCGGCGAGCACCAGGACGGGAATGAACCGGGTGCGTTCGAGTGAGCGGATCTGCGAGCACAGCCGCAGCGGATCGTAATCTTCCTGCAGCGAGGAGATGATCACCAGCTCATAGGGTTTCTCGGCGGCCTCGAAGAGTGCCGCCTGGGGATCGCTGATGGCGGTGACCTCGGCGATATCCGAAAGCGTGCGGGTGATGCGTTCACGCGCATTGGCGCGCGGCTCGACGAGCAGGACGAAACCGGGTTCGCCGACACCGTTCTCATGCGACGACAGGAGTTCGGATGCACCGATCGAACGCGCCGTCTCGGCGCGAAGCCGCAACTCGTCGCTCAGCGTCTTGAACCGCACCAGGCTCTTCACGCGCGCCATCAGCTGCATGTCGTTGACGGGCTTGGTGAGGAAATCGTCGGCGCCGGCCTTGAGACCGCGCACGCGGTCGGACGGCTGGTCGAGCGCCGTCACCATGACCACGGGAATATGGGCGGTGCGCGGATTGGCCTTCAGCCGCTCGCAGACCTCAAATCCGTCGATGCCTGGCATCATGATGTCGAGAAGGATGAGATCAACCGAGGTCTTGTCGCAGATGGAAAGCGCGGTCATGCCGTCGGCAGCGGTCAGCACCTCGTAATACTCGGCCAGAAGCCGCGCTTCGAGCAGCTTCACATTGGCCGGTATGTCATCGACTACGAGAATGCGCGCGGTCATACGGGTTCCTTCGTCAGCTGTCGCCGAGATACGTCTTGATGGTCTGGATGAAGCTGGGCACCGAGATCGGCTTGGAAATATAGGCCTCGCATCCACCTTGCCTGATTCGTTCCTCGTCGCCCTTCATCGCGAAGGCGGTGACGGCGATGACCGGGATCTGGTGCAGATCGTCGTCTTCCTTGAGCCACTTGGTGACTTCGAGGCCGGACACTTCGGGAAGCTGGATGTCCATCAGGATGAGGTCGGGACGGTGCTCGCGGGCGAGGTCCATGGCCTCCATGCCGTTTCGGGTCTGGATGGTGCGGTAACCGGAGGCCTCTATGAGGTCGCGGAATAGCTTCATGTTGAGTTCATTGTCCTCAACAATCATCACCTGTTTGGTCATGTCCTGTCCATCCTCCGGGGCCTGTCCGGCCGCCGCCGGTCTCCCGCCCGCCGGCCGGCATTCTCCGGACCCCGCCACGAAGGGTTCCCGAATCCTGCTTGATCATGGCTATACTACTTTCGCGAGGTTGAAAAAATGGTAACCCCGTCATTCGAATTGTCACCGCCGCATCAATAATGAGTGAAATGTCCGCAAACGATCCGCAAGATACGGCCATCCAGGTCCTCGGCTGGCTGGCTTCCGAGCCGGAGCTGCTGTCCCGCTTCCTGGCGCTTTCGGGGCTCGAAGCCTCCAACCTGCGTGCCGCCGCGGCACAACCCGGCTTTCTCGCCGGTGTGCTGTCCTTCCTGATGACGCACGAACCGACGCTGATCCGATACTGCGAGGCCACCGGCACCCGGCCGGAAACGGTGGCACGCGCCTGGCAGGCGCTCGGTGGCGGAGACATGTCATGAGCGGCGACATCCTTGCCGAAGACGAGATTCGCCTCCGCGATCGGCCGCTGCTGATCTGCGACGTGGACGAAGTGGCGCTCGAATTCGTCACCCCCTTCATGGCTTTCCTGCAGTCGCGCGATCACGAGTTGCGGCCCGTCTCGTTCAGGCTGACGGGCAATATCTACGCCCTCGACAGCGGGCTTGCGGCGGATCAGGCGCAGGTCTCGGACCTGCTCGAGGACTTTTTCGCCGAACAGGACAAATGGCAGCGCGCCGCCGAATCGGCTGCCGACACCCTCACCGATCTGTCGCGCGAAGCGGACGTGGTCTTCCTGACGGCCATGCCGCCGCGCCACCGCGCCATCCGCCGTCGCCTGCTCGATGCGGTCGACATGCCCTTTCCGATGATCGCATCGGAAAAGGCCAAGGGGCCGGCCGCACAATCGCTGCACGGCGACCGCGATCTGCCGGTAGCCTTCGTCGATGACATCTTCCGCAACCTGCATTCCGTCCGCGAGCACCTGCCGCAGGCGCTACTGATCAACCTGATGGTCCATGACGGTTTTCGCGCGCTGGCGCCGGATCCGGGCGAAGGCATTCTCATCGCCGAAAGCTGGCCCGAGGCCGGGCGTGCAATCGCCGATCATTTCGCGCAAGTCGCGTCGTGACCGGGATCGCAACGCAGATTTTGATCCGCTTGTGACTCGCGGTCTTATTGCGTAGATTGGCGGCGTTCAACCTTTGTTCCGGCGATGAGCGAAACCAGTCCCCTGCCCGGCTTCTGCCGCGATTGCCTGCGGCCCACGCGTGCCGCCGAGAAGCGCTGTCTCGGCTGCGGCAGTCCGCGTCTCGTCCGCCATGCGGAGATCGCCCAGCTCTCGCTCGCCCATGTGGATTGCGACGCCTTCTACGCCACCATTGAAAAGCGCGACAATCCGGAACTGATCGACAAGCCGGTGATCGTCGGCGGCGGCAAGCGCGGCGTCGTCTCGACCTGCTGCTATATCGCCCGCATCAGCGGCGTGCGTTCCGCCATGCCGATGTTCAAGGCGCTGGAAGCCTGCCCGGATGCGGTCGTGATCAAACCCGACATGGAGAAATATGCCAGCGTCGGGCGCGACGTGCGCACTCTGATGCAGGAACTCACCCCGCTGGTGCAGCGGATCTCGATCGACGAGGCCTTTCTCGATCTCGCAGGCACCGAACTCCTGCACAAGGATACGCCGGCGCGGACGCTGGCCCGCTTCGCCCGCCGGGTGGAGGACGAGATCGGCATCACGCTCTCGGTCGGTCTGAGCTACTGCAAGTTTCTCGCCAAGGTCGCCTCGGATCTGGAAAAGCCGCGCGGTTTCTCGGTGATCGGAAAGGCCGAAGCACTCTCCTTCCTCGCGTCCAGGCCGGTGTCGACGATCTGGGGCGTCGGCAAGGCTTTCGAGGCGGAACTGGCCCGCGACGGGATCAAGACCGTCGGGCAGTTGCAGACGATGGAACTCGAGACGCTGATGCGCCGCTACGGTGTGATGGGCAAGCGGCTTTACGAACTTGCGCGCGGCGAAGACAGCCGCACGGTGCACCCGAACGAGGCGGCCAAAAGCGTTTCCGCCGAGACCACCTTCAACACCGATCTGTCACGCGGCGAGGATCTCGTGCCGGTGCTGCGCGCGCTCTCCGAAAAGGTGTCCGCGCGGCTGAAAAAGGCGGACATCGCCGGCCAGACCGTGGTGCTCAAGCTGAAGACCGCGGACTTCAGGTCGCGCACCCGCAATCACAAGCTCGACGCACCGACCCGGCTGGCCGACCGGATTTTTCGCACCGGCCTGCATCTTCTGGAGCGGGAGATGGACGGCACACGGTTCCGGCTCATCGGCATCGGTGTGTCTGACCTGAGCAGTCCGGAACAGGCCGATCCCGCCGATCTGGTCGATCCGCTGGCCGGTCGCCGGGCCGTTGCCGAGGGGGCGATCGACAAGGTGCGCGCCAAGTTCGGCAAGGCCGCGCTCGAAACCGGCTACACGTTCGGCAGAGGCCGCGAGACGCCTCCACAGCGCGACCGGGAAGACTGACCGGGGACTGATCGGGCCGAGGCCAAAAGCTTTCAGGAACCGATTCAAGTCGCTGGCAAAGTGAGTCCGAAAACCGCGGCAAGCTGTTGATGCGAGACTCAATTCAGGCTTTGACGTCAGACCCAAGCGGGTTTCCGGGCACGCGCTTCGCCTGCGCCCCGGAACCCCCGAAGGAACCTATTTGAGGATATGGACGAGGCCGCCGGTCTCGCCTTCGAGCACGCCATGTTCGGAGCTCGTGGGCTTCAGCATGGCCTTGAGCAGCACCGGGGTCGGCGTCCAGTAGGGAATGTACCATTCCTGGTCGACCTCGAGGATGAGCACCTTGTCGGCCTCTGCATCATAGGCGCCGATGACCGAGACGTGCGGGCCGTCCCAGTCACCGGTCACCACACCCTGATTGAAATAGAGCAGCAGCGCGTCGTCGGCCGAGGCCTCGTTGGCCTTGAGAAGGTCGCGCACCGCATCGAGCGTAGCGGCATCGTCGGACGACGGCTTGAGCACTTCGGTGCGATAGCCTTCCATCCCGGTGGCCCTCAGCGCCTCGTCGGTGAAGGAGACCAGCTGGTCGAACTTCACCCCGTCGCCGCCTTCCGCCGAGAGTTTTGCCCATTCGGGATCAGCGACGAGTTCGAGCATCTGCGGCTGGGTCGTCACCGTATCCTCGGCATGGGGCGGCAGCCCGCGCAGGCCGTTGAGCGCGCCGGTCACCGCTGCGATCGAGCAGGCCGAAGTGGTGAATTGCGGCTTCACGAAGGACGAAAAGGCCCAGTAGTCCGGCGCCGCGGCCTTGTTCAGATAGGCGTGATCGACCGTCAGCGGAATGGCATCCGAGCCAAGCTTGGGCGCGGGGTCCTCGGCCCGGACGGGACCGGCGACCAGGAGGGCGGCGACGAGAAAAAGCCCCGGCACGGCCGGAGCGAAACGGGTGATGGTCTTCATGTCTGAATGGTCCTGCGCGATTACAGATCAGCGATAGTAGCAACCGCTGAAACGCCGTCAATCGGATGTTGGCTCAGACCAGTTCGACCTCGATCACGCCGGGCGCCGCCTTGAGCGCCGAGGCGATCTGCGGCGAGATCCGGTACTTGTCAGGCAGTTCCACCTCGATCTCGCGCTTGCCGTCGTCCTTGATGATGATGAAGGAGACCTGCCCCTCGCCCTTGCCGCGCAGATTGGCCTGCACCGAGCGGATCGGCGAGGCGTCGCGCAGATAGACGCGGAGGGCCGACTGGCCGCGGATCGCCCGTTCCTCGAGCGATTCGGCTGTCTGGATTCTCAGCCCGATGCCTTCCGGGCGTTCCTCGGCGAGCACGGTGATGACGAGCGACTGGCCCGGTTCGAGCAGATCGCGGTAGAGTTGCAACGCCTCGGAGAAAAGCACCGCCTCATACTGTCCGGAGCCGTCGGAGAAGGTGATGATGCCCATCTTGTTGCCGGTGCGCGTCTTGCGCTCCTGCTTGCCGGTGACGGTGCCGGCAAGCCGGCCGGCGGTGGCGCCCGCCTTCACGGCGAGCGAAAAATCCGCCCAGTTCTGCACCCGCATCTTGGCGAGTACCTCGGCATAGGAATCGAGCGGATGGGCCGAGAGATAGAAGCCCAGCGCCTGATATTCACGCTGCAGCTTTTCGGCCGCCGTCCATGTCTCGATGATCGGCAGATGAATGACCTCGGGTCCGGTGGCAGCACCCGCGCCGAACATGTCGGACTGGCCGGAGACCCGCTCCTCCTGCGCGCGGGCGCAATAGCCCATGATGCGGTCGATACCGGCGGCGAGTGCTGCCCGGTCGTGGCCGAAACAATCGAGCGCGCCGGCGGCGATCAGGCTTTCGAGAACCCGGCGGCCAACCTGACGCGGATCGATCCGCAGGCAGAAGTCCTCGAGGTTCTCGAAGGGCTTGTCTCCACGCACCTCGACAATGTGGTCGACGGCAGCCTCGCCGACGCCCTTGATGGCGGCGAGTGCATAGAAGATCTTGTTCTCGCCCGGTTCGAACTTGCGGTAGCTCGTCTGCACCGAAGGCGGCACGATCTCGATACCGAGACGACGCGCGTCCTGGCGGAAGTCGTTGAGCTTGTCGGTGTTGGCCATGTCGTAGGTCATCGACGCGGCAAGGAAATCGACCGGATAATGCGCCTTCAGATAGGCCGTCTGATAGGAGACGATTCCGTAGGCTGCGGCGTGCGACTTGTTGAAGCCGTAATTGGCGAACTTGGCGAGCAGGTCGAAGATCATGTCGGCCTGGGGCTTGGAGACGCCATTCTTGACCGCACCCTCGACAAAACGCACCCGCTGCTTGTCCATCTCCTCCTTGATCTTCTTGCCCATGGCGCGGCGCAGAAGGTCGGCTTCGCCGAGCGAATAGCCGGACAAGACCTGGGCGATCTGCATCACCTGCTCCTGGTAGACGATCACGCCTTGCGTTTCGGCGAGCAGGTAGTCGATCATCGGGTGGATCGAGGCGAGTTCCTCCTCGCCATGCTTGCGGGCGTTGTAGACCGGGATGTTCTCCATCGGACCCGGACGATAGAGCGCCACGAGCGCAATGATGTCCTCGATGCGGTCCGGCTTCATGCCGATGAGCGCCTTGCGCATGCCGGCGGATTCCACTTGGAAAACGCCGACCGTCTCACCGCGCGACAGCATCTCGTAGGTCGGCGGGTCGGCGAGCGGCAGTGCCGAGAGATCGATCTCGACGCCGCGGCGGGAGATGAAGTCGACCGCCGTCTTCAGAACCGTCAGCGTCTTGAGGCCGAGAAAGTCGAATTTCACCAGGCCGGCCTGCTCGACCCATTTCATGTTGAACTGGGTCACCGGCATGTCCGAGCGCGGATCGCGGTACATCGGCACCAGTTCCGACAGCGGCCGGTCGCCGATCACGATACCGGCGGCGTGGGTGGAGGCGTGACGGTAGAGACCCTCGATCTTCTGGGCGATATCGAGAAGACCCGCGACGGCGGGTTCCTTCTCGATCTCCTCCGCAAAGCGTGGCTCGTCCTCGATCGCCTTGTCGAGCGGCGTCGGGTTGGCCGGATTGTTGGGGACGAGCTTGCAGATGCGGTCGACCATGCCGTAGGGCATCTGCAGCACGCGGCCGACGTCCCGCAGCGCCGCGCGTGCCTGCAGCGATCCGAAGGTGATGATCTGGGCCACCTGGTCGCGGCCGTATTTCCCCTGTACGTAGCGGATCACCTCCTCGCGGCGATCCTGGCAGAAGTCGATGTCGAAGTCGGGCATCGAGACGCGTTCGGGGTTGAGGAAGCGCTCGAACAGCAGCGAGAAGCGAAGCGGATCGACGTCGGTAATGGTCAGCGCATAGGCGACCAGCGAGCCCGCGCCCGAACCACGCCCCGGTCCGACCGGGATATCGTGATCCTTCGCCCACTTGATGAAGTCGGCCACGATGAGGAAGTAGCCGGGAAACTTCATCCGCTCGATGATCGAGAGTTCCTCTTCGAGCCGGGCGTCATAGGTCGCCCGGTCAAAACCCTCGGCCATGCCGAGGCGCGCGATGCGGTCTTCGAGCCCCTCGATCGACTGGCGGCGCAATTCGGCCGCTTCGGCGGCGAGTGCCGCCTCCTCGTCCTCACCCTCCTCGCCGGCGGTGAAACGCGGCAGGATCGGGTTACGGCGCTCGACGACAGCCGAGCAACGCTTGGCGATCTCGACGGTGTTTTCGAGCGCTTCGGGCAGATCGGCAAACAGCGCCATCATTTCCGCGCGGGTCTTGAAGCCGTGGTCTGGTGTCAATCGCAGCCGGTCGTCGACGGCGACCACGGTTCCCTGGGCCACCGCCATCAGCGCGTCGTGGGCCTCGTAGAAATCCTTGCCGGGAAAGAAGGCCTCGTTGGTGGCGACCAGCGGCAGGCCGTTCTCGTAGGCGAGTGCGACAACCGCCGATTCGGCGGCCTTGTCGTAACCGGCCTGGCGCTGCAGTTCGACATAGAGCGTACCGGGAAACAGGTTCGCCAGCGCGTTCAGCCTCGCCGCGGCGCGAGCCGCATGGCCGCTGCGCAAGGGCACGTCCACCGGACCCGAGGCGCCGCCTGTCAGCGCGATCAGCCCCTCCGTCCCCTCTTCCTCCAGCCAGGAAAGCCGGAGCATGACGCGGTCGCTGCCGTCGCCGCCGAGATACATGCGCGAGATGATGCGCACGAGCCGGGCGTAGCCGTCTTCAGTCGCGGCGATGAGCACGATGGATTCGGGCCGGCGCGTGTGGTCGTGCTTGCCGCGCCGTTCGCCTTCCTCGCCATCCTCCATGTCGATGTCGGTCTGGCAGGCGATGATCGGCTGGATCCCCTCCTCCATCGCCTTGACGGAGAATTCGAGCGCGCCGAACAGATTGTTGGTGTCGGCAATGGCGAGTGCCGGCTGGTTGTCGGCCAGCGCCCTTTTCAGCACTGTCTTGATCGGCAAGGCGCCTTCGAGAAGCGAATAGGCCGAATGGGCGCGCAGATGCACGAAACCCGGCCAGTTGTCGTCGCCGGCGGAGCCTGTCACGTCACCGGCCGGACCACCCTGCGGCGTCTTCTTCAGCGCCTCGAGCATCCGGGCCTGTTTGTTCGTCGCCATAATCCGTCAATCCAGCTGCGATTCCCCAAACCGCAATTCTCTGGACATGGCGCCGGCTTGTCTAGTCACGAGACCGGGAAAGCCGTGGATCAGACGTGAAAGAAAAAGGTGCCGGCGGGCCCTGCCCGGACGAAGCTGCAAGCGGCTTCGCGATCGGGCGCGCGGGGCAGGCTCAGACCCGCCGGCCAGAGGATCTGTTGGGGCTTCTAAAGCGCCAGCGCGATGATGCCGACGCTAGCGACGAAAAGCGACATGGAGACGAAGGCAGCGAGATCGCGGGCAAAGCCGGCAGGGGCGAAATCCAACATGGTCAACTCCTGTTTCCGTTTATGTTTTTATATTGTTCCCTTTCTGTTCCATTGTCAACAGCGAATTGTCGCGTCAGGGGTAACCGCCTTCCTGAACGCCAAACAAAAAAAGACCCGGGCGGAAAGCCCGGGCCTTTCGTGAATTCAGCGATGTCGAACGACGCTTAGTTCACGGCGTCCTTCAGACCCTTGCCGGCCGAGAACTTCGGCACGTTGCGGGCCGGGATCTGGACTTCGGCGCCCGTCGACGGGTTGCGGCCCGTGGTCGCTTCGCGACGCGAGACGGAGAAGTTGCCAAAGCCGACCAGACGGACGTCGCCGCCGTTCTTCAGTTCGCCGGTGATCGTATCGAAGACAGCCTCAACAGCCTTGCCAGCGTCCCCCTTGCTGATACCCGCCTTGTCAGCGACTGCAGCAACTAGCTCGTTCTTGTTCATCGTTTTTTCCCTTTCGGCATTTGACGACTCAAATTTAACATCGCTGGGGAATGTACGTATTCGGCGGTGGCTGGCAAGCCGGGAAAGCCGGTTTTAACCCGAAAAATAGCTATCATTCCGCACACGAAACAAAAAGGCGGGCCACGAGGACCCGCCTTTTAGTCAAAATTGACAGTTTTGGAGCGAAACGGGACGAGAGCACCGTTCGCGTTAATCAGTGAGCAACCGAAGCGCCGGTTTCCTCACCCTTGTCGGCCAGCGCTTCCGAGCTGACGTCCGGGGTCCAGGTGATGGCTTCGGGCGCGCGCACCAGAGCGTGCTCGAGCACCTCACCCATGCGCGAAACCGGAATGATCTCCAGGCCGTTCTTCAGCTTGTCCGGAATCTCCGGAAGATCCTTGGCGTTTTCTTCCGGGATGAGGACGGTCTTGATGCCGCCGCGAAGTGCGGCAAGCATCTTTTCCTTGAGCCCACCGATCGGCAGAACCCGGCCGCGCAACGTGATCTCGCCCGTCATCGCCACATCCTTGCGGACGGGAATGCCGGTCATCACGGAGACGATCGCGGTGACCATGGCGACACCCGCCGACGGCCCGTCCTTCGGGGTGGCCCCTTCGGGAACGTGGACGTGGATGTCGTTCTTGTCGAACATCGGCGGCTCGATGCCGAAATCGACGGCGCGCGAGCGGACATAGGAAGCCGCTGCCGAGATCGATTCTTTCATCACGTCGCGCAGGTTACCGGTCACCGTCATCTTGCCCTTGCCGGGCATCATGACGCCTTCGATCGTCAGCAGTTCGCCGCCGACCTCGGTCCAGGCAAGACCGGTGACCACACCGACCATATCGTCGCTCTCGACTTCGCCGAAGCGGAAGCGCGGAACGCCGAGATAGTCTGCGAGGTTGTCGGCCGTGACTGCCACGGTCTTGCTCTCGCCCTTGAGGATTTCGGTGACCGCCTTGCGGCCGAGCTTCATCAGCTCGCGCTCGAAGTTACGCACACCGGCCTCGCGGGTGTAGGTCCGCACGATGGCGAGCAGTGCGTCGTCGGTGACCGAGAACTCCTCGGGCTTGAGCGCATGTTCGCGGATGGCCTTGGGCAGGAGGTGCCGCTTGGCGATCTCCAGCTTCTCGTCCTCGGTGTAGCCGGCGATACGGATGATCTCCATCCGGTCCATCAGCGGCGCGGGGATGTTGAGCGTGTTGGCCGTGGTGATGAACATCACGTTCGACAGGTCATATTCCACTTCGAGATAGTGGTCCATGAAGGTCGAGTTCTGTTCCGGATCCAGCACCTCCAGCATCGCCGAAGACGGATCGCCCCGGAAGTCCTGGCCCATCTTGTCGATCTCGTCGAGCAGGAAGAGCGGGTTGGACTTCTTGGCCTTCTTCATCGACTGGATGACCTTGCCGGGCATCGAGCCGATATAGGTGCGGCGGTGACCGCGAATCTCGGCCTCGTCGCGCACGCCGCCGAGTGCCATGCGGACATATTCACGTCCGGTAGCCTTGGCGATCGACTTGGCGAGCGAGGTCTTGCCGACGCCGGGAGGTCCGACGAGGCAGAGGATCGGGCCCTTTACCTTGTTCGAGCGCGCCTGCACGGCGAGATACTCGACGATGCGCTCCTTGACCTTTTCGAGACCGAAATGGTCGGAATCGAGCACCTTCTCGGCCGCGTTGAGGTCGATCTTGACGCGCGAGCGCTTGCCCCAGGGCAGACCGAGCAGCCAGTCGAGATAATTGCGCACGACGGTGGCTTCCGCCGACATCGGGCTCATCTGCTTGAGCTTGCGCATCTCGGCGTCGGCCTTTTCACGGGCTTCCTTCGACAGCTTGGTCTTCTTGACGCGTTCTTCCAGTTCGGCCATCTCGTCGCGGCCGTCATCGCCCTCGCCGAGTTCCTTCTGGATCGCCTTCATCTGCTCGTTGAGATAGTACTCGCGCTGCGTCTTCTCCATCTGGCGCTTGACGCGGCTGCGGATGCGCTTTTCGACTTGGAGAACGGAGATTTCGCCCTCCATGAATCCGAGCGCGCGCTCCAGCCGGCCCTTCACCGAAACGGTGGAGAGCATGTCCTGCTTTTCCGGGATCTTGATCGACAGGTGCGAGGCGACCGTATCGGCGAGCTTGGAGTAGTCGTCGATCTGACTCGCGGCTCCCACCACTTCCGGCGAGATCTTCTTGTTGAGCTTGACGTAGTTCTCGAACTCGGTGACCACCGAGCGCGCGAGCGCCTCGATCTCCACGAGATCTTCCTCGGGCTCTTCCAGTTCGAAGGCGCGGGCTTCGTAATAGTCTTCGCGATCGTTATAGCCGATCACCTCGGCGCGGGCGCGGCCCTCGACCAGCACCTTCACGGTGCCGTCCGGCAGCTTGAGGAGCTGCAGCACGTTGGCGACAGTGCCGATGTCATAGATGCCGTCCGGGCCGGGCTCGTCATCGGAAGCGTTGATCTGGGCGGCAAGCAGGATCTGCTTGTCCGAACCCATGACTTCCTCGAGCGCACGGATGGATTTTTCGCGTCCCACGAAGAGAGGCACGATCATGTGGGGGAACACGACAATGTCGCGCAACGGAAGGACGGGATAGATACCGACGTCCTCGGGAGCGATGGGTGTCTTGTCGTTCATGTCTTTTCCTTTTCCGGCCGTCTTTCAGGCCCTTCGGCAACGCGCCGGCGGTCCCTTTCGAGGCAACCGCGCTTGCGTCCGTCCTGCGGCTCCGGATGCGAGATCCTTAACCGCTTCTTGACTGTATAAGTGGAAGCCAATCCTCAATAATTCAAGCCACGCGCACCAGAACGCACCGAACTCCGGATCAGTGATCCTACTGTGCTTTCTTTCCTGTGTGAACACTGCCAGCCCTGGCTTGGCCAGAGCTTGCGCCGGCTTTCAACCGGGAAATGCATCCGCAAGGTGCCGAAAGCACAGAAAATGGCCATCGCTGAACGCAATGAGGGCGGAAAACGGCCTCGCCGCTTCCCGCCCCCTGCAGATTTCACTCAGGCCGTGGCGTTGCCCTTCTCGTCGTCGCGCTCGGAATAGATGTAGAGCGGACGGGAGGAACCGGTGACGACTTCCTCGGAGATCACAACTTCGCGAACACCCTCGAGTTCGGGCAGTTCGAACATCGTGTCGAGCAGGATCTTCTCCATGATCGAGCGAAGGCCGCGGGCGCCGGTCTTGCGCACGATGCCGAGTTTGGCGACCTCGCGCAGGGCGTCCTCGTGGAACGTCAGTTCCACGTCCTCCATCTCGAAAAGGCGCTGGTACTGCTTGACGAGCGCGTTCTTCGGCTCGGTCAGGATCTGGATCAGCGCATCTTCGTCAAGATCCTCGAGGGTGGCCAGCACCGGCAGACGGCCGATGAATTCCGGGATCAGCCCGAACTTCACCAGATCTTCCGGCTCAAGCCCCTTGAGCACGTCACCCACCCGGCGCTCGTCCTGCGCCTTGACCGTGGCGCCGAAACCGATCGACGTCTTCTCGCCGCGGGCGGAGATGATCTTGTCGAGACCGGCGAAGGCACCACCGCAGATGAACAGGATGTTGGTGGTGTCGACCTGCAGGAATTCCTGCTGCGGGTGCTTGCGGCCGCCCTGGGGCGGAACCGAGGCCACCGTGCCTTCCATGATCTTGAGCAGCGCCTGCTGGACGCCCTCGCCCGACACATCGCGGGTGATCGAGGGATTGTCCGACTTGCGCGAGATCTTGTCGACCTCGTCGATATAGACGATGCCGCGCTGGGCGCGTTCGACGTTGTAGTCGGCAGACTGCAGGAGCTTGAGAATGATGTTCTCGACGTCCTCGCCGACATAGCCCGCTTCGGTCAGCGTGGTCGCATCCGCCATGGTGAAGGGCACATCGATGATGCGCGCCAGCGTCTGGGCCAGATAGGTCTTGCCGCAACCGGTGGGGCCCACGAGCAGGATGTTCGATTTCGCAAGCTCGATCTCGCTGTTCTTGGAGGCGTGATTGAGACGCTTATAATGGTTGTGCACCGCCACCGAGAGTATCTTCTTGGCGTCGTGCTGACCGATCACGTATTCGTCGAGGGTGGTGATGATTTCCTGCGGGGTCGGAACCCCGTCGCGGGACTTCACCATCGAGGTCTTGTTCTCCTCGCGGATGATGTCCATGCACAGTTCGACGCATTCATCGCAGATGAAGACGGTCGGTCCGGCGATCAGTTTGCGAACCTCGTGCTGGCTCTTTCCGCAGAAAGAGCAGTAGAGAGTATTCTTGGAGTCACCGCCGTTGCTACCGCTGACTTTGCTCATTTCAACTTCCTTCCAGTCCGCTCCGGCCGGCTTTGCCGGAGCTGCCCGCTGCTGTGCGGTCGGTTCGGGAGTGACCGACGCACGGCCTTTCGGGGTACATTCCGGTCCCGAGACTAAGCCGTGTTTCGGGCCGAAGGCAACGATATCCCCGGCGATTCTGTCACGTTAAGCACTAGAGCTTCAACATAGGCTTAACGCGCATTATTAACGCGGGTCGCGCCGTACGCCAGTCCCCAGACCCCTTTTTCCGTAGGGAAAAGACGGGGATCGGCGCCTGATCGCCGCGACCCGGCGTTGCCGCGCCTACGCGGAGGCTTCACCTTCCATGTTGGCGCGCTTGTCGATGACCTTGTCGATCAGGCCGAAATCCTTGGATTCGCCGGCCGTCATGAAGTGGTCGCGGTCGAGGGTCTTCTCCACCGTCTCGTAGTCCTGGCCGGTGTGCTCGACATAGACCTCGTTGAGACGACGCTTCATCTTGATGATGTCCTGGGCGTGGCGCTCGATGTCCGAAGCCTGTCCCTGGAAGCCACCCGAAGGCTGGTGCACCATGATGCGGGCGTTCGGCGTCGCAAAGCGCATGCCCTTCTCGCCGGCGCACAGCAACAGCGAGCCCATCGAGGCCGCCTGGCCGATGCAGAGCGTCGAGACGGCCGGCTTGATGAACTGCATGGTGTCGTAGATCGCCATGCCGGCGGTCACGACGCCACCGGGCGAGTTGATGTAGAGCGCGATTTCCTTCTTCGGATTTTCAGCCTCGAGGAAGAGAAGCTGGGCGCAGACCAGCGTTGCCATCTGGTCTTCGATCGGACCCGTGATGAAGATGATGCGTTCCTTGAGCAGTCGGGAGAAGATGTCGTAGGACCGTTCACCCCTGTTCGTCTGCTCGACCACCATCGGCACGAGCGCCATTGCAGTTTCGGTTGTCCTTGTCATCCCAATCCCCTGTTCAGGCCCGGCCGCGTGTCGCGCCGGGAATCAGTGTCTTCTGTCAGCCTCTAGATAGAGACTGACCACCCACATCTTCAAGACGCAAGCCTTGCAATGCCGGCTCCGAACTTGTCGGAGCGCATGGTTAACGTTGCGTTAATGCCGCCTCCCAGTTGCTCGCATGGTTACGATCGAACCGGATTGCGGAACCTGCGGACCTCAAAGCCGGTTGGAGACAGGGGCGCATTGAGGTAACGGTTCGGCCATGTCCAGAGTTTCACCCTCCGTCCCCGCCGCCCTGCCCGTTTTCGACCGCGCGCGCATGAAGCTTGATCCCCGCGCGCCCGCGTTTTTCGCCGACCCCTATCCGGCCTATGCCGCCATCCAGGCAGCCGGCGGCACGGTGTTCTGGGAGAATTACGGCCATTGGTGTTTTGCGGGCTACGACACCGTCAACCGTCTGCTCCGGGACAAGCGCTTCGGCCGCCAGATCCTGCATGTGGCGAGCCGGGGAGAACTCGGCTGGCCGGACCCCGCTCCGCACACGGCCGGCTTCGATGCCGTCGAGGCGCACTCGCTTCTCGAACTCGAACCACCGGCGCACACGCGGCTGAGGACGCTGGTCAACCGCGCCTTCGTGTCGCGCCAGGTCGAACGGCTGCGCCCAGAGATCGAAAAGCTCGCCAATGAGCTAATCGACGGGTTCGAAAAGGACGGAAGCACCGAACTGATCTCGTCCTATGCGGAAATCATTCCCGTCACCGTCATCGCCGACATGCTGGGAATTCCGCGCGAGATGGGGCCGCAACTGCTCGACTGGTCGCACCGCATGGTACGGATGTACATGTTCGGGCGCGACAGACAGGTGGAGGACGAGGCCAACGAAGCCGCCCTCGCCTTTTCGGACTATATCCGATCGGTCATTGCCGAGCGCCGCAGATCGCCCGGCAGCGATCTCATCTCGCACATGCTGACGGCGCGCGAGGGCGCTGATGCGCTGATCGAGGGCGAGGTCGTCTCCACCTCGATCCTGCTGCTCAATGCCGGTCACGAGGCTACCGTCCACCAGATCGGCAACGCGGTTGCGACCATCATCGGTCGGGGGCTCGAGGCACGATCGATCTTCGGCGGCGACGAGAAGACAACCGCACTCGCCGTCGAGGAACTGATGCGGATCGATCCACCGCTGCACATGTTCACCCGCTATGCGCTGACCGACTGCGAGCCGGTTCCGGGCGTCGAGGTGAAGAAGGGCGACACGATCGGGCTCATGCTGGCCGCAGCCGGGCGCGATCCGGACCGCTTTCCGGACCCCGACCGCTTCGTCGCCGACCGCGACGACGGGACCCATCTGGCTTTTGGCGCGGGCATCCACTTCTGCATCGGCGCACCGCTCGCCCGCCTCGAACTGCAAGTGGCGCTGCCGGTTCTCTTCCGTCGAATCCCGAACCTCAGCCTTGCGACCGCGCCGAAGTGGCGCGACGCCTTCCATTTCCGCGGTGTCGAGCGGCTCGATCTCGAATGGTGAGTGTCAGAGCCTGATCACATAGTCCTTGCGAGTCGTTTCAAGCACTTCCCAGGTTCCCTTGAAGCCGGGCCTGAGGATAAAGCTGTCGCCGGCGCGCACGGTGACGGCCGCGCCACCCTCCTCGGTCAGAACCGAAACGCCAGACAGGATCCTGCAGTATTCCCACTCGTCATAGGAGATGCGCCATTTGCCGGGTGTGGCTTCCCAGATGCCGCAATAAAGCCCGTCGCGCTCCTCGACGTTCCAGGTCGTGAAATGCGGATCGCCGGAGATCACCCGGTCGGCGGCGGGCGCGTCATGCTCGGCGGCGGCCGCATCGGTGGTCAGGCTGAGAAAGGTGTCGGACATGGCGCGCTCCTCGTCGTCGGTTTCGTCAGGTGGAGGGAGCGCCGGATCAGGCGCGAAAGTCAAGCTCCCGCCGGTGCGGCAACGCCGGCGGGAGCGACGCGCGAGATGATGTCAGGCAACATCCTCGCGTGTGGGAGCCCTCTTCCGGCCGGTGATCATGGCCCGGACGAGGTTTTCACGGTGTTCGAAACTGGCGAGAACGACGCCAGCAACATGCAGTGCGATCAATCCGAGCGTGGCGTAGACCACGGTCTTGTGGACGTCCTCGACCCATGCGACGCCCCAATAGGCATCGGTCTCCATCATGTAGCCGGTTGTGGCGATCACGGCGATTGCCGCAATGAGAGCCAGAACCATCGCCCCGCCGGCCGGGTTGTGACCGACATGGCGGCGCGCCTTCATCTTCACGGCATCGCCGAGATAGCCGGCGACAGCGGAAGGACCGCGCACGAAAGACGCGAACCGGGCATGACGCGGGCCGACGAGACCCCACAGGATGCGAAAACCGATCAGACCGGCGACGATATAGCCCGCCGTTTCGTGGGCGCTCTTCCACTCGTCACCAGTGACGAAAGCGAAGAAGAACAAGCCAACCAGCGACCAGTGGAACAGCCGCACCAGCGGGTCCCACACCCGGATGGTAGCCGGCGAAGTGCCTTCGCCGGCCTGACCTGCTGCGGATGCGGCATCCATCAGTCGTCGCCCTTGTGATCGGAGACGGCGCCGGTCATCGGATCGAAATAGATTTCGGCCTTGTTGCCGTTCTTGTCGATGCCGTAGACCTCGTAGCATCCGTCCTCGACCTTCACCCGGCGGACGTCGTAACCCATGTCCTTGGCGGCAGCCTTGATGGCGTCCTCGGATTTCCACTGGTCCCGGGGTGCGCTGGTGCATTCCGAGGCGGAAGCGGCCAGCGGGACCGAAAGAACTGCGGTTGCAAGAGCGAGAGGGGCGATGAACTTGAACATGCGTTTCTCCATTGTTGGACGGCGCGGATGCCGTTGACGGGACCGGTTATCGCAGTGTCCGGATGACAGGAGCCTGATCGCGATTGTCAGTGATTTGTCATTTTCGAAGCGCTAGCATCGTCCCATGCGCCGTTTTCTTGCCTTAGCCCTCCCGCTTCTTGCCCTCTTCGCCGTCGTTGCCCATGCGGACGATGATCGTGATGAACTGTCGGCAGCAGCCCGTTCCGGTCCGCTGCTGCCTCTGTCCGACATTCTCGACAGTCTCGCCGGACGGATCGACGGACGGATTGCCGATATCGAGTTCGAGAACGAGCACGGCCAACCGATGTACGAGATCTACTGGATCGACGGGAACGGACGGCGGCAGGAGCTGCATGTCGACGCTCGCGACGGACGGATCCTCGGCAAAGAAGAGGACGACTAGCCTTGCGCATTCTTGTCATCGAGGACGACCGGCGCATCCGCACCGACATCACCACGACGCTCGAGGCAGCGGGCTATGTGGTCGACACGGCGGAGGACGGCGAAGACGGCTGGCATCTCGGCGACACGGAAACCTACGGCGCGGCGATCCTCGATCTGGGTCTGCCGCAGATGGACGGCCTGACGGTCCTGAAGAAGTGGCGCGCGGCGGGAAAAACGCTTCCAGTCCTGGTACTGACCGCGCGCGGTACCTGGAGCGAGCGGGTCGAGGGAATCGACGCCGGGGCGGACGACTATCTGCCCAAACCGTTCCGGATGGAGGAGCTGCTTGCGCGGCTGCGCGCGATCATCCGGCGCTCGGGAGGTCACGCGACACCGGTCATTTCGGCGGGCGACGTCGAACTCGATCCACGACAGATGCGCATCAGCGTGGCCGGTGTGCCGGTGGCGCTCTCGCCGCAGGAATACCGGCTCGTCGCCTATCTGATGATGAACAAGGACCGCGTCGTCTCGCAGCAGGAGCTCTCCGAGCACCTGCAGTCGGTGCATTTCGACCGCGAATCCAACGCCGTCGAAGTGCTGGTCGGCCGTGCTCGCCGCAAACTGCCGTCAGGCCTCATCGAGACGCGCCGCGGCTTCGGCTACATCCTCCACGCCGACCGGACGGACGAGGAATGAAGCTCTGGCGCTCGCTGCGGTTCCGGCTCTTCGTCGGCGCCGCGATCGTCATCATGGTGGCGCTGACCGTCACCGGCCTGTCGCTCGCCGGCCTTTTCACCCGCCACCTCGAACGGCGGATCGGCCAGGAACTCGACACCCATCTCGAACAGCTGACCAGCAGCCTGAACATCGGCACGGACGGTGCGCTGACGCTGACGCGTGAGCCGATGGACCCTCGTTTCCAGAAGATTTTCGGCGGGCTTTACTGGCAGGTCCTCGACCAGACGACCGGACAGAGCCTCAAGTCGCGATCGCTCTGGGACGCGACGCTCACCCTGCCCGACGATACGCTGGTCCCGGGCGACACGCATAGCCACGATCTCGTCGGTCCGCAGCAATCCGTGCTTCTGGCGCATGAGCGGCTCTTCACCATCCGCATGGCCGACGGCGACCACCTCCTGCGGGTCACCGTGGCCATCGACCGGTCGGAAATACAGGCGCTCGCCTCGGGCTTCTCGCGCGATCTGGCGCTCGTCCTGGCTGGTCTGGGCCTCGTCCTGATGCTCGGCCTGTGGGCCCAGGTAACAAGCGGCCTCGGCCCAATACGAGGTCTGCAGAATGCCGTGGCGGCGATCCGCTCAGGCGAGCGCCAGCGCATCGCCGCCGAGGAAGCCCCGCCGGAAGTCGTTCCGCTCGTTGAAGGATTCAACTCGCTTCTCGACATGCGCGACGCGGAAATGGTGCGTGCCCGCGACCGCGCGGCCGACCTTGCTCACGGGCTGAAGACGCCGCTCACGGCGCTCGCCAGCGACGTCGAGAGGCTGCGCCAGCGCGGCGAGACCGAAATTGCCGACGACATCCACGCGCTCGCCGAGCGCATGCGGCGACATATGGAACGGGAGCTGGCGCGGGCGCGGATGCGCCATGGGCTCGGTTCGGTCATGGCCGATGTCGGCGCGACTGCTGAGGCGCTGGTGCGCACCCTCAAGCGGACGCCGGCGGGAGAAGCGATCGCCTTCGAGACGGCGATCGAACCCGGCCTCAAGGCTGCGGTGGACTCCTCGGATCTCGCCGAAATTCTCGGCAACCTGCTCGAAAACGCGGTCCGGCATGCGAAGGCCGTCGTACGAATCGCCGCAGAACAGCGGACGGACGGCGTGGAGATCGCGATTAGCGACGACGGGCCGGGACTGAGCGAAGGACAGGCCGAAATGCTGGTCGGCCGCGGACGACGTCTCGACAGTCAGGGTCTGGGCGCAGGTCTGGGCCTTGCCATCGTTTCCGATATCCTCGCCGCGAATGGCGGCGCGCTCCGCCTGTCACGAGCCGCAGATCTCGGCGGTCTCTGCGTGACGGTGACGCTTCCGGGAAACGATTGAGGCGGTCCTCGCTTCTCCGAAACGGTCAGGTCGCAATCAGTAATCGCGCTCGAAGAAGATGCCGCCCTTGGTCTCGCCGTCGGAACTGGCCGAGCCGCGCAGCTTGATGCCCCGGCCGACATCGAGGTCGATGGTCGCCTTGCCGGACCCAGCCGACGTTCCCTGCTCGATGCCGAAATAGGTGCGGTCGTTGAGATACTTTCCGACGCCAACCGAGGTCTCGCCTTCCTCGTTGGTGCGGACGTCGAGATTGTCGATGCCGGTCGCCTCGCGCAACTTGCCGACGAGTCCCCCGCCCGATGTGACACCGGTCAGTTCGGCCGCGGCACTGGCCAGTTGCGCAATCTGCAGCGGCGAGAGGTCGGAGAGCGAACGCCCGAAAACCAGAAGCGCCAGGATCT
Organism: uncultured Hoeflea sp.; assembly: GCA_964511625.1. Taxonomy (GTDB): domain Bacteria; phylum Pseudomonadota; class Alphaproteobacteria; order Rhizobiales; family Rhizobiaceae; genus Pseudohoeflea. Next base: position 41,478 of record CAZEJG010000014.1, read on the forward strand.
CGTCATCGGGCAGCGAGGGCGAGGAGGTGAAGTCGAATTCCGGGCTGGTCGCCGGACCGTTGACGAGAACGGTCGCTGTAGCGGTGCCTGCGCTTGTCGAGGCCGAGAAATCGAGATTAGGGATCAGCGAGCCGGCGAAGTTGATCCGGCCGGAATCGAATTCCAGCCGCTTTCCGAGTACATCCAGACGACCGCGCACCAGATCGAAACCGCCAACGGCGACCGGATTGGCCGTCGTTCCCTTCAGCGTCAGCGATCCGCCGAATTCCGCATCAATGCCGCGACCACGCACGAAGATGCGCTGCGGTGCGTTGATCTGGAGATCGAGACCGATCCCCCCGCCCGCACCGCTGCCTTCGTCAGCCTTCAGCCGCTCGTCCTGTGCACGCACCGCCGCATCGGCATTGCGGTGATCGACGTCGAGCTGCGAGATCGAGTCGGGCAGCGCGTCGGGCACTGTGATTGTCGTCTGATCGAGATTGAGCCGGCCGCCGAGCGTCGGTTGGTTGGCGAGCGGGCCGGTGACCGTCAAATCGGCATTGAAGCGGGTGGCGACAAGCCGGCCGTCGGCGTAACGCCCGTTGGCGACCTTGACCGAAAGATCGGCGGGGTATCCGGAATTGGGATCGAGGCCGATCGAGCCCGCTCCGGTCAACTGACCGCCCGTCGAAAGCTCGCCGTTGAGCGAACGGATCCGGACGCTCTGACGATCGAGCGATATCTCGGTGGCGAGATTGTTGATCGCGATGCCGGACCCGGTGTCGATGAAGCGGGCGTCGGAAGAGCGGATCGTGCCGTTGTAGTCGGGCGAGGTGACAGTGCCACCGACACTCATGTTGACCGCGGCGGTTCCGTCGAGAACCAGCCCCTGTGCGGCCAATCGCGCCGCGACAAGCGAGAACGGCGCGGTGCCATTGGCGTTGATCGAGAGCGACCTCGCGCCCGTAAGCCCCACCTTGCCGTCGGCATTGAGTTGAAGCCCGCCGCCGGCGGCAGTGGCGTTGAAATCGACCGCATCGCCGCGATAGGCGCCCTTCGCCGTGACCGAGAGCGAGGGAGCATCGATCGGCACCAGCGAATTGATCGACACGCTGCCGGCGGTCAGGTCGTAGCGCGCCACCGGTGCCGACGGCTTGCCCTCGACGCTGACTGTGCCCGAGACACTGCCGCGCAAGCCTGTGCCGGGCGCTACCGCATCGATCGCCGTCAGCGGCACGCCCTTCAGGCGAATGGCGAGATCGAGCGCCTCGCCGCCGGCGCTTCCGGAGACCGAGACGCTGCCGCCTCCCGGTGAGAGAACCAGATTGCCGATCTGTGCCGCGCCGTCGCGCACCGTGACTGTCGCCTGCTCGGAGAGCGTGACCGGCAGGTTGCGATAGGTGACACGCGCCGTATCGAGTTCGATCTGGGTGGCGCCGTCGGCCTGCTTCAAACGGCCCGCGACCTTGACCGGGCTGCCGTCGGCGGTGGCATCGCCGGTAAAGGTCGTCCAGCCATCATCAAGCGCGACATCGACACTGACGCCCCGGATCGCGGTGCCGCCGGCATCCACCGTGTCGACCTTGGCGGTGCCCGAGACTTTCGGGGCGGCGAGATAGTCGTCGACCGTGGCGTTCAGCCGGGCGTCGGAGACCGAAAAACCGGTGCCGGAGAGTTTTGGCAGGTCGATATTGGCGGACAGCAGAGGGATGTCGTCCTCGACGGAGAAGACCAGCCGGCCCTGCCCCTGCCCTGCGATCTCGACGCCGGCGAGTGCCGCCAGCGCACCGATCTCCTTCAGATCGAGATCGACCGAGCCGGAGGGACGGAATTGCCCGTCGAGCGTCAGCGCGCCCGAGATCGTATTGTCTTCCACCTGCAGCCGCATAGGATCGATCACACTCCGGCCGCCCTGACTCGCGAGCGTCGCGGTGCCGACCATCGGCTTGCCGAGATAGGTACCGGAAATCCGGACGTCGGCGGTCGGGTTCGCCTCTTCGAGCTTGCCCTGGGCGGTGATGGCGAGATCCTCCACCGGCTTGCCGTCGACGGCGATGTTGTCGCCTTCGACAGAGACGGAGAATTCCGGGGCGAAGACGGTTCCAGCAATATCGGCATTCAGCGCCAACGATCCGGTCGCCAGCGGGTTGAGGGCGGCGACGTTTTCGAGATTGGCGGCAATCTTTGCCGAGATCGCCTTGTCGGCCGCCAGATCGGCCGAGCCGGTCACCGTCAGCGCCCGTGCGCCGATTTCGAGGTTTGAGACGGAGACGGCGTTGTCGCCGGGCAGCGAGACGTCGGTCGATATCGTGACATCGCGGCCGATCGTGTCGGGCAGATTGTCGGCGAGCACCGCCGAGTTCAGCCGGCCTTCGAGACGGCCGGAGCCGGTCAAGGCCGCGGTATCGATATCGCCGGCGAATTCGAGCGCCACCGTTCCGGTCTCGACCCGCGTGGCGGTCGTCGAGAAGGCGCTGCCGTCGAGGGTGAAATCGGAGGTGAGCGAGACGTTGCCGGCCAGCGCCTTGGCGAGCGTCGCATTGGCCGCACCGGCGGAGCTTGCCGTCAGCCGCGCTGTGCCGGAGCCGGAGCGGGAGGACAGGTCGAAATCCGGGAGTTCGGCATGGAGCGCAAGATCCTCGGCGGTCAGCTGCGCGCTGTCGACCGAAGGCAGCGTGGCATCGAGCGTGAGGTCTGCGGCTCCGGCCTCACCTGCCAACGCAAGCTCGAGACGGGAGAGTGCCAACGCCACCTGCCCCTCGCCTTCGCCGAACGAGAGACGCACAGGGCCGTCGGCGCCGGTCACTGTGGCGGCAAAGTCGGATTTCCCTTCGCGGGCGATCCGGCCCTTGCCCTCGGCATGGAGGCTCTGGTTGTCGAGGGAGAAGACCTCGAGCTGCACCCCGGCGTTCTCCGACTCGACGAGCCCGGAAGCAATGAGATCGCTGCTGCCTTCGAAGAGGTCGGCGATTGTCGGAGGCAGGAACCGGCCGATCTGGCCGCTGGCGTTTGCGTCGAAGACGTGCCCCTGCTCCACCGCCTTGATGTTGGCGCGGGCCGAGGCCACCTGGCTGCCGTCGATCGCGCCGGTGACGTCCATCTTCCAGTCATCGAGCGTTCCTTCGGTCTCGGCCGAGAGGTCGATCGCCTGGTTTTCCGGCAGGCCGGCCAGCCGGGCGATCACGCCACCCGCGGGTTCGGCGAGGTCGGCATCGAGGTCGAAGCGCTTTTCGGGCAGGTTGATATTGGCGTTCAGACGAAGCGATCCGCCGGCGCCGTCGATACGATCGAGATTGATGCTGGTATCGACGTCGGACAGGTCCGAATTGACCATCAGCTTGCCGCCGGTCGAAAACCGCGCCTCGACGCCCGCGACTTCTTCGCCGACGAGAATGTCAGGAAGATCAAACTCTTCGATGGCGACATTGACAGGGAGATTCAGCGCTCCGGAACTTTCGCTCTCCTTGTCGCCGGCCTTGGGAAGCCGGATCATATTGACATGGTCGACGTGCAGACGGTCGATCGCGAGCCCCGACGAGAACAGTGCGAAAGGCGACCAGTCGACCTCGATACCGTCGAGACGCAGCCAGGGATTGCCCTCCCCGTCGCCGATGACGAGATACTCGACACGCGTATCGCCGCTGATGAGCCCGGTGACGCCGGCGAGGTCGACCGACTGGACCTCATTGGAGCCCAGCCGGTTGACGATGAGCGCGATCATCCTGCCGCCCGGCACGGTGGCGACGAGAAAGATCACCGCTGCGATAAGGATGATGACGAGAGCTGCCAGCCCCTGGAGGGACCAGATCGCCGCCTTCCGGCGACGGCTGCGTTTCCTGCGCGGTTTTTCTGCCATGCTAGAATGCCTGCCCGATGCCGGCATAAATTCCATAATCCGGATCGCCCGGACCCGGATTGAGCGGCACGGCGACATCCACGCGCAACGGTCCGAAGGGCGTCTTGTAGCGCAGGCCGACACCGGCGCCGGCCTTGAATTCGGCGCCTTCAAGCGCCGATCCGGTGGAGACCGCGCCGACGTCGACAAACGGCACGATGCCGATCTTGTCTGTCACGCCGATGCGCAGCTCGGCATTGGCTTCCATGTAGGAGAGCCCGCCGATCGGATCGCCGTTGATATCCTTTGGGCCGATGCCCTGGTAGGCGTAGCCGCGCACTGAGCCGCCGCCGCCCGAATAGAAGCGGCGGTTGGCGGGAACGCCGGCGAGGTCGCTCCCGACGATCGAGCCACCGGCTACGCGACCGGCCACCACGAAGCGCTTGGCCTCGTCGAGCGCCCGATAGGCCGAGGCTTCGCCGCTGATCGTCACGAAGGCGTTGCCCTGGTTGAACTCGTAGGCCGGCTCCAGATGGGCGAGCAGCCGGAAGCCTGATTTCGGATCGAGCTTGTCGTCGCGGCCGTCATAGACCCATTCGAGCGGCAACGCGGCCGTCAGTGTTTCCTGGTTCGTCACGAAGGCGTCGGTCAGCCGCGCATATTCCAGCTCGACATCGGCGGACACGGTCTGTTTCTCGGTCAACTGGTACTTTACGCCAACCTTCCCCGTCACCGAGAACCGACGATAGGCATCAGGGTCCTCCTGGTCGACGGAGAGGCTCGAGGTGAAGGTCGAGGCGGGGCCGATGACGCCGGGCTTTTCGAACAGGATGGCGCCGTGATAGGTCAGGTCCTCATATTCGGACGTGCTGCCGATGCCCGAAACCGATCCCTCGATCCGCAGCTTCTCGGCGCGTCCGAAGAGGTTGCGGTGGCCCCAGTAGCCCTCCAGTCCCCCGCCGTCGGTCGAGGAATAGGTGGCGCCGAGGCCGAGATAGCGGAACTTGCGTTCGGCGACGTTGACCTCGACGGGCACCGCGCCATTCTCGTCGAGCGAATCGGCGCCGCGAACGGTCACCGAGGAAAACACCTCGAGCGCCTTCAGCCGCTTCTCGGCGGCATCCAATTCGTCCGGATCATAGGTGACGCCCGGGTCGATCCCGGTCATGTAGGCGACGAAATCGCGGTCAACGTCCTCGGTCCCCTCGACGGTGGTGGGACCGAAGGGTGCGACCGGACCGGCGGAGACCGTGATCGTGACGTCGAGACGATTGTTGTCATGATCGGCGACGATGTCGCGGCCGGCGACCTTGGCGAGCGGCCGTCCGAGCTGACGCATGGAATCGACCACACGCTCCTCGGCGTTGATCACCTCTGTGGAATAGGCCGGCTCGCCGGGCACGATCCCGTAATCGGCGGGGTTGAGCTCGGCTCCGTCTTCGCGACGCACGACGACAGTCCCGAATGAAAACTGAGGGCCCGGCTCGACCGTGAAAACCACCGGAACCGGTTCGAAAGGTTTGAGATCGGCATCGGGCGGAAGGGTTTCGAGCGGCTTGCCCGCCAGCGTCACCTTCACCACCCCGCCATAGCGGGCGTCTTCATAAAGGACGCCCACAAGCTGTTCGAAATCCGATCGGGCGCGCGAAATCAGTCCCACCGAACCGGGAACCGGCTTGTCGGACTCCCGCATGAGCGAGGAGGCCTGTTCGAGCTTTTCGCGGAGATCGGGGTTGTCGCCGCCGCGCAATTCCAGAGAGACCTGGAAATTCAGCGGATTGACGACCGGAATCGAGTCCTCTTCCTTCTCGAAAAGCTTCAGACCGAAAATCTCGAAGGCGGCGGCGGGCTGCGGCACAGCTGCCACGAGCAGAGGCAAAACGGTCAGGAACGCGGCCGTTCTCAGGCGCAACCGGGATCGGTCGCGCGCCTGTGCAATATGGGACAGCGCGTTCAACATCATTCCACTCTTACCAGATACCGGTGAACGGCATCTGAACAATTCTAGAGTGGTTCTTCAGCATTTGGAAACAGTTAGCCCACGAAGCCGGCGCATATGCCGGCATTGTGATGTGATCGCCACACCGACGTTCACCGACTGGAGACGACGGGGTCACCCTGTTCGGCCAGACGCGCCAGGTCGGCGGGCTTGAGTTCCACCGATTCGCCGCAGCCGCAGGCCGACGTCTGGTTGGGGTTGTTGAAGACGAAGCCCGAGCGCAGTCGTGTGACTTCGTAATCCATCTGGGTGCCGAGAAGATAGAGCGTCGCCTCGGGCGCGACGAAGACGGTCGCGCCGTCACGCTCCACCTTGTCGTCCTTCTCGCCCGCATCGGCGACGAGATCGACGGTGTATTCCATGCCCGCACAGCCGCCCTTCTTGATACCGACGCGAATGCCCTGCGCCGGCTCCTTGGCGTTGCTGACGATGTTGCGGACCCGCTCGGCGGCAGCGTCCGTCAGGGTCATGATTTCGAATGCCATTTCCATTCTCCTTCCGCGCGCGGGGTCAAGGTCCGCCGCTTCGAGACATGCATGTAATGTAAGCGCCTGGCGTGCATCCGGCAAGGCGACGTCAGTACCAGCCGATCGCCACCTGCGCCTCTTCCGACATCCGGTCGGGGGTCCAGGGCGGGTCGAAGGTCATCTCGACCTCGACACCGGAGACACCTTCGACGGAACTGACGGCGTTCTCCACCCAGCCCGGCATTTCGCCGGCGACCGGACAGCCCGGCGCAGTCAGCGTCATGGCAATCTTCACCGAACGGTCGTCCTCGATGTCGATCTTGTAGATCAGGCCGAGCTCGTAGATATCGGCCGGAATTTCGGGATCGTAGACGGTCTTGAGGGCCGAGATGATGTCGTCGGACAGCCGCGCAAGCTCTTCCTGCGGAATGGCCGACGCGCTGTAGGGCGCCTCGTGGCTGGCTTCGGTGGCAGTCTGGTCTGTCGTCATGTCACTCATGTCACACTCCGGAGGGTTGCGGGTCCCACTCGCGGGTTCAGCCGAAAAAGGCTCTCGCATTGTCGAGCGCGTCGGCGAGAGCGTCGACCTCGGCTCTGGTGTTATATAGGCCAAAGGAGGCCCGGCAGGTAGAGGTCGCGCCAAATCGCTTGAGAAGCGGTTGCGCACAATGGGTGCCCGCGCGCACGGCGACACCGGCACGATCGATGACCATCGAGATGTCATGGGCGTGGATGCCCTCGATCTCGAAAGAGAAAATGGCGCCCTTCCCCGGCGCGTCGCCGATGATCCTGAGCGCATTGACGGCCTTGAGCCGTTCGCGGGCGTAAGCCGTCAGGTCGGCCTCGTGGGCGGCGATGTTCTCGCGCCCCAGACCTTGCATGTATTTGAGCGCGGCGCCCAGTCCGATCGCCTGGACGATCGGCGGGGTGCCTGCCTCGAAGCGGTGCGGCGGGTCGTTGTAGGTCACCATGTCCTCGGTGACTTCCTCGATCATCTCGCCGCCGCCCATGAAGGGCCGCATGGATTTCAGCCGGTTCGTCTTGCCATAAAGCACGCCGATGCCGGACGGGCCGTAGAGCTTGTGGCCCGTGATGGCGTACCAGTCGCAATCGAGATCCTTGACGTCGACCGGCATGTGGACCGCGCCCTGACTGCCGTCCACCAGAACGGGAATGCCCCGCTCATGCGCAATCCGGCAGACCTCCTTCACCGGAACCACGGTGCCCAGCACGTTGGACATGTGCGTGATCGCGACCAGCTTGGTGCGCTCGGTCAGGCAGGCGGTAAAGGCATCGAGATCGAAGGCGCCGTCGTCGGCGACCGGCGCCCAGACGAGTTTCGCGCCCTGGCGCTCGCGGATAAAATGCCATGGCACGATGTTGGAGTGGTGCTCCATGATGGAGAGCACGATCTCGTCGCCCTCGCCGATGTTCGGCATGCCGTAGCCATAGGCGACCGTGTTGATCGCCTCGGTGGTCGACTTGGTGAAGATGATGTTGTCCACCGAAGGCGCGTTCAGAAACCCGCGGACGGTCTCGCGCGCTGCTTCATAGGCGTCGGTCGCAGCGTTCGACAGGTAGTGCAGCCCACGATGCACGTTCGCATATTCGTTGGAATAGGCGTGTGTGATCGCGTCGATGACGGCTTGCGGCTTCTGGGCCGAAGCGCCGTTGTCGAGATAGACGAGCGGCTTGCCGTAGACTTCTCGCGACAGGATCGGGAAGTCGCGGCGAACCGCTTCGACGTCGTAACCGTGGACTGCGGCCTGATCAGACATGGGCGTCGAGCCATCCTTCCACACGGGTCTTGAGGGCGTCCGTCAACGCTTCGTCGTCGAGTTCGTCGAGCAGTTCCTCGACGAAGCCGCGGATCAGAAGCGCGCGGGCGATCTTTTCCGGCACGCCGCGGGCGGCCAGATAGAAAAGATGCACCGGATCGAGGTCGATGACAGTCGCGCCATGGGCACAGATCACGTCGTCGGCAAAAATCTCGAGCTCGGGCTTGGCGTCGAACTCGCCGTCGTCGGAGAGAAGCAGCGAGTTGCAGGCCATCTGCGCATCGGTCTTCTGCGCCTCGCGGGACACCCGGATCTGGCCCTGGAACGCGCCGCGGGCGCGATCGAGCACCACGTTGCGGACGATTTCCTGCGAAGTGGTGTGCGGCACGACGTGACCAAGGGTCAGGGTGAGATCGGTATGGCTCTGGCCGGCGAGCAGGTTGATGGCGCGCAGGTCGAAATGGGCGCCCTCGCCCTCGACCATGACGTCGACTTCCTGGCGCACCAGCTTGCCGCCCATGTTGAGGACGAAGAGCTTGAGGCTCGAATCCTTGGCGAGTTTTGCGCGCAGCTGGGCGAGATGGGTGTCCTCCAGACCGCGCTCCTGGACGATGATCCAGACGAGGTCGGCACCTTCGGCGACGTCGATCTCGCTCACCGAGGAGGTGAGCCCGGCCGTCTCGCCGCCGGTGTGCCGCTCGATGATCGTGGCGCGCGAGCCGCTGCCGGCTTCGAAGCTGAAGCGGCCATGGGCCTGTCCGCCGTTCTGCACCGACTGGAGTTCGACGAGCTTGTCCAGTTCGGCATCGGCCGCCAGCTTGAGCGTGTAGCCGTCCATGACGAATGCGCCGTTGATCCGGCCGATGGCGTCGTCATCGCGCAACGCGCCGAGGCTCTCGGTCGCAGTGCCGTTCATCAGCGCATCGCGGAACGAGCCGACCGTCAGGCCTTCGATCTCGTGCGGCTCGACATAGCGGCCTCCGATCAGCGGCAGCACATCGGAACCGGCGAGGATGGGGTCCAGCTGGTCGGCGCTTTCGCCCGGCAGATGATCGGGCACGGCGCGCAACAGCGTGCGCAGGTCGGTGTAGTGCCAGGCTTCCACCCGGCGTGAGGGCAGACCGGTGGCGCCGAAATCGGCCATCAGCCGGTCGCGCTTGGCTGTCACCGACGCATCGCCCGGCAGATCGGAGACGAGCGCCGAAAAGGCGTCCATCAGTCCCTGTTCAGCGGCTGTGCGCTTGGTCTTGGCTTGCATGTTCATGTCGTTCTTTCCGATCGTTCGCCTCAGGCGGCCGCGTCGATGATGTCGGCGTAGCCGTTGGCTTCCAGTTCGGCAGCGAGGTCCTTGTCGCCGGAGCGGATCACCTGCCCCTTGTAGAGCACGTGCACGCTGTCCGGCACGATGTGCTCGAGGAGGCGCTGGTAGTGGGTGATGACCACGATGGCGCGGTCCGGCGAACGCAGCGCGTTGACGCCGTCGGAGACGATCTTCAGCGCATCGATGTCGAGGCCGGAGTCGGTCTCGTCGAGCACGCAGAGCTTCGGCTCGAGGAGCTTCATCTGCAGGATTTCGGCGCGCTTCTTCTCGCCGCCCGAAAAGCCGACATTGAGCGGACGCTTGAGCATGTCCGGATCGATCTTCAGTTCGCCGGCCTTTTCCTTCACCAGACGCATGAAGTCGGGGGTCTTGAGTTCTTCCTGCCCACGCGCCTTGCGCTGCTCGTTGATGGCGACCTTGAGGAACTGCATCGTCGCCACGCCGGGGATTTCCACCGGATACTGGAAGGCGAGGAAAATGCCCTTGGCGGCGCGTTCCGATGGTTCGAGTTCGAGGATCGACTCGCCGTTGTAGAGGATGTCGCCCTCGGTGACCTCGTAGTCCTCGCGGCCGGCGAGGATATAGGACAGCGTCGACTTACCGGAGCCGTTCGGCCCCATGATGGCGGCGACTTCACCGGCCTTGACCGTGAGGTTCAGGCCACGAATGATTTCGGTGCCGCTGTCGGCGATACGGGCATGAAGGTTCTTGATCTCAAGCATGTCTTGTTCCTGTCAGACCGGCCTGTCGGACCGGATAATCACTTCTTGTTCGAAAACAGCCCGCGGGCTGCGAAACTAACGGCGGCGATGAAGCCGAGGATGGCGGCGCTGGTGTAGGGCGACCCGAAGGGGTTGAGCCAGTAGCCGAGCGCACAGGCCAAGAGGATGGAGACGGCGCCGGCGAGGCGGATGGTGCCGGAGTTGTCCCTTTCCTCCCCGGCCATCGTCAGCCCACACTTCCTTCGAGCGAGATGCCGATCAGCTTCTGCGCCTCGACGGCGAACTCCATCGGCAGTTGCTGGATGACGTCCTTGACGAAGCCGTTGACGATCAGCGCGATCGCCTCTTCCTCGGGAATGCCGCGGGCCAGGCAGTAGAACAGCTGGTCCTCGGAAATCTTCGAGGTGGTGGCCTCGTGCTCGAACTGGGCGGAGGCGTTCTTGGCTTCGATATAGGGTACCGTGTGCGCACCGCAGCGATCGCCGATCAGCAGCGAGTCGCACTGGGTGAAGTTGCGGGCGTTTTCGGCCTTGCGGTGGGCGGAAACCTGACCGCGATAGGTGTTGTTCGAATTGCCCGCCGAGATGCCCTTGGAGATGATGCGGCTCGACGTGTTCTTGCCGAGATGGATCATCTTGGTCCCCGAATCGATCTGCTGGTAGCCGTTCGACACCGCGATCGAGTAGAACTCGCCGCGGCTGTCGTCGCCGCGCAGGATGCAGGACGGGTATTTCCAGGTGATCGCCGAACCGGTCTCGACTTGGGTCCAGGAGATCTTGGAGCGGTCGCCGCGACAGTCGCCACGCTTGGTGACGAAGTTGTAGATGCCGCCCTTGCCTTCCTTGTCGCCCGGGAACCAGTTCTGCACGGTCGAGTACTTGATCTCGGCATCGTCGAGCGCAATGAGTTCGACGACGGCGGCGTGCAGCTGGTTCTCGTCGCGCTGCGGCGCGGTGCAGCCCTCGAGATAGGAGACGTAGGCCCCCTCCTCGGCGATGATCAGCGTGCGCTCGAACTGGCCGGTGTTCTTCTCGTTGATGCGGAAATAGGTCGACAGCTCCATCGGGCAGCGGACGCCCTTGGGCACGAAGACGAAGGAGCCGTCGGTGAAGACCGCCGAATTGAGCGTGGCGTAGTAGTTGTCAGACTGCGGAACGACGGAGCCGAGATACTTCTTCACAAGTTCCGGATATTCGCGGATAGCTTCCGAAATCGACATGAAGATGACGCCGGCCTGGGCGAGTTCCTTCTTGAAGGTGGTGACCACGGACACGGAATCGAACACCGCGTCGACAGCGATCTTGGACTGCTGGACGCCGGCCAGAATTTCCTGCTCGCGCAGCGGAATGCCGAGCTTCTCGTAGGTCGCCAGAAGTTCCGGATCGACCTCGTCGAGCGTCTTCGGGCCCGAGGTGCTCTTCGGCGCGGCATAGTAGTAGATGTCGTTGAAGTCGATCTTCGGATAATCGACGCGCGCCCATGTGGGCTCTTCCATCGTCAGCCAGCGCTCATAGGCGGCCAGCCGCCATTCGAGCATCCATTCCGGCTCGTCCTTCTTGGCGGAGATGAAACGGATGATGTCTTCCGACAGCCCCTTGGGCGCCTTGTCGGTCTCGATCATGGTCTCGAAACCGTACTTGTACTGGTCGACGTCGATGGAACGGACCTGATCGATCGTTTCCTGCACGGCAGGCATATGCGTACTCCAATCTCACCGGTTCAAGGCCGGCGGCTTGTTCGCTTGTGGGAGACCTGGCGTCCGGCCCGACACAAGCGTTATCTATGGTGCCTTGGGGAAGGTTGCCAGCGGTGCCGGCATAAAAAACTGGATATTTCCAGTCTTGTTTTCCCTCAGGCGGCGTTTTGGCCCGCAAGCCGTGAAAGCCTGCGGGCATTGATCTTCTCGAACGCCTTCTGGAAGGCGTTTATATCATCCCGGCTGGTTGCCGTACCGAGACTGATGCGCACGGCGCCCAGATCGGCGTCCGCGCCCATGGCTTTCAGCACATGGCTCGCGCCAACCTTTCCGGACGAGCAGGCCGACCCGGAGGAAACGGCGATCCCTTCCATGTCGAAAGCGATCTGGGCTGTTTCGGCCTTCAGGCCGGGCAGCGACACATAGCTCGTGTTGGCAAGCCGTTCGACCCGCGCGCCGTGGATGACCACGTCGGGCGCTGTCTGGCGCATCCAGGCCTCGAGCATGTCACGGCGGGAGGCGAGATCGGGCATGGCAGGAAGCGCGTCAATGGCGGTCTCTGCGGCCGCACCGAAGCCGGCGATGGCTGCAAGGTTCTCGGTCCCTGCGCGATGGCCCTTCTCCTGGCCGCCGCCGCGAATGAGCGCCGCCGGCATGAAGGTCTCCCCGCGGGTGACGAGCGCCCCCGCCCCCTTCGGCCCACCGATCTTGTGGGCCGAGAGGAACATGAAGTCCGCACCGAGCGCCTCGATGTCGATGGCAATGCGTCCGGCGGCCTGGACGGCGTCGACGACCATCACGCCGCCCGCAGCATGAACGATGTCGGCAATCTCGCGGATCGGCTGGACGACGCCGGTTTCGTTGTTGGCCAGTTGCAGGGCGAACATGACCTGCCCCGCGCCACGGGCCCGCGCGGACAACGCCTCGCGCAGGGCGTCCGGAACGACGCGTCCGTCGGCATCGACCGGCAGGGTGGTCACAGAATCCGCGGAAAAGCGGCCGCCGGCGAGAACGCAAGGGTGTTCGGTCGCACCGATGAAGAGATGTGCGATCCTGACTGGCGACCGGCCCATGCGGAAATCGGGCGTCAGCACGTGGCTCGCCGCTTCGGTGGCGCCGGAGGTGAAGATCACATGCTCGGGTTCGGCTCCGCAGAGACGGGCGACACTTGCGCGTGCTCTGGAGACGAGTTCGCGCGCGGCCCGGCCCTCGGCGTGAACCGAGGACGGATTTCCGGGCAGGTCGAGGGCCGCGACCATCGCATCGCGCGCATCTGCAAGCAGCGGCGCGGTCGCGTTGTAATCGAGATAGGTCCTCTGCCTCGTCATCGTCCTCAGGGTTTCCGTGGGGTCCGGCGGCGGCGGCTCGGCCGGACGTTCGCATTTTTCTTGAATTTTCCGGCCCCGATGTCCTATGACACCTGCGACCCGTCGAAACGTGACAGTTTCGAACAATTCTAAACTAGGTTTAGGTGGCGAGGCCGCCGCCGTCAAGACCGCCCGGGCCTTCTCAGCGGGAGTAGCCTGCGGTCTTTTCCGCGCATCCAGGAGTACAGATGCCCGAAGTGATCTTCAACGGACCTGCCGGCCGGCTCGAGGGCCGCTACCAGCCCGGCAAGGAAAAGAACGCCCCGATCGCCATCGTTCTTCATCCGCATCCGCAGTTCGGCGGAACGATGAACAACCAGATCATCTACCAGCTGTTCTACATGTTCCAGGAGCGCGGCTTTACCACGCTCCGCTTCAATTTCCGCTCCATCGGCCGCAGCCAGGGCGAGTTCGACCACGGTTCGGGCGAACTCTCCGATGCGGCAGCCGCGCTCGACTGGGTGCAAAGCCTGCATCCGGATTCGAAGAACTGCTGGGTCGCCGGCTATTCCTTCGGCGCCTGGATCGGCATGCAGCTTCTGATGCGCCGCCCGGAGATCGAGGGTTTTATCTCGGTCGCGCCGCAGCCCAACATCTACGACTTCTCGTTCCTGGCCCCCTGCCCCTCCTCCGGCCTGATCATTCACGGCTCGGGTGACCGGGTGGCGCCGGAGAAGGACGTCAACGGCCTCGTCGAGAAGCTCAAGCTGCAAAAGGGCATCCTGATCACCCAGAAGCTGATTCCGGACGCCAACCACTTCTTCGCCAACAAGATCGACGAGCTGATCGGCGAATGCGAGGACTATCTCGACCGTCGCCTGGCGGGCGAACTGGTGCCGAACGCCGCGCCGCAGAAGAAGCTGAAGTAGGTTTCTGTCCAACACTGATGTGACAAACGGCGGGCTTCGGCCCGCCGTTTTCATTTCCAGTCGATCCTTCTGGCCATCAGGATGTTGCGACCGCCGGCCGCCATGTCGCCGAGCACAAGATCGACGACCTCCATGCCCTCTTCGGAGAACAAGACGCGATACCCTTCCGGCGAGAAGCTCGAATGGTAGACGGGATCGGCACCCACGGCGCCGAGCACCTCGCCCTCCTCGTCGCCCACGGTCAGCAACACGTGGCCGCCGGATACCAGATGCCGGGAGATGGTGCGGACAGATTGCCGTTGGCCTTCTGGCATCAGGTGAAAGAACGAATCCCAGCCGATGATCGCATCGAAGCGACGTCCGAGATCGAAGTCGCGCATGTCGGCCTCGATCCAGGTGGCCAGAGGAAACCTCTCCCTGGCGATCCCGAGCATCACGGAGGAAAAGTCGAGACCTGTGACGTCATGGCCCGCCTCGATGAAATGGCGGGCGATCGGCTCGCCCGCGCCGCAGCCGAGATCGAGCACCGATCCATTCGCAGGCATGGCGGCGCGCAACCGCGCAAGCCAGTTTCCCTCGAGGATCAGACGTCTGTCACGGGTGGTGTCGAAGAAGTGCGCCTGCCGGTCATAGACCGCACGCGTGGTCTCGGCGACGGAGCGGAGGTCGTCGTCCCCGCTCATCGGCGTCAGAGGCGTTTGAGGTCGTACTCGACCACCTTGCCGTCCTGCAGCGTGACGCAACGGTCCATCAAACTCGCCAGTTCGTGGTTGTGGGTGGCGATCATGGCCGAAAGACCTGACTGGCGCACCAGGGCATCGAGCGCCTCGAAGACATAGCCGGCGGTCTCGGGATCGAGGTTTCCGGTCGGCTCGTCGGCCAGAAGCAGGCTCGGCGCATTGGCCACCGCACGGGCGATCGCCACGCGCTGCTGCTCGCCGCCCGAGAGTTCGGCCGGACGGTGGTCGCCCCGGTGACCGATGCGCATGTATTCGAGCAGCTGCTCGGCGCGCGCCTTGGCTTCCGGTCGCGACAGGCCGGCGATCAACTGCGGCATCATGATGTTCTCGAGCGCCGAGAACTCCGGCAGGAGATGGTGGAACTGGTAGACGAAGCCGATCTCCGAGCGGCGCACGGCTGTACGTTCGGCGTCACCGAGATGCTCGCAGGCGCGACCGGAGACGACCACCTCGCCTTCGTCGGGATGTTCGAGAAGACCCGCGATCTGCAGAAGCGTCGACTTTCCCGTCCCTGACGGTGCGACGAGCGCCACCGTCTCACCGGGCCTGAGCGTGAAATCGGCGCCATCGAGAATGACGAGATCGCGCTCGCCCTGCAGGAAATGGCGGCCGACGCCCTTGAGTTCGAGTACGTTCGGGGACTGCAACCGCCCCTCCTATTCGTATCTGAGCGCCTGAACCGGATCGAGCCGGGACGCGCGCCAGGAGGGGATAAGGGTGGCGATGAAGGACAGGCCCAGCGCTACGAAGAGAACCGTCAGCGTTTCGCCCGTCTCCATGTCCGCAGGCAGTTGGCTGAGGAAATAGAGTTCGGGATCGAAGATCACCGTGCCCGACACCCAGGAGAAAAACTGGCGGATGCTCTCGATGTTGAGACAGACGATGATGCCGAGGAGGAAGCCCGCAAAGGTCCCGGCCACGCCGATCGCCGCGCCCGTCATGAAGAAGATCCGCATGATCGAGGCAGATGTCGCGCCCATCGTCCTCAGAATGGCGATGTCGCGCCCCTTGTCCTTGACCAGCATGATCAGGCCGGAAACAATGTTGAGCGCGGCGACCAGGATGATGAGCGTCAGGATCAGGAACATCACGTTGCGCTCGACCTGAAGCGCATTGAAGAAGGTCTGGTTGCGCTGGCGCCAGTCGGTGATGAAGATCTGCCGTCCGGCAGCCTGCTCGATCGCTCCGCGCATCGCGTCGACATTGTCCGGATCGGAAATCATGATCTCGATCGACTGAACGGTGCCTTCCGAATTGAAGTAGAGCTGCGCCTCTTCGAGCGGCATGTAGATGATGGTCGAATCGTACTCGCTCATCCCCACTTCGAAGATGGCAGAGACCGGATAGCCCTTGACGCGCGGGGTCACACCGAAGGGCGTGACGTCTCCCTCGGGCGCGATCAGCGTGATCGTGTCGCCGACAGACAGGCCGAGCGAGTCGGCCATCCTCGACCCGAGTGCCACACCCTCGCCCGCCGCGAAGCCGACCAGATCGCCGGACCGGATGTTGCCGGAAACCATCCTGAGATCGGCGAGATCCTCGGCGCGGATACCACGGACATAGGCGCCGGTGCCGGCTCCCCCCTGCCCGGAAGCGAGCGTCTGCCCCTCCACCAGCGGAATGGCTTCGGTGACGCCGGGGACGGCGCGGAATTTCTTCGCCAGTTCTGCGTAGTCGTTGAGCGGCTGGTCGATGGGCTGGACGATCATGTGACCGTTGACGCCCAGGATGCGCTCGATGAGCTGGGTGCGGAAGCCGTTCATCACCGCCATGACGATGATGAGCGTGGCGACCCCGAGCATGATGCCGACGAAGGAGAAGCCGGCAATCACCGAGATGAAGGCTTCCTTGCGCCGGGCGCGGAGATAGCGCCAGGCCACCAGACGTTCGAACGCGGAGAAGGGACGCGCGGGGGCCGGCAGGTCGTTTGCGGCCGCCTCCCCTGTGGTGCTCGTCTCGGTCATTCCGTCTCCTAACACGCTTCGGCCAGTCAGGCCGTAAAGCGATTGATGGCGGCCTCGACCGTCAGCGTCTCGCGCTCACCGGTCTTGCGGTTCTTGATTTCGACGTTGCCCTCGGCGACGGCACGCGGTCCGGCGATCACCTGCCAGGGCAGACCGATCAGGTCGGCGGTGGCGAACTTCACGCCGGCGCGTTCGTCGCGGTCGTCATGCAGGAAGTCGACCCCGGCATTAGCGAGCGCGGTTTCGATCTTCTCGCAGGCGGCGTCGCAGCCCTCGTCGCCCGGCTTCATGTTGATGAGGCCGACCTTGAAGGGCGCCACGCTCTCCGGCCAGATGATGCCGGCCTCGTCGTGCGAAGCCTCGATAATGGCGGCCAGCAGGCGCGACGGGCCGATGCCGTAGGAGCCCATGGAGACGAAATGCTGCTTGCCGTCGGGTCCCTGTACGGAGGCACCCATAGGCTCGGAATATTTGGTGCCGAAATGGAAGATGTGGCCGACCTCGATGCCGCGGGCCGACACCTTGATGTCGTCGCCGAGGGCCTTCCAGGCATCCTGCGCCCACTCTTCCTTTTCCATGATCTCGTCGGTAGCGGCGAAGGGCGTGGTCCACTTGTCGACGATCGAAGCGATTGCCGCGTCGTCATCGTAATTGAGATCCGCCGACGGCACGTCGAAGCGTTCGAAGTCACGATGACAGAAGACTTCGGACTCTCCCGTCTCGGCCAGGATAATGAACTCGTGGCTGAGATTGCCGCCGATCGGGCCGGTGTCGGCGCGCATCGGGATCGACTTCAGGCCGCAACGGTCGAAAGTCCGGAGGTAGGAGACGAACATGCGGTTGTAGGCAGCCTTGGAGGCCTCGTAATCGAGGTCGAAGGAATAGGCGTCCTTCATCAGGAACTCACGGCCGCGCATGACGCCGAAGCGCGGACGGCGCTCGTCGCGGAACTTCCATTGGATGTGGTAGAGGTTGAGCGGCAGGTCCTTGTAGGACTTCACGTAGGAGCGGAAGATGTCGGTGACCATCTCCTCGTTAGTCGGACCGTAGAGCATCTCGCGCTCCATACGGTCTTCGATACGGAGCATTTCCTTGCCGTAATCGTCGTAACGACCGCTTTCACGCCAGAGTTCGGCGGACTGGATGGTCGGCATCAGGATCTCGACGGCGCCGGCCCGGTTCTGCTCTTCGCGGACGATGTCGCAGACCTTGTCGAGCGCGATCTTGCCGAGCGGCAGCCAGGAATAGATGCCGGCGGCCTGCTGCTTGATCATGCCCGCCCGCGTCATCAGGCGGTGGGAGACGATCTCCGCTTCACGGGGGCTCTCCTTCAGGATCGGGAGAAAGAATTTCGACAGGCGCATCGGGATACTCTCGTTTGAATACCGGCCTGAGGGCCGATTGGGGCAAAATGCGGGCCGACCGGGCATTTCAAAGCCCTGGCAAGCCGTCTTGCAGGCAATTTTCAAGCAAAGACGAAGACTTGCATGAGTTGGCCGCGAGTCGGCCGGAACCGCATCGTCGCAGCGTTTCTAGCCGCTTCCCGATATAAAGAAAACCCGCCGACGATGCTCTGCCCAATGTGACAGAAAATCGACAATTGGCGACGAATCCCTCCACAAAATGAGTGACAAAGGGCCGCAGATGCGTTAGCACTATGGCCATAAATGAGGCATCACCCACGTGGCGATGCCCAAATCGCGGTCAAATGTCTTGGGAGGATAGGATCTCAGGCGCGCCGACCGGCGCAGCCCCCGGTTCAGGGAAAAAGATCACGCGAAAACTGAAACAAGGCTTCTGGCCTTGTTTTTTTTTGCCTTGTTGAGTTGTGCGGGAAGACGACCGGCGCCGGACTATTTGAAGTCCGGGAAAAGGGCCATGACATCCTGGATCGAATAGCCGCCATAGACGGTCAGAGCGACATAGGCACCGAAGACGACTGCCGACACTATCGTCGTGCGGAGCACCACTTTCCACAGACTGAAATTGGCAGGCGCACTGGCAACAGTACCCGGCGCCACATCATTCTCGTCGTCCTGCGACCTGTGTCCGAACGGCAGGACGACGAAGAGCATCACCCACCAGATGATGAAGAAAATAGCAAAACCCGTTCCGAAACCCATGTCCGGCTCCGTCAGTTGGCCTGTTCGAGTTCGACGAGCGTGCCGTTGAAATCCTTGGGATGAAGGAAAAGCACCGGCTTTCCGTGAGCGCCGGTCTTCGGCTCCCCGTTGCCAAGCACCCTGGCGCCGGCCTCCTTCAGCCGGTCGCGCGCGGCGAGGATGTCGTCGACCTCGTAACAGACGTGATGAATGCCGCCCGACGCGTTGCGTTCGAGAAAGGCGGCGATGGGCGAGTCCGCACCGAGCGGCTCGAGAAGTTCGATCTTTGTGTTCGGCAACTCGACGAAGACGACCGTGACACCGTGCTCGGGCAGCGGCTGCGGATCGGAGACCCTGGCGCCGAGTGGGCCGGAATACTGCGCTACTGCGGCGGCCAGATCCGGCACGGCAATGGCGACATGATTGAGGCGTCCCAGCATGGCATCGCTCCTCCCCGCGAGCGTTGGTTCAGAGCCGGTTGACGAAGACGGTGACGACCGGCTTCTTGCCCCATACCTCGTTTGCCGCCGAACGGACAGAGCGACGAATTGCCTCGCGCAGGCCACCGAGGTCCTTGCGGCGGCCGCGCGGGATGCTTTCCACAGCACCTAGAACCGCGTCGTAGAGCACGTCCTCCATCGCATCGACCTCGCCATCGTTCTCGGGCAGGCCGATCGGGACGACCTCCGGATCGCGGTCGATGTCGTTGCGGCTGTTGAGAACGACGTTGACTGCGACATGGCCGACGAAGGAGAGCTTGCGGCGTTCGCCGATGCCCATCTCGTCGAACGAGCCCATCAGTTCGCCGTCCTTGTAGGTCCGTCCGTGTGGGGCCTCGCCGATGATTTCGGCCGGCCCGGGCGCGAGCCTCAGGATCGAGCCGTTCCGGACGCGCGGAATCTGGCCGATGCCGGCCGAGGCGCCGAGTTCGGCCTGCGCTGTCAGGTGGGCTGCCTCGCCATGCACCGGAACCAGGATCTGCGGGCGCACCCACTCATACATCTTGAGCAGTTCGTTTCGGCGCGGGTGACCCGAGACGTGGACCAGGGCGTCGCCATCGGAGATGATCCTGATACCGCGGTCGATCAGCGCGTTCTTGATCTCGAGGATGCCCTTCTCGTTGCCGGGAATGGTTCGCGAGGAGAAGACGACGGTGTCGCCGTCGGTCAGCGCCACATGGCGCATCTCGTCACGCGAAATCTTGGCGAGTGCGGCGCGGGCTTCGCCCTGGCTGCCGGTCAGGATGATGACGATCTTGTCGCGCGGGATATAGCCGTATTCGTCTTCCTCGATGAATCCGGGCATTCCCTCCATCATGCCGAGATCGTCGGCGACGTTGACGACGCGCTTGAGCGACGAGCCGAGCAAGAGCACCTCACGGCCGGCGTCACGCGCGGCTTCCATGATCGAGCGGATGCGACCGACATTGGAGGAGAAGGTGGTGATCGCCACTCTGCCCTCGGCCGCCTCGATGACTTCGCGCAGGCCCTGCGAGACTTCCTTCTCGGACGGCGAGATGCCGTCGCGCATCGCATTGGTGGAATCGCACATCAGCGCCAGCACGCCCTCGTCACCGATGGCGCGGAAACGCGCCTCGTCGGTGACCGGGCCGAGCGACGGCGTGATGTCGATCTTCCAGTCGCCCGTATGGACGAGATTGCCCAGCGGCGTGCGGATGAGCAGCGAGAACGGTTCCGGGATCGAGTGGTTGACCTCGACAGGTTCGATCTCGAAGGGGCCGACGCGGAACACTTCACCGGCCTTGAAGGGGGTCACCGGGACCTCGGCACGGGTGCGTTCATATTCGCGCTTGGCCTCCAGCATGCCGGCGGTGAAGGCGGAGGCATAGACAGGCACCTTGAGGAGCGGCCAGAGCTGGGCCAGCGCACCGTAATGGTCCTCGTGCGAGTGGGTGATGACGATCGCCTTCAGCGCCTTGCCGAGGCTCTGCACATAGGCGATGTCAGGCAGCACCAGATCGGCGCCCGGCAGGTCCGGTCCCGGGAAGGTCACGCCGCAATCGACCATGATGTATTCGCGCTTGGCAGGCGGGCCGTAGCCGTAGAGCGCGAGGTTCATGCCGATTTCCCCGACGCCGCCGAGCGGGATGAATACGAGGTCGTTGTCTGCGGTCATTTTTATTCCTGTTCTGCGGACGGAGCGACGGGGAAGAACACGTCTCCGGCTGATATGGTCTGGTGGCCTCCATCCGGCAAGGCGAGCAGGAGGCGTCCGTCACCGTCAATTCCGGCGAATTGACCATGAATTTCACTGTCGGGCAAACGCACGACGATCGGGCCGCCGATCCCGGTGCAACGTTCGATCCACTGGTCGCGGATCTCGGAAACGCCCCTGCCCCGGTCCCAGTCCCTAAGCACGCGCTCCATGGTGGTGAAAAGGCGGGCGAAGAGTTCCTGCGGCGAGACACCTACGCCGCGTTCCGCCAGACAGGTCGAGGGATAGCCCTCGACATTCGGGTGGTGGGCGATGTTGATGCCGCAGCCGATGACGACGGCCTGTCGACGATCGGACAGGAATTCGCTCTCGATCAGAATTCCGGAGGTCTTGGCGCCGTCGATCAGAACGTCGTTCGGCCATTTGATCGCCAGCCGGCCGCCGTCGAGCGGCAGCACCGCAGCGATTGCGTCATGCACGGCAACCGCAACGGCCAGCGGAAGCGAACCCAGCAGCGCCGGCTCGGCGGGATCGATCAGAAGCAGCGAGGAATAGAGGTTGCCGGGCTCCGAGGTCCAGGTCCTGCCCCGGCGGCCCCTCCCGGTCAGCTGCCGGTCGGCGGTCAGCCACAGTCCCGACGCTTCCCCAGTGCGCGCCCGCTCCAGGAGTTCGGCATTGGTCGAGCCGACATCTCCCAGGGGGAGATGCCGGAAATCGATGCCTTTATGTGCGGAGCGTCCGCTCACCAGTGTCAGAAGAAAGTCCCTGCGGCCACGTCGGCAGCGGTGCCGAGCGGGCTTGCGACCAGCACGTAGGCGAGGATGAACAGGCCTGAGAGGCCGTAGACCAGCTTCAGTTCGCCGGCGACCGGCGCGAACTGCGGCGCGGGCTCATCGAACCACATGATCTTGATGATGCGCAGGTAGTAGTAGGCGCCCACCACCGAGGCCAGGACACCGATCACGGCAAGCCAGTAGAGTTCGGCCTGGATGGCAGCGGCGAAGACCACGTACTTCCCGAAGAAGCCCGCGAGCGGCGGGATGCCGGCCAGCGAGAACATCAGGATGGTCAGCATCGTCGCCATGAACGGGTTGGTGCTCGAAAGACCGGCCAGTTCGTCGATGTTCTCGACATTGCCCTCTTCCTTGCGACGCATGGCGAGGATGCAGGCGAAGGTGCCGAGCGTCATGACCATGTAGATCAGCATGTAGATGATGACGCCGCGCACGCCGGCCTGGGTGCCGGCTGCGAGGCCGACGAGCGCATAGCCCATGTGGCCGATCGATGAATAGGCCATCAGACGCTTGATGTTGCGCTGGCCGATCGCCGCGAAAGCGCCGAGCGCCATCGAGGCAACCGACAGGAACACCACGATCTGCTGCCAGTCGATCTTGATCGGATCGAAGGCGGAGCTGACGAGCCGGATGAAGATCGCCATGGCGGCAATCTTCGGCGCGGCCGAGAAGAAGGCCGTCACCGGCGTCGGTGCGCCCTCGTAGACGTCGGGCGTCCACATGTGGAACGGCACGGCGGAGATCTTGAAGGCGATACCGGTCAGCAGGAAGACGAGGCCGAAGACGAGCCCGAGCGGACGTTCGCCACCGGCAACTGCATGGGCTATCTCGTCGAAACCGGTGAAGCCGGTATAGCCGTAAACCAGCGAGGCGCCGTAGAGCAGCATGCCCGAGGACAGCGCGCCGAGGACGAAGTATTTCAGGCCCGCCTCGGTGGAGCGCACGGAATCACGGTTGATGGCGGCGACCACGTAGAGCGCCAGCGACTGCAGTTCGAGACCCAGATAGAGAGCGATGAGATCGTTGGCCGAGATCATCAGCATCATGCCGAGCGTGGCGATGACGAGCAGCACCGGATACTCGAACTTGTCGATGCGCTCGGCGCGGGCATGGCCGACGGACATCACCATAGCGACGATCGAGCCGATCAGCGCCAGCACCTTCATGAACTTTGCGAAGGGGTCGGACAGGAAGGCGCCGTTATAGGCGGCACCCTCGCCGGTGAACAGCACCAGCCAGAGCCCGGCCATGATCAGGAGCGCCACGGCAAGGCCGCTGACGATCGTCACCGAGCGTTCGCCCGAGAACACGCCGATCATCAGAAGCACCATGGCACCGACCGCGAGAATGAGTTCCGGGATCGAGAGCTGCAGGCTGGTGGTGAGAAGTTCTGCCGTCATTTGCGTCGTTCCCGTCGCTTACTGCGCGCCCTGCACCAGCTGACCTGCAGCTTGGAGCGAGGCGGAATAGTTGTTGACCAGCGCATCGACCGAAGCCGCGGTGGCGTCCAGCAGCGGTGCCGGATAGACACCGAAGAACAGCACGAGCGCGATCAGCGGATAGAGGATGACCTTCTCCCGGCGGGAGAGATCGAGCATGGCCTTGAGATTTTCCTTTTCCAGCGCACCGAAGATTACCCGGCGGTAGAGCCAGAGGGCATAGGCGGCCGACAGGATCACGCCTACGGCGGCAAACAGGGCCACCCAGCTGTTGGCCTGGAAAGCGCCCATCAGGGTGAGGAACTCGCCGACGAAACCCGAGGTGCCCGGCAGGCCGACATTGGCCATCGTGAAGATCATGAAGGCGACCGCGTATTTCGGCATGTTGTTGACCAGACCGCCATAGGCCGCGATCTCGCGGGTATGGAGGCGGTCATAGACGACACCGACGCAGAGGAAGAGCGCGCCCGAAACGAGACCGTGCGAGATCATCTGGAAGATCGCGCCCTGCACGCCCTGTGCATTGGCCGCAAAGATCCCCATGGTCACGTAGCCCATGTGGGCGACCGAGGAGTAGGCGATCAGCTTCTTGATGTCTTCCTGCATCAGCGCCACCAGCGAGGTGTAGATGATGGCGATTACCGAGAGCGTGAAGATGAAGGGGGCGAAGTCGGCCGAAGCGAGCGGGAACATCGGCAGCGAGAAGCGCAGGAAGCCGTAGCCGCCGAGCTTCAAGAGGATGCCCGCCAGGATGACCGAACCGGCCGTCGGGGCCTCGACGTGGGCGTCGGGCAACCAGGTGTGGACCGGCCACATCGGCATCTTCACTGCAAAGGACGCGAAGAAGGCGAGCCACAGCCAGGTCTGCATGGAGGCAGGGAACTGGTGCTGCATCAGTTCGGCGATGTTGGTCGTGCCGGCATCCCAGTACATCGCCATGATGGCGAGCAGCATCAGCACGGAGCCAAGCAGCGTGTAGAGGAAGAACTTGAAGGATGCATAGACGCGCCGCTTGCCGCCCCACACGCCGATGATGATGAACATCGGGATCAGGCCGGCCTCGAAGAAGACGTAGAAGAGCACGATGTCGAGCGCACAGAAGACGCCGATCATCATCGTCTCGAGGATGAGGAAAGCGACCATGTAGTCGCGCACCCGGTGCTCGACCGACTTCCAGCTCGCCAGGATGCAGAACGGCATCAGGAAGGTGGTGAGGATGACGAAGAGCACGGAAATGCCGTCGACGCCCATCGCGTAGGAGAAGCCCGAGCCCGCCATCTCGACGTTCTCGACCATCTGGAAGGCCGGATCGGACGCATCGAAACCGGCCCAGATGAACAGCGACAGCACGAAGGTGAACACCGTGCCGAGCAGCGTCACGTTGCGGATGTTGCGGCGACCGGTTTCCGTGTCGTCACGGATCGGCAGCACGAAGAGGACCGTGACCAGCGGTATGAAGGTAACGACGGAAAGGATTGGCCAATCGGTCATCAGAATGCACTCCCGAGCATCATCCAGGTGACAAGGGCTGCGACGCCGATCAGCATGACGAACGCATAGTGATAGAGATAGCCGGTCTGCAGTTTCACCACGCGGCCGGTGATGTCCTGCACGCGCGCGGCGATGCCGTCCGGACCGAAGCTGTCGATGGTGCCGACGTCACCCCGCTTCCACAGGAACCGGCCGAGCGCCTTGGACGAGCGGACGAAGAGGAAGTCGTAGGCTTCGTCGAAGTACCACTTGTTGAGCAGGAACCGGTAGAGCCCGTCGTGATCCTTCGCGAGGCTCTTCGGGGTCTCCGGAGAGCGGATGTAGAAGTACCACGCGGTCACCAGGCCAAGCAGCATCGCCACGAAGGGCGACAGCTTCACCCAGGCAGGAACGTGGTGATAGTGCTCGAGGATCTCGTTTTCAGGCAGCGTGAAGAGCGCGCCCTTCCAGAATTCCGCATAACCCTCGCCGAAGAAGGCGCCGTGGAAGATCAGACCGGCGAACAGCGCGCCAGCGGCCAGGATGTAGAGCGGCACCAGCATGACGGGCGGCGATTCATGGACGTGATGCATGACGTCGGCTGAAGCCCGCGGCTTGCCGTGGAAGGTCATGAAGATCAGACGCCAGGAATAGAAGCTCGTGAACAGCGCAGCCACCACCAGCATGACGAAGGCGAAGCCGGCGGCCGCGTTGTGGCCGACGAAGGCGGATTCGATGATCGCGTCCTTGGAGAAGAAGCCCGCGGTGCCGATGATGGTGAAGGGAATGCCCACACCGGTCAGCGCCAAGGTGCCGATGATCATCATCCAGTAGGTCATCGGGATGTGCTTGCGCAGTCCACCCATGCGACGCATGTCCTGCTCGTCGGAGACCGAGTGGATGACCGAACCGGCGCCAAGGAAGAGGAGCGCCTTGAAGAAGGCGTGCGTGAAGAGGTGGAAGACCGCCGCGCCATAGGCGCCGATGCCGAGTGCGACGAACATGTAGCCGAGCTGCGAGCACGTCGAATAGGCGATCACGCGCTTGATGTCGTTCTGCACCAGTCCGACGGTCGCGGCGAAGAAGGCGGTGATCGCACCGATGACGGTGACGACGGTCAGTGCGTCATGCGACAGTTCGAAGACAGGCGACATGCGGGCGACGAGGAAGACGCCGGCGGTGACCATGGTAGCGGCATGGATGAGCGCCGAGACGGGTGTCGGGCCTTCCATGGCGTCCGGGAGCCAGGTGTGCAGCGGCACCTGCGCCGACTTGCCCATGGCGCCCATGAACAGGAGCAGGCAGGTCCAGGTCAGCGCGTCGGCCTTGTCGAGCGACATGCCGAAGAGCGTGAAGATCGCCTGTCCGGCTTCAGCACCTTCCTGCGGGACGAAATCGGCTGCGCCGGCGAAGATCGTATCGAAGCTGATCGAGCCGAACAGCGCGAAGATGCAGAAGATGCCGAGGATGAAGCCGAAGTCGCCGACACGGTTGACGATGAACGCCTTCATCGCAGCGGCCGAAGCGGAGGGCTTCTTGTACCAGAAACCGATCAGCAGGTAGGAGGCCAGACCGACGCCTTCCCAGCCGAAGAACATCTGCAGCAGGTTATCCGACGTCACCAGCATCAGCATGGCGAAGGTGAAGAGCGACAGATAGGCGAAGAAGCGCGGCCGGTGCGGATCGTGGTGCATGTAGCCGATCGAGTAGATGTGCACCAGCGACGAGACGGTGTTGACGACCACCAGCATGACGGCGGTCAGCGTATCGATGCGGAAGGCCCACTGGACGTCGAGACCGCCCGACTTCACCCATTCGAGAACGGGGATCCGGAGCGTTTCACCCTCGCCGAGCGCGACGGTGAAGAAGGCGATCCAGGACAGGACGGCCGCAACGACGAGGAAGAGCGAGGTGACGTATTCCGACGCCTTGGCACCGATCGAACGGCCGAACAGGCCGGCAATCAGGGCGCCCAGAAGCGGGAGGAAGACGATTGCGTGATACATGGTTGCCTCAGCCCTTCATCATGTTGACGTCTTCCACGGCGATCGAGCCGCGGTTTCGGTAGAAGACGACGAGGATCGCAAGTCCGATCGCGGCCTCGGCCGCGGCCACCGTCAGGATGAACAGCGCGAAGACCTGACCGACGAGGTCGTTCAGCTCCATCGAGAAGGCCACCATATTGATGTTGACGGCGAGCAGGATCAGCTCGACAGACATCAGGATGATGATGACGTTCTTGCGGTTCAGGAAGATGCCGAACACGCCGAGCGTGAACAGGATCGCCGAAACGGTGAGATAGTGGGAGAGCCCGATTTCCATAGTTCCTGTCCCCTTCCCCTCAGATGCCCTGGCCGGGTTTGACCTTGACGACCTTGACGCCGGTCTTCGGCGTGCGGGCCACCTGCTTGGAAATGTCCTGACGCTTGATGTCGGTGCGGTGCTTGAGCGTGAGCACGATGGCGCCGATCATGGCGACCAGAAGCACCAGACCTGCGATCTGGAAGAAATAGATGTAGTCCGTGTAGAGAATGTCGCCGAGGGCTGCGGTGTTGGTTCGCTCGGCCAGCGGCGGTATGGGGCTTGCCCCCGCGCCCGCGGCTTCCGGCGAGATCCAGTTGCCGGCCAGCACCACGATCAGTTCACCCACGAGGATGAGACCGACCAGCGCGCCCACCGGCGCGTAGTCGAGCACCCCTGCCCTCAATTCGGCGAAATCGACGTCGAGCATCATGACCACGAAGAGGAAGAGCACCGCGACCGCGCCGACATAGACGACGAGGAGGATCATCGCCAGGAACTCGGCGCCGGTCAGCAGGAACAGACCCGCGGCATTGAAGAAGGTCAGGATCAGGAAGAGCACGGAGTGCACGGGATTGCGCGCCGAGATCACCATGAAGGCCGACGCGACCGCCACGAAGGCGAAAATATAGAAGAACAGAGCCTGAAGACCCATGACCGGTGCCTTTTCGTCTTTCCCCCGAAGAGCGGGCGGGAGCCCCTCTCCGTCGGCCGATGGCGGCGTGTTGCGCCGTCCCGGCCTTCCAATCCGGGCGGATGCGCGCGAGACGCATCCAGCCCATTTATCGTTCGGCCCGGGTCACCCCGGGCGGTTCGTCAGCGGTACGGCGCGTCGAGCGCAATGTTGCGCGCGATCTCGCGTTCCCAGCGGTCGCCGTTGGCCAGCAACCGGTCCTTGTCGTAATAGAGTTCTTCCCGGGTTTCGGTGGAGAACTCGAAATTCGGACCTTCGACGATCGCATCCACCGGGCAGGCTTCCTGGCAGAAGCCGCAATAGATGCATTTGACCATATCGATGTCGTAGCGCACCGTCCGGCGGGTGCCGTCGTTGCGGCGCGGGCCGGCCTCGATGGTGATGGCCTGGGCCGGGCAGATCGCCTCGCACAGCTTGCAGGCGATGCAGCGTTCCTCACCGTTGGGATAACGGCGCAGCGCGTGCTCGCCACGGAAGCGCGGGGAGACCGGGCCCTTTTCATAGGGGTAGTTCAGCGTCGACTTCGGCGCGAAGAAGTAGCGCATCGACATGAAGAAGGCGCCGACGAATTCCTTCAGGAACAGCGATTTGGCTGCTTGTGCCAGTGCCATGGTCAGGCTCCTTTCGGCCGCATTGCGGCCTTTCGGACATTCGAGGTCATCGGGCTCACGGAGCGGTCCCCGTGAGCTTGAGGAAGAAGGCGACGATCACCAGCATGCCGAGCGACAGCGGCAGGAAGACCTTCCAACCCAGGCGCATCAGCTGGTCGTAGCGGTAGCGCGGCACGAAGGCCTTCACCATGGCGAACATGAAGAAGACGAGCGAGGCCTTGAGCACGAACCAGATGATGCCCGGCACCCAATTGAGGATGGCGATATCGACCGGCGGCAGCCAGCCACCGAGGAACAGGATCGTCGTCAGCGCGCACATCAGGCAGATGGCGGCATATTCGCCGAGCATGAACATCATGTAGGGCGTCGAGCCGTACTCGACCATGAAGCCGGCAACCAGTTCGGATTCGGCTTCGGGAAGGTCGAAGGGCGGGCGGTTGGTCTCGGCGAGCGCCGAGATGAAGAAGATGATGAACAGCGGGAACAGCGACAGCCAGTGCCAGTCGAGGAAGCTCGCCGGCAGGCCGAGGCGCGTGCCGAGGCCGTCGGACTGGGACATCACGATGTCGGTCAGGTTGAGCGAACCGACGCCCAGCAGCACCGCCACGATGACGAAGCCGATGGACACTTCGTAGGAGACCATCTGCGCCGCCGAGCGTAGCGCGCCGAGGAACGGGTACTTCGAGTTCGAGGCCCAGCCGCCCATGATGATCCCGTACACTTCCAGCGACGAGATGGCGAAGATGTAGAGGATGCCGACATTGATGTCGGCGATCACCCAGCCGGCGTTGAGCGGTACCACCGCCCAGGTGGCGAGCGCCAGCGTCACGGCAACGAGCGGGGCGAGCAGGAAGACGGCCTTGTCGGCGCCGGCCGGAATCACCGGTTCCTTGAAGACGAACTTCAACAGGTCGGCAAAGGACTGGAAAAGCCCCCAGGGACCCACGACGTTCGGGCCGCGCCGCATCTGCACGGCCGCCCAGATCTTGCGGTCGGCGTAAAGGATGTACGCGATGAAGACCAGCAGGAGCGCCAGAAGCAGGAGCGACTGCCCCACCATGATCAGCCCCGGCCAGACGTAGTCTGTCAAAATGCCTTCCATGATCCCTTTCCTGCCCTATTCCGCCGCGACCGGCGTGGCGTTCTTCGCCAGCTGCGAGCATTCCGCCATGACAGCGGAGGCGCGGGCGATCGGATTGGTCAAATAGAAGTCTTTGACCGGAGACGCAAACGCCGTTTTGGTCATCTTGCCGGGTTTGGCGCCGAGCTTGGCGATTGCCGCCCCGTCGGCCGGCTCGATCGTGTCGATGGCGGCGAAATGCGGATAGGCCTCGTAGAGCGTCGCGCGCAACGCGGCCAGCGAATCGAACGGCAGCTTGTGGCCCAGCACCTCGGACAGCGCCCTGAGGATGGCCCAGTCTTCGCGCGCCTCGCCCGGCGCGAAGCCGGCCCGGTTGGTGACCTGCACGCGGCCTTCGGTGTTGACGTAGGTGCCGGCCTTCTCGGTGTAGGTCGCAGCCGGCAGAATGACGTCGGCATGGTGGGCGCCGTTGTCGCCGTGGCTGCCGATATAGACGGTGAAGCCTGCAGCCTTTTTGGTGAAGTCGAGTTCGTCGGCACCGAGCAGGAACAGAACGTCCGCCCCCGCCAGCATTGCCTTGGTATCCATGGCGCCCTTGGCCGGCACGAAGCCGAGGTCGAGACCACCGACGCGTGCCGCCGCAGTATGGAGCACGGCAAAGCCGTTCCAGTCGCCGGAGACCGCCTTGACCGTATCGGCAAGGGCTGCCGCCTGGGCCAGAACCGCCGCGCCGTCGTTACGGGCAAGTGCGCCCTGCCCGACGATGATCAGCGGCTTCTTGGCGCGCTTGAGCTTGGCAGCGAACTTGTCGGATCCGTCGACGACCGCCGAAAGGGTTTCCGGTCCGGCGCCGAGATATTCGTAGGGGTAGCGCAGGTCGACCTGCTCGCCGATCACGCCGATCGGCAGATCACCCATGCGCCAGCGCTTGCGGATGCGGGCATTGAGCACGCTCGCCTCGTAGCGCGGATTGGCACCGATGATGAGGATGGCGTCGGCCTCTTCGATCCCCTCGATGGTCGGGTTGAAGATGTAGCTCGCGCGACCCTTGGACGGATCGAGTGCTGCGCCGTCCTGGCGGCAATCGATGCTTTCCGAGCCAAGCGACGCCATCAGCGTCTTGAGCGCGAACATTTCCTCGACGGTCGCCATGTCGCCGGCAATCGCTCCGATCTTGTCGGGCGACGCCTTCTTCACAGCGTCAGCGATGACGGCGAAGGCCTGCGGCCAGGTGGCCGGCTGCAGACGTCCGTCGACCTTCACATAGGGGCGATCGACGCGTTGGGTGCGCAGGCCGTCCCAGATGAAGCGGGTCTTGTCGGAGATCCACTCTTCGTTGATGGCCTCGTTGACGCGCGGCATGATGCGCATGACCTCGCGGCCTCGGGTATCGACGCGGATGGCCGAACCGCAAGCGTCCATGACGTCGATCGATTCGGTCTTGCCGAGTTCCCAGGGACGGGCCTGGAAGGCGTAGGGGCGCGAGGTGAGCGCGCCGACCGGGCACAGATCGATGACGTTGCCCTGCAGCTCCGAGGTCATCGCGTGCTCGAGATAGGTGGTGATTTCGGCATCCTCGCCGCGGCCGATCAGGCCGAGCTCGGAAATGCCGGCAACCTCGGTGGTGAAGCGCACGCAACGGGTGCAGTGGATGCACCGGTTCATGATCGTCTTGACCAGCGGGCCGATATATTTGTCTTCGACCGCGCGCTTGTTCTCGTGGAAGCGCGAATTGTCCATGCCGAAGGCCATGGCCTGGTCCTGCAGGTCGCATTCGCCGCCCTGGTCGCAGATCGGGCAGTCGAGCGGGTGGTTGATGAGCAGGAACTCCATCACCCCTTCGCGCGCCTTCTTGACCATCGGCGTGTTGGTGAACACCTCGGGCGCCTCGCCGTTCGGGCCGGGACGCAGGTCGCGCACGCCCATGGCGCAGGAGGCCGCGGGCTTGGGCGGTCCGCCCTTGACCTCGACGAGGCACATGCGGCAGTTGCCGGCAATCGACAGACGTTCGTGGAAACAGAACCGCGGCACTTCCGCACCCGCTTCCTCACAAGCCTGGAGGAGCGTGTAGTGATCCGGAACCTCGATCTCTTTTCCGTCGACTTTGATATTGGCCATTACGAATACACTTCCTTTAGGGAGGCATGGCGGCCGCCCGCTCCCGGCGCCCTTTTAAGCACCAGAATGGTCAGCGGCAAGGACAAGAGGGCAGCGGAACGGCTATTCCTGCCCAAATTTTTTCGCATTTGCAGCAAGGAGGCCAAGGCTCGCCTGAAACAGACGCGCAAACGCGAACCGACGGCCGGGAACTCCCCGTCCGTCAGATCGCGCCTGACTTCGTCGTTTCCGGCCTTCTGCAAGCCCGATAACTCCCCTTGCCCCGACCGCACACCGTCTCGACGGGTCGCAGCCTGAAAATTCTACCGCGGCTCCTTGCCGAAGACGCGGACATATTCCTCGCGGCCACCGGCGGCGAGCGCCGCAGCCTGCCTGATCCAGTCGTCCCGCTCGATGCGGCCCCTGAACTGGAGATAGTCGTCGACCCAGGCGATCTCTTCAGCGCTCCATGCGGCAATCTGGCCGAACGTCCAGACGCCCAGGCCGTTGAGAACCTGCTCGAGCTTGGGACCGACGCCCGAGATCATCTTCAGATCATCCGGCGTGCCCGGCTTCTCGATTTCGGCCGGCCGGCGGAAATCCTCGGGTTCGAGATGAGCCGTCACCGATTCGGCGGACTTTTCGGCCTCCGCGACCGCAGCACCGGTGGTCTCGCGCGCGGCAGCCGCGGCTGCGGAAGCATCGGACTTCAGTTTCTCGACCGTCGCCTGCGCCTTCGCCGGAACCGGCTTGGCGGGTTCCATCGGCACCACGTCGGCGCCGGTATCGATTGCGGCCTTAGCCGTATCCGCCGCCTTCCGGGCCGCTTTGGCCGCCGGCTTGGTCACGGGCGTGGCGGGCATTGCCGGGGCGCCCGTCCGTGGAGAGGCGTCCATCATGCCCTGAAAGAGGCCGAACATCATGCCGGTCATGTGGGCCGTCGCGGCCATACCGAAGGTCGCGGCCATGGCGGCCGCGCCGGCGGACTGAACGGCCATCGGCATCAGGCCGGCTTCGCCGTCCTTCATCCAAGACGTCATGGCCGAGGCATTCTTCATCATCGCATCCGAACCGAAGTCCGTGGGAATGGAAAAGATCGACATCGTTTTCTCCTTGTCGTCCGTCATATCCAATCCCCCGAGACGTTTCCTTCCGGTGTTCCGGTCCCTTATTCCGCCGCTTCCAGCGCCACGTTGCGGCTTTGAACGGCGTTTCTCGTATAGGCGTCGATCCGACGCTCGATTTCCGGGCGGAAATGCCGGATCAGGCCCTGAATCGGCCAGGCGGCGGCATCCCCGAGCGCACAGATGGTGTGGCCCTCGATCTGCTTGGTGACATCGAAGAGCATGTCGATCTCGCGCTTCTGCGCGTTGCCTTTCACCATGCGGTCCATCACGCGCATCATCCAGCCGGTGCCTTCACGGCACGGCGTGCACTGGCCGCAGCTCTCGTGCTTGTAGAAGGCCGACAGGCGCCAGATGGCTTTGACGATGTCGGTCGACTTGTCCATCACGATGACGGCCGCCGTGCCGAGACCCGATTTCAGGTCACGCAGGCTGTCGAAATCCATCGGCGTATCGATGATCTGCTCGGCGGGCACCACCGGTACGGACGAACCGCCCGGGATGACGGCAAGCAGGTTGTCCCAGCCGCCGCGGATACCGCCGCAATGCTTGTCGATGAGTTCCTTGAACGGCACCGACATGGCTTCTTCGAAGGTCGCCGGCGCGTTGACGTGACCGGAGACGCAGAACAGCTTGGTGCCCTTGTTGTTCTCGCGGCCGAAAGAGGAAAACCACCCTGCCCCGCGGCGGAGAATGGTCGGTGCAACGGCGATCGATTCGACGTTGTTGACGGTCGTCGGGCAGCCGTAGAGGCCCATATTGGCCGGGAACGGCGGCTTCAGGCGTGGCTGGCCCTTCTTGCCCTCGAGGCTTTCGAGCAGGGCCGTTTCCTCGCCGCAGATATAGGCGCCGGCGCCGTGGTGGACGAAGACGTCCATGTCCCAGCCGCACTTGTTGTTCTTGCCGAGAAGGCCCGCGTCGTAGCACTCGTCGATGGCGCGCTGCAGCGCCTCGCGCTCGCGCATGAACTCGCCGCGCACATAGATGTAGGCGGTGTGCGCGCCCATGGCGAACGAGGCGATCACGCAGCCTTCGACCAGCGTGTGCGGGTCATGGCGCAGGATTTCGCGGTCCTTGCAGGTCCCGGGCTCGGATTCGTCGGCGTTGACCACGAGATAGTGCGGACGGCCGTCCGATTCCTTCGGCATGAAGGACCATTTCAGGCCGGTCGGGAAGCCCGCACCGCCGCGGCCGCGCAGGCCGGACGCCTTCATCTCGTTGATGATCCAGTCGCGGCCCTTGGCGATGATCTCGCCGGTGCCGTCCCAGTGACCGCGCGACATCGCGCCCTTCAGCGACATGTCGTGGCGACCGTAGATATTGGTGAAGATACGGTCCTTGTCTTCAAGCATAGCAGTCATATCACCTTACCTCGGTTCCTTGCCGAACACGCGGACATATTCGTCGCGGCCGCCCTTGGCGAGCGCCTTGGCCTGCTTGACCCAGTCGTCGCGTTCGATGCGGCCCTTGAAGCTCAGATAGCCGTCGACCCACTCGCGCTCGGCCTTCTTCCACGAAGCGACCTGCTTGTAGGTGTAGATGCCCAGATCGTTCAGCTTCTTCTCGAGTACCGGGCCGACGCCGGAGATCAGCTTGAGATCGTCGGGCTGAGCCGGCTTCTCGACGGCCGCAGGACGATTCTTGTCGTCGAGCGAGGGCGCGTCATCCGCGGCCTTCGCCGGATCTGCCTTGCTAGCTGCCGGAGCGGATTTCGTGGTCTTGGCCGACTTCGAAGTGCTGGCGGCCTTGCCGCCCTTGGAGGCTGCGCTGGCGGGAGCGGCGGCAGTGCCCTTCTCCTTGGCGGCGGCCTCGTCCTTCTTGGCGTCGCCCGGAGCGACCGGCCGCGAGGTGCCGAGCGCGCCCTCGGCGCCGCTCTTGGGGTGCCCGGGCTCGTCGGCTTCCGGACCCTTCGACTTGGCGGCTGTCTTGCCCTTGGCGGCGGGCTTGGCGCTCTTCTTGACCGTCGGATCGGTCGTCAGCGTCACCTGGCCGGTGATGGGTGCCGAGAAGGTGCGGCCGTTCTGCGGACCGGTGGGCACCTGGGCGCCCTTGCCGGCCTCGAATTCGTCAATGATCTCGGCGAGACGCTCGGGCGTCAGGTCCTCATAGGCGTCCTTGAAGATGATGACCATCGGCGCGTTCACGCAGGCGCCCTGGCATTCGACTTCTTCCCAGGACAACGTTCCTTCCGCATTCGGGTGGAGCGGCTCCGGGTGGATCCTGTTCTTGCAGACCTCGATCAGTTCCTCGGACCCGCGCAGCATGCATGGCGTGGTGCCGCAGACCTGGATATGGGCCCTGGTTCCGACCGGCTTGAGCTGGAACTGGGTGTAGAAGGTCGCCACTTCCAGCGCGCGAATGTAGGGCATGCCGAGCATGTCGGCGACGTGCTCGATGGCCGACTTGGTTACCCAGCCTTCCTGTTCCTGCGCCAGCATCAGAAGCGGGATGACGGCGGATTGTTCCCGCCCCTTGGGGTACTTCTTGACCCAGGTCTTCACCTGTCCCGTGAAGTCACGGTTGAAGGCGAAACCCTGCGGCTGGACGCTGTCATCGGCTAGTCTGCGAACGGACATCTTGAATCTCTTTTTGCTTTCAGACCTATTTGATCTCGCCACACCGCGATGAATTCAGCGTGACGAACTCGCAGGCATAGGCCTTCTTCTCTTTCTGCAGGAACACGACATATTTGGCGCCGTTCGGGACGGCCGCCTTGATCTCGTATCCGTCTGCAACCAGTTTCCCGACCGAGGATCCCGATCCGCTGCCGCCGGAGCTCGGAGCAAGCTGCGCGTCCTGGGCGGAGGCCGCCCCGGTCGCGCCTGCGATCACGAGCATGGCGAAAACGGCAAATCTCACCGGTCGACCTCCCCGAACACGATGTCGAGCGAACCAAGCACCGCCGAGATGTCGGCGAGCTGGTGGCCGCGGCAGAGGAAATCCATTGCCTGGAGATGAGCGTAGCCGGGCGCGCGGATCTTGCAACGATAGGGCTTGTTGGTGCCGTCGGAGACAAGATAGACGCCGAATTCGCCCTTCGGCGCCTCGACGGCCGCATACACCTCGCCCTCGGGCACGTGGTAGCCTTCGGTGTAGAGCTTGAAGTGGTGGATCAGCCCTTCCATCGAGCGCTTCATCTCGCCGCGCTTGGGCGGAACGATCTTGCCGTCGGTGGCCGAAACGGGGCCGACCTTTTCCTTGCCCATGAGCTGCTCGACGCACTGCTTCATGATCTTCACCGATTCACGCATTTCCTGCATGCGGATCAGGTAACGGTCATAGCAGTCGCCGTTCAGGCCGACCGGGATCTCGAAATCCATCTCGTTGTAGCATTCATAGGGCTGGGAGCGGCGCAGGTCCCATGCAGCGCCCGATCCGCGCACCATGACGCCCGAGAAGCCCCAGGCGAAGGCGTCTTCCAGCGAGACCACGCCGATATCGACGTTTCGCTGCTTGAAGATGCGGTTGTCGGTCAGAAGGCCCTCGATGTCGTCGCAGACCTTGAGGAAGGGATCGCACCAGGCGCCGATATCGGCCACCAGCTGCTCCGGCAGGTCTTGGTGGACGCCGCCGGGACGGATATAGGCCGAGTGCATGCGCGCGCCCGAGGCGCGCTCGTAGAAGACCATCAGCTTCTCGCGCTCCTCGAAGCCCCACAGCGGCGGGGTCAGCGCGCCCACGTCCATCGCCTGCGTGGTCACGTTGAGAAGGTGCGACAGGATACGGCCGATTTCGGAATAGAGCACGCGGATCAGCTGGCCGCGCTTCGGGATCTCCGTGCCGGTCAGCTTCTCCACGGCGAGCGAGAAGGCATGCTCCTGGTTCATCGGCGCGACGTAGTCGAGCCGGTCGAAATAGGGCAGCGCCTGGAGATAGGTCTTGGTCTCGATCAGCTTCTCGGTGCCGCGATGCAGAAGCCCGATATGCGGATCGACGCGTTCGACGATCTCGCCGTCAAGCTCCAGCACCAGGCGCAGCACGCCGTGCGCGGCCGGGTGCTGCGGGCCGAAGTTGATGTTGAAGTTGCGGACGTTGTGTTCAGTCATTTGGAGGCTCCGTAGGGGAGCGTGAAATGGTGAATAGTGAATGGTGCCTGGCGAACTATCATTTCACTCAATGCCCTCTTTTGCTTCAAGCTTGCGGATAAAGGCCCGAAGCATCTTTCCCAGTCTCTCGGTTCGAAGCGCGAAATCTCCTGCGACCTTGTCGGCCATCAACCCCACTCGCCTCGACAATTCGATATGCGTTTCAAGTTCCTTCAAGGAGCCCTGAGCTATCCGCAGATAATGGATGAAGCTCCTGCGTTGATCCCGTCCGAACCCTTCCGCGATGTTTGCAGCGATGGAAACAGAACTCCGCCTCATCTGGCTCGTCATCCCGTAGACCTCTTCGCGCGGAAAGCCGGTGGTGATCGTGTAGATCTCTTCGGCTATTTCCATTGCGTCCTGCCAAACCCGCAGGTCGCGGTAGTCGCGAATGTGTTCGGGATCAGTTCCGCCTTCCGTTCACCACTTCACCATTCACCAATCACCCTAGCCACTCTTCTTCTCGTCACCAGGCAATACATATTCCGTGCCTTCCCAGGGCGACAGAAACTCGAAATTGCGGAATTCCTGGCGCAGCTCGACCGGCTCGT
The DNA here is from genome assembly GCA_964511625.1 of uncultured Hoeflea sp. Classification (GTDB taxonomy): domain Bacteria; phylum Pseudomonadota; class Alphaproteobacteria; order Rhizobiales; family Rhizobiaceae; genus Pseudohoeflea. The sequence continues at coordinate 78,739 of CAZEJG010000014.1, forward strand.
AGACCACCCGCTTGGCTTCGTCGTCGTAGCGGACCTCGACATAGCCGGTGGTCGGGAAGTCCTTGCGCAGCGGATGGCCCTCAAACCCGTAGTCGGTGAGGATGCGGCGCAGGTCCGGATGACCCGAGAACAGGATGCCGTAGAAATCGTAGGTCTCGCGCTCGAACCAGTCAGCGCCCGGAAAGACGCCGGTGGCCGACGGAATGGTCTCGCCCTCGGCGACCGCGCACTTGACGCGGATGCGCTGGTTCTGGCGCGGCGACAGCAGGTGGTGGACCACGTCGAAGCGCGATGCCCGGCCCGGCCAGTCGACGCCGCAGCCGTCGATGTAGCAGACGAACTGGCACTGCGCGTCGTCACGCAGGAAGGTCAGAAGCTCGATCAGCCGCGACGGCTCGACGTTCACCGTCAGTTCGTCGCGGGCGATCGAGGCGCCCTCGATGAGGTCGCCCTTGGTTTCCGTGATGTAGTCGCACAGATCGGATAGCGCCTGGTTCATTCGTCTCTCCCCTCAGCGCTCGATCGTGCCGGTACGGCGGATCTTCTTCTGCAGAAGCAGCACGCCGTAGAGCAGCGCCTCGGCGGTCGGCGGGCAGCCCGGAACATAGATGTCGACCGGAACGACGCGGTCGCAGCCGCGCACCACCGAATAGGAATAGTGATAGTAGCCGCCGCCATTGGCGCAGGACCCCATCGAGATGACGTAGCGCGGCTCGGGCATCTGGTCATAGACCTTGCGCAGCGCCGGCGCCATCTTGTTGGTCAGCGTGCCGGCGACGATCATGACGTCGGACTGGCGCGGTGAGGCGCGCGGGGCGAAGCCGAAGCGCTCGCCGTCATAGCGCGGCATCGACATCTGCATCATCTCGACGGCGCAGCAGGCCAGACCGAAGGTCATCCACATGAGCGAGCCGGTGCGCGCCCAGTTGATCAGTTCGTCGGTCGAGGTGACCAGAAACCCCTTGTCGGCGAGCTCGTTGTTGATCTCGCCGAAGAATGCGTCGTTGGCGCCCACCGGCTGGCCGGTGGCGGGATCGAGAATCCCCTTGGGCTGCGGCGCGACGAGCGTCGTGTTCTGGGTATTCACTCCCATTCGAGCGCTCCCTTCTTCCATTCATAGACAAAACCGATGGTGAGCACGCCGAGAAACGCCATCATCGACCAGAAACCGATCCAGCCGATATCTCCAAACGCCACCGCCCAGGGAAACAGAAAAGCCACTTCGAGGTCGAAGATGATGAAGAGGATCGACACGAGATAGAACCGGATGTCGAATTTCATGCGGGCGTCGTCGAAGGCGTTGAAGCCGCATTCGTAAGCCGAAAGCTTTTCCGAATCAGGGGCTTTGTAGGCAACCGCGAAAGGCGCGATCAGCAGTGCGAGCCCGATGACGAGGGCGATACCGATGAAGATCGCGATCGGCAGGTAGTTGCCAAGAAGTTCAGTCATGGCGTCCGTTTCCGTCTCCCGGCCCCGGTCCGGTCGGGCCTGAAGCCCGGCACGTCCGCCGAGGCGGTTTCTTGCTGCATTGCGGCGTGGTTAGCGCAGCCGTCACGTCTGCGCAAGTGCGTGCCGGCGTTTTGACCCGAAGAACCGGTCGGCGGCAAGAATAGTTCGCACGATGTGGATTGGCGAGAGCGGCGCGGGAGAAAAATGGTCGCGCCACCCCCGAGCGAATGCCGGGCCAGATTTGAGGGGGCGGCGCGCCCGGGCGCCCTCTCCCGCAGGTCAGTGCGGCGGACGTGCCAAACCGGCCGCGCAATGCTGTCGCGAGCCGTTCAAACCGATGATGTCAGGGAAGAAATCTTGAAAATGGCGCGAGTGACGGGGCTCGAACCCGCGACCTCCGGCGTGACAGGCCGGCACTCTAACCAACTGAGCTACACCCGCGCATTTTCAGAGGGAAACGACGTGGCGCCGTCTCCGTGAGCGGCTGATTAAGGGGTTCGCCGCGGGGTGTCAAGCAGCGAAATCGTTCGCCATGCAACATTCTTGTGACGCCCCGCCGATTGTCCCCGGGACGCACGACCTTCCCTCGCCCGGCATGGTCGGCTCACCCGTCGGCAGGAACCGCTCCGCAGCCTCAATGGCACAGCGGTCGCGGCGCGATTGGCGCTTGCAAGGTGCGGATGAACCCACTAAAGACGACGGCGCTGGAGCGGGCGATTAGCTCAGCTGGTAGAGCGCCTCGTTTACACCGAGGATGTCGGGAGTTCGAGTCTCTCATCGCCCACCATTCCCCGTCACAAGCACCCTGATTCCCGCCGC
>CAZEJG010000015.1:0-30197 GCA_964511625.1 uncultured Hoeflea sp.
CCCTGGAACACGGCGTCGAGAATGGCCTGCTTGTTGATGGCCATGTTGAGCGCCTTGCGGACCTCGGTCTTGTCGAACGGAGCGACCATCGTATTGTAGGCGAGGTAGCCGACGTTGAGGCCTTCCTGCTCCATCACGTTGATCGAGTCGTCGTCCTTGAGCGCCTGCACGTCGGCCGGGTTCGGATAGGGCATGACGTGACATTCGCCGGCGGTCAGCTTCTGCTGGCGCACCGATGCGTCGGTGGTGATGGCGAAGACCAGATCGTCGATCTTTTCCTTGCCGTTCCAGTAGTCCGGATTGGCCTTGTAGCGGATGACTGCGTCGGGCTGGTAAGCCACGAACTGGTAGGGACCTGTGCCGACCGGCTTCTGGTTGAGATCGGACATCGCGCCCGATTCAGCCAGCTTGTCGGCATATTCCTTCGACATGATCGAGGCGAAGTCCATGGCGAGGTTTGCGATGAACGGAGCCTCGGCGCGGTTGAGCACGAACTTGACCGTCATGTCGTCGACCTTCTCGATCGACTTGATCAGGTCCGGCATCGACATGCCGTTGAAATACTCCCAGCTCGCGCCTTCGACATAGGCGTTGTACGGGTTGTCGGCGTTCATCTGCCGCTCGAAGGAGAAGATCACGTCGTCGGCGTTGAGATCGCGCGACGGCGTGAAGAAGTCGGTGGTGTGGAACTTCACGCCCGGGCGCAGCTTGAAGGTGTATTCGGTGCCGTCGTCGGAAACCTCATAGCTCTCGGCCAGGCCGGGCTGGGTTTCCGTGGTGCCGATCTTGAATTCCACCAGGCGGTTGTAGACGGTCTTCGACGAGGCGTCGAAAGTCGTGCCGGCGGTGTAGAGGGCGGGATCGAAGCCTTCCGGCGATCCCTCGGAACAATAGACCAGCGTCTTGGCATAGGCGCCCGTCGCCAACATGGAGGCGAGCATCGTCGTTGCCAGCAGTGATCCGAATTTTTTCATGACACGTTCCCTTGATTAGATTTTTTTTCGCAGTCTTGCTGCCTATCCGGAAGCCTGTGCTTTGACCCCCGGCATGAGGGTGATCAAACGCGAATCACAACCCGAATGCAAGCCCTGATCGGATGGTCAAATAATCGGACCCATGATTTTTTCAAGGGTCGAAAAAAAGGCGCCGCGAACGGCGCCTTCCAACCGGATCATCCGGCCAACACTCTGTAATCTATGGATCAACCAGCCTGCTCGACCGCCCGCTTACCCATCACCTTGATGAGGTTGGCGCGGTATTCGGCGCTCGCATGCATGTCGGTCATCAGGCCCGAGGGATCGATACTGATGCCCTCGAGCGCGCTCGCCGCGAAGTTTCCGGCCAGCGCGGTTTCCATCTCGCTCACGCGGAAGGCGCCATCGGCACCCGCACCGGACACTCCGACGCCGACCGTTCCATCGGACTTCTTCGCCACGAACACACCGGTCATGGCGTAGCGCGAGGCCGGGTTGCGGAACTTGGCGTAGCCGGATTTTTCCGGCGCGTCGAATTCGACCGCGGTGACCATCTCGCCTTCGTCGAGCGCCGTCTCGAACATCCCGGAGAAAAACTCTTCCGCCGAAAGCGAGCGGCTGTTGGTCACGATCGTAGCACCGAGCGCCAGAAGGGCGGCGGGATAGTCGGCCGCCGGGTCGTTGTTGGCGATCGAACCGCCGATGGTGCCCATGTGGCGGACGGCAGGGTCACCGATATGCCCGGCGAGGTAGGTCAGACCCGGACACACGGCCCTGATCGCGTCCGAAGTCGCGACGTCGTTGTGGGTGCAGGCAGCGCCGATGCGCACATGCTTGCCGTCGACCGTGATGCCCCTGAGCGCATCGATATGGCGCAGGTCGATCAGGTCGCTGGGTGCTGCGAGCCGCTGCTTCATCGTCGGCAGCAGGGTCTGGCCTCCGGAGAGGTACTTGGCCTCTTCGGACGCCAGCTTGACGGCTTCGTCGACCGAGGAGGGGCGGTGATAGGTTGTTGCGTACATGGATGGTCTCCTTCTCAGCCCTGCAGTGCGGCCCAGACCTTCTGCGGCGTGGCCGGCATGGTCAGGTCCTTGTTGCCGATGGCGTTGGTGATGGCGTTCATGAGCGCCGGCGGCGAGCCGATGGCGCCGGCCTCGCCGCAGCCCTTCATGCCTAGCGGGTTGCCCGGGCAGGCGGTTTCGGTGGTCGAGACCTTGAAGGACGGCAGGTCGTCGGCCCGCGGCATGGTGTAGTCCATGTAGCTCGCCGTCAGCAACTGGCCCGTCTCCGGATCGTAGGATGTGCCTTCAAGGAGCGCCTGTCCGATGCCCTGTGCGATCCCGCCATGAACCTGACCCTCGACGATCATCGGGTTGATGATCTTGCCGAAATCGTCGGCGGCCACGAACTGGATGATCTCGGTCTTGCCGGTATCCGGATCGACCTCCACCTCGCAGATATAGCAGCCGGCCGGGAAGGTGAAGTTGGTGGGATCGTAGAACGCCCCCTCCTTCAGTCCCGGCTCCATGCCGGCGGGCAGGTTATGGGCGGTATAGGCGGCGAGCGCCATCTGGAACCACGGCACCGATTTGTCGGTCCCCTTCACCTTGAGTTCGCCGTTGGCGATCTCGATGTCGCTCTCGTCGGCCTCCATCAGGTGGGCGGCGATCTTCCGGGCCTTGGCCTCGACCTTGTCGAGCGCCTTGACGATCGCCGACATGCCGACGGCACCCGAGCGCGAGCCGTAGGTGCCCATGCCCATCTGCACCTTGTCGGTGTCGCCGTGGACGATGGAGACCTGGTCGATCGGCAGGCCGAACCGGTCGTTGACGAGCTGGGCGAAGGTGGTCTCGTGGCCCTGCCCGTGGCTGTGCGAACCGGTGAGCACCTCGACGGTGCCGACCGCGTTCACCCGCACCTCGGCCGATTCCCACAGACCGACGCCGGCTCCGAGCGATCCCACCGCCTGGGACGGCGCAATGCCGCAGGCCTCGATGTAGCAGCTCATGCCGATGCCGCGCAGCTTGCCGCGCGACTTGGCCTCCTCGCGGCGGGCCGGGAAACCCTTGTAGTCGGCAGCCTGCATCGCTGCTTCCAGCGAGGCCTCGTAGTCGCCGGCGTCGTAACACATGATCACCGGCGTCTGGTACGGGAACTCGCGGATGAAGTTTTGCCGGCGCAGTTCCGCCGGATCGACGCCCAGTTCGCGCGCCGCGGTCTCGACGATGCGCTCGAGCAGGTAGGTGGCTTCCGGACGGCCGGCGCCGCGATAGGCGTCCACCGGAGCGGTGTTGGTGTAGACCGTGCGCACATTGCCGTGGATCGCCGGGATCTTGTACTGGCCCGAGAACAGCGTGGCGTAGAGATAGGTCGGCACCGACGACGAGAACAGCGACATGTAGGCGCCGAGATTGGCGATGGTATCAACCTTTAGCGCAGTCATGTTGTTGTTCGCATCGAACGCCAGCTCGACCTCGGTGACATGGTCGCGGCCGTGCGCGTCGGTGAGGAAGGCTTCGGTGCGATCCGAGTTCCACTTCACCGGCACGCCGGTGCGCTTGGATGCCCAGAGGCAGACGATCTCTTCGGGATAGATGTAGATCTTCGAGCCGAAGCCGCCGCCGACATCCGGCGCGATCACCCGGAGCTTGTTTTCCGGGGCGACGTTGTAGAAGGCGCTCATAACCAGCCGCGCCACATGCGGGTTCTGCGAGGTGGTGTAGCAGGTGTAGTGGTCCTCGGCCTCGTCGTAGATGCCGAGCGTGGCGCGGGGTTCCATCGGGTTCGGCACCAGACGGTTGTTGACGATCTTCATTTTCGTCACGTGGGCGGCCGACTTGATGGCGGCATCGGTCGCCGCGGCATCGCCGATTTCCCAGTCGAAGATCAGATTGTTCTTGGCTTCCGGATGGATCTGCGGCGCGCCGTCCTTCAGCGCTTCGACCGCCTCCGTGACGACCGGCAGTTCCTCATAGTCGACGACCACGGCTTCCGCAGCGTCGCGGGCCTGCGCCTTGGTGTCGGCCACCACGATGGCGATGGCGTCACCGACATAGCGCACCGTATCCTGGGCGAGCGGACGCCAGGCGCCCATGTTCATCGGTGAGCCGTCCTTGGAATGGATCATCCAGCCGCAGATGATGTTGCCGATGCCGTCCTCGGTGAGCTGCTTGCCGTTGAGAACGGCGATCACGCCGGGCATCTTTTCCGCGGCGGAGGTGTCGATGGACTTGATCTTCGCATGCGCATAGGGCGAACGCACGAAATGCGCATGCTTCATGCCGACGACGACCATGTCGTCGGTGTAGCGGCCCTTGCCGGTGATGAACCGCTTGTCTTCCTTGCGCGCCACGCGGGCGCCAATGCCTTCAACTCCCATGGGTTCCTCCTCCCGTTGGTCGTCCGGTGAAGTGGTGAATGGTGAAGTGGTGAATGATTGCCTGAGCGATATTTCGCGCCCGGATAGCTGTCACCGTTTCAACCTTCGACCACGTATCTTCCAACTCCCTGCCACTTCACCATTGACTATTCACCATTCACGAACGGCTTCAGCCGATCCTACTCCGCAGCCACCTTCGCTCCGGCCGACATGGTCTCGGCAGCAGCGAGGATCGCCTTGACGATGTTGTGGTAGCCGGTGCAGCGGCAGATGTTGCCGTCGAGTTCCTCGCGCACGGTCTTCTCGTCGAGCTTGCCGTCGTGGCGGCGGATCATGTCGACCGCGGTCATGATCATGCCCGGCGTGCAGAAGCCGCACTGCAGACCGTGATGCTCGCGGAACGCCGCCTGAACCGGGTGCAGTTCGCCGCCGGAGGCGAGCCCCTCGATGGTGGTCACCTCGGAACCGTTGGCCTGGGCCGCGAGCATGGTGCAGGACTTCACCGCCTTGCCGTCGACATGCACGACGCAGGCGCCGCACTGCGAGGTGTCGCAGCCGACATGGGTGCCGGTCAGTCCCTGGTTTTCGCGGATGAACTGGACGAGAAGCGTCCGGTCCTCGCACGTGCCACTGACGTTGCGACCATTCACGGTCATCGAGATTTCAGCCATCGAATACCTCCCTGTGGTTCCGTCCCTCATTCCCCGACCGTTTTTCTCGGGCCGTCGAATTCGGGGCTTTGGCTTCCGGTCTGCGCCGGTCATGGTGCCGTTTGGCGGCCCTGTGCGAGGCCGCTTCGGAGGGCAGTGTGGACAAGCCCATTGAAAACTGCAAGCGCCTCATTTCAAGTAAGATTTGACTTACAGTCCGCGAAGAGGCGCAATATCGACGAATACCGTGGCCGGCGGGCTTCGCGCTCCGCGATCACGATCGCGGGAGGTGCTCAGCGCGACAATTCGCGCGTCGCAGCCTCGAGCCCGGCAAGCGTCATCGGGTACATCCGGTCGGAGAACATCTGCCGCAGCATCTGCGTCGACTGCGTGTAGTGCCAGTGCTTCTGGGGCGACGGGTTGAGCCAGGCGACCTTGTGGAAGTGGCCGAGCAGGCGCGTCAGCCAGACGCTGCCCGGCTCCTCGTTCCAGTGTTCAACCGATCCGCCGGCCATCGCGATCTCGTAGGGGCTCATCGCCGCGTCACCGACGAAGACGACCCGGTAGTCCGGACCGAAGGTGCGCAACACGTCGAAGGTGGACATCTTCTCTTCGCGCCGCCGGCGGTTGTCGCGCCAGACACTCTCGTAGAGACAGTTGTGGAAGTAGAAATACTCCATGTGCCGGAACTCGGCGCGGGCGGCGGAGAACAATTCCTCGACCACGCGGACGTGATCGTCCATCGAGCCGCCGATGTCGAAGAACATGAGGAGCTTGACCGCATTGCGTCGCTCGGGGCGGGTCTTCACGTCGAGCCAGCCGTGTTCGGCTGTGGAACGGATGGTCCCGGCGAGATCGAGCTCGTCCTCGGCCCCCTCGCGCACCCAGCGCCTCAGCCGTTTCAGAGCCACCTTGATGTTGCGGGTGCCGAGCTCGACGGAATCATCGAGATTGCGGAATTCCCGCCGGTCCCAGACCTTGACGGCACGGCGGTGGCGGCTGCCGTCCTGGCCGATCCGCACGCCTTCCGGATTGTAGCCGTAGGCGCCGAAGGGCGAGGTGCCGGCGGTACCGATCCATTTCGAGCCGCCCTGGTGACGGCCCTTCTGCTCCTCGAGCCGCTCCTTCAGCGTCTCCATCAGTTTCTCGAACCCGCCGAGACTTTCGACGAGCTTCTTCTCCTCGTCGCTGAGATGCTTCTCGGCGAGCCTGCGCAGCCACTCCTCCGGCAGCGCGCGCGGATCCGTGCCCTCGCCGGACACCGCCTCCACACCCCGGAAATAACGCGAGAACACCTGGTCGAAGCGGTCGATGAAGCGCTCGTCCTTCACCAGCGAAGCGCGGGCGAGATAGTAGAAACCTTCGACGTCATAAAGCACGATGCCCTCGTCGAGCGCCTCGACGAGGGTGAGATATTCGCGGAGCGACACGGGAATCCGCGCCGCCTTGAGTTCGAGAAAGAAGGGCAGAAACATGGAAAGGACTCTAGCGCCTTAACCAATATGTCGCCAGAGCGGGATAGCGGCTCAGATCGGACCGGTATGAGCCGCGCCGGGCCCGGGGAACTGCTGGTAGCCGGGACCGACCGTCAGTGGCTTGTCCGGAACGACATCATCGCTGATCCGGGCGGAAAAGGTTCTCTCGTCCGACCAGAGAAGCTTCGTCCGGGTGTGATCGTAAAGGCTGATCGACACGTGATAGGGCTTGTGGGCGACCACCCCATGAACCCGCGGCGAGCGCATCCCGTAGCGCGTGTAACGGGCCCGGACGCGTGTTTCCACCACCATCGGCGGCCCGCCGGCCGGATCCTCGAACGAGGCGACCAGCAGCGAACCGTTGGAGACCGGCTTGGCCACCATGGCCGTGAAGCCGTAGAAGACTTCCGAGACGCGGTAGTTGTAGATGAACCCGCCGCCAGCAATGAGGATGGGCGGCTTCTTGGAGGGATCGTCCCGCGTGATCCAGCCCGCCGCGAAGGCGATGGCCGCGACCGTCACCATGACGATACCGACTTTCTCGATGGTCCTGTCTTCCCGATATGCCATGCGCAGTCTCCGGTTGACCGTGCTTATGAGCATAGTCCGAAATTCGGGAAACGGAAGCCGGAGGATCAGAACCGGGAATATTTGATGAAGGGCGTGAGCTTGCCGATGCGGTCGTAGAGCCTGCGACCGACTTCGTTGAATTCCTGGGTCAGCCAGAAGACGCCCGGCGCGCCCTCGGCGTCGGCGGCGGCATAGACCGCCTCGATGAGCGCCCGCCCGATCCCCTGCCCGCGCACCTGAGGATCGGCATAGAGATCCTGCAGATAGCAGACGTTCTCGACCTTCCAGCAATGCCGGTGGAAGAGGAAATGCACGAGGCCGACCGGATTGCCGTCGATCTCCGCGATCAGTCCGCGATATTCGTGCTCGGTCCCGGCGTTTCCCGCCAGAAGCCGCGAGAAGGTGGTCTCGTAGACCTCCTCCGGCACGGTCGATTCATAGAACTCGAGATAGCCGGTCCACAGCCGCCGCCATTCCGCCTTGTCCTCGGCCGTCAGGGGCCGGATGATCACACCCGTCATACCGCTTCCTTCGTGCTGCCGGACTGAAGCCGGTCGTTGCCGACGTCGACCAGATCGAAAGGCGTCGTCTGGTAGACCTGATTGATCCAGTTTCCGAAGAGCAGGAAGGCATGACTTCGCCAGCGGTTGAGCGGCTTGCGCTCCGGATCGTCATAGGGGAAGTAGTTCTTCGGCACCCCGATCTCCTTGCCCGCCTGGATGTCGCGGAAATACTCGTCGGCCAGCGTGCCGGAATCATATTCGATGTGGTTGAAGATGTAGAGCCGGTTGGCGAACTTCTCGTGAAGCAGGCAAAGGCCGGTCTCGTCCGATTCCATCAGCACGTCGAGATCCGGCGTGAGGTCCTCGCGTCGCACCTCGGTCCAGCGCGATACCGAAACCTGGAAATCGTCCGAGAAGCCCGAGAGATAGGGCGAGGCGGGCGCCAGATTGCGATGGCGGAAGACGCCAAAGGCCTTTTCGGGAAGCTGGTACTTCGGCACCTTGTGAAAGTGCCAGGCCGCCGCCATCGCGCCCCAGCAGACGAAGAACGACGAATGGACATGGGTCGTCGTCCAGTCGAGCACCTCTTCGAGTTCGCGCCAGTAGGTCACCTCCTCGAAGGGCAGCGTCTCGATCGGCGCGCCGGTGATGATGAACCCGTCGAACTTGCGGTCCCGGATCTCGTCCCAGGTGTGGTAGAAATTGATCAGGTGCTCCTCGGAGGTGTTCTTGGCCTGGTGCGAACCGATGCGCACCAGCGTCAGCTCCACCTGCAGTGGCGTCGACCCGACCAGCCGCGCGATCTGCGACTCGGTGACGATCTTGTTCGGCATCAGGTTGAGAAGACCGATCTGCAACGGACGGATATCCTGCCGGATGGCGGCGGATTCATCCATGATCTGGATGCCTTCGCGCACGAGAACATCGCGGGCGGGCAGACCGTCGGGGATCCTGATCGGCATGGCGTTTCACTCCATCTGCGACCGGCCGGATCATGTGTGTTCTGGGACTGGCTTCGGGTGCGGAGGGTTTTCGCCCACGGCCCTTTAGCGAGTTGTTTAACGTGGCTGCAAGCCGGCCGGCCAAATCACCACAATGGAATGCAGATAATCCTTTGCCACGGGCCGGTCAAGAAAGCTCCGTCGCCGGAGAACTCACCGCGCCTCGGTGGCGATATCGTCGCGGATGGCAATCTCGAAACTGTAGCCTTCGCGGCTGCCGCCGAAACGCGGTGTGGAGCCGAGTTGCCGCGCCATCGACATGATGACGCGATTGCCGAGCCCCTCGACCGGCTTGTCCTGGTCGCTCCCGGAACCGATGCCGTCGTCGCTCAGCTTGAGCCGGTAGTCGCGGCCTTCCTGGGCGCCGACGATTTGCACGAGCCCCGAAGACCGCCCGCGGAAGGCGTGCTTGAAGGAATTGGTGATGAACTCGTTGACGATGACCGCGAAGGCTGTCGCCTTCGGTGGCTCGACGCGGATCGGCGCCATCTCCACCTCAAGCGACACACCCGCCGGGGCCGACTGGCGCAGGAGTGTTGCCAGCCGCTCGCCGAGCTGCGGCAGCGAGACATATCCGTGCTCGCTTGAGAGATAGAGTTCCTGGTGCAGCGAACTGATCGCGCCGACGCGCGAGGCCGCCGACTGAAGCACCTTCTTCGTGTCCGGGTTCTTCTCCCGGCGCATCTGCATGGTCAGGAACGAGGTGACCATGGCGAGCGAGTTCTTGACCCGGTGATCGACCTCGCGTGCGAGCAGGTCGCGCTCGGCGAGCGAATCTTCGAGCTCGCGGCGGATGGTGATTTCGGTCTTGAGCCGGCGTCGGAGTTCGAGCTGCGCCATCACCTGGTCGCCGAGGACCCGCAGCGCAAACCGCTGATCTTCGTCGAGCCGTCGCGGCACGTGGTCGAGCACGCAGAGCATGCCGAGCGGCAGGCCGTCCTCGGTGGTCAGCGGTGCACCGGCATAAAACCGCACCGGCTTTTCGCCGGCACGGACGATCTCCATGTCCGCCGTGCGCTGGTCGACCGTAGTGTCCTCGATCTCGAAAATGTCCTGCTGGCTCATGCCGTGGGCGCAGATCGAGTTCTCGAGCCCGGTTTGATCGCCCTCGAAGCCCTGCTTCGCCTTGAACCACTGCCGGTCCCGGTCGACGAGCGAGACAAGCGAGACCGGCGCGCCGGTGATCTTGGAGGCAAGGGCAACGAGATTATCGAATTCGGATTCTGGCAGCGTGTCGAGGATCTGATAGGCCGTGAGCCTGTCGAGGCGCTCTTCCTCGCGCGGGTGGGGATCGGCCTTCAATGAGTAGTCCTGACAATTCGGTGTTTTCGAAAATATGGACTGCCGCCCGGCAAAACGGAAGAGTCATATTTCATCGGATGTAGGGCTTGGCGGCGGATTATCCACCCCGCTGCCGAGCGAGAAACGCCAGCCGCTCGAAAAGGTGGACGTCCTGCTCGTTCTTCAGAAGCGCGCCGTGGAGCTTCGGCAGCGCGTTCTTGGCATCGCCCCGCAGGGCATCGGGCTCGACGTCATCGGCCACCAGCAGACGAATCCAGTCGAGCACCTCCGACGTCGAGGGCCGCTTCTTCAATCCGGCCGTCTCGCGGATCTCGTAGAACTGCGTCAGCGCCTCGCGCACCAGCGCCTGCTTGATGCCGGGGTAATGGACGTCGACGATCTTCTGCAACGTCTCCATGTCCGGGAAGCGGATATAGTGGAAGAAGCAGCGGCGCAGGAAGGCGTCGGGGAGTTCCTTCTCGTTGTTCGAGGTGATGATGACGATCGGCCGGTGACGGGCCTTCACCATCTCGCCGGTCTCGTAGACATGAAACTCCATCCGGTCGAGTTCCTGCAACAGGTCGTTCGGGAACTCGATGTCGGCCTTGTCGATCTCGTCGATCAGCAGCACCACCTTCTTGTCGGCAGCGAAGGCTTCCCACAGCTTGCCGCGGCGGATGTAGTTCGAGATGTCGTTAACCCGCTCGTCGCCCAGCTGGCTGTCGCGCAGCCGGCTCACTGCGTCGTATTCGTAGAGCCCCTGCTGCGCCTTGGTCGTCGACTTGATCGACCACTCGATCAGATCGAGACCGAGCGACTGAGCCACCTGGCGCGCCAGTTCGGTCTTGCCGGTCCCCGGCTCGCCCTTGACCAGAAGCGGCCGTTCGAGCCGGATCGCGGCGTTGACGGCGATCGTCAGGTCCTTGTCGGCGACATAGGTTTCGGTGCCTTCGAATTTCATCATGCCTGTCCTCTGTGTCCATCCTGAACACCACAAAGGCGCTTGACGCGCAAGCGCAACCGATACCCGGGCCCGTTGCGCCAGATCAAAGCCTGCCATGCCACCCCCGTTCATGATGGTGAAAACCGAATGGAGGAAACACATGTCGCACTTTCACATCCGCCTCGAAATGGCCCGCAACAAGGACTTCCCGGAGGGCAACCCGGCGCGCGGCTACGATATCGTCGCACCGCTCGACGAAGGCGGCCACCTCGACCGCGACGCCTGGAAAAAGGCGCCCACCTCGGCGACAGTGACCCGCTTCTGGGACGGCGAGCGCGCCGCGCTCGGCCAACTGGTCTGGCACCGCAAGGGCGGTTGGGCCTTCGACTTCGAACCGGGCCGGGAAGACGACGACGAAACCGGCTTCCGCTTCGCCGATCATGCCTTCACGCCGGGCGAATACGTCTCGGTGCGCGATCACGGCGCCGACGAGCTGCACACATTCGTGGTGAAATCGGTGACGCCCGCCTGACGGGAATATTCAATCTGGGCGGAAAATTTGAGCATGGGTAGCCTTCTGTCGCTCCATCTGGATGATCGCTTCAGATGTCGGCTGTGTGTATCCCATGTGCTGTGCGGTCGTTTTATTGTAGCTTTCCCTTAATAGGAGAGTCGACCAATTGGAAAACCGCAGATTGTCTATAGAACGGCCGATCTCGATAGTCTCTCGTCAGCTGTTTTTCGTTTTCCTTATCCTCCTCATGGAGGTTATGACGCTGGGGGCGTGCAGCAATTCAAATTCCTGGCGCCAGAAGCTGACGGTGGGGGTGGAAACGCCCGACGGCGTCAAATCTGCTGCAAGCGTCGTTTCTGTAACCATGACTGATACCCATGGCTATGAGTGGATTACACCGCCGGAGGCGCGCGGGGCGCGTTACGATCGAACCGGGGAAGCGGTGGTAATGGAGGTCGCGCCGGGGCGCTACATCTTCGTTCTTCTAGAGGACATGCCCTATGCGACAAATGTGATTTTTCCCGACAAGCCGCCGGTGGAGACAGCTCCGAAGCTTTCGCGGCTACGGGTGAGTCGCGAGCTGACACCCGAGCAATATCCGCTCATGGTCACTTTTGATGACATCAATGATCCGGCGAGCGTGAAACGTGTCGATCCGGACGATCTCACCGCTTCCTTCGGTCCTGGCTACACGCTCGTATCGTTAGAGCTGGAGATCACCGACGAAAAGGTGACACATGGCCGGGTGGAGGCGGTTTTGGGATGGCTGGAGAAAATCGGTCGCGAGCGGACGACCTTGATTCCCAATCCGCCACGTCTGCGCAAAGACGCATCCGATCCGGAAATCCAATACCTCACACCAGGTCCTTTCTCTACGGAGCTCTTCAAATGAGTATTTCACCGGATCTGTTTATGGCCATCCTATCCATCGAATCGTAAAATCGGCGCTATGATGCCGGTATTGCGGTCGCGAATGGTACCGGCATTGGCGATGCAATGGTGATCGACCGAACTGCTGTCGGCATCTAGGAGCCGCAGTACCAAGAATTGCAAGCCGCTGGCTTTTACGCCGCCGCCTATCAGTGGAACGGCGAAACCATCATCTCTTAGCGAGGGACAGACAATCTCAGGCTGGAAGCAAAATAGCCCGCCTGATGGGCGGCGTCCTGTGAAGCCGGCTCAGGACTCGATTTCCTCGCGCAGCATTTCGAGTTCGAGCCATTCGCTTTCCATCGCCTCGAGTTCGGCACGCACGGCCTCGAGGTTCCTGGCGAGCTTGGCGAAACCGTCCGGGTCGCGAGCGAAAAGCTTGGGGTCGGCCATCTTCGTTTCGATCTCTGCGATCTTCTTCTCGGCCTCCGCGATCCGGCCCGGAAGCGTCTCCAGCGCGAATTTCTGCTTGTAGGACAGCTTCTTCGAGCTCCCGCCCGAAGCGGGTTTCTCGTTGCCGCCGTCGGATTTTTTCGCCTTGGCGGCGTCGGCCGAAGCCTTCTCCGCCTTCGCATCGTCGCGGCGCTGCGCCAGCATGTCGGTGTAGCCGCCGGCATAGACGATCCAGCGCCCGTCGGGGCTGAGCGGATCGGCCGGCGCGATGGTCACCGCCGCCGTGCGGTCGAGGAAATCACGATCGTGGCTGACGAGCAGCACGGTGCCGACATAGCCGGTAACGATCTCCTCGAGCAGATCCAGTGTCTCCATGTCGAGATCGTTTGTCGGCTCGTCGAGGATCAAGAGGTTCGACGGCTTGGCCAGGATGCGGGCCAGAACCAGCCGCGCCTTTTCGCCGCCCGAAAGATTGCGGATCGGCGTACGCGCCTGCTCCGGCGCGAACAGGAAATCCTTCATGTAGCCGGTGACGTGCTTCTGCTCGCCGTTGACGAGGAGGTTCTCGCCGCGGCCGTCGGTGAGATAATGGGCGAGCGTGTCGTCGGGATCGAGCGCGTCGCGCTTTTGGTCGAGGCGCGCGATCTCCAGATTGGTGCCGAGCTTGACGAAGCCTGAATCCGGCGCGAGTTCGCCGGTGAGCATCTTCAGGAGCGTCGTCTTACCGGCGCCATTGGGACCGACGAAACCGATGCACTCGCCGCGATGGATGCGGAGCGAGAAGTCGCGCACGATCGGCCGGCTGTCATAGGTCTTGGCGATGCCTTCCGCTTCCACCACCAGCTTGCCGGAATCGCGCGCCTCGCTGACCTGGACGCTGGCGCGGCCCTGCGGTCCACGGTGCTCGCGGTGTTCCTTCCTGAGCTGATGCAGTTCGCCGAGACGGCGAACATTCCGCTTCCGCCGGGCCGTCACGCCATAGCGCAGCCAGTGCTCCTCACGCTCGATCTGGCGGCCGAGCTTGTGCTGCTCAACGGCCTCGGCCTCCAGCACCTCGTCGCGCCAGGCCTCGAAATGGGAGAAATCCTTCTCCAGCCGCTGGGCACGGCCGCGATCGAGCCAGAGGGTGACCCGGCTGACGCGTTCGAGAAAGCGCCGGTCGTGCGAGATCACCAGAACGGCGCTCTTCATGCGGCGGATTTCCTCTTCCAGCCATTCGATGGCCGGCAGGTCGAGATGGTTGGTCGGCTCGTCGAGCAGCAGGATGTCCGGATCCGGCGCCAGCGCGCGGGCGAGAGCCGCGCGTCGCGCCTCGCCGCCCGACAGCGAGGCCGGATTTTCCTCGCCGGTGAGGCCGAGCTGGTCGAGCAGATAGGTGACGCGATGGAGGTCGTCGGCGGGACCGAGGCCCGCTTCCGCATAGGCGCGTACCGTGTCGAAGCCGTCGAAATCCGGCGACTGCGAGAGATAGCGCACGGTCGAGGACGGATGCCGGAAGATCTCGCCCGACTGCGGCTCAACCTGACCGGCGGCGATCTTCAGAAGCGTCGACTTGCCCGAGCCGTTGCGGCCGACCAGGCAGATCCGGTCGCCCGGTTCCACCTGCAGGTCGACACCGTCGAGCAGCGGCGTGCCGCCGAAGGACAGCGAGACGGCTTCGAGTTTGAGGATCGGCGGCGCCATGTCAGCTCCCGGAAAAATCGTGCGGACGGGCGATCAGCAGACCGCGTCCGGATGTGAGGCCGATCGTGACCGTGCCCTCGGCGATGTTGGACAAGGTGCGCGAACTGCCGAAGGGCATGTCGAGCCCGTCGAGCGGATAGCGCGCGTTCTCGATGACGATGCCGCTCATGTCGGAGAAGGGCAGGATGGAGAACAGCGACCCCTTCGGCAGCTCGAGCGTGAAGCGCCCCGGCAGCACCGGAACCGCTTCTTCATCTCCCGAGGTCAGCACGATCGAAAGACCGCGCTCGGCGAGCGCGATCGCCTTGATCATGTGCAGGCCGGCATGGTCGGTCCGCTCGCCCTCGAGCGCGCCGACGAAGACGAGCCGCGTCGCCCCGCGCTCGATCGCCGCCTCGATGGCGAGTTCGCCGTCGGTGAAATTCTTCTCGGCGGGATGGACCTGTCGCTGGACGTCCGGCCACGCCTCGTGATCGCTCTGAACGGCGGAATCGAAATCCCCCATCCAGAGTTCCGGCGTCAGCCCCAGCGCCGTGGCGTGGCGGATGCCGCTGTCGGCGGCGATCACACGGGCGCCGTCGACGAGCGCGCGGACGCGGTCGTCGACGGAAAGAGCACCGCCGAGCAGGATTGCAAAAGTGGTCGTCATCGGGTCAGCCACATAGCAGGTTTTGCGCCCCTTGCCAGAGGCGCGCGCGCATTCTATGTCTTGGGACGCTCTAACGGGGTGCCCGGCGACAGCCGGGCTGAGAGGCATCAGCCAACCCGAAGAACCTGATCCGGTTAGCACCGGCGGAGGGATTAGAGGTCGCGCCAAGCGCCTTGTTCCCTTTCAACACGAACAAGAGGAGGCGCGCCCCATGCGTTCCAAGACATTCCTTTCACCCATTGCCCTGCTCGCGGCAACGGTCTCCATTGCCCCGCTCGCCGCCCATGCGACGGACAAGACGCTCACCGTCTACACCTATGAGAGCTTCATCGCCGAATGGGGCCCCGGCCCGCTCGTCAAGGAAGCCTTCGAGGCCGAATGCGACTGCACGCTCAACTGGGTGGGCGTCGAGGACGGCGTGGCGCTTCTCAATCGTATCAAGCTCGAAGGCGACACGGCGGAGGCCGGCGTGGTGCTCGGTCTCGACACCAATCTCGTCGCCGAGGCCAAGGGCACCGGTCTCTTCGCGCCCAACGACATCGACACGTCGGCCGTCGATGTGCCCGGTGGTTTTGCGGACGACACTTTCGTGCCCTTCGACTACGGCTATTTCGCCGTCGTCTACGACACCCAGGCAATCGACAACCCGCCCACGAGCCTGAAGGAACTGGTCGAGGGCGATCCGGCGCAGAAGATCGTCATTGAGGATCCGCGCACCTCGACGCCGGGCCTCGGCCTGCTTCTCTGGATGAAGAAGGTTTACGGCGACGCCGCTGCCGATGCCTGGACAAAACTCTCGGACCGCATCCTCACTGTGACCCCGGGCTGGTCGGAAGCCTACGGCCTGTTCACCGACGGCGAGGCGCCGATGGTCCTGTCCTATACCACCTCGCCGGCCTACCACATGGTCGCCGAGGATTCGGACCGTTACCAGGCGGCCTCCTTCGCGGAAGGCCACTACATGCAGATCGAGGTGGCGGGCCTGCTCAAGGCGGCACCTGACATGGATCTGGCAAAACAGTTCCTCGCCTTCATGACGACCCCGGCCTTTCAGGACACCATTCCGACCCACAACTGGATGCTGCCGGCAGCCGCCATCGACATGGAACTGCCCGACGCCTTCGACAAACTGGTCGAGCCGGAGAACGCCCTGCTCTTTTCGCCCGAGGAAGTGGCGGAGAACCGCAAGGCCTGGATCGACGAATGGACCGCGGCGATGAGCCGCTGATCTGGCGCGGATGCCCCCCACCCATCTCACCCGCGCCGAAACCCGCGCCGCCATGTTCGGCGGCGCGGGAGCCATCGCCCTTGTGGGGCTCGGCATTCTGGTGCCGGTCGCGACCCTGCTCTGGCGCGGGACAGAAACATCCTTCGGTTTCGGATTCGATCCCTATCTCTGGCGGATCACCCGCTTCACCCTGTGGCAGGCGGCACTCTCGACCGCACTGTCCGTTCTCTTCGCCATTCCGCTCGCCCGCGCGCTTGCCCGCCGGCCGGACTTTCCGGGCCGCGTCTGGATCCTGCGCCTCTTCGCCGTGCCGCTCGGCCTGCCGCCGCTGGTGGCGGCACTCGGCATCCTCTCCGTGTGGGGCAACAACGGGGCGATCAACCGGCTGCTGGCCGAACTGTTCGGTACGACGCCCTTCTCGATCTACGGCCTGACCGGCATCCTGATCGCCCACGTCTTCTTCAACCTGCCGCTCGCGGCCCGCCTGATGCTGCTGGGCCTCGAACGCCAGCCGCAGGAATACTGGAAGAACGCAGCCATTCTGGGCATGGGCGGCTGGACCACCTTCCGGCTCATCGAGTGGCCGGCGATGGCACGGCCTGCGGCGGGCGCGGCCGGCCTCGTTTTCATGCTTTGCGTAACCTCCTTCACCCTCGTACTCATCCTCGGCGGCGGACCGGGGGCGACGACGCTGGAAGTGGCGATCTTCCAGGCGCTGCGCTTCGAATTCGACCCGCCCCGCGCCATCTGGCTCGCCGTCATCCAGATCGTGCTGACGAGCGTCGCCCTTCTCCTCCTCCGGCTGTTGGGGGGAGACGACGACCGGTCGCAATTGCTTGCCATCGGCCGCGACCGCCCCGACGCGAAGGGGGGGATGGCTCGCGCGGCTGACGCGATGCTGATCGTCTTGGGAGCGACCTTTGTCTTCGCCCCGATGGCCGCAACGCTGATCTCCGGACTGACGGCGGATTTCTCGCGACTCGTCTTACGGCCCGCCCTCTGGCAGGCGATCGCCACCAGCCTCGGCATCGCCGCAGGCGCCGCGACCCTCTCGATCCTCGTCGCGCTGTTGCTGATCCGCGCCCGCTTCGGAGAAGCCTCGGAACGGACCAACGGTCGGCGCGCCCTCGACGGCATCGCCGGCGCCACCGGCTCGCTGGTGCTCTTGGTACCGCCGGTCGTCATGGGGGCCGGATGGTTTCTGCTGCTGCGCGGAGGCCGGTCTTCGCTCGTCGCACCGCTCGCCATCATCATCACCATCAACGCGATGATGGCGCTGCCCTTCGTCATGCGGGTTCTCGAGACCGCCTACCGCGCCGTCCTCAACCGCAACGGACGGCTCGCCCTGTCCCTCGGCGTGACCGGCTGGAATCGCATCCGCCGGATCGACCTGCCCGCACTCGCCAAACCGCTCAGGGCCGCCTTCGCCTTCGCCATGGCGCTTTCGCTCGGCGATCTCGGCGCCATCGCGCTGTTCGGCAACGAGAACCTCGCCACCCTTCCCTGGCTTCTCTACCAGTCGATGGGCAGCTACCGGACCACCGACGCCGCCGGGATCGCGCTCGTGCTCGGCGTCCTCTGCGTCACCCTGATGATATTCGCCGACCGTTCGCCGGTCGGCCGCACCGGAGAAAACGCGTGAAGCCTGCCCTTGAAATGCGTGGTGTCGAGCGAAAGCTCGGCGGCACCACGATGCGCTTCGATTTCAGCCGGCAGAAGGGATCGGTCACCGCCATCCTGGGCCCTTCGGGCTCCGGCAAGTCGACGCTCCTCAACCTGGTCGCCGGCTTTCTCCGCCCCGATCGCGGCGAGGTCCGGATCGACGGGAAGGATGTCGGCGAGCTTCCGCCGGGCGACCGCGGCGTTTCCATGGTGTTCCAGGACAACAACCTCTTCGCCCATCTCGACATCGCGACCAATATTGGTCTCGGGCTCGATCCCGCCCTCAGGCTCGGTGCGCAGATGCGGGACCGGATCGCGACCGCGCTCGAACGGGTGGGGCTCGCCGGTTTCGAAAAACGCCTGCCGGGCACCCTCTCGGGCGGTGAGCGCCAGCGCGTTGCACTCGCACGCGCCTTTGCCAGGGCACGGCCGCTCCTGCTTCTCGACGAACCCTTCGACGGCCTCGGTCCCGGGCTCGCCGCCGACATGCTGGAACTGATGCTGGAAATCCGCGCGGACGTCGATGCCACCGTCCTGATGGTCACCCACGATCCGCGCGAGGCAGCGACAGCGGCCGACCAGGTGCTCTTCGTTGATCACGGTGCGATCGCCGCCGATGGGCCGATGGACGGCTTCTTCGAGCGCGAGGACCTGCCCGCACTCAGCGCCTATCTGCGCGGCCGGCCGGACCGCTAGCGGCCGGGCGACGAAAGTCACCCGAATTGCCATATTTTGGTCGCGCGTTGCTGGCAATTGGACGCTGGTGCGCGCTGATGAATTAGGATAATCAGTGCAACCAACCCGTCCGCGCGGGCGTTGACGGCCCGAATGATGCGGGCTGCAATCATCCGCGACATGCCCCCTTCACCGGCCTCGATCCCAGCGGCCGAACGCGAATTCGGAGTGTATGCCGAACCTTCTTCCCCATGACATGCCAAAGCTCCCGAGCGCCCGCGCCACCGGCCGCGGCGGGGATGCCGGCTTGCCTCATGGGACGCGGAGGTTGAACCTGCGCGCCGTCCCGCTTCTCGCCGCCCTCCTTCTCGCAGGCTGCCAGACGCTCGGCGTCGACGTCTACAAACCCGACGTCAAGCCCTCCGACCAGCCGCAGACCGCGGAGAACGCCGCCAACGCCGATCCGCGCAGCCGGATCGGGGCGAGCGAGCATCCCCGCATCGTGGCCAGTTATGGCGGCGAATACCGCGACCAGCGCACCGAGAAACTGCTCGCCCGCATCATCGGCAAGCTGACGCTGGTGTCGGAAAACCCCAAACAGGCCTATCGGGTGACCGTTCTGAACTCGCCGGCCGTCAACGCTTTCGCGCTGCCGGGCGGTTATGTCTACGTCACACGCGGCCTGCTGGCGCTCGCCAACGATGCCTCGGAAGTGGCTGCCGTCATCGCCCACGAGATGGGCCACGTGACCGCCAATCACGGCATCGAGCGCCGCCAGCGTGAACGCGAGGAAGCGCTCGCCGAACGCATGGCCGAAACCTCGATCTCCGGCGGTCTGGCCGCCAAACAGGAGATCGCCCAGAGCAAGCTGCGCCTGGCCGCCTTCTCGCGGAACCAGGAACTGGAAGCCGATGCCATCGGCATCCGCATGCTGGGCGAGGCCGGTTACGATCCCTATGCCGCTTCCCGCTTTCTGGAATCAATGGAAGCCTATGGCCGCTTCATGGCCGTCGATCCCACCTCCGACCAGAGCCTCGATTTTCTCTCGAGCCATCCCAACGCCCCGCAACGCGTGGAGCTCGCCAAGAACCACGCCCGTGCTTTCGGCGCGGACGGCAGCGTCGACCGTGGCCGCGATTTCTACCTCGACGGCATAGACGGCCTGCTCTACGGCGACAGCCCGCAGGAAGGCTATGTGCGCGGCAACGTCTTCCTGCATCCGACCCTCGGAATCAGGTTTGAGGTGCCGAAGGATTTCCGCATCGACAACAAGGCCGACGCGGTGATGGCGACCGGACCGAACGATCTGGCGATCCGCTTCGACGGGGTCAGCGAGACATCGCGCCGATCGCTGTCCGATTACATGGCGAGCGGCTGGGTGACCGGTCTCATTCCCGGCTCGATCCGCGAGACCCGCATCGCCGGTTTCCCCGCCGCGAGCGCGCGGGCCCGCGCAGACCGCTGGGATTTCGACGTGACCGTCATCAAGGTCGACGACCGCATCTACCGCTTCCTGACGGCGGCACCACTCGATTCACCGGATCTGGAACCCACGGCAGAAATGCTGCGCGCTACCTTCCGCAAGCTGACGGCCGGCGAGGCCCAGGCCCTGCAGCCGCTGCGCATTCGCGTCGTCACCGCCAGGCCGGGCGATTCCATCACCACGCTCGCCGGGCGCATGCGCGGGACCGACCGCAAGGTCGAGCTGTTCAAGCTGCTCAACGCGATCGGGCCTGGCGCTTCCGTCGTCAGCGGCGACCGCTACAAGATCATCACCGACCAGTAGGCGAAAGCCGACACTTGGAACAGAAACGGCGCCTCGTGGGCGCCGTTTTTGTCTTGCATGGATCGTGTCGCTCACAGCGTGGCAATTTCGGGGGTCTCCCGAACGAGAACCGTCTTGAGCTTTTCAAGCGCCCTGTTCTCGATCTGGCGGACACGCTCCTTGGAAATGCCGAGCGACTGACCGAGGGATTCGAGCGTTGCGCTGTCCTCGGAGAGCCGGCGTTCGTTGATGATCCTGAGTTCGCGGGGATTGAGCGCCTTGAGCGCGTCGCCGAGCCAGACGTTGCGGCGCTCTTCGTCGATCATTGTGGAAACCTGCTCGTCCGGCAGCGGATCGTCGCTTTCGAGGAATTCCACCCGGTCCGACGAACTCCCGTCCTCGTTGCCGTTGACCGGCGCGTTCAGCGAGGTGTCGGAGGAGGACAGACGGGCATCCATGACGGCCACGTCCTTGGTGTGGACGCCGAGCGCATCGGCGATCTTCGAATGCAGCGCGCTTTCGGTGAGGTTGTCCTGCCCCTGCGACAGTCTGGCCCTCAGGCGGCGCAGGTTGAAGAACAGCGCTTTCTGCGCCGAGCTGGTGCCGCCGCGCACGATCGACCAGTTGCGGAGAATGAAATCCTGGATCGAGGCGCGGATCCACCAGCTTGCGTAGGTGGAGAAGCGAACATCCCGTTCGGGATCGAACCTTGCCGCAGCTTCCAGGAGCCCTACATGTCCTTCCTGTATCAGGTCGTTCATGGGCAGACCGAAGTTCCTGAACTTGGCGGCCATGGAGATGACGAGCCGCATGTGCGCCATGGTGATCTTGTGCAGCGCCTGCTGGTCCTTGTCGTCGCGCCACTTGAGCGCCAGATCATGTTCCTCGTCGCGCTGGAGATAGGGGGCGGACATTGCTGCGCGCACCAGTTGCCGGTCTGCTGATCCTGAATTCATGTGTCTCTCCTTTTCAGCTGCCGGCGGGCGTCTTCTCGGCCGTCGGGGATCGGATTGACCGCTGGTGAAAAGGGATTCTGGAGTCCGGAGACCCCGGCAATGGATTTGGCGGCTAATCCTCTCGTCCTGTGCGCAACGCGCGGGCGTGGGCGAGGTTCCCGCATTTGCAAATTTTTTTGAATAATACCAGCCGAGGGCGACCAGACACCGCACCGCCCGCGCAAAAGAAAAGACCCGGCTCAGGAAGCCGGGTCTCTCGGAAAATCAAACAGTTGGGCAGCCTCGGATCAGGCCGCTTCTTCCTGACTGTCGCTGTCGTCGTTCGCCTTGCCGCGCTTCGGACCCTTGGCCAGGTGCGTCTCGATGAGGCGCACGGACTCTGTCTCCGACATCTTGTTCACGGCGGCGATTTCGCGCGCCATGCGGTCGAGGGCGGCTTCATAGAGCTGACGCTCGGAATAGGACTGCTCCGGCTGGTTGTCGGCACGGAAGAGATCGCGGACCACTTCGGCGATCGAGATCAGATCGCCGGAATTGATCTTGGCATCATATTCCTGTGCGCGACGCGACCACATGGTCCGCTTGATCCGGGCCTTGCCGGTGACGACCTTGAGGGCGCGGTCGACATAATCGGTTTCAGACAGCTTGCGCATGCCGATGGTGGAGGCCTTGGCGACCGGCACCTTCAGACGCATCTTGTCTTTCTCGAAGTCGATGACGAAGAGCTCGAGCTTGTGGCCGGCCACTTCCTGTTCCTCGATGGCGACGATCTGGCCGACACCATGAGCGGGATAAACAATCGACTCGCCGGTCTTGAAACCCTGGCGCTGAGAAGACTTCTTTTGCTGAGTCGTCATACGTGGTCAAAACTCCCTGTTATAGGTATCGGAGGCATGCCCGTGGACCTGTGGCAAACTCCGCGCAGCTCGACGGCCGCGGTGCTGCTGACACAACATGGATCCCAAAGTCCGGAAAGGATGGCGGTCGACAAGGTGATGCCGCAACAAGACTTGCGACATAGGCTACCGCCATGAGGACGTTTCCGAGTTTATTGGTTTATTCGCCCCGACGGCGCCTTTGAATATGTCAGTGCTCTTTACCTAACATAATTATGCGCAGAAATCAATTATTTGCTGCTCTGCCGCATGACGCTGCGGAAGAACAGGGTAAACAGGCGTCGGCAAAACCGCGCTGGGGAGCCTGTACGCCGGTCGGGACGGCGGATGTCGGCTCAGTCGCCCTGACCGGGCTCCGGCGAGAAGTACTTCTCGAGCTTTCCGTCTTCGCCGTCGAACTTCTTGGCGTCTTCCGGAGCGTCACGCTTGACCGTGATGTTCGGCCATTTGTCGGCGTACTCCGTATTGAGCTCCAGCCACTTGTCGAGACCCGGCTCGGTGTCCGGCTTGATCGCCTCTGCGGGGCATTCCGGCTCGCAAACGCCACAGTCGATGCACTCGTCCGGGTGAATGACCAGCATGTTCTCACCCTCATAGAAGCAGTCGACGGGGCAAACCTCGACGCAATCCATGTATTTGCATTTGATGCAATTGTCGGTGACGATGTAGGTCATGCGGATGGCTCCCGGAGGGATAGTGGCTGTTCGCGTGGTGAGGTAATCCGTTTGCCACTTGTTGGCAATAGGAACGCCCGCCCCAAGCGTGGTGTCTGCGCCAATCTGCCGCCGATCAGCCGCCACTTCGAGGCAAGAGAGCCCCGAAATCGGCGCGCACGCGAAAAAATGATCCGGCGAGAGCTAGAATCGCGGGGTGGGCCCCGTGTCAATGGCGGGCGGCGACAGATCCTCGTAGAGGAGCCGCGCCTCGCTGGCCGGTCCCCGGCGCACACCGCAATCGAGGACCCTGTACACGAGCACCTGTCTCGGCAGTACGATGGTGAGCACGTCGCCGGGCCTCACGGCCGCGCTGGCCGACAGCTTCTTTTCCCCGTTGACCCGCACATGCCCGGAAGTCGCGAGCTTGCCCGCCAGCCCGCGCGTCTTGGTAACGCGCGCGAAGAACAGCCATTTGTCGATGCGTTGCCGGTCCGGAAGATCGGTCGTCATCGGCGCCGGCAGCTACTTCTTGAGCTGGTCCTTGAGGGCAGCCAGTTTTGCAAACGGGCTGTCGGGATCGATCGGCTTTTCCTTGCGCGGAGGCCGGTCACGGCCCTTGCCGCCATCCCTGTTGCCGCCGTCGCGGCCCTGGCCGTCCTTGCCGCCACGCTCACCGCGCGGCTTGCCGCCGCCCTTGCCTTGTCCCTGACCATGCCCCTTGCCGCGGGCCGGACGACGTCCGCCGCCGCCCTCTTCCTCGCGATTGCCGGGACGGCCGCGGCCGCGTGCATTGTCGGATCGGCCGGCCGGACGCCACAGGAGAACCGGCGCAGGTTGGGCATCTTCCGCCGGCGCATCCGCTGTGGGACTGCCCTCGGCAGGCGTTGCTTCGGTGGCCGGAGCTGCGGCAGGAGCCTCACCTTCGGGCGCGGCGGAAACCGTCTCGGCGGTCGCCTCACCCTCGATGTCGGCCTTCACCGCATCGGGCGCCGGCGCCGCAGACGGCTGCGGACGATCAGCGGCGGTGCGGCTGTGAACCACTTCCACGACAGGGCCGGAACCGGTTGAGCCGGCCGCTTCGGCGGCGGCCTTGTCGAGTTCGGCGAGATGTGCGGAGGCTTCTTCCGCCGGAACCGGTTCGGCGCGATAGCCGAGTCCCTTCAGGATCTCCTCGATGTCCTCCTGCGTGGCGCCGAGGATCGAGAGCATGCCGGTGGTGGTGATGAAGCGACGGCCGTCATAGCCTGCTTCCGGGCGCTGGCCCGAACCCGGGTTCCACTGCAGCGCCGGGCGGATGAGATCGGCCAGACGCTCGAGGATGTCGATACGCACGGCGCGCTTGCCGAGGAAGCGGAAGCCGGCGAGCCGGTAGAATTCGCGATCATAGGACGGATCGGTGGCGACCGAGGTGCGCCCGGCGGCGAGAAGCGGCACCACTTCGCCGTAACCGGTCTTGTCCATGCCGTCATTGGCAATCGCCCAGAGCAGCGTGATCATCTCGGCCGGCGCCGGCTTCAGGAGCGCCGGCACGAAGATGTGGTAGGCGCCGAAACGAATGCCGTAGCGGCGCAGGCTGGCGCGCGCGTTCTGGTCGAGATCCTTGATCACGTCCGAAACGTCGCGGCGGAAGAGGATGCCGAGATTTTCGGTCAGCCGGAAGGCCAGACCGCGCGCGAGACCCTCGAGGTCCTCGGCATGGGTCAGGTCGTCGAGCGGCTTGAGCACGGTGGCGATCTGGTGATTGACGTAGCGGTCGAGCCGGGCGGCCACGACGTCACGGGCCTGGCCCTCAAGCTGGTCGTCGGCGAGCAGGATGACGCGCGGCTTGAGCACGTGATCGCCCGCCACCAGCCGTCCGACCGGATCGCCGAGCCAGCGCACCGTGCCGTCGCTGCCGAGTGCGAAGTCGCCATTGCCCGACGCATGCAGGCGCGCGGCCCGTGCTTCGAACTCCAGCGCCAGCGCCTTCTGGGCGGCGGCGGTCGCCGCTTTGGCGTCGGCCGCCTCGGCCGACTGGTCGACGATGAAACGGAACCCCGCCAACTGGCCGACATGGTGGCCTTCGACGAAGACGTCCCCGTTCACACTGATTTCCGCTTCGAGCATCACATTTTCTCTCAACCGCCTCATGAGCACCGATGTCCTGCGGTCAACGAAGCGTTTCGTCAACCTCTCATGCAGCGCATCGGACAATCGGTCCTCTATTTCTCGTGCCTTTTCCTGCCAGTGTGTCGGATCGGCAAGCCAGTGCGGACGGTTGGAAATGTAGGTCCATGTCCTGATCTGGGAGATCCGCGCGGCGAGCGTATCGATATCGCCCTCCGTCGAATCGCAGCGCCGCACCTGTTCGGCAAGATAATCCTCGCGCACCGCGCCGTGACGTACAAGGTCACGATAGAGCGTTGCGATGATGTCGGCGTGCTGAGCCGGCGCTATGCGCCGGTAGTCGGGCAGCGCGCAGACTTCCCACAAGAGTTCCACCGCCTTCGGCGTCGTCGCCATGTCGCGCACCTCGAAATCGCTGGCGAGGTGTTCGAGCGCCCTTTGGTCGACTGCCGGCAACGCGCGGGTCAGCCCCTGTACCGGCGGTGTCTGTTCGAGACTTTCCACCAGTGCCTTGAGGCTGGAAAAATCGAGCGCCTTCGAGCGCCACTGCAGGATCCGGACCGGATCGACCACATGACTTTCGAGTCGCTCGACCAGTTCATCCTCGAAAGGCTGCACCCGCGCGGTGACGCCAAACGTGCCGTCACGCAGATGGCGGCCGGCGCGACCGGCGATCTGGGCGAACTCGCCCGTCGTGAGCCGCCGGTGGGTATAGCCGTCGAACTTGCGCTCCTGGGCGAAGGCGACATGATCGACATCGAGATTGAGCCCCATGCCGATGGCGTCGGTGGCGACCAGGAAATCGACGTCGCCGTTCTGGTAGAGCTCGACCTGGGCATTGCGGGTGCGCGGGCTGAGCGCCCCGAGAACCACGGCCGCGCCACCGCGCTGGCGGCGCACCAGTTCGGCGATGGCATAGACCTCGTCGGCGGAAAAGGCGACGATCGCCGAACGCCGCGGCAGCCGCGTGATCTTCTTCGATCCCGCGTAGACGAGCTGCGACAGGCGCGGCCGCTCGACCACGGTCAGGCCCGGCAGCAGGTTCTCCAGAATGCCGCGCACGCTCGAGGAGCCGAGAAGCAGCGTCTCCTCGCGGCCGCGCAGGCCGAGAATGCGGTCGGTAAAGACATGACCGCGTTCGAGATCGCCGGCCAGTTGCACCTCGTCGATGGCGACGAAGGCGACATCGGCCTTCTGCGGCATGGCCTCGACCGTGCAGACCGAAAAGCGCGCCTTGGGCGGCGTGATCTTTTCCTCGCCGGTGACCAGCGACACGTTCGCGAGCCCGACCTTCTCGACCATCCGCTGATAGACCTCGCGCGCGAGCAGCCGCAGCGGCAAGCCGATGACGCCCGAGGAATGCGCGGCCATGCGCTCGATGGCGAAATGGGTCTTGCCCGTATTGGTCGGGCCGAGCACCGCCGTGACACCGCGACCTGACAGGATCAGCGGCTGGCGTTCGGATTTCGCCAGGGCGGCGTTCGTGTGTGCGGATTTCGGGAAGGCGGACATCCGTGTCCTGTTGTCTCGTCCGGCAGCGGCCGGCTCTTTCATCAATACGGGCGCGGTGGCGTTTCCTGAGCAACATATAGGACGTTGCCGCGCCGGGTGAAAGGCGCTTTCGGGCCACCGCGAATTAACCTCTGGAACAGGGGTGGAACGAATCGGCGACGAATCGCTGACTCGTTGCGGTTGTGGATTTGTTCACGGCTATATCTGGCTGAATCACCCCTCCCCGGCACCAGATCGTGAATCGGCTAACGATCCTCCGGCCGGATTCCCCGTCGGAATGATTAACGAACCGGATTCCTCCGCATCCGAAGAGTCAAGAGGACCGGCAATCGTCCTCAGCGCCACACGAATTCGTTAACATTTCCAGGGATTTGCGGCGGCAGGAGGGCGAAGATCGGGATTTTCCGTTAACTTTCAGAACGCGGGTGGAACGAATCGGCGACGAATCACTGACATGCGCCCATTCCTGCTTTGTTCCGGCCACATCTTGTGCCGGATCGGGACAGCACCACAAGAAAACGCCGCCCGGAGAGGGCGGCGACAGTGCCACATGTGCCGGCTGTTAACCTTTGACGACGAGTTTGCCCAAAATCACCCTGCGCGACGGCGCGGAGCGTTAACCTATCGAAGGAGCGAAAATATGCGTCGGGCGCCCGTTTCAGGGTTCACCCGACGCTGACTTCTACTGGATCAGCTGAAGTACTGGCCGCCGTTGGCCGAGATCGTCGATCCGGTGATGAAGCCGGAATCGTCGGATGCGAGGAACACCACGCAACGGGCGATTTCCTCCGGCTCGCCGAGGCGGCCGACCGGAATCTGCGGAATGATGCGCTCGTTGAGCACCTTCTCGTCGATGGCGCGAACCATTTCCGTGCCGATATAGCCCGGACAGACGGCATTGACCGTGATGCCGGCCCTTGCGCCTTCCTGGGCGAGCGCCTTGGTGAAACCGATGTCGCCGGCCTTGGCGGCCGAGTAGTTGGCCTGGCCCGCCTGGCCCTTCTGGCCGTTGATCGAGGAAATGTTGATGACGCGACCGAACTTGCGGTCGCGCATGCCGCTCCAGACCGGATGGGTCATGTTGAACAGGCCGGTGAGGTTGGTGTTGATCACCTCGTTCCACATCTCCGGCGTCATCTTGTGGAACATGCCGTCGCGCGTGATTCCGGCATTGTTGACGAGAATATCCACCGGGCCGAGTTCGGCTTCCACCTTTGCGATGCCCTCCTTGCAGGCATCGTAGCTGGAGACATCCCACTTGTAGGTCTTGATGCCAGTCGCATCGGAAAAGGCCTTGGCCTTCTCGTCATTGCCGGCATAGGTCGCCGCCACCTTGTATCCGGCATCGCGGAGCGCCAGCGAGATTGCCTCGCCGATCCCTCGTGTTCCGCCCGTTACCAGTGCCACTCGTGCCATTAAGCCTTCCTCCCTTGGCTTGGGCGGAAGGTTCCTCCGGTCTCACGCCGGATATCGAACTTTCCGCCCTTTATAGATGTCGTCTTTTTCAGATGCTCTCGACGCACATGGCGACGCCCATTCCGCCGCCGATGCAGAGTGTCGCGAGGCCCTTCTTCGCGCCGCGGCGCTTCATTTCGAAGACCAGCGTGTTGAAGATGCGCGCGCCCGATGCGCCGACCGGGTGGCCGATAGCGATCGCCCCGCCGTTGACGTTGACGATGTCCGGGTTCCAGCCCATGTCCTTGTTGACCGCGCAGGCCTGGGCGGCGAAAGCCTCGTTGGCCTCGACCAGATCGAGATCGTCGACCTTCCAGCCGGCCTTTTCGAGCGCCTTGCGCGAGGCCGGGATCGGACCCGTACCCATGATCTGCGGATCCACGCCGGCGGTCGCCCAGGACACGATCCGAGCCATCGGCGTGATGCCGCGCCGCGAGGCTTCCTCGGCGGTCATCAGCACCACCGCGGCAGCACCGTCATTGATGCCCGAAGCGTTGGCGGCGGTCACCGTCCCTTCCTTGTCGAAGGCCGGACGGAGCTTGCCGACACCGTCCAGCGTCACGCCGTGCTTGATGTATTCGTCGTCCTCGATGACCGTGTCGCCCTTGCGGCCCTTGACGGTGAAGGGAACGATCTCGTCCTTGAACCTGCCGGCCTTCTGCGCGGCCTCGGCCTTGTTCTGCGATGCGACGGCGAAGGAGTCCTGGTCGTCGCGCGACAGCTGCCACTGGCGCGCCACGTTCTCGGCCGTGTTGCCCATGTGATAGCCGTAGAAGGCGTCGGTCAGGCCGTCCTTGAGCATGGTGTCGACCATCTTGAAGTCGCCCATCTTCACGCCGTTTCGCAGATGCGCGCAGTGCGGCGCCATCGACATGGATTCGTGGCCGCCGGCGACGATGATCTTCGCGTCGCCCATGGCGATCTGCTGCATGCCGATGGCGATCGTGCGAAGGCCGGAACCGCAGAGCTGGTTGAGCCCCCAGGCCGTGGTCTCCTGCGGGCAACCGGCCGCCATGGCAGCCTGGCGCGCGGGGTTCTGGCCCTCGCCGGCAGCGAGGATCTGGCCCATGATCACTTCGTCGACATCCTTCGGATCGACCCCGGCGCGCTCCAGCGCAGCCTTGATCGCGGCGGCTCCCAGCTCGTGCGCGGGGACGTTCGCAAACGCACCATTGAAGGAGCCCACGGGGGTCCGTGCGGCGCTTGCGATGACGATTTCCGCTGTACTCATGGTCGTTTCCTCTAGATTGTTTCTTTCAGACGAGCGTGCCGCAGCGTCTTAACCATGTCAAATAGTTCCGGGACGGCGCGTGACAACAAATAGTCGCATGATGGTATGTTTTGCGCCGCAGCAAAGGTTGCCGGCTCATGTGTTCGCCGCAACGCACAAAAGAATTTGTCAGACTGCCGGGTTTTCGCCTAGAGTCACATTTCGAAGAAAGCCTGGACTTTCACCTCGAGGAGGAGAGTGCATGTCGAAGAAAGACGGACCGGTCATCATCAAGAAATACGCGAACCGGCGCCTCTACAACACCGGGACCAGCACCTATGTGACGCTCGACGACCTGGCCGTGATGGTGAAGAAGGGAGAGGATTTCACCGTCCAGGACGCCAAGTCGGGCGACGACATCACACATTCGGTGCTCACCCAGATCATTTTCGAGCAGGAATCCAAGACCGGCAACACGCTTCTGCCCGTCTCCTTCCTGCGCCAGCTGATCTCCTTTTACGGCGACCAGCTGCAGATGGTGGTGCCAAGCTATCTCGAACACTCCATGGCGGCGCTTTCTGAGCAGCAGGAACAGGTTCGCGACCAGCTCAACAAGCAGCTCGGCGAGAACCCGATGACCCGCAACATGCAGATCCCCATGCAGATGATGGAGGAAACGGTCCGTCGCAACACGGAGATGTTCCAGAAGGCGATGGCGATGTTCTCGCCGTTTGCGATGGCTGCCGCCCAGGCCGCGCCGCAGGAGAGCGGCCGCAAGCCGGTGGCCGACAAGGATCTCGACGATCTCAAGTCCCAGCTCAAGGCGCTTCAGGACCGGATCGACACGATCGGCAACTGACGCCTGCGAGGGCCGCCATCCTGGCAGCACCTTGCACGGCACGGAAACACAGCTTTGACCGAAAGGGGCCGCACACCCGTGTGGCCCTTTTTCTTTCGGACCGTTAGGCTTCCGGGACGGGGCCAATCAATCGCCGGCCCTTCGATTCACATTACTTACGGGAGCCACGCCATCATGTCCGCCATCACGCTTGCCAAGGCCAACCGCATCATCACCGCCGCTTTCGCCAGGGGCAAGGAACTGGAACTGGCGCCGCTCACCGTCGTCGTGCT
>CAZEJG010000015.1:30297-80601 GCA_964511625.1 uncultured Hoeflea sp.
GCAGGCTGAGGGCTTCTACAGCCCGATCGAGACGTCCCGGCCGGCGGACCGGATCGATACCGAGAATCCGGCGATCACGTCGATGAAGGCAATCGCCATCAGGATGAAGAAGATGTCCGTCGCAGCATTGGCGACCAGCAGAAACTCGACCAGATAGGCGACGAAGATGAAGGTGGACAGGAGATGGTCGATCACCGACCAGGACCCCGTTCGAGTCGCCTTCAGGATTTCGATGAACAGAAGAACCAGCGCCACCACGATCAGGAGGTCGCCGATGCTCATCGACCAGACGGCGCCCGACATCATCGGCACTTCGACCAGTGTGGTCGCCATGTTCGAGAACGCGGCGCCGCCGAAACCTGCGATGATGACATTGTAGGCGATGAACGGCACGATCATCAGCGGAATGGCTGCGAGCATGAAGGTCTCCCGGCTCGGTTAACTGTCCGATGCCCTGGCCTCACGCCGCACGGGCGGCTGGACTGTGCCTTTTCGGGACGAAGGCGGCAAGGCCATACGTCGAGAAATTACCCAGACCGGACGCGCAAATACGAAAAGCCGGCCCACCGGGCCGGCTCTTCAACCTCGCGATCCGACAGGATGGATCAGGCGTTTTCCTTGGGCGTCAGCACCTGACGGCCGCGATACATGCCGGTCTTCAGGTCGATGTGGTGCGGACGGCGCAGTTCGCCGGAATTCTTGTCCTCGACATATGTCGGGGCCTTCAGCGCGTCGGCTGCGCGGCGCATGCCGCGCTTGGACGGGGTCGTTTTACGCTTCGGAACAGCCATGACGTACTCCAGTTCGATTATTCGGCACACGCGGCACCCGGCCTCTTCAGCCCGCCTTGCCTGTGCAATGTCGGAAATTGGGCCGGCTTATACAGGCAAGAGCGGGCTTTGACCAGACTCTTCTTGCCGCTTTTTTCTCACACCCGCGCCGGCCGTTCCGCGGCTAGACTTCCTCTTCCGGAATGACGGCGGTCTCGGCCCGGGCTGCGGCCTCCCATTCCTGCCACGCGGGCAGCGCCTTCATCCGCTTCATGTAGCCCGACGTGGTTTCTAAGACATCGAAGGCATAGACGTCGAGGCGATTGACGACCGGGGCAAACATCGCGTCGGCGATCGAGAAGTCGCCGCACAGGAACGGTCCGCCGGAATCGGAAAGCGACTGCGCCCAGAGCGTTTCTATACGGGCGATGTCGGACATCACCGCATCGGATACATCGATCTTCGAGGGCACGCGCCGGATGTTCATGTGGCAGGTGCCGCGCAGGGCATGGAAACCGGCGGCCATCTCGCAGGACATGGCCATCGCCCGGCTGCGCCACAGCGGATCGGCCGGCCACAGCCCGGATCCTGGGAACTTGCGGGCGACATGATCGAGAATGGCGAGCGATTCCGGGATGATGAGATCACCGTCCTCGAGAAGCGGAACCTTGCCGGACGGCGACAGCTTCTTGATTTCCGGGTTGCCGGCGGGAAAATCGAACCAGAGCTGGACTTCCTCGAAATCGATCCCGGCGTGCCGCATGCCGATCCACGGCCGGAACGACCATGACGAATAATTCTTGTTGCCGATATAGAGCTTCATGGCTTGCCTCGTTGCGTGCGGGGGTATCTCGCTTTCCCACGTAAGGCCGCCACAGACCAGTTCAATTTATTCCACTAATCATAAAGGCATTTGATATAGGCGCCCGATTGCCGCGCCCGCCCCTCGATGGTCGACGCCAGTCGGGAGAGATTGCGCGTCGGGTTCGCCGGATTGCGCTCGATCGGATTGGGCAGTGTGACGGCCAGCAACGCCGCCTGCTTACGGGTCAGATCCTTGGCCGACCGGCCGAAGTAAGTCTGCGCCGCCGCCTCGACGCCGAAGACGCCCGGCGCCCATTCGGCGATGTTGAGGTAGATTTCCATCGTCCGCTTCTTGGTCCATACCGTATCCGCCCACATCGCCAGCGGAATTTCCAATCCCTTGCGGACGAACGTCCGGGAATTGGTGAGAAACAGGTTCTTCACCGTCTGCATGGGGATCGTGCTCGCGCCGCGCGTGGCTTCGCCCTCGAGCGCGTCATCGATGACGAGGTTCAGCGCTTCCCAGTCCACACCGTCATGGGCGCAGTACTGTCCGTCCTCCGACATCATCACCGATTGAACGAGCACCGGCGCTATGTCGTCAAAGGCGATCCACTGACGCTCGTAGGAGCGCCCTGTCAGCATTTCGCCGATCATCAGGGTGGAGACCGGCTTGACGCTCTCTGGCTTGTAGACGAGCACCAGGCCGTAGGGCAGCAGCAAGAGAAGGACGAGCACGAGAACGGCCCATTTCATGATGCGCCAGACGGTCCACCGTCTCCGCTTGCGTCTGCCCTGCGATTCTGTCGCCACGCCTCTGGTCCCTGCCCTTTTCGGAAACATCCGCCTCTTGCGTTGCATAGCCGCCTTTGACCGCCATTGCCAAGCCGCTCACGCGCTCAACATCGGGATTGATGCGCCTGAGCGGGCGTGGCAAGAGAACGCCATGAAAACGGTAACCCCTATCGAATTTACCCAGAGGCTCTCGAATGTCGCGGGAGAGGTCAGCGGCTTTCTCGACGCCCGGCTCGGTGCGGCCGGAAGCGGTTTTGGCGCCCCCTGGCCGGAAAGCCTCGCCGCCGCCATGCGTCACGGGGTGCTCAACGGCGGCAAGCGCATGCGGCCCTTCCTGGTGATGGAGACCACACTGATGCTCGGCGGCGATCCCAAAGCCGCCATGCACGCCGCAGCGGCGCTGGAATGCATCCACTGCTATTCACTCATCCATGACGATCTTCCGGCGATGGACGACGACGATCTGAGACGCGGCCAGCCGACGGTCCACGTCGCCTTCGACGAGGCGACCGCGATCCTCGCCGGCGACGCGCTGCTGACACTGGCCTTCGAACTGCTGACGGATCCGGACAATCCCGCGTCCGCGGACACGAAGCTGGAACTCGTCCACCGCCTGGCGATCGCCTCCGGCGCCGGCGGCATGGTCGGCGGCCAGGTCCTCGATCTGGCGGCGGAGACCGGCAATCCGACCGAGGACGAGATCATGGCGATGCAGGCGATGAAGACGGGCGCCCTGTTGCGCTTCGCCTGCGAGGCAGGCGCCATCGTGGCCGGCGCGGACGATGAGACCAGATCCCGAATGCGGCGCTATGGTGCCGCGATCGGCTCCGCCTTCCAGCTGGCCGACGACCTGCTCGACGCCACCGCCGATGCCGCCGTCATCGGTAA
The DNA here is from genome assembly GCA_964511625.1 of uncultured Hoeflea sp. Lineage (GTDB taxonomy): Bacteria > Pseudomonadota > Alphaproteobacteria > Rhizobiales > Rhizobiaceae > Pseudohoeflea. Next base: position 33,555 of record CAZEJG010000015.1, read on the forward strand.
GGCGACCGGCAAGGACGCTGGCCGCAACAAGGGCACTTATCTCTCGCTGAACGGCATCGAAAAGACCCGCGCGCGCTGCGCGGAGCTCGTCGACGAGGCGCATGCCCTGCTGTCTCCCTACAAAGAGCGCGCCGAGCTGCTGCGGGAAGCCGCCACTTACATAGCGAGACGGGACCGATAGCGCCGGCTGCGGCATCTTATAAATTGCACTCGAATTATTAACTATATCAGGGCGATTATTAGCGACTGGGGAAATTCCACAAATCCGGTTGCGCCATGAAGAAGAAGAATCTCTCAGCACATCGCTACCTTGCAATCTTCCGGGTCGGCTACGTTGCCGCCCTGACGGCCATTGCCGTGATGTGCGGTTATTTCACAGTTCTCCAGCGCAACCAGAACACTGTCGTCGCCGAGATCGGCATTTTCTCACGCCAGCTCGCGACGCTTGATGCAGCCATGCGCGCGCAGGCGCTCCAGGCCGCCAAGTTCGCCGAGCAATACAAGTCATTCGGCATGCAAGGCGACGACGGGACCGCCGGCATGACGCTCGCCGAGAAGCAGGAATTCCGCCGCACCCGGCCGATCGATCCCGACATCATTTCCGTGCGCAACGCCTACGACTACCGCACCGCCACCGGCCGTGAGAATCTCGCGTCGGTCGAGAAGATCTGGCCACATCTGCCAGAGGCTCTGCGTTCGCAGGTCCTCCGCAATGCCCGCCTTCTCGATCCGTCGGATCCCTTTGCCAACCATCGCTACTATGTCGATCGCCAGGTGCCCGGCGCCATGCGCACCAAGGCCGACGCCTATTGGGTGAGCAACAAGATGGCGGGGCTCTACACGAGCACCATCGAACCATCGAACATCGAGATCCAGACTCAGATTCGCTTCTACCTCGCCAAGCTGTCGCAGGCGTCCGGCAAGTTGCTCGAACGCTATCTCATGATGACCTTCGGCGCCTTGGTCTTCCTGGGCTTCGCCATCTTCCTGCCCATCGACCTCCTGATCCGGCGTCTCGTTCGCAATCTCCAGAACAAGACCGCCGAGGCTGCAAAGGCGCTCGTCGAGGCACGTGCCGCCGATCGCGCCAAGTCTGAATTCCTCGCCACCATGAGCCACGAGATCCGCACGCCGATGAACGGTGTACTCGGCATGGCCGAACTGCTTGTGCGCACCGATCTCGACACCCGGCAGCGCACTTTCACCGACGTGATCCTCAAATCCGGCAACGCGCTTCTCGAAATCATCAACGACATTCTCGACTACTCCAAGATCGAGGCCAACCAGATGGTTCTCGACAAGCGCTCCTTTTCGCTGGCCGACACGGTCGAGGACGTCGCCACGCTGATGTCGGCGCGCGCGGCCGAAAAGGATCTCGAACTGCTGGTGCGCCTGCGTCCGAACCTTCCGGCGCGCCTGCTCGGCGATCCCTCGCGCTTCCGGCAGGTCATCACCAATCTGCTCGGCAATGCGGTGAAGTTCACCGAGACGGGCACCGTGATGATCGACGTCGACTGCCGGATGCCCGAGGACGGAACGGAAGCCGAGAAAGCCGTCATCCTGGTGCGTGTTACCGATACCGGTATCGGCATTCCGGAAGAGAAGCTGAAGTCGATCTTCGAGAAGTTCAGCCAGGTCGACGGATCGTCGACGCGCCGGCATGAAGGCACCGGACTGGGACTGGCGATCGGCGCGAAACTGGTCGCGCTGATGGGCGGTCAGATCGGCGTCGAGAGCGAGCCCGGGAAGGGGTCGGCCTTCTTCTTCGAGGTGGAGATGGACATCGACACCGCAGCCACCGAAACCTCGGCCATCACCTCCATCGACGATGCCCGGGTGCTCATCGTCGACGATATCGAGATCAACCGCCTGATCCTGACCGAGCAGCTACGCGGCTGGGGCATGGACTGCGTGGCGGTCGACAGCGGCCGGATGGCGATCGAGTTTCTCGAACACGCGGCCGGCGGCATGGGAATAAGCGTCGATCTCGTCATTCTCGACTTCCAGATGCCCGGCATGTCGGGTGCCGATGTGGTCCGGCTGATCCGCGCGAACCCGGCCATCTCCGACACGCCGGTGCTGCTGCTCTCCTCCGTCGACCAGGCGACGAAACTCGATGCACTCGACGGGCTGCGGGTGGACGCGACGCTGACCAAGCCGACCCGCAACCGCGAATTGCGCGCCGCCGCGGAGGAAGTCATCCGCCGCCACAGGGCATTGGGCACGCTGAAGAGGAAGGATCCGGCCGACGTCGCTGCACCGCCGCCGCCTTCCGTTGTCGAGACGCCCGTGGAACAGCCCAGGCAGCCGGAAGAAGCGGCAGCAAGCCGCCTTCCCGATGCCGGCGGCAAGATCCTCGTGGCCGAGGACAACCCGGTCAACCAGATCGTTTTCCAGCAATCGCTCGCCGCACTCGGCCGCGAGCATGTGCTGGTCGAAAACGGGCGCCAGGCCGTGGACGCCTGGATCAAGGCCAAGCCGTCCCTCATTCTCATGGATGTCTCGATGCCGGAGATGAACGGTTACGAGGCGACCGCAGAGATCCGCCGGATCGAGGCCGAGCAGGGTCTGCCCAATACCGTCATCATCGCGGTGACCGCCCATGCCATGCAGGGCGACGAGGATCGCTGCCTGGCGGCGGGCTTCGACGACTATCTCTCGAAACCGGTCTCTGTAGACAAGCTCGGCGACAAGCTCGCCCGCTGGATGCCCGACGCCGAACCCGACGCATATGCCGTCGCCTGATTTCAGGCGTCGGCGGTCTCTCGGGCCGCGTCGGCTTTCCCCTCGCCGAACCGTCGCTCGATATAATCGGCGACCATCTGCTGGAAGTCCTCGGCGATCTTCGGGCCGCGCAGCGTAGCCGCCTTCTGCCCGTCGACAAAAACGGGAGCAGAGGGCGATTCACCCGTGCCCGGCAGCGAGATGCCGATATCGGCATGCTTGGATTCGCCGGGGCCGTTGACGATGCAGCCCATGACGGCGACCTGCAGCGCCTCGACGCCCGGATACTTTTCGCGCCAGACCGGCATGTTGCGTCTGAGATCGTCCTCGATCGTGCGCGCGAGTTCCTGGAAGACGGTCGAGGTGGTGCGGCCGCAGCCCGGGCAGGCCGCAACCACCGGCAGGAACTGACGGAAGCCCATGACCTGCAGGAGTTCCTGAGCGACGACGACTTCCTTCGTGCGGTCGCCGCCGGGTTCCGGCGTCAGCGAGATGCGGATCGTGTCGCCCACACCCTCCTGCATGATGATGGCGAGCGCTGCTGACGAGGCGACGATGCCCTTCGACCCCATGCCGGCTTCCGTCAGCCCGAGGTGCAGCGCGTGGTCCGAACGCTTGGCGAGTTCGAGATAGACGCCGATCAGGTCCTGCACCTGACTGACCTTGGCCGACAGGATGATGCGGTTGCGGGCAAGCCCGGTCTGTTCGGCGAGTTCGGCGGACAACAAGGCCGACTGGATGATCGCCTCGCGCATGACGGCGCGCGCGCTCATCGGAGAACCCTTGGCCTGGTTGTCGTCCATCAGCCGGGTCAGCAGCGCCTGGTCGAGCGAGCCCCAGTTCACCCCGATGCGCACCGGCTTGGAATGCAGGATGGCCTTCTCGATGATCTCGATGAACTGCCGGTCCTTCTTTTCCCGGAAGCCGACATTGCCCGGATTGATGCGGTACTTCGCCAGCGCCTCGGCACAGGCTGGATGATCGGCGAGCAGCTTGTGGCCGATATAGTGAAAGTCCCCGACGAGCGGCACGTCGATGCCGAGCCGTTCCAGACGCTCGCGGATACGCGGCACGGCGGCCGCACTCTCGTCGCGATCGACGGTGATGCGAACGATTTCGGAGCCGGCGCGGTGCAGCGCCGCCACCTGGGCGACCGTCGCATCGACATCGGCGGTATCGGTATTGGTCATCGACTGGACGACGACCGGCGCGCCGCCGCCGACGATGACGCCGCCGACATCCACGGCGACGCTGGCGCGGCGTTCGAGCGGACCTTCGGTATCGGACATGGGGGCCTCTTCGGATGAAGCTGAACTTGACGCTGGGGTCGCGCGTTCCGCGCGGCTTGTCAACTCCGGCGCGTCATAGGCCCGGCTTGTGGCAGACAAATGTCAAAGGGAAAGCTCAAAGTCAGCGAGGGGCGTAGGCCCGCGCCGTCATCTGCGCAAGGAGCGCCATTTCCGCGGCGATCCCGGCGGGATCGACATGGTGGCCGTTCTCCGAGCCGCGCGACTTGATGCCTTCCACCGCGTCGATCAACAGCCGCGCGAGCGCGGCAGACCGCAGGCCCCCGAGTTTCAGTCGCCCCTCCTGCACCGCCCGGTCGAGCCAGACCCGCAGGATCGATTCCAGTTCGTTGAACCACTGTTCCGTGAGGTCGCCGCAGAGTTCCGCGTTGACGCCGGCAAGCTCCATGCCGTGGGGCGTCGCCATCAGCTCACGGAATGGCGCGACGAAAGCCGCATCGAAAAAGGCTTCCAGCCCGTCGGCCACGTTGCTGCGCGCCTCGATCGTGCTGCGCGCGTCGGCAGCCACCGCACCCAGGAACGTCTCGACGAACGTCCGGAAGATCGCTTCCTTGTTGCGGAAATGCGTGTAGAGCGCCGGACGCGACATTCCCGCCGCGCGCGCTATGTCATCCATGGTGGTGCGGCGGAAACCGTAGGTCGTGAACACGTCGAGCGCCGCCTTCAGCACAGCCGCGCGACGCGGATCGAGATCCTCAAGGGTATCCAGGGTCATATCGGACATTGTTGACATACTGACATTTTTTGTTATTTTGTCAAGAACGGTCGTCGGGAGGGAATCATGAAACTGCGCGTCAACGATACCATCCACCAGGTGGATGTCGAACCGGACATGCCGCTGCTCTGGGTGCTGCGTGACGAACTCGGCATCACCGGTCCGAAATATGGCTGCGGCATCGCCCGCTGCGGCGCCTGCACCGTCCATGTCGATGGCATGGCGGTCCGCGCCTGCCAGATGCCGGTGGAAGAGGCCGAGGGCAAGGCGATCACCACGATTGAGGGCCTCGGCACGCCCGATGCGCTGCATGCCGTTCAGGAAGCCTGGATCGAACATCAGGTCGCCCAGTGCGGCTACTGCCAGTCGGGCCAGATCATGCAGGCGGCGAGCTTTCTCGAAACCAATCCGGAACCGAGTGACGAGGACATAGACCGCGCCATGAGCTCCAACCTCTGCCGCTGCGGCACCTATCCACGCATCCGCGCCGCCATCCATGCGGCCGCCGGCAAGCTTGCGGGGGCCTGATATGAGCCGCGCAGGAACAATCGCCCGCCGCACCTTCCTCGTCGGCTCCGCCGTCATCGCAGGAGGCATCGCCTTCGGCGTCTATGCCGTCCGCGCGCCCCATGCCAACCCGCTGAAAGACGAGGTCGGCCCGGACGAGGCCACCTTCAATCCCTGGGTCAAGATTACGCCAGAGGCGGTCGTGCTGATCACGCCCCATGTCGATATCGGCCAGGGGTCTGCCGCCATGCAGTCGCTGCTGATCGCCGAGGAGATGGATCTCGATCCCGGCCAGTACGAGACCGAATTCGGCCCGCCTGCCGCCGCCTACTGGAATACGGCGCAGGCCGACGACGCCGCGCCCTTCATGTCGACGGACGACAGCATCGTCGCCGAAGGCGCGCGCGGCGCAATGACCTCGCTCTTCAAGCTGCTCGGGATGCAGATCACCGGCGGATCGAGTTCGACGCCCGACAGTTTCGACAAGCTGCGCGAGGCCGGCGCGGTGGCCCGCGAAACGCTCAAGGCCGCCGCCGCGAAAAAGCACGGCGTGGCCGTTTCCGATCTGAAGACCGGCAAGGGAACGGTCGTCCTCCCCGACGGAACCGAAATCCCCTATACCGCACTCGCTGCCGAGGCTGCAGGAATCGACCCCGTTACTGACGTCACCCTGCGAGATCCCTCCGAATGGCGGCTGATCGGCAAGGAAACCCGCCGCACCGATATCGTCGCCAAGTCGACCGGTGCGATGGATTATGGCATCGACGTCAGGCTCAAGGGCATGGTGCACGCAACCGTCAAGCTCAGCCCCCGGCGTGGCGTTCTCAACGGCCATGATTCCGCAGCCGCGGAAAAGATGCGCGGCGTCCGCTCCGTCATTCCGGTCGAGGGCGGCATTGCGGTCGTCGCCGACAACACCTGGCGCGCCTTCCAGGCCGCCGACACCATCTCCTTCGACTGGGCGCCCGCCGCCTATCCGGCCGAACAGGACGGCCACTGGGAGAAGGTGGCGGCGAGCTTCAACGCCGACAGTCTCGACGCCGAATGGCGAAACGACGGCGAGGTCGACACCGGTCTTGCCGAGGGCGGCGTGACCGATGTCGAGTACCGCGCACCCTATCTGGCCCACCAGCCACTCGAACCGCTCGGCGCCGTGGCCCTCGTCACTGACGAGAAGGCCGAGATCTGGGCCAGCCACCAGATCCCCCGCTACGTGCAGCAGAAGGTGGCCGCCATCACAGGCCACGAGGCGGAGAAGGTGATCTTCCACAACCAGTATGCCGGCGGCTCCTTTGGCCATCGGCTGGAATTCCACAACATCACCGCCGCCGCTGAGATCGCCAACACGATGCGCGGAACGCCGGTCAAACTCACCCTGTCGCGCGAAGAAGATTTCGCCACCGACTTCCCGCGCCAGATCTCTATTGCGCGTGGACAGGGCGTTGCGCGCGACGGCCGCGTGGAGACACTGTCGCTCGACATCGCCTCGCCCTCGGTCCTGCGCTCGCAGATGGGGCGTCTGGGCGTCTCCGTGCCCGGCTCCGACGCCCAGCTTCCGGCAGGCGCCTGGAACGCGCCCTATGCGGTGCCGAATTTCCGCGTTCGCGCCTATGCGGTGGAAGGACTGGCGCCGGTTTCCAGCTGGCGCTCCGTGGGCGCCTCGACCGCCGGCTTCTTCATCGAGAGTTTTGTCGACGAGGTGATCCACGCCGCCGGCGCCGATCCGCTCGAGGAACGGCTGCGGCTGTGCAACTGGGACGTCGCCCGCGGCGTGCTGGAGGCCGTCGGCGAGATGTCGAATTGGAGCGGAACGACGCTCCCCGAAGGCAAGGGCCGCGGCATCGCCATGGTGGTGAGCTTCGGCGTACCGACGGCAGAAGTGGTCGAGGTGACGAAGACCGAGGCCGGCATCCGCATCGACAAGGTGTGGGTGGCCGCGGACGTCGGGCGCGTCGTCGATCCGGTCAATATCGAGAACCAGGTTCAGGGCGCCGTGGTCTGGGGCCTCGGCCACGCGATGAACTGCGAACTGACCTATGCCGACGGGATGCCGCAGCAATCGAACTTCCATGAGTATGAGGGCATGCGTCTCTACCAGTGCCCCCAGATCGAGGTGAAGATGCTGGAAAACGGCGGCAAGGTGAAGGGGATCGGCGAACCCCCGGTGCCACCGGCTGCACCCGCCCTCGCCAACGCGATCTTCGCAGCCACCGGGCAGCGCATTCGCGAGATGCCGTTCAACAAGCACATCGATTTCGTTTGAGGGGACAGGCCATGAAATCCGCACTCCTCGCATCGATCGCGCTGTTTTCGCTCTCGACCTTCGCGTTCGCCCAGTCTGAAACACCTGCGGCCGAAGCACCCGCAACACAAACCCCGACCTCCGAACCGACGGTCCCGGTCGAGGAAGGCCTGGCCGCATGGGAGAAGGTCTATGCCGTCGCCAGCCACCCGCGCTGCGCCAACTGTCATGTCGGCGAGGACAACATCCCTGTCTGGTCGGGTCCGAGCTACGGCAAGCGCCAGCCGCACGGTATGCATATCTCGGGCGGCGAAAGCCGCATCGGGGCGGAGTTCATCCCGTGCCAGACCTGCCACATGGAAACCCAGTCGGACGAACCGCACACTGCCCCCGGCGCGCCCGAGTGGCATCTCGCCCCGGTGGAGCAGCAATGGATCGACAAGAGTTCGGCCGAGATCTGCGCCCAGTTCAAGGATCCGGCCCGCAACGGCGATCGCACGCTCGAGGACATGGCGATCCACGTTCGCGACGACAAGCTTGTGGCCTGGGGCTGGAAGCCGGGCGGCGACCGCGAACCGGCGCCGGGAAGTGCCGAGGAAACCTATCGCGCCATCGAGACCTGGGCCGCCTCCGGAGCCCCCTGCCCCGAGAGCTGATCGCCCGGCGACGCACTTGCTTCACCTTGGCTCGCGACGCTCGCCCCTCCCTACTCGATCCCTCCCCTCCCGATTAAGGGGAGGGATGGCTTCCCACTCTCCTTCAAACCTCAGGCCGCTGCCTTCTCAGCTTTCAATTCCCGCACCGCCTCGGCGATCGCGCGGCCCTTGGGGGTCGCCTCGAAGCCGCCGACGAAGGCTTCGAACTTCGAGCCGTCGAGCGCGTGCGGCGTGAACCACAGATAGGACATCTCGGTCACCTCCCGCATGAACGGCCGGAACAGCCCGACCGCGCGCAGTCCCAGCCAGGAAAAGGAGGCGCGGCGCAGGCGCTTGCCCGTCGCCACGGCCAGGTGCCGACCCATCTCCTCGCCCGTGAGCGTGTGCCCGGCAAAGGTGAAGACCGTATAGCCCTTCAGCTGATCATGCCGCTCGGCGAGCGCGACGAAGGCGCGCGCCAGATCCGGCAGATAGGCGAAGGAATGGGCAATGTCAGGCCGGCCGGGCCAGACATATTTGTGCCTGGCGAGCGGCGCGGCAATGATGAGATCGAACCACGATCCGCGACCCGGTCCGCCGAAGAAATCCCCGGCGCGAAGCACCGTCGTCGGCACACCGTCTTCCCGCGCTGCACGCTCGAAGCGTTTCTCCATGGCGATGCGGATCGCGCCCTTGCGAGTGGAATCGTGAACCGGCGTTTCAGGCCCGGCAAGTGCCGGAATCTCCCGGCCGTAATTGTAGACGTTGCCGGCGAACAGGTGGTGGGCGCCGTTGGCCTTTGCCGCAACCACGACGTTTTCCGCCAGAACCGGGCACATCGTCGCCCAATCAGGATAAAGCGGATTGAGAGCGTTGAAGATGACGTCGGCGCCGCGCGTGGCTTCCACCAGCTCGTCGACCTTCATGGCATCCGCCTTGCGCGCCGAAGCTCCGGCGAGACTGGCCGGCAGCTTGCCGTCGCGGGTGACGGCGAGCACCGTGTGACCTGCGGCAAGCGCGGCTTGCGTGACGACGTGACCGAGGCGCCCTCTGGCGCCGAGAACTGCGATTGTGAGTGACATTTCGATCTCCTTGTTTCGATGAGACAAAGATGGTCCATCGGAATATGAATGGAAATTGCTTGCAAATGCTTGTGATCCATTCAAATATGAATGCATGCAGGATCTCGACTGGAATCTTCTCAAGAGCTTTCTCGCAGTGGCGGAAACCGGCAGCCTGACGGCCGCTGCCAAGCAACTCGATGCCAGCCAGCCGACGCTCGGCCGGCATGTGGCCGAACTCGAAGCGAAAATGGGCACGACGCTTCTGCGCCGCACGCCGCGCGGACAGGAGGTCACGGAGGCGGGTGCGGCCTTCCTGGCCGACGTCCGCGCCATGCGCGAAGCCTCCGATGCCATCCTGCGCCGCGCATCAGGCGCGGAGAAGCAAATCCGCGGCACGGTGCGGATTACCGCGAGCGTGATGATCGGCAGCGTTGTGCTGCCGCGCATCGTCGCTCGGCTGAGAAGCGATCATCCGGATCTGGAAATCGAGATCGTTGCGACGGATTCGGTCGACAATCTTCTGCGCCGCGACGCGGACATCGCCATCCGCATGGTCAGACCGACCCAGGTCGATCTGGTCGCCCGCCATATCGGCGACATCCCGCTGGTCGCCGGGGCGACCAGGGACTATCTGGACCGCCGTGGCCGGCCACTTCAGGCAACCGACCTTCTCGACCACGACATCCTCGGCTTCGACCGGGACGACGCGCTACAGCGCGGCTTCGCTGCTTTCGGCGTCGCCATCGACCGCACCTTCTTCAAGGTCAGATGCGACAATCATCTCGTGCTCTGGCAGGCGATGAAGAACGGGGCGGGCATCGGTTTCGGCCAGCAGCCGCTGTTTGCGGCCGACCCGGAACTGGAAACGGTTCTGCCTGATCTCGACCTGCCCGCTCTGCCGGTCTGGCTGACAGCCCATCGCGACATCCGCCACGCCCCGCGCATCCGTGCGGTTCTCGAGAGATTGGAAGCCGACCTGACCGACTACATGGCGGGAGGCTGGGTCTCGTCCTCCCGATCGGCATAACGCGCCAGTCGCGAGCCCGCCAGCACCAGGAGCAGCGGCACAGTAATGCCGACATAGACGATCGCAAGCCCCACATGTTCGGCGACGAAGCCGATCAGTGACGGCACGAACAAGAGCCCGGAATAGCCGAAGAAGGTGACGAAGGAGATGCCGATGCCCTTGCCGAGACCCGGCATGTTGCCGGCGGCGGAGAAGATCACGGGCACCAGATTGGCGATGCCGAGACCCGCAATGGCAAAACCGGCTATCGCAACCACAGCGCTCGGCGCATTGCCGGCGACCAGCAGACCGGCGACGGTGAAGGCGAGCGAGACGCGCACCGTATTGACCGCGCCGAAGCGGTCGCGGATCGCATCGCCGGCAAAACGCATCACTGCCATGGCTGCGGCGAACGAGCCGAAGGCGATGCCCGAGAGCGCCGCGTCGGCACCGAAATCGTTGCGCAAATAAAGCGCGCTCCAGTCGAGGATCGCGCCTTCCGGCACCATGGCGAACAGGCACATCAGACCCATCAGCCACAGGACCATGTTGCGGAAGGGCAGCGCGGTGACGGGCCGGCTTTCGTCGTCGCCCTCATGCGGATGGGGGCGGTCGGAGAAGATCCGCGGCCATGCGAGAAGACCGACCGTCAGCGCCACGACGGTGACGACGGCCGCATGGGCCGGATTGCCGGCGAGGTCGATCACCAGACCGCCCGAGGCCGAACCGATAAAGGCGCCGAGGCTCCAGAACCCGTGACAGGAGGACATGATCGCCCGGCGCTCGACACGCTCGACCTCCACGGCATTGGCGTTCATCGCCACATCGGTGCCACCGATCACCCCGCCCGCAATCGCGAGCGCCAAGGCACCGGTTATCACGTCGGGCGCGAAGGTGATGAGAATGAAGAGGGGTGCGGACACAAGGACAAGCACCCGCAGCAACCCGTGCGAGCCGTGCCGCGAGACCCACCAGCCGACCAGCGGCATGGAGATCATCGAGCCCAGCCCGAAGAACAGCACCATGATGCCGATCACGGATTCCTGCAATTGCAGCCGCGCGGCAAATTCCGGCACTTTCGGCGCCCAGTTGCCTGCCAGATAGCCGTTCTCGAGAAACAGCAGCGCCACCGCGAGACGTTCGCGGGTGAACAGCGGCAGCCGTCCTGACGGGTTGGCAGGCTGGGTGATCGTCATGGCGGTCCTCCGGCGGATGGCTCCGCCACTTCGATGATCTCTGTCCCTGCCGCGCCGATTGCTTCGAGCGGCAGGCCCCGTGCCGCCTCAACCATCAGCGTCACCTTCCCGGAGAACGGCGCGATCCGGTAGGGTGCCGAGCCGGCGAATTTCGTCGCGTCGGCAGCAGTGATGACATGCCGGCTTTGTCTGGCAACCGTGCTCTTGAAAAGTTGCTCCTCCGCCTGCGAGGCGAAGAGCCCCTCCTCCGCCACGACCCGGCAAGTGCCGAGGACGAAAAGATCGGGATACACCCCGTCAAGCGCTGCAAGCGCCCGCGCATCGATCGCTCCGCCATGCGACCGCTCGACACGTCCACCGGTCAGGATGACCTCGACATCGCCCGAAAGCGTCAGCTGTGCGGCAATCGCCGGCGCATTCGTCATCACCGTCAGGTCCCGGCCGGGTCCGATAGCCTCTGCAACTGCGAGATTGGTGGAACCGGCGTCGATGAAAATCAATCCGCCCGCCGGCAACCGGCTGACGATCTCGGCGGCGAACCGCGCCTTCAGCGACCTCTTCTCGCCCAGGCGTTCAACGAAGGGTCGTGCTGGTTCGCGCAGCAGCGCCCCGCCATAGACCCTCTCGCACAAGCCGGCAGCAGCGAGTTCTCTCAGATCACGGCGAATCGTGTCCTCGGAGACGTCGAACTCGCGCGCGAGATCACCGGCGACGACGCGTCCGGCGGCTTCCAGCCGGCGTCGAATGAGGGAATGTCGTTCCTGGGTGAGCATGAACATGCAGCTTCGCGTTAAAACAGGCAGAAGCGTGCATACATGCAGCTTGCCATAGCGTCAATCATGCATAAACGAGAAAGAACGCGCCCTTTTCGACAAATTCTCGCCACAAATGGAACCCGGTCCGGGCGCCGACGTTATCTCTGGACCCTAACCTGGAGAGGATTTCCCATGTCCGTCGGTACCATTCTGCTGATCATTCTCATTCTGCTTCTGATAGGCGCCATCCCCACCCGCGCCCGCTTCGGCAATGCTCCCATGGGCATCCTCGGCGTGGTGCTTCTTATCGTCATCGTCCTGATGCTGATGGGACGGATATAGGCTGACACCGGAAATCCGCCCACATCGGATTTCAGCAAGAGAAAAGGCCGCCGGACACCCCGGCGGCCTTTTCTTTCATTTCACAAGACGTTTATCCGAACTCAATCGGGCGTTTCTGACGAGAACGGATTAACCAATTCGATTCCCAAATTCTCGAAATCCCTGATATTCCGGGTAGCCAGAACCGCATCGTGAACGTGGCAGATTGCGGCAATCATTCCGTCCATAACAGATAGCGGGCGACCGGCCGCCTCCCTAGCCGCCTGCAGCTTTCCGAACACAAGCGCAGCATCCGTCTCAAACGGTAGAATCCGTCCTTGATAGGCTTTGTTCAACATGTCGGTGAGACCAGCGAGATAGCGATCCGAACCACTGCGAATCCTGGTTCGTTCGCCCCCGACTGCGAGTTCCGCTACAACCGGCACGCAGAGGTACAGATCACTCCTGTCCGCTGCCCGCAACCAGTCGACGACTCCTCGATCAGGTCTGAGCTTGGATACCTCGGAGACGATGTTGGTATCCAGTACGATCAATGCCTGTCAGCCTCGGGTCGACCAGTGTCAGCACGCAAGTGGTCGACCGCATCCATAAATGCGGCGTGCTCGTCTTCGGAAAGCAGGGCATCCCCGAACGATCGGCGCATCAGATCATAGGCATTCTCGACGGCGACACCTTCGCCTTTGTCTATGAGAAGGCCCTTGCGAATAAGGTCCTTGACTTCGTCGGACAGGCTGCGGCCAGACGCTTTGGCGCGCCGCGAGATGTCGGATTTGAGCGGTTCGGGAAGGTCACGGATAAGAAGGTTTGGCATTCCACGCTCCATTGATGATATCAATGATATCGCCTTTATCTAGATCACTGGAAGCCTTTTGTTAACACTATATCTAACGTTTCGATCGACGCTGCGCTCATATACTCGCTTCAGAAAGGGCGATTATGGCGCGCAAAAATCGCAATGTATTTGGCAAAAAGTCCCGCGTACTCTTTGAAGTCCACGAAACTTATAAAAACGGCGAACCTGCATCTCGCTGTGTACGAGCGTATGCGTGGCCATCAATCGCTGTCGTTGCACTACTAATAATCGGCCTTGTATTCGCCTCAGCTGAAAACAAGGCATGGGCGAAAGACGCGTTCTCCACGATAGCAGATATTGCGAAAGATTGGGCTCTCAGACGTTAAAGTCCGCGAGCCCTAACCCTGCCAGCAAAAGACTTCCCTACCCCGCGTACACCACCATCAGGTCCTTGGCGTCGATCTGGTCGCCAGCCTTGACGAGGACCTCGGCGATGGTGCCGTCGCGCTCGGCGTGGATGGCGGTTTCCATCTTCATCGCCTCGATCGAGACCAGCACGTCGCCGGCCTTGACCTCCTGGCCGCTGGAGACGGCGATGGTGGAGATCACGCCCGGCATCGGCGCTCCGACATGGGCCTCGTTTGTCGGGTCGGCCTTCTGGCGGGCGGCGGCGGCGGACGCGCCATGGATGCGGTCCGGCACCTTCACCCGGCGCGGCTGCCCGTTGAGTTCGAAGAAGACGGTAACCATGCCCTTGTCGTCGGTCTCGCCGGTGGCAAGATTGCGCACCACCAACGTCTTACCCTTCTCGATCTCGATGAACATCTCGCCGCCGACATCGAGCCCGTAGAAATAGGCGGGCGTCGGCAGCGTGCTGACCGGGCCGTAGGTTTCAGCCAGCACCGCGAAATCGGTAAAGACCTTCGGGTACATGAGATAGGAGGCGAATTCGAAATCGCTGACTTCACGTTCGAGCTTGGCCTCGATCTCCTTGCGTTCGGCGTCGAGATCGGCATCCGGCAGCAGCGAGCCCGGGCGCTCGGTATAGGCCTTCTCACCCTTGAGCACCTTCTTCTGCAGATCCTTCGGCCAGCCCGACGGCGGCTGCCCGAGGTCGCCGCGCATCATCGAGACGACCGAATCGGGGAAGGACACGTCCTTGGACGGGCTGGTGACGTCGGCGACGGTCAGATCCTGGCTGACCATCATCAGCGCCATGTCGCCCACCACCTTCGAGGACGGCGTCACCTTGACGATGTCGCCGAACATCTGGTTGGCGTCGGCATAGGCCTGCGCCACTTCGTGCCAGCGGGTTTCGAGACCGAGCGAGCGCGCCTGTTCCTTCAGGTTGGTGAACTGGCCACCCGGCATCTCGTGCAGGTAGACTTCCGACGCCGGCCCCTTCAGGTCGCTTTCGAAAGCCGCATACTGGTTGCGCACCGCTTCCCAGTAGAAGGAGATGCGGCGGATCCACTCCGGATCGAGACCCGGATCGCGCTCATGACCACGCAACGCCTCGACGATCGAACCCAAGCAGGGCTGCGAGGTGTTGCCCGAGAGCGCATCCATTGCCGCGTCCACCGCGTCGACCCCGGCATCGACGGCAGCCAGAACGGTGGCGGCCGAAATGCCCGACGTGTCGTGGGTATGGAAATGGATCGGCAGGTCGGTCGCCTCGCGCAGAGCCTTGAAGAGCTGCGTAGCGGCGGCCGGTTTCAACAGCCCCGCCATGTCCTTGACCGCGATGATATGCGCACCGGCCTTCTCGAGTTCGGACGCGAGGCTGGTGTAATATTTGAGGTCGTATTTCGGGCGCGCCGAATTCAGGATGTCGCCGGTGTAGCAGATCGTCGCCTCGCAGAGCCGGTTTTCCTCGCGGACGGCATCCATCGACACCCGCATGTTCTCGACCCAGTTCAGGCAGTCGAAGACGCGGAACAGGTCGATGCCGCCGGCGGCGGCCTGGCGGACGTAATACTTCACCACATTGTCGGGATAGTTCTTGTAGCCCACGCCGTTGGCGCCGCGCAGCAGCATCTGCAGAAGCAGGTTCGGCGCGTTGTGGCGGATCTTGTCGAGCCGCTCCCACGGGTCTTCGGTGAGGAAGCGCATGGCCACGTCGAAGGTCGCCCCGCCCCAGCATTCGAGCGAGAGAAGCTGCGGCAGCGCGCGGGCATAGGTGCCGGCGATCTTGACGATATCGTCGGTGCGCATGCGGGTGGCGAGCAGCGACTGGTGGCCGTCGCGCATCGTCGTGTCGGTCATCAGCACGCGGCTTTCGGCGCGCATCCACTCAGCGAACTTCTCCGGTCCCAGTTCGTCGAGCTTCTGCTTGGTCCCCTCGATGACGGGGGTATCGACATGCGGGACGCGCGGGGCCGCCGCATCGGCCGCCGGGCGCGGCCGGTCGCGGGTTTCGGGATGGCCGTTGACGGTGACGTCGGCGAGATAGGTGAGAAGCTTTGTCGCCCGGTCCTTGCGGCGGACCTGGGTGAAGAGTTCCGGCGTGGTGTCGATAAACTTGGTGGTGTAGCTGTTGTCGCGGAATTTCGGGTGGCCGATGATCGCCTCGAGGAAGGTGAGGTTGGTCGCAACCCCGCGGATGCGGAACTCGCGCAGCGCGCGGTCCATGCGCTGGATCGTCTCCTCCGGCGTCGGCGCCCAAGCGGTGACCTTTTCCAGAAGCGGATCATAGAACCGGGTGATCACCGCGCCCGAATAGGCGGTGCCGCCATCGAGACGGATGCCGAAGCCGGTCGCGCCGCGATAGGCGGTGATGCGACCGTAATCGGGAATGAAGTTCTGCTCAGGATCCTCGGTGGTGATGCGGCACTGCAGCGCATGACCGTTGAGCTTGATGTCGGCCTGTGCCGGCACGCCCGATTCAGGCGAGCCTATGGCGAAGCCGTCGAGGATGTGGATCTGCGCCTTGACGATGTCGATGCCGGTGACTTCCTCGGTGACCGTGTGTTCGACCTGGATGCGCGGATTGACCTCGATGAAATAGAACTTGCCGGTATCCGCATCCATCAGGAACTCGACGGTGCCGGCGCCGATATAATTCGTCGCCTCGGCGATCTTCAGAGCGTAGCCCGACAGCTCAGCGCGCTGTTCGGCGTTCAGATAGGGCGCGGGCGCGCGCTCGACAACCTTCTGGTTGCGGCGCTGGATCGAGCAGTCGCGCTCGAAGAGATGGACGGCGTTGCCGTGGGTGTCGCCCAGCACCTGGACTTCCACATGGCGGGCGCGCTCGATGAGCTTTTCGAGATAGACCTCGTCCTTGCCGAAGGCGGCTTTCGCCTCGCGCTTGGCCTCAGTCACCTCGCGGGCGAGATCCTCCTTCGCGCGGATGGCGCGCATGCCGCGGCCGCCGCCACCCCAGGAGGCCTTCAGCATGATCGGATAGCCCACTTCGTCGGCCAGACGCTCGACTTCCTTCATGTCGTCGGGCAGCGGCTCTGTGGCGGGCACCACCGGCACGCCGATCTCGATGGCGAGGTTGCGCGCGGCGACCTTGTTGCCGAGGCGGCGCATGGTCTCGGGCTTGGGCCCGATGAAGATGATGCCGGCTTCCGCGCAGGCATCGGCGAATTCGGGGCTTTCCGAGAGAAGACCGTAGCCCGGATGAATGGCGTCGGCGCCGGACAGCTTGGCGACCCGGATCACTTCCTCGATCGACAGATAGCTCTCGATCGGGCCGAGATCGCGTTCGAGGTGAGGCCCGCGTCCGACCTGGTAGCTCTCGTCTGCCTTGAACCGGTGCAGGGCGAGCTTGTCCTCCTCGGCCCAGATGGCGACGGTCTTGATGCCGAGCTCGTTGGCCGCGCGGAAGACGCGGATGGCGATTTCGGAGCGGTTGGCGACGAGAATTTTCGATATGGACACAGGCAGGCTCCCCTAGAGCGATTTCGGTTTTGACGGAAACGGCAAAACCGAAATGCGAAAATCAACTCAGTAGCCCGTCGAGGCTATCCGTTCACGCCTGAAGGCGAAACGGTCTAAGCTCGCGCAGAATGCAGGAACGCACGCTGGCTTACGGCAATCGGAGATTCTTACCGCCAGTTTTTTTGCAGTGCAACCAAGATGGGTGGAACGCGGTGAAACCAACCCTCAGGAGATGAGGCCGCGCCGGAAGGCGATCGCCACCGCGTGATGGCGGTTTCGCGCCGACAGCTTGTTCTGGATGCCGTTCATGTACCAGTCGACCGTGTGGGTCGAGAGCCCGAGTGTCGACCCCATCTCGCCCGAGGTCAGGCCTTCGGCGAGCAGGCTCAGCGTCTCGATCTCCCGCTTGGTCATGGTGTGGCTGCGGTTGGCCGGATCGGAGACCGGCATGTCGAGATTGGCGCTTTGCGCGAGCGCCCAGAAGGCCTTGCGCGCCACCGCCTCGAAGAGCTGGATTTCCCCGGGCGACAGGGGGACCGGCCGGCCGGCAATGCTGAGAACGCCGGCAAGACCCTGCCGGCCATGGACCGGGAAGACGTATCCATCCTCGAGGCCGAACTTCCTGGCCTGCTTGAGCATGCGACCGATGCGCTGGGACTGGGCGTCGTCCTCGAAGAACCGCGCCGCCTCGCGCCAGCTGAAACCGTTCTGGCAATAGCCGAGATAGCGCAGCGTGGGATCGATGGAGGCATATTTGCGCTTGACGTAGAGCTCGGGCCAACCGTCCGGCCACCTGCCCGCAAGAATGAGATTTTCCTGATCGTTCTGAACCAGAGGCTGGCGGGTCAGGGTGAAGTAGTCGAACCCGGCCTCGTCGACCACGTTTTCCAGCAGGCGGCGGATCTCGTCTGCCCCCAACCCGGAGAAATCGAGATCAAGAAATTGGAACAATGCCGCCTTGTCCATTCTCTCTCCATCTGCTGGCGCGATCCGGACGTTGATAGGTAGAAATAGGTACACATCCCGCACGGGCCGTAAAAAAACCCTGCAAATTCTTAGGTAAAAGTCGTACTTTTTCGCAGCAGGGTCAACTAGCGGAATGAAACCAAACTTGCGATCCGCAAGGCTCGCGCGACAGTTTCGCAAGATGGCGAACGCGCTGACATGCAAAGGCCGGCCCGTTGCCGGACCGGCCGATGACAAACCCGTATCTTCGGGTCAGATGCAGGCTTCGAAGAGCGTGCGGGTATTTTCAGTGGTAAGCTTCACCGGATTGCCACCGGCCGTCGGATCGACCAGCGCCATCTCGACCATCTCGTCGATCCGGTCGGTGCCCACGCCGAGTTCGGAGAGCTTGTCCGGCACGCCGAGTTCCTTGCGCAGCTTGATGACGTAATCGAGGAAGCCGTCGAAGCCGCCCTCAATGCCCATATAAGCTGCGGCGCGAGCGATCCGCT
Organism: uncultured Hoeflea sp.; assembly: GCA_964511625.1. Lineage (GTDB taxonomy): Bacteria > Pseudomonadota > Alphaproteobacteria > Rhizobiales > Rhizobiaceae > Pseudohoeflea. Next base: position 52,183 of record CAZEJG010000015.1, read on the forward strand.
CCTCGATGGCGGGACGATTGAACACCAGCACCGCCGGCATCACGACCGCGTTGGTCAGGCCGTGATGGGTGTTGTAAATCGCGCCCACCGGGTGCGACAGCGAGTGGATGGCGCCGAGCCCCTTCTGGAAGGCCACGGCACCCATGGCCGCAGCACTCATCATATCGGCACGCGCATCGATGTCATTCGGGTTCGCCACTACCTTCGGAAGGTTTTCCTTCACCAGTCGCATTCCCTCGAGCGCGATACCCTGCGACATCGGATGATAGAACGGCGAGGAATAGGCTTCGAGACAATGCGCGAAGGCGTCCATGCCGGTGCCGACCGTGATCATCTTCGGCATCCCGACGGTGAGTTCCGGATCGCAGATCGTCACCGCAGGCAGCATCTTCGGGTGGAAGATGATCTTCTTCACATGGGTTTCGGAATTGGTGATCACGCCCGCGCGGCCGACTTCGGAGCCGGTGCCGGCGGTCGTCGGCACCGCGACGATCGGAACGATCGCATCCGCGTCCGCGCGCGTCCACCAGTCGCCGATATCCTCGAAGTCCCAGACCGGACGGGTCTGGCCGACCATCAGCGCTATCGACTTGCCGAGATCGAGCCCGGAGCCGCCGCCAAACGCGATGACGCCGTCATGGCCGCCAGCCTTGAAGGCTTCGATGCCGGCGGCGAGATTGATCTCGTTCGGGTTGGGGTCGACGTCCGAAAACAGCCCGCGCCCGAGGCCGGCAGCCTCCATGAGGTCAAGCGCGTTGGTGGTGATCGGCAAGGAGGCGAGCCCCTTGTCGGTCACCAGCAGCGGCTTCTTCATGCCGGCGGTGGCACAAGCCTGTGCGAGTTCGGAAATGCGGCCGGCGCCGAATTTGATGGCTGTGGGGTAGGACCAGTTGGCAACGAGACTCATGCCTGCTTCTTTCTCATGTGGTAGGATTTGGGGCGGGTCAGGTTGTGGAAGCCGATCTCGGACAGCGAGCCGCCCCGGCCCGTATCCTTGCAGCCGGTCCAGCACAGCGCCGGGTCCAGATAGTCCGCCCGGTTCATGAAAACGGTGCCGGTTTCGATCTGCTCGCCGATGCGCTGGGCACGCTCGGGATCGTTGGTCCACAGCGAAGCGGTCAGCCCGTACTGGCAGTCGTTCATGAGCTTGACGGCTTCCTCGTCGCTGTCGACCGGCATGATGCCGACGACCGGACCGAAGCTCTCGTCACGCATCACCCGCATGTCGTGGGTCACGTCGACGAGGATCTGCGGCATCAGATAGGCGCCGCCGTCGTCCTCGGGGAAGAGTGCCGGATCGATCAGCGCCTTCGCGCCATCGGCGATGGCTTCCTTCGTCTGTTCGCGCACTTCCTTTGCAAAACGCACATTGGCCATGGGGCCGATCGTGGTCTCCGGATCGAGCGGGCTGCCGAGCTTGAGCTTCTCGGCCCAGGCCTTCGCCTTGGCGACGAATTCGTCATAGAGCGGGCGGGCGACATAGATGCGCTCGATACCGCAGCAGCACTGGCCGGCATTGTAGAGCGCGCCGTCCATGAGCACGTCGACCGCCCAGTCGAGATCGCAGTCGTCCATCACATAGCCGGGGTCCTTGCCGCCGAGCTCGAGACCAAGACCGGTAAACGTGCCGGCCGCCGCCCTCTCGATGGCCTTGCCGCCGCCGACCGAGCCGGTGAAGTTGATGAAGTCGAAGGCGCCGGCCGAGATCAGCTTCTCGGTGCCGGAATGGTCGAGGAAGATGTTGATGAAGACATCCTCGGGCAGGCCGGCTTCCGCGAAGGCCCTGGCGATGCGCTCACCGACGAGCAGCGTTTGTGTCGCGTGCTTGATGACCACGGTGTTGCCGGCAATCAGCGCCGGGACGATGGTGTTGATCGCTGTGAGATAGGGATAGTTCCACGGCGCGATGACGAAGACGACGCCATGCGGCACGTGCTCGATCTTGCGGGTGAACTTGTCCGAATCCTCGATGACGAGGGGCGCCAGCGCCTTCTCGGCGATCGAGGACATGTATTCGGTGCGCTCGTTGACGCCACCGAACTCGCCGCCGTAGCGGACCGGACGGCCCATCATCTTCGCGAGCTCCGGGACCACCTCGTCGGTCATCTCGTTGAGCCGGGCGATACCGGCCTTGACCAGCTTGATGCGCTCGGCGAGCGGGCGCTTTGCCCAGGCCGGCTGAGCCGCACGAACCTTGGCGACGGCTGCTGCCGCGGCTTCGGGCTCCATCACCGGCCGCTCGGCGAAGACCGAGCCGTCGACGGGTGAAATACACTTCAGAACAGACATTCTTTCCATCTCCTAGAAGCGTTACGGGAGGAACTGCCTCAGCCTCGGAAGGCCCGCCCGGAACGCGGTTGTTATGTCCCGGCTCGTCTCAGGATCGGCCGGTTGACGGGTATGAACGACGACGCTTCCCGTTGTCGGTGCGTGGCTGCGTTACGCCCGTTCAAAGCCCCGCTTGAGTTCCCAGTCGGTGACTGCCTTGTCGAACTCTTCCTGCTCCCACTCCGCGCAACGGACATAATGGTCGACAACGGCATCGCCAAGGGCGGCGCGGAGCATTTTCGAGCCGCGCAGCGTCTCGGTCGCCTCGCGCAGCGTCGAGGGAATGTGCCGCGCATTTTCGTTCTGGTAGATATCGCCACGGGTCGGCTCGGCCAGTTCGAGCTTCTCCTCGATCCCGGCGATGCCGGCGGCCAGAAGAACCGCCAGCCCGAGGAACGGATTGACGTCCGAACCGCCGATGCGGCACTCGACGCGAACCGACTTGGTGCCCTCGCCGCAGAGCCGGAAACCGGCCGTGCGGTTGTCGACGGACCAGACCAGACGGGTCGGCGCGAAGGTGCCCTTCATGAATCGCTTGTAGCTGTTGACGTAGGGCGCGAGGAACACCGTGTAGTCGGACGCATATGCGATCAGCCCCGCCATGAAATGGCGCATGAGCGGCGACATGCCGTGCTCGCCGTCCTTGTCGTAGAAGGCCGGCTTGCCGTCGGCCCACAGCGACATGTGCACATGCGAGGACGAACCGACCTTCTTCGCATCCCACTTGGGCAGGAAGGTCGCCGCCTTGCCGTTCATCCAGGCGATCTCCTTGACCGCGTGCTTGGCGATGGTGTGGTTATCGGCGCAGTCGAGCGCTTCGGAATAGCGGATGTTGAGCTCTTCCTGACCGGTCTCCGCCTCGCCCTTGGAATTTTCCACCGGCACGCCGGCGGCGACGAGATGGTTGCGGATCGGGCGCATGATCGCCTCTTCCTTGGTGGTCTGGAGGATATGGTAATCCTCGTTATAGGCGCTGACCGGCTCCAGATCGCGGTAGCCCGAGCGGGCGAGATCGCGGTAGCTCTGCTCGAACAGGAAGAATTCGAGTTCGGTCGCCATCATCGCCTCGTAGCCGAGCGCCTTGAGGCGCTCGCGCTGGACCTTGAGGATCTGTCGCGGCGATTGCGGCACCGGTTCATGGGTGTGGTGGTCGAGGAGGTCGCACAGGACCATCGCCGTGCCTTCGAGCCAGGGCATCCGCCGCATGGTCGAAAGATCCGGCTTCATCACGTAGTCGCCGTAGCCTGCCTGCCAGCTCGTGGTCGCATAACCGTCGGGCGTGGCCATCTCCAGGTCGGTCGCCAGCATGTAGTTGCAGCAATGGGTTTCCTCGTGGGCGCTTTCGAGGAAATTGGTGACGTGGAAACGCTTGCCCATCAGGCGCCCCTGCATGTCCACGCAGCAGACGAGAACGGTGTCGATTTCGCCGGCGTCGGCCGCCTTGCTGAGTTCCTGGATCGTAAGATTACCGGCCATGGTGCTACCTGTCTCGAATGATTATGGGCGTGGTCTTGCTTGACTGCAAACCGCCCCCCGGAGAACCGGGAGGCGGCAATTTCGTGAGCATCTGCCCCTAGTCGTTGTTGTAGGGGAAGCCTGCCGAGTTGATGACCTTGTTGTAGTCCTTGAAGATCTGGACCACCTTGGCCTTGGTTTCGCTTTCGGCAGCGATCTCGTCCCAGAACTTGATCGCGGCGTCTTCGACTTCTTTCCATTCCTTGGCCGGAACGGTGCGCAGCTTGAGCTTGTCGCCGGTGGCGCGCAGCTTGGCTTCACCGCCCCAGTACCACTGGTTGCGGAAGGTGTGACCGGCTTCCATGCAGGACATGTAGAGCTGCTTGAGATGCTCCGGAAGATCCGCCCACTTCTTCTCGTTGGCGAACCAGGAGCCGATCCAGGCGCCGGAGATGTTGTTGGTCAGGAAGTAGTCGGTCACGTCGGCCCAGCCGACCGTGTAGTCTTCCGTGATGCCCGACCAGGACATGCCGTCGAGTTCGCCGGTCTGCACGGCGACTTCGGCGTCCTCGTAGGGGATCGAGACCGGAACCACGCCGAACTGGGCGAGGAAGCGGCCTGCTGTCGGGAAGGTGTAGAGCTTGAGGCCCGACAGGTCCGCGACGCTGGTGATTTCCTTCTTGGTGTTGAAGTTGCAGGGGTCCTGACCCGCGGCCGAAAGCCAGACGACGCCGCCGGCATCGGAGTAGGCCTTCTTCCAGATGTCCTTGAGGCCGTACTGTTCGAACAGCACCGGCACGTCGAGGATCGAACGGGTGGCAAACGGGAAGTAGCCGCCGAAGACGCCCACTTCCACCGGAGAAGCCATCGAATCGTCGTCCGAATGGACGGCGTCGATGGTGCCGGCCTGCATGGCGCGGAAGAGTTCGCCTGTCGGCACGATCTGGTCGGCGAAGAACAGTTCGATCACCATCTCCCCGTTCGCCGCCTTGTTGAAGGCGTCGACGAAGGGCTGGGTGACGAACTGGCCGAGCGTGGCGCCGGCATAGGTCTGCATGCGCCAGCGGATCGGTTCCTGGGCGATCACGGGGGGAGCGGCAAGCGTGGTGGTCGCCGCGGCACCGGCGAGGCCGGCCTTGGTGAGTAGTTGACGCCTTTTCATCATGATCATGTTCTCCTTCTGGTGGTCTGCCGTTTTTTTCTCGTTTTCATTACCCTTGCAGTTTGCCGCGGAACTGTTCCGGCAGCCACAAAGCCAGTTCCGGGAAGAGCATCACGATGATGAGGGTGATCAGCATCACCGCGACGAATGGAATGACGGACATGTAGATATCCGTGAGCTTGATCTCGGGCGGCGACATGGCGCGCATGAGGAACAGGTTGTAGCCGAAGGGCGGCGTCATGTAGGCGATCTGGCAGGTGATCGTGTAGAGCACGCCGTACCAGACGAGATCGAAGCCCAGCGCCTTGACGAGCGGCACGTAGAGCGGCGCGACGATGACCAGCATCGCCGTATCGTCGAGGAAGGTGCCCATCAAGAGGAAGCTGAGCTGCATCAGCACCAGCACCTGCCAGGGTTCGAGGCCGAGCCGGCCGAGGAAGAAGTTCTCGATCGCGCGCACCGCGCCGAGCCCGTCGAACACGGCGCCGAAGCACAAGGCGGCCAGGATGATCCACATGAACATGCAGGAGATGCCGAGCGTCTTGCGCACGGTGTTCTCGAAGACTTCCTTGGTCAGCCGGCGCTTGAAGACGGCGGCGAGCGTCGCCGCCAGCGCACCGACCGCCGAGCTTTCCACCAGGCTCGTGATGCCCATCAGGAAGAGCCCGTTCATCAGGAAGAAGATCATGAAAGGCAGGATCCCGGCGCGCAGAAGCTTGAAGCGCTCGGACCATGTGATGGAGTCGCGCTCCTCGCGGCTCAGCGGCGGCCCGAGTTCCGGCTGGATACGGCAACGCACGGCGATGTAGACCACGAAAAGGGCTGCCATCAGCAGGCCGGGGAAGACGCCGGCGAGCCACAGCTGGCTGACCGGCTGGCGCGCGATCATGCCGTAGAGCACAAGCACCACCGAGGGCGGAATGAGAATGCCGAGCGAGGAGCCGCCCTGGATCACGCCGGTGATCATCTGCTTGTCGTAGCCGCGGCGCAGCAGTTCCGGCAGCGCGATGGTGGCGCCGATCGCCATGCCGGCCACCGACAGGCCGTTCATGGCCGAGATGATGACCATCAGGCCGATCGTGCCGATGGCGAGACCGCCGGGGATCGGGCCGAACCAGACATGGAACATGCGGTAGAGATCGTCGGCGATGCGGCTTTCCGACAGCATGTAGCCCATGTAGATGAACATCGGCAGCGTCAGCAGCGGGTACCACTTCATCAGCTTGATCGACTGCGCGAATGCGATTTCCACCCCGCCCGTGCCCCACAGCGGCAGCGCGGCGATGACGGCGACCGCGCCGATCACCCCGAAGACGCGCTGGCCCGTCAGGAGCAGCGCCATCATCGAGGCGAACATGAACAGGGCGATCAACTCGTAGCTCACAGGCCTGCCTCGCTTGCATGATTGATGCTGGTGCCGCGCAGATAGAGGATGTCGCGAAGGAATTCGGCGATCGCCTGCAGGAGCATGAAGAGGATTCCGACCGTTCCGATCAGCTTGACCGGCCACATGTAGGGCCGCCACACCGAGTGGGCCCGCTCACCATATTCGATGGCATAGGTGGTCGACGAGATACCGCCGTAGAGAAGCACGAAGAGATAGAAGATCAGGAACAGGATCGAGATCCCGTCGATCATTGCCTTGCGCCGGTGCGACAGGCCGCCATAAAGCAGGTCCATGCGCACATGGTCGCCCATCTGCATCGAATAGGCGCCGCCGAGCGTATAGTAGGCAACCATGACGAACTGGGCCGCCTCCAACGTCCAGAGCGCCGGCATGCCGGCATATTTGGTTACCGAAGACCAGAGCAGCACGCCCATCAGCACGAAGATGAGATACATGGCGAAACGGCCGACGCGCCGGTTGAAGGCGTCGATGAAACGGATATAGGCGATCACGACGTTCATGACCGCGCCTCCCGCATCATCCCGGTTTCAAACCTGATGTCAGCCATGGAGGCGCTCCCCTTCCCGGCCCTTGTCGACCGCTCTCGTGACCAGTTCGGCAACGATGTTCGCCCATTTCTCCTGACCGGCCGGATCGGCGATCAGGTCGTTGCGGATCTCGAGCATTACATTCGGCATGCCGCGCGCGATCGCATGCCGCTGAAGCGTGTGCGTGACCCCGTCCGACGCATCATAGGGATAGTTCCGGCGCACCAGGTCAAGACCTGCCTCGGCGGCAGCCGCGAGCATGGCGTCGGCAAAACCGGTGTCGGCGTCGTGCAATATTCCGAGTTGGCCGTCGCGCGTCTCTCCGAAATAGACCGGCGTGAAGGAGTGAACGGTGACCAGGACGGTCGGTTGACCAAGGGCCGCGCGGCGATCGAGAACGCCTTCGAGTGCCGCATGGAAAGGGTCGTAGAGCGCCTCGACACGGGCCTGATGCTGCGGCCCCGTCAGCCCCGTATTGCCGGGAACGACGTAGATCTCGCTCTTCTCGGGAACGGCTGCGGGGGAGTCCGGCGGACGGTTGCAGTCATAGGCGAGCCGCGAATAGGCCTGCGCCACCAGCGTCGCGTCGAGCGACTGCGACAGGCGACGGGCAACGGCAAGCGCTCCGATGTCCCAAGCGATATGGCTCTCCAGGGCCCCGGCATCGAGCCCGAGGTCGCCCAGCTTCACCGGCAACAATTTGGACGCATGCTCGCACACCAGCACGATCTCTCCCGCCGCTTCCGGTCTCTCGACCATGACGGGGGCAATATCCTTCGGCCCCAGAAGAGGACTGTCCGACACGATTTTCGTTCCCACTCCGCGCCGGCGAACCTCTCCCGTCCCCGGCATTTCCTTGTGTAATATTGATTAGGAAATGGCGCTCCTTGTCAATGCTGTAATTTTCATTACATTTGCTCAGGGAGATCGCGACATGTCCATTCGCAACAAGGTCCACGCCAGCCTCGGCTCATTGCCCGGGGCCGAAAAGAAGGTCGCGCACGCCTTCCTGGCACACTATCCGAGCGCCGGCCTCTCGACCATCGCGGAACTGGCGCTGGCGGCGGGGACAAGTGCGCCAACCGTGTTGCGCTTCGTCACCCGTATCGGCTTCGACTCCTACCCGGAATTCCAGCGCGCCCTGCGCGAGGAGGTGCAAGCGCAGCTGATGTCCCCCTCGCCGCTCGAACGAGGACTCTCGACGACCTCGACCCAGCCCGATGCGCCCGGTCTCGTGACCAGCTTCGACAGGGTTTCGGCCAATCTCGACGCGACGCTGAAGGCGATCCCCGAAAGCGAGTTCGACGCCGCCTGCGACCTGCTCTCGGATCCGAAATCGACCTGCTTCTTCCTCGGCGGACGGTTCACGGATTTCATCGCCGGTTACATGGCGGCTCACCTGCGCATCATCCGTCCCAACGTGCGCCACTTCACCGGCCAGACCTCGACATGGCACGATCAGTTTCTCGATCTCAAACCCGGCGACGTGGTGGTGCTGTTCGACATTCGCCGTTACCAGTCCGATCTCGTCAGGCTCGGGGAGATCCTGGTGGAGCGGCGCGCCCGCATCGTTTTGATAACCGATCCGTGGCTGTCGCCGCTGGCCCGTTCGGCCCATGTCGTTCTGCCGTGTGTGGTCGAGGCCGGCCGGACGTGGGATTCGAGCGTCCCGCTTCTCGCGCTCGCCGAGGCGCTGATCGATCGTGTTTCGCGCGGCCAGTGGAGCAACGCCCGGGGGCGCATGCAAGCACTTGAGGATATTCACTGGAATAGTCCTGGCCCGGATCAAGAGACCAGTAAAAAGAAGCCGTGAGAACTTGTAGAGTTCGGCGCTTGATCGATCACGTATATTTACCTATCCATGGCGCATGGATGAGTCTCGCGCAATCGAAGCATTTTCAGCTCTGGGCCAAGAAACACGCCTTGCCACCTTCAGGATGCTTGTCAATGCCGGGCCGGAGGGAATTCCCTCGGGCGAAATCGGCGAACGCCTCGGCGTGCGCCAGAACACCATGTCCACAAATCTCGGCATTCTCCTCGCCGCAGGTCTCGTGACCCGCAGCCGGGAAGGCCGCGCTGTCCGTTACTTTGCCGACATGACGGGTTTCTCCGCCGTGCTGAAGTTCCTGATCAGCGATTGCTGCGGCGGACGACCTGAGCTCTGCAGCGAGGTCCTGTCAGAAATCGACGTCCCATCGCTCGAGAGCTGAGCTGTCCGCCGACGGACCGGCCTCAATCCGTGCCACCCTCGGCAATTCGCGCATAAAGCCGCCATGTGGCATGCCCGAGAACGGGAAGTGCCACGAGCAGTCCCAGAAACGCTGGCACAAGCGCCAGCAGCGTCACCGCACCGACCACCATCCCGAAGCCGATCATCGCCGCTGGCGAGCCGGCCACGACGGAAACGCTGGCGATCATCGCCGAGATGAAGTCCACCTCGCGCTCCATCAGCATCGGCATGGCGACGACCGTGACCGAAAACAGCGCTAGTGCCAGACCGGCCCCGACGAGCGTGCCGACAAAAAGAAAGCCCAAGCCCTCGGGCGTGGTCGTGACGATGGTCAGAAACGCATCGAAACTGGAAAACGACTTGAAGCCCAGGAACAGCGCCAGCAGCAGCCGGACCTGATAGATCCATATCCAGAAGATGAAGAGCACCACGAAGGCCATCCACCCGAGCTGGCGCTCGCGCTGGTGGAAGACATGGGCGAGGACGCCGGCGCGGGTCACCGGCTCGCCTGCCGCCCGTCTCCGGCTGATCTCGTAGAGGCCGACCGCAACGAAGGGCGCGATCAGGGGAAATCCGATCGCCATCGGGATGATCATCCAGGGCGCGCCGATGCGCATGAGAACATAGAGCATGACGAGGCCGCCGGCAGCATAGACCCCTCCGAATGCGAGCCCGTAGAGCGGATAGGCGCGAAAATCCGCCCACCCGTCTCGGAGGCTGGACACCACGTCCTCGAAGGTCACCGGCCTGAGCCGCGGCACAGCGCCCGGCGTCGCCGACGCCATTCTCTGCTGGTTTTCCATCATATCCTCCCCTGACACACCGCCGATCCCTCCCGATCGAGCTGATCGAATTTGCGCCCAAAGCCCCGACAAAACAAGCATTTCGAGCCGCATCCGCGGCAACGCAAGAGCAGATCGCCAAGAAAATCCGCCGAATGCGATTTACAAAAATAATATAGTATGATTTTTTCCTCGCCGGGCAAACGCCCACAAAGCTTAGGGAGGAACCTTCATGCTTTCGAGAAAAGCAATTCTCGGCGCGAGCCTTCTCGCGTCGCTCGCACTCATGTCTTCGAGCGCTCTTGCGCAGACGATCGGCTTCTCGCAGATCGGATCTGAATCCGGCTGGCGCGCCGCCGAAACCACGCTGACCAAGCAGCAGGCCGAAGAACGCGGCATCGACCTCAAATTCGCCGATGCGCAGCAGAAACAGGAAAACCAGATCAAGGCACTCCGCTCGTTCATCGCCCAGGGCGTGGACGCGATCCTGATCGCTCCGGTGGTCGCCACCGGCTGGGATTCCGTGCTCCAGGAAGCCAAGGAAGCCGAAATTCCGGTGGTCCTGCTCGACCGAATGGTGGATTCGTCGGACGATCTCTACCTCACCGCTGTTGGCTCGGACCTCGTCCATGAGGGCAGCGTCGCCGGCCAGTGGCTGGTCGACGAGGTCGCCGGCAAGGATTGCAACGTCGTCGAACTGCAGGGCACCACCGGCTCGTCGCCGGCGATCGACCGCAAGAAAGGCTTCGAGGAAGCCATCGCGGGCCACGACAACATCAAGATCATCCGCAGCCAGACCGGTGACTTCACCCGCACCAAGGGCAAGGAAGTGATGGAAAGCTTCCTCAAGGCCGAAGACGGCGGCAAGAACATCTGCGCCCTCTACGCCCACAACGACGACATGGCCGTCGGCGCCATCCAAGCCATCAAGGAAGCCGGCCTGAAGCCGGGTTCGGACATCCTCGTCGTTTCCATCGACGCCGTGCCGGACATCTTCCAGGCCATGGCCGCCGGTGAAGCCAACGCCACGGTCGAACTGACCCCGAACATGGCGGGTCCGGCCTTCGACGCTCTGGATGCCTACATGAAGGACGGCACCATGCCGCCGAAGTTCATCCAGACGGAATCGAAGCTCTACACCCAGAAGGACGATCCGCAGGCTGTCTACGAGCAGAAGAAAGATCTCGGTTACTGATCTTTCGTCCTGACGTTACCGGCGGTCGGCGATCCCGACCGCCGTTTCGTCCGTTTTCCGACGCCGCGCCCTTGACGGATGCCGGCGCGGACCGTCCAGTCAGTTGCATTCGAGGTGGAGGATGTCCGCCGTGGCAAACACCCTGCCGCTCATTCACGCCACAGGCGTGACCAAGACCTTTCCCGGCACGGTGGCGCTCGACCATGTCGACTTCACATTGCAGCCCGGCGAAGTCCATGCGCTTCTCGGCGAGAACGGCGCCGGCAAGTCGACGCTGATCAAGTGCCTGACCGGCGCCTACCGCCGCGATGCCGGCGAAATCCTGATGCAGGACCGGCCGATCGATCCGCGCGACACGCTCGACGCGCAGAATTACGGCATCGGCACCGTCTACCAGGAAGTCAATCTGCTGCCCAATCTCTCCGTCGCCGAGAACCTGTTTCTCGGCCGGCAGCCGACCCGTTTCGGCATGATCTCCGGCCGCGAGATGAACCGCCAGGCGCGCGAGACACTCGCGCAGTACGGACTGGACATCGACGTGTCGCGAAATCTCGACGACTACTCGGTGGCCGTCCGCCAGGTCATCGCCATCGCCCGCGCCGTCAGCCTGTCGGGCAAGGTTCTCATTCTCGACGAGCCCACGGCCAGCCTCGATTCCGGCGAGGTGAAGATGCTCTTCGACATCATCCGCTCGCTCAAGGAGCGCGGCATCGGCATCGTCTTCATCTCGCACTTCCTCGATCAGGTCTTCGAGGTCTCCGACCGCATCACCGTTCTCCGCAACGGCCGCCTGATCGGCACCGAGAATACGGCGAGCCTCGACCGGGTGCAGCTCGTCAACATGATGCTCGGCCGCGAGTTCGAGCACGAGACCCGCGAGACCGGCCGAACCGACCTGCCAAAGACCGATCCCTGGCTGCGCTTCGACGATTTCGGCAGGAAGGGCCGCATCGCGCCCTTCGATCTTGAGATCCGCCGCGGCGAGGTGGTCGGCATGGCCGGGCTTCTGGGCTCCGGCCGCACCGAGACCGCCGAAACGCTGTTCGGCGCCGCGACCCATGACAGCGGCAAGGCCCTCAAGGACGGCAACCCGATCGAACTGCGTTCGCCGCGTGACGCGGTGGCTGCCGGCTTCGGCTTCTGCCCCGAGGACCGCAAGATCGACGGCGTCATCGCCGATCTCAGCGTCCGCGAGAACATCATCCTGGCGCTACAAGCCCGCATGGGCTGGGCGCGCCGCGTGCCGCGCAGGAAACAGGCGGAAATGGCCGAGGATTTCATCCGCCGCCTCGACATCCGCACCTCCGACGCGGAGAAGCCGGTGGGCCTTCTTTCCGGCGGCAACCAGCAGAAGGTGCTGCTCGCCCGCTGGCTCGCCACCAACCCGAAATTCCTCATTCTCGACGAGCCGACCCGCGGCATCGACGTCGGCGCCCATGCCGAGATCATCCGCCTGATCGAGGACCTGTGCCGGGAAGGCATGTCGCTTCTCGTCATTTCCTCGGAGCTCGACGAACTCGTCGCCTACAGCCACCGCGTCGTCGTCGTGCGCGACCGCCACCACGTCGCCGAACTGGTCGGCGCAGACATCACAACCGGCAACATGGTCGATGCCATTGCCGCCTCGCACAACGGGAGTGCGTCATGAGCGGTGCCGGCCGTTTTCTTCGCAGGATCGCACCCCAGCTCGTCACGCTGGCCTTCGTGCTCGTCCTGATCTCCGTCTTCTTCCCGGGCTTCTTCGACATTTCGATCGCCAATGGACGCCTCTACGGCTCGCCGATCGACATTCTCAATCGCGGCGCGCCGGTGGCACTCCTGTCGATCGGCATGACGCTGGTCATCGCCACACGCGGCATCGACCTGTCGGTCGGCGCGGTGATGGCGATCTGCGGCGCGGTTGCCGCCTGGGGGATTACCCAGGGCTACGGGCTGCCCGCCACCCTGCTCTTCGCCCTTGTCGCCGGTTTCGTCTGCGGCCTATGGAACGGCATCCTGGTGAGCTTTCTCGGAATCCAGCCGATCGTAGCCACGCTGATCCTGATGGTCGCGGGCCGCGGCATCGCGCAGCTGATCACCGAGGGCGCGATCCTCACCTTCAACGACGCGAACCTGATCTTCTTCGGTTCGGGCACGCTTTTCGGCCTGCCGATGCCGGTGGTGATCTGGATCGTCACTGGACTTCTGGTCACGATGGTGGTGCGCCGAACCGCGCTCGGCCTGCTGATCGAATCCGTCGGCATCAACCTGCGCGCCTCGACCCTCGCGGGCATCAACTCGCGCGTGCTCCTGATCGCGGTCTATGTCACCTCCGGCTTCTGCGCGGCCCTTGCCGGCATCATCGCAGCGGCCGACATCAGGGGCGCCGACGCCAACAATGCCGGCCTCTGGCTCGAACTCGACGCCATTCTCGCCGTCGTCATCGGCGGCACCTCGCTCCTCGGCGGACGTTTCTCGCTGATTGCGTCGTTGATCGGCGCCATGATCATCCAGGCGGTCAACACCGGCATCCTGCTGTCGGGCTTTCCGCCCGAGTTCAACCTCGTCATCAAGGCAGCGATCATCCTGATCATCCTCGTGGTGCAATCGCCCGCCCTCCGCACGAGCATGGCCTTCTTCCGCAAGGCCCCCGGCGGCGACGCCGTGGAAAAGGAGACCGTGACCCAATGAACTCGCGCTTTCTGCCTCTGGCGGCGACTGTCGCCATCTTCATCCTCGCCTACGCGGTCTGCTACGCACAGTTTCCGGCCATGCTCTCGACCCGGGTGATCGGTAACCTGTTTACCGACAACGCCTTCCTCGGCATCATCGCGGTGGGCATGACCTTCGTCATCATATCGGGCGGCATCGACCTCTCGGTGGGTTCGGTCATAGCCTTCTCCGGCGTGTTCATCTCGGTGATGCTGCGCGACACCGGTCTGCACCCGATCCCCGTCTTCGCCATGCTTTTGCTGATCACCACCCTGTTCGGCGCGGCGATGGGAGCGACGATCCACTTCCTCGAGATGCCGGCCTTCATCGTCACGCTGGCCGGCATGTTCCTCGCCCGCGGCATGGCCTATGTGCTGTCGATCGATTCCGTGCCGATCGCCCACGAATTCTACTCGACCATCCAGGGCTTCTACTGGCTGATGCCCGGAAAGGGACGGCTGACCTTCATCGGCGGGCTGATGCTGGTGGTCTTCGTCGTCGGCATGCTGGTCGCCCACCGCACCCGCTTCGGGACCAATGTCTATGCGCTGGGCGGCGGAGCCCACACCGCGCAGCTGATGGGCGTGCCGGTGGCGCGCACCACCATCGCCATCTATGCGCTCTCGGGCTTGCTCGCCGGATTGTCCGGCATCGTGTTTTCGATATACACCTCGGCCGGCTATTCGCTGGCAACCGTGGGCGTGGAGCTCGACGCCATCGCGGCAGTGGTCATTGGCGGGACGCTCCTGACCGGAGGCAGCGGCTTCATCGCCGGCACACTTATCGGCGTTCTGATCATGGGGCTGATCCAGACCTACATCATCTTCGACGGCACACTTTCCAGTTGGTGGACCAAGATAGTTGTAGGTATGCTATTGTTTGCATTTATCGTCCTGCAAAAGGGACTAGTCTGGTTTACCGGACAGAACAGGGCCTCCACCGAAGGGGCCAGATAGAACGGGGACGGACAGTGCTCAGGACCGCCATCTCGAACGGAGCAGTGCGCAACAGCCACGCGCTCGTGGTTGACGAGATCGGCAGGTCCATCATCACGGGTGCCTATCCGACCGGCTCTCTGGTCCCCGGCGACGCGGAACTCGCCGAGCGCTTCGCCGTCTCGCGTACCGTCCTCAGGGAGGCGATGAAGACGCTCGCCGCCAAGGGACTGGTCGTCGCCAAGGCCCGCATCGGCACCCGCGTTACCGAGCGCAAGGTCTGGAACTTCTTCGATTCCGACGTCCTGCGCTGGCACCTCGAATCCGGTTTCGACGCCACCTTCCTCAGTCACCTGTCCGACATGCGCATCTCCTTCGAGCCGAGCGCGGCGCGCCTTGCCACGCGCAACGCGACGCCGCAGGACATCGCCCGCATGAAGGACTGCGTGAAAGGCATGTACGAGGCACGCTCGATGGAGGACTTCGCCTATGCCGATCTGAGCCTCCACATGGCGATGATCGATGCGGCGCGGAACCCTTTCATGTATTCGGTGGCAAGTCTCATCGAAGCTGCGCTGGTCACCTCGTTCAAGCTCTCCTCGCCGGTAGGCAATACCGAGCGCCAGCGTCTCACCAGCCGCCGCCACGAGGTGATCGTCGAGGCCATTGAGGCCGGCGATGCGGATGCGGCGGCCCGCGCAACCGAGGTCGTCATCGTGGAAGGCCGGGATCGTCTCTTTGCGGCCGATCAGCCTGCCCCGGATCTCGCGGAAGCTGGTCAGAGCGCCGTCGCCGTCAAGCCGAGAGCGCACTGAACACGAGATCGCGCAGCTTGATGGCGAGCGGATTGAGCGTGTGCGTCTTCATCGAGATCATATGATAGGCGTGCACGATGATCGGCTCGTCGAGGTCGATCGTCGCCAGATCGCTCGTCTCCGCCTGTCCCGCAAGCAGATCGACCACCTCGCGTGAGGTCGGAGCGATGGCGTCGGTGGAATTGAGATAGGCGATCATCACCAGAAGCGAGGTCGTGTTGACGATCTCCCGCGGCAGCGACACCTGGGCGTTGACGAAAGCATCCTCCACCGCCTGGCGCATCGGCATCAGGGGTGCCTGCACCACCCATTCATAGCCCTCGAGGTCGCCGATCGCCAGGCCCGATCGTCCGGCCAGCGGATGGCTCGCGCGGCAGAGGAAGCGGATCACCTCGACCCTGCCCCGCCGGACATTGAACTGCCGTGCGTCGACGCCGGGAGGAACGCGCGAAAGCACGAAATCATAGTCGCCGCGCAGCAGGCCCTCGATCAGCACCTGGCTCGGCGCCACGTCGACATGGATGTCCGCGCCCACCGCCTCCTGTTTGAGCTTCTGGATCGCCGGAACCACGAAGGCGACGGCCCCGCCGGTGACCGAGCCCACGCGCACGGTGCCGGCCCGGCCGGAGCGGATCTCCTCCACCTCGTGGATCGCCCGGTCCATCTCGTGAAGCAGCGTCGCCGCGTTGCGCGCGAGCACCTGCCCCACCGCGGTCGGCGTCATGCCCTTGGGGTGGCGGTCGAAAATCCGGGTGCCGACGGCCTTCTCGATCGACGCCAGCATCCGCGAGGCCGCCGGCTGGGTGATCGCCAGCTGTTCGGCCGCCAGCGCGAGCTGTCCCGTCTTCTCGATCGCCTGAATGAGGCGGAAGTCCTTGAGCTGGAGTCGGGCGGCGAGCTTTTCCATGGTTCGACATATCAATTCTGATATGGAAAATGTCAATTTAATCATTTGCGGGACATGTCGCCATGCCGCTAGGAGTCTAGCCCGGATCAGGAGGTCCAGAGGGGGCAATTTCGGCCTGTCGCCGGAACCCCAAAACCACCGGGAGGTATTACCCTATGAGGAAACTCGTTTCCGCACTGGCGGCGCTTGCGCTCGGCGCAGGTCTCGCCACCGCACCGTCTTTCGCACAGGACAAGGGCTCGATCGGCATCGCCATGCCGACGAAATCATCGGCACGCTGGATTTCCGACGGCGAGTCCATGGTCAAGCAGTTCCAGGAAGCCGGTTACGAAACCGATCTTCAGTACGCCGAAGACGACATTCCGAACCAGCTCGCCCAGATCGAGAACATGATCACCAAGGGCGTCGACGTTCTCGTCATCGCCGCCATCGACGGCACCACTCTGTCGAACGCTCTGGAAAACGCGGCCGCCTCGGGCATCAAGGTCATCGCCTATGACCGCCTGATCCGCGACAGCGGCAACGTCGACTATTACGCGACCTTCGACAACTTCAAGGTCGGCGTGCAGCAGGCCACTTCGCTCGTCAACGGCCTGAAGGAACGCTTCCCCGACCAGGACAGCTGGAACGTGGAACTCTTCGGCGGCTCGCCGGACGACAACAACGCCTACTTCTTCTACAACGGCGCCATGAGCGTGCTCCAGCCGATGATCGACGAAGGCAAGATCAACATCGTGTCCGGTCAGATGGGCATGGACACCGTCGGCACGCTTCGCTGGGACGGCGCTGTCGCCCAGGCACGCATGGAAAACCTTCTGTCGGCCAACTACACCGACAAGCAGGTCCACGGCGTTCTGTCGCCCTATGACGGTCTGTCGATCGGCATCCTCTCCGCGCTCAAGGGCGTGGGCTACGGTTCGGGCGACATGAAAATGCCGATCGTGACCGGTCAGGACGCTGAAGTCCCGTCCGTCAAGTCGATCCTGGCTGGCGAGCAGTACTCGACCGTTTTCAAGGATACCCGTGAGCTTGCCCGCGTGACCGTCGGCATGGTCGACGCCCTGCTCGGCGGCGGCGAGCCGGAAATCAACGACACCGAAACCTACGACAACGGTGTGAAGGTCGTTCCGTCCTACCTCCTCGAGCCGGTTTCCGTCGACAAGAGCAACTACAAGGAAGTTCTGATCGACAGCGGTTACTACACCGAAGAGCAGCTCAAGTAAGAGCTTCCAAGCCTGAAGAGCCGTTCCGCCGGATTGCCGGCGGAACGGACCCGGTCACGCGAGCGCCAAGCCTCGCCTGACAGCAGCCAGACAGACAGTCACAGCAGAATTTCCGAGAGCCCCATGGCCACACTTCTCGAAATGCGTCAGATCACCAAGGAGTTTCCGGGCGTCAAGGCGCTCGACCGGGTCGATCTCAAGGTCGAGGAAGGCGAGATCCACGCCATCTGCGGCGAGAACGGCGCCGGCAAGTCGACGCTGATGAAGGTTCTCTCGGGCGTCTACCCGGCCGGCAGCTATGACGGCGAGATCGTGTACGAAGGCGAAACCGCCCAGTTCCGCGACATCCGCGACAGCGAGGATCGCGGCATCATCATCATTCACCAGGAGCTGGCGCTGGTCCCGCAGCTCTCGATCGCCGAAAACATCTTTCTCGGCAACGAACGCGCCACGCGCGGCGTCATCGACTGGCGCAAGACCAACCAGCGCACCGAGGAATTGCTCGCCAAGGTCGGCTTGAGCGAAGCCCCGACGACGCTGGTCGATTCCATCGGCGTCGGAAAGCAGCAGCTCGTCGAGATCGCCAAGGCGCTCTCCAAGGACGTCAAGCTTCTCATCCTCGACGAGCCGACGGCGGCACTTCAGGAAAACGACAGTCGCAAGCTGCTCGACCTGATGCTCGAACTCAAGGCGCAGGGCGTCACCTGTATCCTGATCTCCCACAAGCTCGGCGAGGTCCGCTACGTCGCCGACACGGTGACCGTGATCCGCGACGGGACCACCGTCTCGACGCTCGATGCCAAGGGGCTGAGCGAGGATCAGATCGTCCACGACATGGTCGGCCGGGACATGACCGCCCGCTTCCCCGAGCACAAGCGCACGCCCGGCGACATTCTCATGGAAGTCGAGGGCTGGACGGTCTGGCATCCAGAGCATGCCGAACGCCGCGTCATCAAGAACGCCAACTTCAACGTCCGCGCCGGCGAGGTCGTCGGCATCGCCGGCCTGATGGGCTCGGGCCGCACCGAGCTCGCCATGTCGATCTTCGGACGGTCCTACGGCCGCAACGTCACCGGAACGGTCAGGCTCAAGGGCGAGACGGTCGATGTCTCGACCGTGCCGAAGGCCATCAAGGCCGGCGTGTCCTATGTCACCGAGGACCGCAAGTCGCTCGGTCTGGTGCTCGACGAGACTATCCGCTTCAACACCACGCTCGCCAACCTGGAGGAGGTCTCCAACAACGGCGTGCTGATGCGCAACGAGGAGACGCAGGTGGCCGAACGCTACCGCGAGGCGCTCGCCACGCGCACGCCCTCGGTGTTCCAGAAGGTGGTCAATCTCTCGGGCGGAAACCAGCAGAAGGTGGTTCTCGCCAAGTGGCTGTTCACCTCCCCGGAGGTCCTCATCCTGGACGAGCCGACGCGCGGTATCGACGTCGGTGCCAAGTACGAAATCTACACCATCATCAACGACCTCGCCGATCAGGGTAAGGGCGTCATCATGATCTCCTCGGAGATGCCGGAACTTCTCGGCATGTGCGACAGGATCTACGTCATGAATGAAGGCGCTCTTGTCGGCGAACTGACGGCTGCAGAAGCCAGCCAGGAGCGCATCATGTCGCTCATCGTCAACGACTAGGAGGACTGCGGGAATGGCCGTGGCTGATACCGATCACACCGAAGGTGCGGAACACAAGAGCAAGGGCATCGGCGCCTACCTGGCCTCGCACCTGCGCGAGTACGGATTGCTTCTGGCGCTCATCGTCGTCATGGTCTTCTTCCAGGCCGTGACCGAGGGCACACTCCTGCGGGCCGTCAATGTCACCAACCTGCTTCTCCAGAACAGCTATATCGTCATCATGGCGCTGGGCATGCTCGTCGTCATCGTGTCGGGCAACATCGACCTTTCGGTGGGCTCGGTGATGGGCTTCATCGGCGCACTGGCAGCGGTCATGATCGTCAACTACGACATGAATATCTATGTCACTATCGTTGCCTGCCTTGTGATGGGCGGCATTATCGGCGCTGCTCAGGGGTACTGGGTCGCCTACTGGCGCATTCCCTCCTTCATCGTCACGCTCGCCGGCATGCTGGTTTTCCGCGGTCTGTCCCTGTGGCTCCTTGAGGGACAGTCGGTCGGCCCCTTCCCGCGCGAGTTCCAGATCATCGCCAACGGCTTCGTCCCCGACATCTTCCCCGCCGGCATCGGCGCCTCGCTGGCCGGCCTCTTCGGCGTCCGCCAGCTCAACGTTCTGGCACTGCTGTCGGGCGTCGTGACCGCTGCGCTGATCTTCTGGATGGGCATGAAGCAGCGGTCCCGCAACAAGGCCTATGGCATCGAGGACGAACCGGGCGCCTTCTTCGCGGCGCGCAACTTCATTGTCGCCGCGGCGCTGATCTTCATCACCTACAAGCTGTCGACCTTCCGCGGCCTGCCGAACGTGCTCCTGACCATGGGTGTGCTGACGGTGATCTACGCCTTCCTCACCTCCTCGACGGTGATTGGTCGCCGCGTCTACGCACTCGGCGGCAACCAGAAGGCCGCCAAGCTTTCGGGCATCAACACCGAGCGGCTGACCTTCCTCGCCTTCACCAATATGGGCGTGCTGGCCGCTGCCGCCGGTCTCGTCTTCGCTGCCCGCCTCAACACCGCCACGCCGAAAGCCGGCTTCGCGCTCGAACTCGACGTGATCGCAGCCGTCTTCATCGGTGGCGCCTCGATGTCCGGCGGCGTCGGCACCATCATCGGCGCTGTCGTCGGCGCGTTCCTGATGGGCGTGCTCAACAACGGCATGTCGATCATGGGCATCGGCATCGACTACCAGCAGATGATCAAGGGCCTGGTGCTGCTCGCCGCGGTCATCTTCGACGTCTACAACAAGCAAAAACAGGGATGAGACGCCGCCGCCTGGCGATCCGGGCGGCCGCTCAAAGGAGTTCGGGACAATGACCTTCACACCGGCCAAATGGCCTCGCCGGCTGCGCTCGCAGGAATGGTTCGGCGGCACCGGCCGTGACCAGATCTATCACCGCGGCTGGATGAAGAACCAGGGCTTCCCGCACGACCTGTTCGACGGGCGCCCGGTGATCGGCATCCTCAACACCTGGTCGGAACTGACGCCCTGCAACGCCCATCTCGACGTGCTCGCCGAGCGCGTCAAGCACGGCATCTACGAGGCCGGCGGCTTCCCCGTCGAGGTTCCGGTCTTCTCGGCCGCCGAAAGCTCCTTCCGCCCGACCGCCATGATGTTCCGCAACCTCGCCGCCATGGCGGTGGAGGAAGCCATCCGCGGCCAGCCGATGGACGGCTGCGTGCTGCTGGTGGGCTGCGACAAGACCACGCCGAGCCTCCTGATGGGGGCGGCATCGACCGACCTGCCCTCGATCGTGGTCACCGGCGGGCCGATGCTCAACGGCCACTTCCGTGGGCAGCGCGTCGGCTCCGGCACCCATCTGTGGAAGTTCTCCGAAGCCGTGAAGGCCGGCGAGATGACGCAGGAGGATTTCCTCGAGGCCGAAGCCGGCATGTCCCGCTCTCCCGGGTCCTGCAACACGATGGGCACCGCCTCCTCGATGGCCTCGATGGTGGAATCACTCGGCATGGCGCTGTCCGGCAATGCCGCCATTCCCGCGGTCGACAGCCGTCGCCGCGTCATGGCGCAGCTCTCCGGCCGCCGCATCGTGCAGATGGTCAAGGATGACCTGAAGCCCTCCGACGTGCTGACCAAGGCCGCCTTCGAGAACGCCATCCGTGCCAACGGCGCCATCGGCGGCTCCACCAATGCAGTGGTCCATCTCCTGGCGATCGCCGGCCGCGTCGGCATCGATCTCTCGCTCGACGACTGGGACCGTTGCGGCCGCGACGTCGCCACGATCGTCAACCTGATGCCGTCGGGCGAATACCTGATGGAAGAGTTCTTCTATGCCGGCGGCCTGCCCGTCGTGCTCAGGCATCTCGGCGAAAGCGGCCTCCTCAACAAGGACGCCCTGACCGTGTCAGGCGGCCCGATCTGGGACGAGGTCAAGGACGCAGTCAACCACAACGAGGAAGTCATCCGTCCGGTCGACAAGGCGCTGACCAGCCAGGGCGGCATCGCGGTTCTCAAGGGCAATCTCGCTCCCAAGGGCGCGATCCTGAAACCCTCGGCGGCGTCGAAACACCTCATGAAGCATCGCGGCCGCGCCGTCGTCTTCCAGAACATCGACGACTACAAGGCCAAGATCAACGACGACGCGCTCGACATCGACGAGACCTGCGTGATGGTGCTGAAGAACTGCGGCCCGAAGGGCTATCCCGGCATGGCCGAGGTCGGCAACATGGGCCTGCCGCCGAAGGTTCTGAAGAAGGGCATCACCGACATGGTGCGCATCTCCGATGCCCGCATGTCCGGCACCGCCTACGGCACCGTGATCCTGCACACCTCGCCCGAGGCCGCCGTCGGCGGACCGCTGGCGGTTGTGCGTGACGGCGACATGATCGAACTCGACGTCGAGGCCCGCACGCTGCATCTCGATATCTCCGACGAGGAACTGGCGTCTCGTCTGGCCGAATGGACGCCCGTCGCCGAGGAATACGGCTCCGGCTATCCCTGGCTGCATCACCAATATGTCGAGGGCGCCGATACCGGCGCGGATCTGAGCTTCCTCAAGGGCTGCCGCGGCGCGGCGGTGGGCAAGGATTCCCACTGATGGCCTGGAAGATCGCTCTGGCGGGGATCGGCAAGATCGCCCGCGACCAGCACGTGCCGTCCATCGCCGCCTCCGGCGACTGGGACCTCGCGGCAACCGTCACCCGCCACGAAGGTGTCGAGGGTATCGATAACTACACCGATATGGCGAGCATGCTCGAAGCGCGCCCGGATATCGAAGTGGTCTCGCTCTGCCTGCCGCCGGTCCCGCGCTTCGACTATGCCGCGGCCGCGATCAGGGCCGGCCGCCACGTCATGCTCGAAAAGCCCCCCGGCGCGACGCTTTCCGAATGCCATACGCTCGAGGCGATGGCGCGCAAGGCCGGCGTTGCGCTGTTTGCCACATGGCATTCGCGCGAGGCTGCCAGCGTCGAGGCGGCCCGGAAGTGGCTAGCCGGCAAGACGCTGAAGCGTCTGAAGATCACCTGGCTCGAGGATGTCCGCCGCTGGCATCCGGGCCAGGCCTGGATTTGGGAAGCCGGCGGTCTCGGCGTGTTCGATCCCGGCATCAACGCGCTGTCCATCATGACCCGCATCCTGCCGGTCCCGGTGCATCTGACCGGCGCGACCCTCAAGTTCCCCGACAATCGCCAGACACCGATCGCGGCGAGCCTCGCCTTCCGCCATCCCGATCGTGCCGAGGTGACCGCAGAATTCGACTGGCGCAAGGAAGGCGACCAGTTCTGGAACATCGAGGCGGAGACGGAAGAAGGCTCGATGGTGCTGTCGGACGGCGGCGCCAACCTCTCCATCGACGGGGCAGCCGTCGAAACCTCCGATGTCGCGCTCGACGGCGAATACCCCAACCTCTATGCCCGGATGGCCGAACTGGTACCGGGTGTCGGGATCGACATGGATCTCTCCCCGATGGTCCACGTGGCCGACGCCTTCCTGCTCGGGAAGCGCGAGACCGTAGACCCGTTCCACGAATGAGGATGAGGTGAGCGCCGCAAGCACCAAGACCGGACCGGACTGGATCGCCGTCGACTGGGGCAGTTCCTCGCTGCGCGTCTGGGCTATGGACGCCGACGGGCTCGCGGTCGACCAGGCCGCTTCCGACAACGGCATGGGGCGGCTCACCCGGACCGAGTTCGAGCCCGCGCTTCTCGACCTCGTCGCTCCCTGGATCGAAGATGCGACCCGCCCCGTTCCCGTGATCGTGTGCGGCATGGCCGGCGCCCGTCAGGGCTGGAAGGAAGCAGCCTATCGGCGTGTGCCGTGCGCCCCGGTTGCGAGCGACGCCCTCACCGAGGTCGAGACCACCGATCCGCGTCTGTCGGTCCGGATCGTCCCCGGTCTTTCGCAGAGCCATCCGCAGGATGTGATCCGCGGCGAGGAAACCCAGCTCGCGGGCTTTCTCGCCGAGACGGGCCGCGAGGATGCCGTCATCTGTCTACCCGGCACACACAGCAAGTGGGTCAGCCTGGAAGGCGGCGACGTCAGCCATTTCCTCACCGTCATGACCGGCGAACTGTTCTCTCTGATCGGCAATCAGTCGATCCTGAGACACTCTGTCGGCTCCGGCAACAGGGGCGAGGCAGGACCTGCCTTTCTCGAAGCGGTCAGCCGCGCGATGGCCAAGCCGCAGAACCTCACCACCAACCTGTTTTCGATACGGGCCCGCTCGCTTCTCGAAGAAACGTCCGCCGAAGACGCCAGCGACATGCTGTCAGGCCTTCTCATCGGCACCGAGCTTGCGGCTTGCCGCCCGTTCTGGGAGGGCCGCGACGTCCATCTCGTGGGAGCCGGCAGTCTCGCCGCGCGGTACGCGGCGGCCCTCAAGCAGATCGGCGCAACGGCAATCGTGGAGGACGGCTCCGGGTTGACGCTCGCCGGCCTCCGGCAGGTTCGCGCCGGCATCAAGGAGACGTCCCGATGACCCGCAATCTCGTCGCCATCCTGCGCGGGGTCACCCCCGACGAGGTCGAGGAAATCGGCGAAGCCCTGATCGGCGCCGGGATCACCACAATCGAGGTGCCACTCAATTCCCCCGAACCCTTGAAGAGCATCGGACGGCTGGCCCGGCGCTTCGGATCGGACGCGCTGATCGGCGCCGGCACGGTGCTTTCGCCGGGGGACGTCGATAATGTTCTCGACGTCGGCGGCACGCTGGTCGTCTCGCCGAATTGCGATCCCGCGGTCATCGCACGAACGCTCGAACACAAGATGGTTTCGATGCCCGGCGTCTTCACCGCCACCGAATGTTTCCAGGCGATCGCCGCCGGCGCCCGCACCCTCAAGCTGTTTCCCGGTTCCATGGCCGGGCCCGAAGGCCTCAAGGCGCTCCGCGCGGTGATGCCTTCGGATGTTGACCTCTACGCCGTCGGCGGCGCATCCCCGGACAACCTCAAGGACTGGGTTGCCGCCGGAGCCGCCGGCTTCGGCATCGGCACGTCTCTCTTCAAGCCGGGCATGACCGCCGGCGACGTCGCCGAGCGCGCAGCCTCGTTGGTCGCCGCCTATGACGGGGCCATGGCAGGAGCGGGGGCATGAGCGGCGGCAGGATCGAACGGTTCGGCACCACGCCGGACGGCACGCCCGTCGAGCGGGTGACGATTGCCGCAGGTGACGCTACCGCACGCCTGATCAGCTGGGGAGCCAGCCTGCAGGATTTCCGTGTCGAGGGGCGCGACCACCCGCTCGTGCTCGGCAGCCCGGTTCTCGAACCCTATTTCGACGAGATGCGCTATTACGGTGCCATCGCCGGACGCGTCGCCAACCGCATCGCTGAGGGCACGGCTGAGCTCGACGGCAGGACCTTCCAGTTCGACCGCAACGAGGACGGCATCACCACCCTGCACGGCGGCGAGCATGGCAGCTCCAACCTCGTCTGGACGATCGAGGACCACGGCCCGTCCCATTGCCGCTTTGCGCTTAGGATGGCCGACGAGCTTGACGGTTTCCCGGGCAATCTCGACGTCGCCGTCACCTATTCGCTGTCGGACGACCGAGCGCTGCGCATCGAGATCGAGGCTGTCACCGACGTGTCGACCTTCTGCGGTTTCGCCCACCATTCCTACTGGAACCTCGACGGCTCGACGGATCTGTCCAATCACCGGCTGACCGTCCATTCCGACCGCTACAACGCGGTCGACGCGCGCCGCATTCCGGTGGGTGCGCCGAAGCCCGTCGACGGCACCCGATTCGACCTGCGCACCCCGCAGCCGATCATCCGGCCGGATGCCGAACCGCTCGATCACAATTTCTGCTGCTTCGACGACGTCTCCGAGACCTTGCGCGAACTCGCCGTGCTCTCGACCGCCGATCTGGCGCTGCGCATTTCGTCGACCGATCCCGGCTTCCAGGTCTATGACGGCGCGCGCATGGACACCGCCCCCGTCGCCGGCCTCACCGGACGACCCTACGGCCCCTATGCGGGGATCGCGCTCGAACCGCAGCGCTGGCCCGATGCACCCAACCATCCGGATTTTCCGTCCGTCGTTCTGCGACCCGGCGAGACCTACCGGCAGGTGTCAGAATTCCGCATCACCGACAGTACCGAGACTTTCTGAAAGGACCCGAGATGAAACATCCGCTCAAAGGCATTCTGCCGGTGGCCCCGACCCCCTTTTTCGATGACGGACGGGTCGACGAGGACGGCATGCGCCGGGTGATCGACTGCATGATCGATCAGGGCGTCGACGCCATCTGCATTCTGGCGAACTACTCCGAGCAGTTCGTGCTCTCGGACGACGAGCGCGCGCTTCTCATGAAGCTGAGCCTCGAACACGCCGCAGGCCGGGTGCCCATGATCGTCACCATCAGCCATTTCTCGACCGATATCGTGGTCAAGCGCGCGAAGGATGCCGAGGCGCTGGGCGCTTCGATGGTCATGATGATGCCGCCCTATCACGGCGTCGGCCTCGTCCCTTCCCCGGTCGGCATCTACGAGCAGTTCAAGGCCGTCAGCGACGCGATTTCGATCCCGATCATGGTGCAGGACGCGCCGCTTTCCGGCGCCCCGCTTCCCGTTGATCTGCTCTGCAAGATGGCCCGCGAGATCGAGAACGTCTCCTATTTCAAGATCGAGGTGCCGTTCGCGGCCGACAAGCTCGCAGCCCTCATCGAGCAGGGCGGCAAGGACATCGTCGGCCCGTTCGACGGCGAGGAAGCAGTGACCCTTCTGGCCGATCTCGATGCCGGAGCAACCGGCACCATGACCTCGGCCATGTTCCCCGAGAAGATCAAGCCGATCGTCACCGAATATCTCGCCGGCAACCACGACGCCGCGCTCGATCACTGGAAGACCTGCATGCCGCTGATCAACCACGAGAACCGCCAGTGCGGCCTGCGCGCGGCCAAGACCGTGATGAAGGAAGGCGGCGTCATCAGAAGCGATTTTGTGCGCCACCCGCTCAAGCCGATGTCCGAGCGGACGAAAGCCCGCCTGCTCAGCCTGGCGACCGAACTGGACGTGCTCGCCCTCAAATGGGGCAAGTGACGCCGGAACCGCTCGCACGCACAGAGGAGGAGTGGACACAGTGGCAAAGACAGTGACGGGTGTGGAGAAGCTCGGAACCCGCTGCAGCGAGCTCGGCGAGGGCCCCGCCTACGACCGCGGTACCGATACCGCCTGGTGGTTCGACATCGTCGGCCGCAAGCTTCTCGAGCATCGTTTCGGCGAGCCGGAGACCCGCGTTCACGACCTGCCGCGCATGGCCTCGGTCATTGCCCGCGTCGATGACGAAAGCCAGCTCGTGGGCATGGAGGACGGCCTCTATCTGCGCCGTGTTGCCGACGGCGGCCTGAGCCTCGTCACGCCGCTCGAGGCCGACAAGCCGGGCAACCGCTCCAACGACGGCCGGCTGCATCCCTCCGGCCGGCTCTGGATCGGCACCATGGGCAAGAGCGCCGAATGGCAGGCCGGCGCGATCTACCTGTTCGACGGCGCTGAGATCAAGCCACTCTTCCGCAAGATCACCATCCCCAACTCGATCTGCTTTTCGCCCGACGGCCGCACCGGCTATTTCGCCGACACGGCCGTCAACACCGTCTGGCGCGTTGCCCTCGACCCGCAGACGGCCGTGCCGATCGGCGAGCCCGAGGTGTTCCTGACCGAGGCGCAACTGCCGCTCGGCGGCCATTACGACGGCTCTGTCATGGATGCCGACGGCGTCCTGTGGAATGCGGCCTGGGGCGGCGGCTCGGTGACGGGGTTTGCGCCCGACCGTTCGATCGTCCGCACCTTCGAGTTGCCCGCGGCACAGACCAGCTGCCCCTGTTTCGTCGGGCCTAAGCTCGATCGCATGATCGTCACCTCCGCATGGGAGGGTTATTCGGACTCGGCGCGGAACGCTGACCCCGGTGCCGGCTTTACCTATATGATAGACGGCGGCTTCAAGGGCATCGACACCGTCGCCGCCACGATCGACGAATCCCGTCTGAACAGGAACTGAAGGAGCTCCCCATGCTCACTGGAAAACATTTGATCGCCGGCAACTGGACCGGCGGTGGCGAAAGCTTTGACTCGAGCCCCGCGACAGGCGAGGCGCACAGCTTTGCCGCCGGCACCGCGGCCGATGTCGACACCGCGGTCAAGGCGGCCGAGGAGGCCTTCTGGAGCTACGGCTATTCGAGCCGCGAGGAACGCGCCACCTTCCTCGAGGCGATCGCTGACGAGATCGAGGCCCGGGGCGAGGAAATCACTGCGATCGGCACCTCCGAGACCGGCCTGCCCGAGGCGCGCCTTCAGGGCGAGCGCGGCCGCACCACGGGACAGCTGCGTCTCTTCGCCTCCCACATCCGCAAGGGCGATTATCTCGACCGCCGTCACGACGAGGCGTTGCCCGACCGCGCGCCAATGCCGCGTCCCGATCTGCGCATGATCGAGCGGCCCATCGGTCCCGTCGGCGTCTTCGGCGCGTCCAACTTCCCGCTCGCCTTCTCGACCGCCGGCGGCGATACCGCCTCGGCGCTCGCCGCCGGTTGCCCGGTCGTCGTCAAGGGCCATCCCGCCCATCCCGGCACCGGCGAGATCGTCGCCCAGGCGATCGACGCGGCCATCAGGAAAACCGGCGTGCATCCCGGCGTCTTCTCGCTGATCCAGTCGAACGGCATCGAGGTCGGCGAGGCGC
>CAZEJG010000016.1:0-16443 GCA_964511625.1 uncultured Hoeflea sp.
GCCTTCACACGGCAGGGGTCACAGGTTCAATCCCTGTCGCGCCCACCATTTTTCCAAGGATCGAGATCGTTTCAGGCCGGCCTGCTCAGCAGCCGTCGGATCATGTCCGCCGTGAGTTCGGAATAATTCTCGATCACGAGATCCGGGCCAAGGGCCCGGACCGGCTGATCCGAATAGCCGAAAGGAACCGCTATCGACGGCATGCCCGCGTCTCTGGCCCCGAGGATGTCGCTCGCCGAATCGCCGATCATGACGGCACGCGCCGGGTCGCCGCCGGCCTGTTGGACGGTCAGGACCAGATGGTCGCCGTGCGGCTTGCGGACCGGGAACGTGTCGCCTCCGCCGACCGTCGCGAAACGGCCCAGAAGACCCAGCCGGTCGAGAAGGCGGACGGCGAGATCCTCGCGCTTGTTGGTGCAGACCGCGAGCCGCATGCCCGCCGCATCGAGCCGGTCCATTGCCTCCGCAAGTCCGGGGAAGAGGGCGGTCTCGCCCGGCATGTTGTCCGCATAATGGGCCACAAACCGCTCGGTGAGCCCGTCGAGGCGGGTCCTGTCCGCTTTGCGCCCGTTGGTTTCGAAGCCGTGCAGGATCATCGCCTTCGCGCCCTGTCCGAACTGGAAGCCGACCTCCCCGGCGTCGAGCGGGCGCAAGCCTTCGGCCTCCATGATATGGTTGAGGCTGGCGAGCAGGTCGGCCGCCGTGGACAAAAGCGTGCCGTCAAGGTCGAAAAGGATCGTGGGGGCGGTCATGCGGTCAATTCCGGATGGAGAGCGGCCGGTCGGCCGTCGGGTCCTCTGCGCATATCAGGGCCGGTGGGCAGGCGCAAACGACCGCGACCGCTGTCCGAGCGGAAAAAGCCCGGCGCGCGGGCTTTGCGGATAGCGCCGGGTCATGCTAACAGCGACGCAATTGTTCAACGGGCGGATGAGAATGGACTCGCGAAGTCTCAAAATCGCAGCGGCGAAGGCCGCTCTCGATCAGGTCGAAAACGGCATGCGTCTCGGCATCGGCAGCGGTTCGACCGCCGAGGAATTCGTCCAGCTTCTGGGTGAGAAGGTCGCCGAGGGTTTCGAGGTCCAGGGCGTGCCCACCTCCGAACGGACAGCGCGGCTTTGCCTCGAGCTCGGCGTGCCGCTGTTCTCGCTCGACGAACTGCCGGAACTCGATCTGACCATCGACGGTGCCGACGAGGTCGATCCGCAGCTCAACCTGATCAAGGGCGGCGGCGGGGCGCATCTGCGCGAGAAGATCGTGGCCGCAGCCTCCGAGCGGATGATCGTCATCGCCGACGAGAGCAAGGTCGTCGATACGCTCGGCAAGTTTCCGCTGCCCATCGAGGTCATGCCCTTCGGGATGCGCTCCACGCTCCTGCACATCGAAAAGCTTGCGTCGACGCTCGGCCTTTCCGGCGAGATCGTGCAGCGCCAGCGTGAACGCCAGGACCGCGACGAGCCGTATCTCACGGATGGCGGCCATTTCATTCTCGATGCATCTTTTGGCCGTATTCCCGATGCAGAAGCGCTCGCAAGCGGTCTTGCGGCCATTCCGGGGGTGGTCGAGCACGGGCTGTTTCTCAACATGGCAACCGCCGCCATCATCGCCTCACCGGCGGGCGTGCGGATGCTCAACGCACAAGTTTGACGGGAGAGAATAGATTATGTCGATTATCATGCGCGTGAAGACGGGGTGCGCCGGATTGATGATCGCCGCGGTCATGGCCGCCGGCGCTCCGGCCTTTGCCCAGGAGCCTTCTGAGTCGCATCTGGCGGCTGCTCGCCAGGCGATTTCCGCCCTCCATGCGACCGACGAGTTCGACGCCATCCTGCTCAACGCCGCGATGCAGCTGAAGACCAACCTGATCCAGTCGACGCCGGATATCCAGTCCGAGATCGACCAGACCGTCGACGAGGTGGCACTTTCTCTCGCCAGCCGGCGCGGCGATCTCGAGAAGGAAGCCGCGGCGATCTATGCCAAGACCTTCTCGGAGGACGAACTCAAGGCCATCGCCGATTTCTACAAGTCGGAAGCCGGCGTGAAGCTCCTGGAAAACGGCCCGCTGGTGACCCGCGAACTGCTCAAGGCCGCGGAGATCTGGTCGAACGGCATTCAGCGCGACATGGCGCAGACGGTTGCCACCAAGCTTCACGACAAGCTCGGCGATCGCCCGAAGCTCGAGGAAGAGGCGCCGAAGGCCCAGTAAGACTGACCAGCGCGACGGTCTCACCGCTTTTTGAAAAGCCCCGGACGACCTCCGGGGCTTTTTATTGCCCGGGGCTACCTATATGGACTTGCTTGACCGCATTGCCTGAGTGATGCGTGCGGCCCACAACTCGAAAGGACTTCCGCCATGGCTTCATACGATTACGACCTCTTCGTCATCGGCGGCGGCTCCGGCGGGGTTCGGGCGGGGCGGCTGGCCGCCGGTCTCGGCAAGAAGGTTGCGATCGCCGAGGAGTATCGTTACGGCGGAACCTGCGTGATCCGTGGCTGCGTGCCCAAGAAGCTCTTCGTCTACGCGTCTCAGTTTTCGGAACACTTCCATGATGCGGGAGGCTTCGGCTGGAGCGTCGGCGAGACCAGCTTCGACTGGCCGACGCTTATCGCCAACAAGGACAAGGAAATCGACCGGCTCGAAGGGCTCTACCGCAAGGGGCTCGACAATGCGGGCGCCGAGATACTCGACAGCCGGGCCGAACTGGTCGGCACGCACGAGATCCTGATCAAGGCGACCGGGAAGACCGTCACCGCAGAGCGCATCCTGATCGCGGTCGGCGGCAGGCCCAATCCACATGCCTCGCTGCCCGGCCATGAACTCTGCATCAGTTCCAACGAGGCCTTCCATCTCGATCAGTTGCCGAAGGCGATCGTCATTGCCGGGGGCGGATATATCGCCGTCGAGTTTGCCAATATCTTTCACGGGCTCGGCGTCGAGACCACGCTCGTCTATCGCGGGCAGGAAATCCTGTCGCGCTTCGACGGCGACATGCGGCACGGGCTGCACAAGGCGATGACCGAAAAGGGGATCCGAATCGTCTGCCAGGAGGTTTTCGAGAAGATCGAGAAGCGGCCCGACGGCCGGCTGACCGCCAGCCTCAAGGGCGGCGAGGATCTCGTGGCCGATCAGGTGATGCTGGCGCTCGGCCGCATGCCCAATACCGAGGGTCTCGGCCTCGACGCTGCCGGCGTCGAGATCGGCAAGAAGGGCGAAATCCTCGTCGATGCCTATTCGCGCACCAACGTCGAACATATCTATGCGCTCGGCGACGTGACCGATCGCGTGCAGCTGACACCTGTGGCGATCCACGAAGCCATGTGCTTCATCGATACGGTCTACAAGGATCGTCCCACGGCACCCGACCACGAACTCATCGCCACGGCCGTCTTCTCCCAGCCCGAAATCGGCACTGTCGGCATGAGTGAGGAGGACGCCGCCAAGGCCCATGATGCGCTGGAAATCTATCGCGCCGAATTTCGCCCGATGAAGGCCACGCTTTCGGGCAGCACCGAGAAGATGATCATGAAAATCGTGGTCAACGGTGCGGACCGGAAGGTTCTCGGCGTCCATATTCTCGGCCCCGACGCAGGCGAACTGGCGCAGGCGCTGGCGATCGCGCTGAAAGCGGGCTGCACCAAGGACGATTTCGATCGTACCATGGCGGTTCATCCGACAGCAGCCGAGGAACTGGTGACCATGTACCAGCCGAGCTATCGTATCCGGAACGGCGAACGGGTCTAGGCTGCCCATGGCGATCGACCGCGCGGCCTTCTTCCGGCATCTGGAGAAGAACGCTTCCGTTCTCTTTCCCGAGGGCATGGCGGAGGCCCAGAAGAAGGGGCTTTCGACCAAGCTCGACGTCTGGGAAGAGGCCTATGCCGCCGACCATCCGCCGGTCTTCCTCGCTGCCGCGCTCGGCCAGATCCACTGGGAAACAGGCAGACGGCTCGAACCGGTTCTCGAAGCCTTCGCCGCTGACCGTCGGCAATCGGCCGAGAAACTTCAGGCCGCCCATGACGCGGGGCGGCTGTCCTGGGTGAAGACGCCCTACTGGCTGCCGGACGAGAGCGGGCAGATCGCGGTGGGCGGCGGCGACATCCAGCTGACCCACCGGCGCAACTACGTCTTCGCCGAGGAGCGCCTTCGCGAGCGGTTCGGCCGGGAATTTGGTCTTGACCGTGACTACGATCGTATCCTCGATCCGGCCATTTCCGCCCATGTGGCGTTTGCGGGCATGATCGAGGGCTGGTTCAGACCCTGCAGGCTGGCAGACTTCCTGCGCGAAGACGGTACGCTCGACTATCGGGGCGCCCGGGACATCGTCAATGGAGACACAGCCCGCGTCGGCGACCGGATCGAGGCCTATTGCAAAGCCTATGAGGCCGCCATCTTCGCAAGCATGAGACAAAATGACTGAGACACTTCTCTCCGACGCGCAGACAGGACCGCTGATCGCCTATTTCGGCTATGGTTCGCTCGTCAACCGCGCCACGCTGCGCACCGAGATCGTCACCGCCTATCCGGCACGGCTGACCGGCTATCGGCGGGTCTGGTGCGGCCGGCCGGCCCATGCGCCGAAGTTTGGCGGCATCGGTCCTGCGGTGCTGACGGCCGAGCGCTGCGAGGGCGCCGCGATCGACGGCATGCTGGTTGTCGACAGGCTGGAGAACCTGCCGGCGGTCGACGAGCGGGAAAACCTCTATCGCCGCAATTCCATTTCTCTCGGCGATCTTGCTTTCACCGGGACGGCGCCGGAACTTGACTGTCCGCTCTTCGTCTACGAACGCGACTACGAGCCGGAGGAGGGCGTTGCCGCCTCACCAATCCTCAGGAGCTATCTCGACGCGGTCATGCAGGGGTTTCTGACAGTCTTCGGGCCCGAGGGCCTCGCGCGCTTCGTCGCCGAGACGCATAACTTTGCCCTGCCGATCCACGAGGATCGCGACAATCCGGTCTATCCGCGCTCGGTGACGCTGGGGGAGGGAGAGGCGGACTTGTTCGAGCGAGCGCTTTTGCCGCTCAGGCGCTGAGCCCGCTGCGCGCACCTCATTCCGGCGGGATTGGGTAGAACTTGCGGTCCTGAAACCGGATGAATTCCGAAACCATCGTCTCAGGCGGCATGTCGCCGAACGGACCGGCCAGCGTCGCCTCGACGGTCGCGTCGGGCCGGAAGTGGAATTTGGCGAAGTAGACGGGCAACTTGGACCGGGCGGCAACCGCGAACGGCTGGAACATGATACCGTCCCTCACGGCCGCGCTTTGATGAAAATCGTCCACCAGCGCGCAATAGACGTCGTACTCCCGATCCTTCATGAACTTGGCGAATGTGAACGGCGTGACGCCGACCAGCCGAATATTTTCGAGGTGGGTGGTTCCCGACTGCCGATGCGCGATCTCTCCGTAATCGCTGGATATCGCGACCGACAGGACCTTCCGGCGTGGCGCCAGCAGCGAGATGATGAAGCTGAACCCGGTGTGGACCGAGAACACCATGATCTTGCCGGGATGACGGCACAGCTTCTCGAGGACGTCCGGGTTTGTCACCTCGGGCGGGCCGCCATAGGGCATGGAGACAGGGTACTTGGCCAGCCTGGAAATGCGTTCGGCGGCGTAGCCCTCGAAGCTGTTCCGAATGACGTTGTTGGTCGCGACCCGAAACAGGCGTTGGGCGAGCCTGTTCCGGGCCAGTGCGATCACCGTGTTGCTGCAAGCGTTTCGTTCGCTCTGGAAGAGACGGCGCAGCATGAAGCTGCCCTTGATCCAGCCGCTGAGAATGTCGGTCGCGAGGGATCTTCTTGGCGGTTTCGGTCTTTCATTTGACGTTGGCAATGTGTTTCGCGACCTCGCCCAGAGTTTCGCACTTCTCGAACGCCACCACATCGAGTTCGATATCGAATGTTTCCTCGATCTTCAGCAACAGCTCCAGCAGGTCGATGCTGTCGAGCCCGAGATCCTTGATCTTCGTTGCCATGTCTAGAGGCACCGCTGTGTCTGACATGTAATCGCGGACGGCTTCGACCAGGTCCGTCCTGACATCGGATTCACGCATGGATTTCGACCTCGAGCCTTTCGAGAAAATTGAACACGTAGTCGCCCTGCCGTTCGGATGTTTCGACGATCCGGAACTTGGTTTCGATGCTGCTCATCTCGTTGCCGAGAATGATCCAGATCTGGCGACTGAACGCCATTCCGGAACAGCGATGGGGACCTGCGGCGAAGAACAGGTCGCTGTAGCGGGAGACAGGGCCGTCGGACAGTCCTTCGGTTTCGATGAACAGCCGCAGCCGGTCGCCGGGCCGGATTGTATGACCGCGCAGCTCGGTTTCCCGCAGGCAGACTTTCTCAATGAGTGGGAGTCCGGTCGCCGGAAGCTCGACATCCCAGTTCATTTGCGAGCTCGGCGTGTCCGGGTTCATCGACAGGATCTGGAGCACCGACTGGGCGAGCGTGGCGAGAAGCGTGTTCGAACTGACGTTGATGATCGCCACCACGGCGTATTTTTCCTCGTCGGTCATTTCCGTCGGAAGCCTGTCGGCGATCGCGTGGATGACCTCGTTGATCTGTTTGCGCCTGCGCAACGAAATGCGGTCATCGAAGAAATGCGGTGTGATCTCGATTTCGGGAATGTCCGGATCGAACGGGTCGGGGTAACCAGACATGCTCAGGATGGTCGCGCGCATGGCCGGCTTGAGCACGTTCTGGACGAAACAAAAGCGTCCTTCCGGCAAGACTTCGGCAAGCCGGGCGGCAAACTGGTCCTGAAATATCTGGCATGAGGGCTTCGAGTTGGCCGCGATGAGGCGTGTCATCCAGTTGCGCAACGCCTTGTGCTTCTCTCCCTCCCAAGCGAGGGGGAGGTACTCCCGGGTCTTCATCAGACCGCTGAGATCAATACCTAGCCGGTCGATTATCGCCTGCACGTTGTAATCCGGTACGGAGAAGGTGCGGTTGTGCATGATTTCGCGAATGAGCTCGGGGTTGGTGACGAACCATTTCTGAGCCTGCTTTGACCACCAGATCGGCGGTAATTGGCGGTATGTCGAGGCGCGGTCGGGCGCCTTCTGCAAAAGGAAGTGATCAACGATCTCTTGCATGTATGTCTCGCGACTTTAACGTGCGGGAGGAGGCGGTTTCACCACATCCCTTAATTTAGGGTGGGATTTTATACCAGCTAAATTTCAGCAAATACGCGCGGATTCGACGTGGCGGCGCGATTCCACGCCGAGGCTTTCTTTCAGCGGCCATTGCCGTTATAAGCCGCCGCCATAAGCGGTCCTTGGACCGGTCCAACTTGTGCCCCTCGGTTGGGCGCAGCGTAACAGGTGAGAACTATGGCAAAGAACTGGACACCTTCGAGCTGGCGCGATCTTCCCATCCAGCAGGTTCCGGACTATCCGGACGCCGATGCACTGGCGACCACCGAGGCGCGCCTGAAGAAGTTTCCGCCGCTCGTTTTTGCAGGTGAAGCACGCCGCCTCAAGACCGCACTCGGTCGCGTGGCGGACGGGCAGGGCTTCCTGCTGCAGGGCGGTGACTGCGCCGAGAGCTTCGCCGAACACGAAGCCGACAACATCCGCGACTTCTTCCGCGTCTTCCTGCAGATGGCCGTGGTGCTGACGTTCGGCGCCCAGCAGCCGGTTGTCAAGGTCGGCCGTATTGCAGGCCAGTTCGCCAAGCCGCGCTCCTCGAACATCGAGAAGCAGGGCGACGTCGAACTGCCGAGCTACCGCGGCGACATCATCAACGGCATCGATTTCGACGAGAAGTCGCGCATCCCCGATCCGGAGCGCCAGATCATGGCCTACCGGCAGTCGGCGGCGACGCTGAACCTGCTGCGCGCCTTCGCGCAGGGTGGCTATGCCAATCTCGATAACGTCCACCGCTGGATGCTCGGCTTCGTCAAGGACAGCCCGCAGGCCGAACGCTACCAAGCGCTCGCCGACCGGATCTCCGAGACGATGGATTTCATGAAGGCCATCGGCATCACGCCGGAAGCCAATCCGAGCCTGCGCGAGACCGATTTCTTCACCAGTCACGAGGCGCTGCTTCTGGGCTACGAGGAAGCGTTGACCCGCACGGATTCGACCTCGGGCGACTATTACGCCACCTCGGGCCACATGATATGGATCGGCGACCGCACGCGGCAGCCGGACCACGCGCATGTGGAATTCTGCCGCGGCATCAAGAACCCGATCGGCCTGAAGTGCGGTCCGTCGCTTGATCCGGAAGAGCTGATCCGGCTCATCGACATCCTCAATCCGGCCAACGAGTCCGGCCGTCTGACGCTGATCGCGCGCTTCGGTCACGAGAAGGTCGGTGATCACCTGCCCAAACTCATCCGCGCCGTCGAGCGCGAGGGCAAGAAGGTGGTCTGGTCCTGCGACCCGATGCACGGCAACACGATCTCGCTCAACGGCTACAAGACCCGTCCGTTCGAGCGCGTGCTGTCGGAAGTCGAGGGCTTCTTCCAGATCCACCGCGCCGAAGGCACCCATCCGGGCGGCATCCATGTCGAGATGACCGGCAAGGACGTCACCGAATGCACCGGCGGCGCCCGTGCGGTTTCGGCCGAGAACCTCTCTGACCGCTATCACACCCACTGCGATCCGCGCCTGAACGCCACCCAGGCCGTCGAACTGGCCTTCCTCGTCGCCGAACTGCTCAAGGGCGGCCGCGTCAACGAGAACAAGGTCGCCGTCAGCGCCTGACCGGCAGTCGACGAACCAATTGGAAAGGCCGGGAGCGATCCCGGCCTTTTTCGTTCACGGAGTAGCGTTCTTCAGTCGGTATCCATTGCCGCCAGACCCGCGAAATTGCCGCCCATGGCCATGCGCATCTCGTCGCTTTCCAGCGGCAGGATGCCGATCCTGTCGTAAAAGCGCTGCGCGCCCGGATTGCCGGTGTCGACGGCGAGCTTGAGATGATTGCATCCGCGCGCCTGTCCGTCGCGTGCGACCCGGGCCAGCAATGCCTCGCCGATGTTTCGCCCGCGGAAATCCGGCTGAATATAGAGATCCTGGACATAGATCCCCGGTGCTCCGAACCAGGTGGAGTAGGTGGGGAAATGCAGGCACATGCCGGCGAACGTGCCACCCACCTCCGCGATCATGACCGAGAAGGCGGGTGTGTTGCCGAAGCCGTCGCGCAGGATCGTCTGGCGGTCGATCTGGACCAGATCGCTGTCGCCGACATGGTCGGCAAGGCCGATCAGGGCTTCGAGGATGTGATCCGCGTCGTCACGTGTGGCGGGGCGCAGGGTCAACTCGTCCATCGGCAACTCCTCGAGGACCCTACGGTCCATCATTCAATCTCTGTGATCCGTCGCATCAGAAAAATGCGACGCCGGACGTCGGGAAAGCGCTGTCGCCCGGTCCGCGTTTGGATCATGATCGGATGACTTACGGAGGGCGGGATGTCTTTGCAAGGTGATCTAGAACGGCAAGGGCGCTGCCAGTGCGGTGCGGTGCGGTTTCAGACGCGGGGACAATTGCGCGAGGTGGTGGCCTGCCACTGCTCACAATGCCGGCGGCAGACCGGGCTCTACTATGCCGCCACCAGCGTTTCAAACGACCGGCTGACGGTGACGGGCGGCGACGCGATCACCTGGTACCGGGCCTCACCACAAGCCGAGCGGGGCTTCTGTTCGCTTTGCGGCTCGGCGCTCTTCTGGCGTTTCGACGGAGAGGCGGAAACCTCCATCCTTGCCGGAGCCTTCGACCAGCCGAGCGGGCTGAAGATCGCCTATCACATCTTCTGCGCCGACAAGGGGGACTTTTACGATCTCAGCGACGGGCTTCCGCAGTTCGCTCGCGGACCGGAGGGGATGAAGGTGGCCGCAGACGTCTGAACGACGGATTCGGTGAACAATGTGTGCTTTGTTTGCGCACTCGTTGAACGATCTCGGTTCGACTATCTTGAAGGCAAAGGAGTTTCGCCATGTCCGAGACAGTCACCCTCGATAAAACCCCGGCTTCAACCGGAACAGAAACCCGGATGCCGACGCTGTTCGTCTCCCACGGTTCGCCCGATACGGCGATAGCCGACACCGATGCCGCCGCCTTCCTGCGTTCTTCCGCTGCAGATCTTCCGCGACCGAAGGCGATTGTCGTCGTCA
Source organism: uncultured Hoeflea sp. (assembly GCA_964511625.1). Classification (GTDB taxonomy): domain Bacteria; phylum Pseudomonadota; class Alphaproteobacteria; order Rhizobiales; family Rhizobiaceae; genus Pseudohoeflea. The sequence continues at coordinate 10,113 of CAZEJG010000016.1, forward strand.
GCGCCCATTTCGAAGTGTCCGGCGGCGTCGCCGTGACCGCGGATGCGAACCCGGAGACCATTCACGATTTCGGCGGCTTCCAGCCCGAACTCTACCAGATGCGCTATGGCGCGTCCGGCGACCCGGTGCTGGCCGATGAGATCGCGCAAAGCCTCACGGCGCAGGGCTATGTGTCCCGCGCGGTGCCCAATCGCGGCTATGACCACGGCGTCTGGGTGCCGCTGATCCTGATGTATCCGGACGCCGATATTCCGGTCGTCGCCGTGTCCGTCGACCCGAACCAGGGCGCAGCGTATCACTACAAGCTCGGCCAGGCGCTGGACGCACTGGCGGATGAGGGCGTGCTGGTCATCGGCTCCGGTTCTTTCACACATAATCTGGGCGAGGCCATCCCGGCGCTCAGAAGCGGCAGGCGGGCGGTCGAGGTTCCGGAATGGGTGTCGAGCTTCTCGACATGGATGACCGACAAGCTTGCCGCGGGCGATGTCGACGCCCTGCTCGACTATCGCCGCCAGGCGCCGAATGCCGAGCGCAATCACCCGACCGACGAACATCTGATGCCGCTTTACACGGCCATGGGTGCGGCGGGAGCAGAAGCGGTCTCCACCCGTCTGCACGACAGCGACGAGTTCGGAGTTCTCAACATGGCGATGTGGCGCTTCGACCGGGCCTGAGTGGATCGGTGACGGGACGGCGGATATGTCCGATCGGCGATTTTCATTCGCACGGACATGGGGTAAGCACGTGCCATGACGACGAAGCCCGATACCGCGCCCGACACGCTCCGCATTGCGGTGGCCCAGCTCAATCCCACTGTCGGCGATATCGTCGGCAATATCGCTAAGATCCGCGAGGGCAGGGCGGACGCCGCCCGCCACGGCGCGGACATCGTGCTGTTCACTGAACTCTTCGTCTCGGGCTATCCGCCTGAAGATCTCGTCGTTCGGTCGGCCTTTCTGGCGGCCTGCCAGAAGGCCGTCGACGAACTCGCCGCCGACACCGCCGATGGCGGCCCGGCGATGATCGTCGGCTATCCGCGGATCGAGGGCGGCAAGCGCTACAATTCGGTCGCGGTCATCGACGGCGGCAAGATCATCGGGGTGCGCGACAAGGTCGATCTCCCCAATTACGGCGAGTTCGACGAGAAACGCGTCTTCGATGCCGGCGAAATGCCCGGCCCGGTCAATGTGCGCGGCGTGCGGTTCGGCATTCCCGTCTGCGAGGATATCTGGGGCGATTTCGGCGTCTGCGAGACGCTGGCCGAGAGCGGCGCGGAGATCCTCCTCGTTCCCAACGGCTCGCCCTATTATCGCGGCAAGGTCGAGGTGCGCCACCAGGTGGTACTCAAGCAGGTCATCGAGAGCGGCCTGCCGATGATCTACGCCAACATGCTCGGCGGGCAGGACGAACTGGTCTTCGACGGCGCGAGCTTCGCGCTGAATGCCGACCACTCGCTCGCCTTCCAGATGAGCCAGTTCGAGGACGCCGTCAGCATCTCGGACTGGAAGCGCGGGCCGGACGGCTGGGTCTGCGCCAAGGGCGTCATGTCGGTCATTCCCGATGCGCAGGAAGCGGACTACCGCGCCTGCATGCTGGGTCTGCGCGATTACGTCAACAAGAATGGCTTCCGCAACGTCGTGCTCGGCCTCTCCGGCGGTATCGATTCAGCCATCTGCGCCGCGCTGGCCGTCGATGCGCTGGGCGAGGAGCGGCTGCGCGCCGTCATGCTGCCATACCGCTACACGTCCGAGGATTCGCTCAAGGACGCCGCCGATTGCGCCAAGGCGCTCGGTTGCCGCTATGACGTGGTTCCGATCGAGGAGCCTGTGGTCGGATTCACCAACGCGCTCTCCGAGATCTTCGAGGGGACCGAGGAGGGGATCACCGAGGAAAACCTGCAGAGCCGGACGCGCGGCACCATCCTGATGGCGATCTCCAACAAGTTCGGCTCGATGGTTGTGACCACCGGCAACAAGTCGGAAATGTCGGTCGGCTATGCCACGCTCTACGGCGACATGAACGGCGGCTTCAACCCGATCAAGGACCTCTACAAGATGCAGGTCTACGATCTGGCGCGCTGGCGCAACGATCACGTGCCGCCGGGTGCGCTGGGGCCGTCTGGCGAGGTGATCCCCGTCAACATCATCGACAAGGCGCCTTCCGCCGAATTGCGCCCAGACCAGACCGACCAGGATTCGCTGCCGGAATATCCGGTGCTCGACGATATTCTCGAATGTCTCGTCGAGAAGGAAATGGGGGTCGACGAGATCGTTGCCCGCGGACACGATGTCGCGACTGTCCACCGTATCGAGCATCTGCTTTACATCGCCGAGTACAAGCGCAGGCAGTCGGCGCCGGGCGTGAAGATCACCCGCAAGAATTTCGGCCGTGACCGGCGCTATCCGATCACCAACCGGTTCCGGGATCGGGGGTAGGACGGATACCAGAACCCGGAACGGGCATATGCCTATAGCGACGAGCCTGAATCTACCTCGGCGTCCAGACTTCCGAGCCGAGTTCCTCGGATCCCCCATAGGTCCAGATGCCTTTCCACGAGCCGTCTTCCTGTTGGACATAATAGGCGAGGCCGAAGCCCTGATTGCCTGCGATGTAGCCGACGGCGAGCACATAGTCGTTCTCGTCGGCGGGGCCGACCACCGACATGCCCTTTATCGGAGCCGCGCCCAGTCCGCTGCCGACATAGCTCGCGCCGCCGATATCCCAGCGGACGCTGTAGGTCTTGCCGGTGCGGACGACTTCCACCGTGCCCGAATAGGGATTTCCGGTGCCGAGATCCTTGCCCGCCACGTCATAGACGCCTTCGGGGCCAGCGAGCGCACCAACAATCAGTGCCACAAGAAATAATGGCGCGAAGCCAAGACTGCGCAGTGTTCCATGCGAAAATCGTACCATCGGTCCCTCCCGTCCTGTTTCCTTGGAGTTTGAATGACCGGATGTATATTGGCAATGACGGCATCATTCCCGGCATCCCGGAAGCCTGCAGACATACCGCTCCGGATGCATTATAGAAGTCTCTAATTTAATGTGTACTGACCTCATTCCAGCTTATTGTTTCGCAGAAACTGTTCCGCATGCGCTTTCTCAACTTCCTTCATGACAATCTTCGCTGGCTTGTCGGCGGGTTTCTGCTGTGCCTCTTCTCGAGCTACGGGCAGACCTTCTACATCGCGCTGTCGAGCGGCGGGATCCGCGAGGAGCTCGATCTCAGTCACGGCGATTTCGGCTGGCTCTACATGTTCGCCACGCTCGCGAGCGCGGCGTCCATTCCGTTTACCGGCCGGCTCGCCGATACGATGCGCATCGAGCGCTACGTGATCTTCGTCATCACCGGCCTTGGCCTCTCGATGCTGCTTCTGGCCCATGCGCATCACGTGGCCGTATTGTTCGTGGCGCTCGCGGCGCTGAGGATGTTCGGGCAGGGACTGATGAGCCATGCCGCGATGACGGCGATGGGCCGCTGGTTCACGCTCACCCGCGGCAAGGCGGTGTCGACCGCCGCCCTCGGCCATCAGGTGGGCGAGAGTGTGATGCCGATCAGCTTCGTGGCGATCGCGGCCCTGTTCGGCTGGCGCGACAGCTGGAGCCTCAATGCGGGTTTCGTGCTCATCTGCATCCTGCCTGTGGTCTATCTGCTCATGCGGGTGCCACGCGCGCCGCATCCTTCAGAGAAGACTGCCGAGATCGAGGGGCGGCAGTGGACGCGGGGCGAGGTGCTGCGCGATCCGATGTTCTGGCCGCTGATCGCTGTGCTGCTGGCGCCGCCGGTGATCGGTACCGTGGTTTTCTTCCACCAGGTCTATCTGACCGAACTGCGCGGCTGGGCGCTCGGTGAGTTTGCCGGCAGCACGCCGGTTCTCTCGGTCGCCGCGGTGGCGCTGACCTTCCTGTCCGGGCAGGTGATCGACCGCTATCACGCCTCGGTTCTTTTGCCGGCGATGCTCATCTTCACGGCCATCGCCAATCTCGGCATCGCCTTCATCCCCGAGGCCTGGGCGATCCTCGTCTTCATGGCCTTCATGGGCGGCGCCTTCGGAATCTACGCCACCGTCTTCGGAGCGATCTGGCCGGAACTCTACGGCACCCGGCATCTCGGCGCCGTCAAATCGGCGGTGACGTCCATCATGGTCTTCTCCACGGCGATCGGGCCCGGCCTGAGCGGCTGGCTGATCGACAGGGGCGTCTCATATCCGCTGATGGTCGCCGTCATGGGGCTTTACGCCCTGATTGCCGCCATCGGCTCGGTTGGACTGGTGATCGCGGCCCGCCGCCGTCTGGCACCGCCGGTCTGAGACGGGCATCGTTGTCTTCTGCGTGAAAATATGATGAAGCTCATGGCGATCTGCCTTCCCTGCCGCGGGCTCATGTCATCTGCCGTCCCGCTTTCTCCGTTTCCGGAAACCTGTGATGTCCATCCTCCATTTCCTGCGTGAAAACGCCCGCTGGATCGTCGGCGGCTTCCTGCTGACCTTCTTCTCCTCCTTCGGGCAGACCTTCTTCATCTCGCTGTCGGCAGGCGACATCCGGGCGGAAAACGGGCTGAGTCACGGGGAGTTCGGCGGGCTCTACATGATCGCGACACTGGCAAGCGCGCTGACGCTGCCGCAGCTCGGCAAGGTCGTCGACCGGGTGCCGATCGCTGTCGTCGCGGCCTTCACCATTCCGGCCCTGATGGCGGCGGCGATTTCCATGTCGATGGCGTCGAACGTCATCTGGCTCGGTTTCACCATCTACGCGCTCCGGCTCTTCGGCCAGGGCATGATGACCCACATCTCGATGACGGCGATGGGGCGCTGGTTCTCGGCCCAGCGCGGCCGCGCCGTCTCACTCGCAACGCTCGGGCACAATTTCGGCGAAGCGGTGTTTCCGTCGGCCTTCATCTTTGCTGCCTATGCGCTCGGATGGCGTGGCACGTGGCTCGCCGCCGCGGTGGTGCTGGCGCTGGTCGCCTGGCCGGCGATCGTGATGCTGATGCGGGTGGAACGCACGCCGCGTGCTTCCGACGGGCCGGAACGGCGGACGGCTGCCCGCAACTGGACGCGCGGGGAAGTGTTGCGCGACCCGATCTTCTGGCTGTGCCTGTCGGGCGTGCTTGCCCCGGGCTTCATCGGCACCACGGTGTTCTTCCACCAGGTCTATCTGAGCGAGTTGCGCGGCTGGGCGCCAGAAGTCTTTGCCAGCTCCTTCATCGTCATGTCGTCGATGACCATCGTTTTCGCGCTGATCGCCGGTCAGCTGATCGACCGGTTCTCGGCCGTCCGGGTGCTGCCGACGTTCCTTTTGCCGCTGGCAGCGTCCTGCCTGGTGCTCGCGACCACGGACTCGCCCTGGGGCGCCTATGCCTTCATGGCACTGATGGGGATCTCCTACGGCTTTTCCTCGACGCTATTCGGCGCCTTGTGGCCGGAACTGTACGGTTCAAAGCATCTCGGCTCGATCCGCGCGGTGATCGTCGCGATGATGGTGCTCGCCACCGCCATGGGGCCGGGACTGACGGGATGGCTGATCGACCAGGGCGTATCCTATCCCGGGCAGATCGCCGCGATGGGCGTCTATTGCATCCTCTCGGCGGTGGTGATGACCATCGTCAGCCGCATGGCGGCCGGGCGCGAGACAGCTTGGCGCAACGCCCCTACCTGAAAATGTCCTCGATGGACTCGGTGTTGGCGGTGAAGTCCATCTTTTCGCCCGTGGCCGGCAGATAGACGGGGCCGACCACACGGATCTGGCGCAACTTGCTGCCGACGGGACGTTCCGAACTCGAGGCGCTGGCAACGGCAGCGATGGCGTCCGCCGTCAGGTTCGCCTGGGCGTTGAGGATGGTTTCGGGATCCTCGCCGGGATCGGGACGGTCCGAGGGATGTACGGTCAAGATCGCGTCGCTCTGGTCCTGGTCGCTATCCTCGCCGGGACCCGCCGAGGCCTTATTGAAGAGCGCCTCACGGCGCTGCATTTCCTTGTAGAAAGCCGTCATGTTGCAGCCGCAGCCCGATTGGCGGGCGTCGCCGCCGCGATAGCGGAAGGCATTGGGCATTTCCGTGTAGGGCAGGCCGGTCGACACCGAGACCATGTCCTCGCTCTCCTGTCCGTAGACGGAGTGGTAGAAGAGCTCGGTCTGGGTCCCCGGGCACATCATCTGGCAGGTTCGCTGATCGCGGCCGAAATCGGCTGATGTGGCGGCCGAGGAGATCGGGAAGAAATAGCCGTCGCAGGCGCGCACGCACAGGGTGCGCAAGTTGCCGCCCTGAGCGGATTTTCGCTCGACCATGATGCGCGCATTTCCGGTGTCGCCCAACGGGGCGCCGTTGGCGCC
>CAZEJG010000016.1:16543-78588 GCA_964511625.1 uncultured Hoeflea sp.
CGCCGTTGGCGCCACCCGAGCGGTCGAGAATGACCATTCCATCCGGACGGCTTGGCGAAATGACGGTGCGTACGCGGTTTGACGGCTGCGGCTCGGTCGCGATCGGCACCACCTTGCGTTTGGTTTCGACCGGATCGAGACATCCGCCGGAGCGCAGCGCCGCCAGGATGCGTTGCCGCTGGGCCTTGCCGGATTTTGCACCGGCATATTCGTCACGCTTGCGTTCGAGCGCCCGCAGGTTGCCTTGCATCTTGGCTTCAGCATCGGAGAGCTTCTTGCAGGCCGCCGCGTTGGAACCGCCAAAAACGATGACGCTCCCCGAGGAACAGCCGTAACGCTTGAGATCGGCGCGCACCTGTTTGATCTGGCCAGCCTGCTTCCGGGCTGCCGTGGCGTAGCGGCGGTAGCTGGCGCTCGAACCGGCAGTGGCGGGAATGCTGGCCAGTTCCGCGGAAAGCCGGTCGCAGGCCTGCGAGGCCTGGGCTCCGTCCGGCAGGACGGGAACGAGAAACAGGCTCCCCACAAGGAGGGCAGACAGGTGCCAACGCATCACAAGCTCCGGGTACCGGCGAACTCGGCTGGCGGGTCACGACCCATTGCGGGGTGCAACCTTCAGACGCCGAATGTCCGGATTCTACCCCGAAGGCGTTAACAAGCCAATGACAACCGTCTGTTTACCTTAAGATGCGTCGGTGTGTGTGGCGCATCTTCCGGGTGTGGCGACTTGTCAGTCGCCGGTTCTTTCGGCCGGATAGGAGGCTTCGACGACGGCGAGCGTTGCCATGTTGACCACGCCGCGGGAGGTCACTGAAGGCGAGAGAATATGAGCGGGCAGGGCGCTTCCGAGCAGGATCGGCCCGACATGCAACGCCTCGGTCATCGTCTTGACCACGCCGAGTGTGATGTTGGCCGAGTCCAGATTCGGGAAGACCAGCAGGTTGGCTTCGCCCGACAAAGTCGTATCCGGCATGACCCGGCGGCGCAGCATCTCCGAGAGCGCGGAATCGCCATGCATTTCGCCGTCGGCTTCGAGGTCCGGATCCCGTTCCTTGATGATGGCTGCGGCGCGGCGCATCTTCTCGGCACTTTCGGAATCGCGCGAGCCGAAATTCGAGTGCGACAGCAAGGCGGCACGCGGCACGATCCCGAAACGACGGATTTCACGGGCGGCCATGAGCGTCACCTCGGCAATCTGTTCGGCGCTTGGATCGTAGCAGACCGAAGTGTCGGCCAGGAAGGTCGCCCCACGCTGGCCGATGAGCAGGCTGAGCGCGGCGTAATCGATGACGCCGGGCGCCTTGCCGATGATCTGGGAGACGTCGCGCAGGTGTTTCTGGTAGCGGCCCTCGAGACCGCAGACGAGGGCATCGGCTTCGTCGCGACGGACGGCGAGTGCTCCGATGACGGTCGGATTGGTGCGCACGATGGTGCGGGCGGCTTCCGGGATCACGCCCTTGCGGCCTACGAGAGCGAAATACTCGTCGACATAGGACCGGAAGCGCGGGTCGTCCTCGGGGTTGATGACGTCGAAATCCTGCTTCGGCCGGATCTTGAGGCCGTAGCGGTCCAGACGGCTCGCGATGATGCCCGGACGCCCGATCAGGATGGGATCGGCGATTTTCTCCTCGAGCAGCACCTGGGCCGCGCGCAGCACGCGCTCGTCCTCGCCCTCGGCAAAGATCACCCGCTTGCGCGAGGCGGTCTTCGCAGCGGTGAAGAGCGGCTTCATGATCAGCCCGGAGCGGAAGACGAAGCGGTTCAACCGGTCGACATAGGCTTCCATGTCCTCGATCGGTCGCAGGGCAACGCCGCTCTCGGCCGCCGCCTTGGCGACTGCCGGCGCGATGCGCAAGATCAGCCGGGGATCGAAGGGCGATGGGATCAGATAGTCGGGACCGAAATTCGGCGTCTCACCCGAATAGGCGCGGGCGGCGACGTCGGAGATTTCCTCCTTGGCGAGATCGGCGATGGCGCGCACCGCAGCGATCTTCATCTCTTCGTTGATGGTTCGGGCGCCGCAATCGAGCGCGCCGCGGAAGATGTAGGGGAAGCACAGGACGTTGTTGACCTGATTGGGGAAGTCCGACCGCCCGGTGCAGATCATCGCGTCGGGGCGGGCGGTGCGCGCCAGATCCGGCATGATTTCCGGATTGGGGTTAGCCAGCGCCATGACCAGCGGCTTGTCGGCCATGCTAGCGAGCAGTTCGGGCTTGAGCACGCCTGCGGCCGACAGGCCGAGGAAGACGTCCGCGCCGCCGATGGATTCGGAGAGTTCGCGCTTGTCTGTCTTCTGGGCGTAGATCGCCTTCCACTCGTCCATCAGGGTCTCGCGGCCCTCGTAGACGAGGCCCTCGATGTCGTGCACCCAGATGTTCTCGCGTTTGGCGCCGAGGCTGACGAGCAGATTGAGGCAGGCGAGTGCGGCGGCTCCCGCACCGGAGGTGACGATCTTGACGTCCTCGAGCTTCTTTCCGGCCAGGCCGAGACCGTTGATGATGGCGGCCGAGACGATGATCGCGGTGCCGTGCTGGTCGTCGTGGAAGACCGGAATGTTCATCCGCTCGCGCAGCTGGCGCTCGACGACGAAACATTCCGGCGCCTTGATATCCTCGAGGTTGATGCCGCCGAAGGTCGGTTCGAGTGCCGAGATGACGGTGACCATCCGCTCGATCTCGGGCGCGTCGATCTCGATGTCGAAGACGTCGATGCCGGCGAACTTCTTGAACAGCACCGCCTTGCCTTCCATCACCGGCTTGGAGGCCAGGGGGCCGATATTGCCCAGACCGAGAACCGCCGTGCCATTAGAAACGACGGCGACCAGGTTCGAGCGGGATGTGTATTCCGCCGCGCTTTCCGGATTGTCGCGAATCGCCAGGCAGGGGGCTGCCACGCCCGGAGAATAGGCCAGCGCCAGATCGCGCTGGTTGCCCAGCGGTTTGGTGGCCTGGATTTCCAGTTTCCCCGGTCGCGGATATTTGTGGAAGAACAGGGCGTTCTCGTCGAGATCGCCGCTTTTCGGCTTCGACTGGTCTGTGCTCATGAATAGTCCCCCGGATGCATCCGCCGCCTTGGTCTTGCGGCCGGTAAGCCGCGGCGCTTCCGTTTAGTCTCTTTCAGCCTTGGTTGAAAGCCGTGTGACGCGGCCGCGGCGTGAAACACCGTTGCTCAGCCCCAAAGGTCCGAATCAGGGGGTGAAACCATGGAGCTCGTGTAGGTCAGGGGCGAGGGGCGGTCCCGGGCGAGCAGCAGCGGGCCGTCGAGGTCCACCCAGTCGGCGTCCTGAGCCAGGAGGACGGCAGGCGCCATGGCCAGCGACGAGCCCAGCATGCACCCGACCATGATGCCGAAACCGATCTCGCGGCCCCGGTCGCGCATCTTCAGCGCCTCGGTCAGGCCACCGGCCTTGTCGAGCTTGATGTTGATGGCGTCATACCGGTCGAACAGGCCTTCGAGGTCGTCAGAGGTGTGCACGCTCTCGTCGGCGCAGATCGGCACCGGGTGGGGCATGTGGGCGAGGATTTCGTCCTTGCCCGCCGGCAGCGGCTGCTCGATCAGCCCGATGTGCATCTCGGCGGCGACGAGCAGATGATCGCGAATGTTGTCCTCGGTCCAGCCCTCGTTGGCATCGAGAATGATCTCGGCGTTCGGCGCGGCACTGGCCACCGCATGGATCCGGGCGCGGTCGTCGGCCGTGCCGACCTTGACCTTGAGAACCTTCTGCGAGGCGTGGGCGCGGGCGGCGTCGGCCATGTCGGAGGCGTCACCCAGAGAGATCGTCACGGCGGTGGGAACGGGGCGCGGCAGAATGCGGCAGGCGCTCTTGAAGGCGGGGTTGCCGCTACGCTTGGCTTCGAGATCCCAGAGCGCGCAGTCGATGGCATTGCGCGCGGCACCGGCCTTGAGCACTTTCTGCAGGGCTTCGCGGTCGAGGCCGTTGGCGATCGCTTCGGCCATGGCTTCGATATCGGCCATCACGCCGTCCACGCTTTCGTCGTAGCGGGCATAGGGCACGCATTCGCCGCGGCCGACATGGCCGTCATGCTCGATGATGCAGGTGATGACGTCCGCCGAGGTCTTCGCGCCCCGCGAAATGGTGAACGGCTTGGCGGTGGGGAAACTTTCGCGGACGACCTGCAATTTCGGCGGCATGACTTACCTTCGTGAACATGGGCGCAAATAGATGCGCCGTGGGACATTATTCCGGCCTGCGGTCGATGACAGTCTTCCGACAAGCCGCTATGAAGACCGCATGTTGAGCGACGAGCGCAAAAACGCAAGGGGCGATCAGGACGCAGGCGAGGCTTCGGCCAGGCTTACGGATCACGAGCCCGCGCGTCTGGAGGTCGAAAAGCAGGAGGACGGTCTCAAGCTCGTCCTGTGGGGTGACTGGCGGCATTCCGGCGTGGCGAGCGTGCAGGCGGAAATGGCGCGCCTTTCGTCGTCCTCCGATGGAGCCGGTAACGTCACCGTCGACATCGCCGGCGCGAGCCATTTCGATACCGCCGGCGCGTGGCTCGTGCGCCGGCTGCAGATTGCGACGGAGGGGCGCGGCGGCTCCTTCAAGGCCGAGGGGCCCGAACCCTCGCTGCGATTGATCGGTGCGCTGCCTGACGTCAGCAAATCGGCGCATCAGAGCGGCGAATCGGGAAAGCCGCTTTTCCATGTCGTCTTCGAGCCGATCGGGCGAACGATGTACGATCTGTGGGACGATCTCGTCGCTTCGGCTTACATTCTCGGTTCCGCCGTCCGCGGCGCGCAGATGAAGCTCAACCGGGGGAGTGGCGTGTCGCCGGCCTCGGTCGTCGCGCAGCTCGACCACATGGGCGTCCGCGCCGTTCCCATCATCGTGCTGATGTCGTTCCTGATCGGGGCCATCATCGCGCAGCAGGGCGCGTTCCAGCTGCGCTATTTCGGTGCCGAGGTCTTCGTGGTCGACCTCGTAGGCATTCTGCAATTGCGCGAGATCGGCGTGCTCCTGACCGCCATCATGATCGCCGGACGATCCGGCAGCGCGATTACCGCCGAGATCGGCTCGATGAAGATGCGCGAGGAGGTCGATGCGCTGAAGGTGATGGGTCTCAATCCCATCGGCGTTCTCGTCTTCCCACGCCTGATGGCACTGGTCGTAGCGCTGCCGCTTCTGACCATCATCGCGAACTTCGCCGCGCTGTTCGGCGCGGCCGTCGTTGCGCTCGCCTATTCGGGCATCACCTTCGACGTCTTCCTCGGCCGTCTCAGGGAGGCCATCGACATCTCCACCATCGCCTCGGGAATGATCAAGGCGCCGTTCATGGCGCTGATCATCGGCATCGTCGCGGCAGTGGAGGGGCTCAAGGTGGGCGGCAGCGCCGAATCACTGGGCCGCCGCGTCACATCTTCGGTGGTCAAATCCATCTTCGTCGTCATTCTCGTGGACGGGCTTTTCGCCATGTTCTACGCCGCGATCGATTTCTAGGGTACGGGCGTATGGCTGACAGCGACAACACGCCCGGAAACGGCAGCGGCAAGCGGGAAGCGGTTCTCGAAGTGAACGACGTCACCGTCGCCTTCGGCAAGAACGTCGTTCTCGACAACCTCAATCTGGAGGTCTACCGCGGCGAAATCCTCGGTTTCGTCGGCGCGTCCGGCACCGGCAAATCCGTCCTGATGCGGACCATCCTGCGGCTCCTGAGGCGGCAATCGGGCGTCATCAAGATCCTCGGCCACGACTACGACACTGCCGAGGAGGCTGAGCGCATCAAGCTCGACATGCGTCTGGGTGTGCTTTTCCAGCATGGCGCGTTGTTTTCGGCGCTGACGGTCAAGGAAAACATCCAGGTGCCGATGCGGGAATATCTCGATCTGTCGCAGTCGCTGATGGACGAACTGGCCGCGGTGAAGATCGAAATGGTCGGGCTCGACGCCTCGGCCGGCGACAAGTATCCCTCGGAACTCTCCGGCGGCATGATCAAGCGCGCGGCTCTCGCCCGGGCGCTGGCGCTCGATCCGGACCTGGTCTTCCTCGACGAGCCGACCTCCGGCCTCGATCCGATCGGCGCCGCGGAGTTCGACGAACTGATCGCCCAGCTGCGCGATACGCTGGGTCTGACCGTCTATATGGTCACCCACGATCTCGACAGCCTGTTCTCCGTGTGTGACCGGATTGCAGTCCTCGGGCAAAAAAAGGTCCTGATCTCCGGAACGATCACGGATATGCTTGAATTTGATGATCCTTGGGTCCAGTCCTATTTCCGCGGCAAGCGGGCACGCACCATCGGCGGACATCCGGATGGTGCGGGATCAAGCGCGGACGAATACCGCGCCGAACCGTCAGGGAAGTGAGTTTCAACCATGGAAACGCGGGCCAACTACGCGATCGTCGGGCTTTTCACCGTTCTGGTGATCCTGTCGGCATTCGGTTTCGTCTACTGGATGTCGCAGGTCGGCGGCGGTGGTGAGACCGGAAAGCTCATGGTGCGCATTCCAGGATCGGCCAACGGCCTGTCCGTCGGCTCCGCCGTGCGCTTCAACGGCATTGCAGTCGGCTCGGTGCGCCGGCTTAGCATCGATGCCGAAAACCCCAAATTCGTGATCGCCGAAACGGAAGTGCGCGCTGACGCCCCGATCTATCCGGACACCAAGGCCGCACTCGAGATCCAGGGCCTGACCGGCTCGGCCTATATCGAACTCCAGGCCGGCACGCCCAATGGTACCAACATCATTCGGGAGGCCATCCAGAACGAGAGCGTCGCCCATCTGGAAGCCGACCCCTCCAATATCACCAACCTGCTGGCGACCGCCGACCAGATCATGACGCGCGCCAACAACGTCATCGGCGAGATCGAGGGCTTTGTCGCGGACGCGCGTGATCCGCTGACCCAGACGTTGAAGAACGCCGAGACCTTCTCCGGCGCGCTGGCCGACAACTCCAAGGGGATCGACGAGTTCCTCCAGTCCGTCTCCAGCCTCTCGGAAACGATCAAGAGCGTGTCGACACGTCTGGATTCGACGCTGGCCGCGGCCCAGACTCTGCTCGAATCGGCGCCGCCCGAGAAGATCACGCAGATCGTGACGAATGTCGAAAAGGTGACGAAGGACGTTGCCGCGGCTTCGGGGGACATCTCTGCGACGGTGACGAAGCTCAGCGAAGCCGCCGCGTCGTTCCAGTCGGTGGGCGAAAAGGCCGGCAAGACGCTCGACCGGGTCGATACGCTGATGGCCGAAGTCGATCCCGAAAAGGTGCGCAAGGTCGTCGACGACATCTCGGTCGCCAGCGGCGACGCGCGGGTAGCGATCGCGGATGCCAAGTCGGTGGTCTCTACCTTCACCGAGCGCAAGGACGACTACGACCAGATCATCACCGACGTCAAGGAGATGGCCAACCGGCTAAACAATGCCTCGACGCGGGTCGATGGCGTGCTCGCCAAGCTCGACAATCTGCTCGGCGACGACGAAACCAACGGTCTGATGGCCGATGCGCGCGAAACACTGAAGTCGTTCCGCGAAGTGGCCAACAACCTCAACAGCCGTATCGGGCCGATCGCCGACAACCTGCAGCGCTTCTCCACCTCCGGTCTCAGCGATGTCGAGGCGCTGGTGCAGGACGCCCGCCGGTCGATCAACCGGATCGAGAGCAGCATCTCCTCGATTGAACGGGATCCGCAGCGAGTGATCTTCGGCGGCGACACAGTGAAACAATATGACGGCCGGACACGTCGTTAGGACGGGAGAGGGGAACGGCCGCGCTGTTGCGGCGTTGACTCGTCCACGCAATCATCGCAAGAAAACGGGCTGCAAGGGTAACGGGGACATCATGTCGGGAATGCGGGCCAGTCTGGCCATGATCATGAGCCTTGCTCTCCTGTCGGGTTGCGGAGGCGGGCTTGTCGCGAAGACGCCGCCCGACACCTACTCGCTGACGGGCAGCCCGACCGTGGAAGGCCGCGCCGCGCCGCGCCGTCAAATCCTCATTGCCGAGCCGATCGCGCTCAAGGCGCTCGACAGCGAACAGATCGTCATCAAGCCGACCCCGTCCTCGATCCAGTATCTGGCCGATTCCCAGTGGTCGGACCGGCTGCCGAAAATCGTCCAGGCCAAGCTGGTCCAGGCGTTCGAGAACTCCGGCCGCGTCGGCGGCGTCGGGCGTCCGGGCGAGGGGCTGGCCATCGACTACCAGATCTCGACCACGATCCGTTCCTTCGAGATACGGGTGCAGGGCGGCGAGACGGCTCTGGTGGAAATCGCGGCAAAGGTCATCAACGACCGCAACGGCAGCGTCCGTGATACGCGGGTGTTCCGGGGGACTTCGCCGGTGCGCGGCTCGGGCAATGCCGCCTATGTGGAAGCGCTCGACCGCGCGTTCGACCAGGTGACCGCCGACCTCGTGACCTGGGCGCTGCAGAAGTTCTGATCCAGTCGTCAGCGCGGTGCCTCTGAGCTGTCCGGTTTCCCGATCGCGGCTACCAACTCCACCGTGTTCCCTTCGGGATCGGTGACAAAAACCCCGCGCCACCCGATCCAGCCGAAATCTTCTGCGCGCCATGCCACGCCCTGCCGGTCGAACCAGCGGCAGGCGGCCGTCTGGCCGTCGGGCGTCACCGTCAGGGCAATATGGTGGAGCGTGGAGGCGGGACGCTCGGGCGGGGGCAGATCCGGATCGCGGGCCGTATCGAACAGCGCGAGCACCGCCGTATGGCCGGCCACGCCGTTCGGCAGCGCGAAGAAGGCCAGCCCTCCGCGGTCCGCCATGAGTTCAAGCCCGATCGTGTCGCGGTAGAAGGCGGTCATCGCGCCGAGATCGCGGCAACGGATGGCGATCTCGCCCAGACCCTGAACGGAAAAGCCCCGCGCGGAGGCGGGGCTCTTCGTATCGTTCTCGTCCGGGATCACGAGGTCAGTTCTTCTCGAAGCGTCCGCTCGCATGCGCCAGCATGGTGTAGACCTTGCCGGTATCCGACGTCAGATAGGTCTGCGTCATCATGTTGTCGGTGTCGTTGCGCGCAACATCCGACAGGAGCTTCTCGAAATCGGCGATGTAACGGTCGACGGCACCGCGGAACTCGGGCTCGCGGGCATATTTCGACCGGATCTCGTCGAAAGTCTGCTGACCCTTGAGCGTGTAGAGACGACGGGTGAAGACGTCGCGCTCGCCGCGCTGGTAGCGACGCCACAGCTCGACCGAGGCATCGTGATCGATGGCGCGGGCGATATCGACGGACAGCGAGTTGAGCGATTCCATCACATGGCGCGGGTTGCGGTCCTGGCCGGCGGAGCGGCTGGCGGTCCGTGCGGGGGCCGCCGAACGCTGCTCTTCCTGGGCTGCGCCGCGCAGGAGATCGGACACCCAGCCGCTGCCGGTCGGCTGCGCCGGGGCCGGGGCCTGCTTGGCGGCGGTCGCCTGGTAGTCCTGGCTGCCGCGCAACGGCGCGTCGAAAACCGGAGCCGGTTCGGCGCGGCGGACCGGTGCGGGCGCAGGAGTCGGGGCAGGTGCCTGCTGACGCGGACGGGCCGGAGCCGAACGTGATGCGACCGGTTCGGAGACCTCGCTGCGGCGGCTCGTCTGGCCGACGAGGCTCGCGAGATCCTGCAATGCCTTGATCTGGTCGCCGACGGCACGCCGCATGGCGGCCGCGCTCTCGCGGGTTTCCTCCGGCAGGTCGAAAGCACCGCGCTTAAGTTCTTCACGCGTTGAATCCAGTTCCCGGCGGATGTCGTTGGCCGAGCGGCGGATTTCGTCGGTTGCATCGGAGAAGCGAGCGGCCGCGTCGCCGACAGCCGAGACGATGGTCTCGCGCACCTTGCGGGCCGTTGCGTCTGCCTGTTCCTCGGTTTCGCTGAGGGCACGCCCGGCGTCTTCCGCGGCGGCGCGGAGGCCGCTCTGGAGCTTGCCGGCGGCGCGGCTCGCCAGGCCGTCGGCATCGGAGAAGGCGCCGGTGACGATGCTTTCCAGCGACCGCATGGTCTTCTCGATTTCTTCCGAACGCCCGACCAGACCGACCGAAAGCGCCTGCAGGGCCTGCTGGCGTTCCTCGAGTGTCGAGGCGAGGTTCGACTGGGCGGCGGAGAGCAGGTCGGACGCCGAAGCGAGCACCCGCGAGTGTTCGTCGAAGCGACCGGCGATTTGGCCCACCTGATTGAGCGTGTTGCCGGAGATATCGCTGAGACGCTCCACCTTGCCGTCGAGCAGACGGGCGGAGGTCGAGATGAGGTCCGATGCCTTCTGCGTCGAGCTTTCGAAGCGGCCCGACACGTCCGACAGTTCGGCCGAGGCCGTGGCCATCGAGGAGCCGGCGGTTTCGAGCAGGCTCGAGATCGAGGCATTGCTCTGGCTCAGGCGGCTGAGCAGATCCTCGACATTCGACGTCAGGCTGCGGTTGGCGTTCTCGACCGCGGCCAGGGTCTCGCTGGTGCGCGTCGACAGGGCGTTGATGAGTGCGGCGTTTTCGGCCTTGAGCCGTTCGGTGCTCTGCTCGGTGAGGCTGGCGAGTTCCTGGGCGATCGACTGGCCGCTTTCGGCATAGCGATCGACCAGCGGGCGCACCTGATCGTCGATGAGGCGCGACAGTTCCGAAGAACGGCCGGCGAGCATCGAGTTGAGTTCGCGGGTCCGCTCGTCGAGCGTCGAGCCGACCGAGGTGGCGCGAACGTCGATGGCCTTTTCGGTGCGCTCGAGATTTTCGAGGATCGAGCCGGTTTTCTCGCTCAGCTTTGCGGTAAGCGATTCCGTTCTCTGGGATAGGGCGTCTGCGAGGACATCCGTCTTCTCTGTGAGTTCTGCCGAAAGCGTGCCGGTCTTTTCCGACAGACGGGCGGCGATCGAGTCGGTCGTACCTTCCAGCGACGATCCGACTTCGGCGAGCCGCTCGGCCATGAGGCGGGTCTTTTCCTCGAGCGTATGGGCGAGGCTGTCGGCCGTTTCGCCGATCTGACCCGCGGCCCGACCGGTTTCCTCGGAAATCAGGCTCGACAGGCGCGTGGCCTGTTCCGTCAGGCGGCTTTCGCTCTCCGAGAACAGCGAATTGATCGCCTGGGCCTGTTCGGCGACCGTCTGACCGACGCCGGCCGCGATCTCCCCGATACGGCTTGCCTCGCGGTTGAGGTTCTCGGCGCTGGTGGACACTTCGGTGGCGATCTGGTTGGCGTGAGCCGCAAAATTGGCGCTGCGTTCATCCAGATGCTCTTCGAGGCGCTGCATGAACTGCTGGCTCTGGTCTTCCATGCGGATGGCAAAGCCCGAGGAGACGTTCTCCAGATTCTCGCCGGCCTTGAGCGCCTCCGCGTCGAGATCGACGGCGGCGCGCGAAACGGCCTCGCGCAGCTTGGATGCCAGACCGCCGGCCTTCTCCTCGATGGTCCGCGATACGCTGTCGAGGCCCTGGCCGAGCAGGTTGTTCATGGTGTCGAGTCGTTCGCCGACGCGGCCGGCGCCCTTGTCGAACGTCGCCTCGAAACGAGACGCGGCGGCTTCGGTGGAGACGTCGATTCGGCCGGCGTGATCGTCGAGAAGGCTCTGGATCCGGTTGGTCGAGTTCTCGGCCACCTCCGCCATGCGACCGGACTGGTCGTCGAACATGGTCTGGATCCGGGTTGCCGAGGTTTCCGTGACGTCCGACAGACGACCGGTCTGCTCTTCGAACAGGGCCTGAAGGCGAGTCGCCGAATTTTCGGTCGTGTCCGCAAGACGGCCGCTGTGGTCGTCGAGCAGCGTCTGGATGCGCGTGGCCGAGGTTTCGGTAACGTTGGCCAGGCGACCGGACTGGTCGTCGAGCAGCGTTTCGAGCCGGTTGGTCGCCGAATCGAGGTTGGCACGGATGGCATCCGCGCGCTTGTCGATGCCGGACGTGATGTTGCAGGACTTCTCGTCGAGCGTCGAGTGCAGCGCACCGATGCGGATATCGAGTTCGGTCCCGATGTCCTGCGTCGACTGTTCGAGCTTGCCGAAGAGCGATGCCGAGCGGGAGGAGAGCACTTCCTCGAAGCGATCCTCGACACCGGCAAGGGCGGCGTTGATCGAATCCGAGCCGGAATTGGCGGCCTGTTCGAGCCGGACGGCGGAAGCTTCAGCGGCCTGCTGAAGCGCGATCGTACGCTCGTCCATGCCGCGGATGGCGCGTTCGGAGGTCTGCGAGACCACCGTGTCGACGCGGTCGATATTGTCGCTGAAGGTGGCGCCGATGCGTTCCAAGCTCGACGACAGGATGCCGTCGATGGCGCTGGTCGAGCCGTTGAGGGTCTCGTCGATGCGGGCCAGGCTCTCGGTCAGCTTGCTGTCGAGCGTGCCGGCGCGGCTGTCGAAGGCGCTAGTGAATTCCGAGACGCGTTCGTCGAAGGCCGAGTTCAGGCTCGAAACCGAGGAGGAGAGGCGATCCTCGAACAGGCTTGCGCGCAGGTCGAGGTCCATGACGGCATCGTCTGCGCTCGCCTTGAGCGCCTGGCGGAATGCCGCGCCCTTTTCGTCGAGCGTCGAGTTGAGCATGGCGAGCGTGTCTTCCAGACCGCCGGCGATGGCCTGCTGGCCGACGCCGATGCTCTCGGAAATCTCGCGGGTACGGGCGATGAGCGTCTCGTTGAGTTCACGCGCGCGGTCGGAGAGAGCGGCGTTGAGCTTCTCGGTGTTGGCGTCGAGCGTCGAGGCGCGGGTTTCGAACTCGTTGAGCAGCGCCTTGCCGCGCTGTTCGAGCTGGGCGCGGAGGATCTCGATGCGGGTGTCGAATTCGTCGGTGAGGTCCTGACCGGAACTCTTGAGCGTCTCGAGAAGACCCTGGGTGCGAGAGGCCAGCAGGTTCTCGATCGCTTCGGAAACCTCTGAGGTCTGCGTCTGCAGCTGTGCGGCGCGGGTATCGAGCAGCTGAGCCACTGCCTGGCCGGACGTCGACAGGCGGTTGGTCAGGTCGTCGCCGGCCTGGGAGAGGTCTGTGCGGAGCTGTTCGTGGGCGCCGGTGATCGACGCACGGATGCGCTCGGCATGGGTGACGATGGCGTCGCGCTCGTTACCGAGCTCCTGCACCAGGCCGCGGACGCGGACCTCGTTGTCGGTGTAGCTGCGTTCGAGCGCGTTGACCTCGGCATGGACGAGCGTCTCGAGTTCGGAGGCGCGGGCGATGGTGCGCTCGATGCCTTCGTTCATCGACGAGACTTCACGGCGCACGGCCTGGCCGACGGTCATGATCTTGTCGGCGGCGACGGTTTCGGGTTCTGCGAGACGCAGTGCGACTTCGGCCATGGAGCGGGCTGCGGTGCGCATCTCACGTGCGCGCGCCATCATCATGGCAAAGCCGAAGAATACGAAGATGGGGATCACGATGGTGACGAGCACGCCGATCGCCGCGGGCATGGCGAGCAGCTGGTTGAGGCTGCGAATCTGCCAGATGGCCGGGCCATAGAGCAGGTTGGCGATGCCGAGGCAGCCGATCGCCCAGAGGATGGACAGGAGTACGGCATTGCGCACGGCGCCGCGACTCGACCGAATCTCGAAGGCGCGCAGCAGGGCGGCCGAGGTCTTGCGGCTGTCGTCATTGGCCGGTGCGAAGGGCCCGGCGGGCGTATACGGCGGCGTGGCGCGCGAGGTCTTTTCCGCCGGTGCGGCGGACTTGCTCGCCTTCGGCGCGGCAGCAGCCGGCTTGTCCTGGTCCTTGGCTTCAGCGAGTTCCCGGGCGGCGGCGGATACCTGCGCCTCCAGTTCCTCGTTGGAAAGGTCCGTGTCGTCGAGCCCGAGCGCATCTTCGAGCGCTTCGAAGGCCTGCTCGTCGATGCTCTTGTCTGCTTTTTTGTTACTCATTTACTTCGCTTTCGTGCCCCTGCGGGCGTCCGGGCCGGTACCGGGAGTTCCGACTGTCCTCGGGACTCTCCTCGACCGGACGTCTCACGTGACTGTTTTCGCTGCCAAAGGCGGCAAAAATGCAATCATATCAATCTGACTAGTGCCATAGTAGCCAGGATTCCACAATTGCGGCTACCGCGTGCATACCAGCCTCATGTTATCCCCGGCTTTCTACAATCGGTCGCATTTTCAGAATCTGCCAATGAAACGCCACATTTAGACGACGTTAACCATACGCACAGATTTCGGCCCCCATTATGAACCGCCTTGTGCAAAGCACTAAGCCATAGGGGAGCACAATCTTCCCATTCTGGCACAAAAGAGGAAATCCGCCATGGCGGCGTTCAACATTGCATTCGAAGCTCCGGAGAGCGGCAATCACCCGCGACCCTCGGGCGACCGTCCCATCGATCTCGTCCACCTCGCACGACAGACCGGCGGCGACAAGAACCTGGAATCAGAGGTTCTGGCCATCTTCGCACGGCAGATCAGGAAGGCGGTTCGCGAACTGCCGGCCCTGTCCGGCGATGCCCGCGTGCGGCTGGCGCACACCATCGCCGGTTCGGCGAAGGGTGTGGGGGCCTTCGAAGTGGCGCGCTGCGCCGAGGCGATCGAGCACAAGCCGGCCCAGGCGGCCCTGATGGCTTCGTTCACCAAGGCCGTCATCGACGTCGACAGCTTCATCATCGGTCTCGACCGCTAGGCGGTCGGGACGGTTACTTTCTCGGGGCCGGCGTCGCTCGACGCGCCGGTCCGTCAGGCCTCGCGAATTGCCGCATGGCCCTTTTGGTTCTTGTTTCGCGCATCCCAGCGTGTAAGACACCGAAAAATAGCATCCATCAAACGCGGGCGAGGGACCTATGACCAAACTTTCCATTGTCGCTTTCGACGGAACCCGTTTCGACGTCGATGCCGAAAACGGATCGACCGTGATGGAGAACGCCATCCGCAACTCGGTGCCCGGTATCGAGGCCGAATGCGGCGGCGCCTGCGCCTGCGCGACCTGTCACGTCTATGTCGACGATGCCTGGACCGAGATCGTCGGCGCTCCGGAGCCGATGGAGGAGGACATGCTCGACTTCGCCTTCGACGTGCGGCCGAACTCGCGGCTGTCCTGCCAGATCAAGGTACGTGACGAACTCGACGGTCTCGTCGTGCGGGTGCCCGAGCGCCAGGCCTGAGCCGTCATCCCAGCGGAGATTTTCCATGACCACTCCGATCGAAACCGATGTCGTCATCGTCGGCGCTGGCCCTGTCGGCCTGTTCGCCGTCTTCGAACTCGGCCTCTACGACCTCAAATGTCATCTGATCGACATTCTCGACCGGCCGGGCGGCCAGTGCGCCGAACTCTATCCGGAAAAGCCGATCTACGACATTCCGGCCTGGCCGATGATCACCGGGCAGGATCTGACCGAGAAACTGCTCGAACAGATCGAGCCGTTCCATCCGGAATTCCATTTCAACCGGATGGTAAGCGGGTTCAGGAAGCTCGATGACGGCCGCTTCGAGGTCGTCACCGACGAGAACGAGATCCTGATCGCGCGCGCCGTGGTGATCGCGGCGGGCGGCGGCTCGTTCCAGCCGAAGCGGCCTCCCGTGCCAGGCATCGAGGCCTATGAGAACAAGAGCGTGTTCTATTCGGTCCGCCGGATCGAGGAGTTTCGCGGACACGACATCCTGATCGTCGGTGGCGGCGATTCCGCGCTCGACTGGACGCTCAATCTGCAGCCGGTCGCGAAGTCTGTCACCCTTGTTCACCGCCGGCCCGAGTTCCGTGCGGCCCCCGACAGCGTCAACAAGATGTTCGCGCTCAACGAGGAAGGCAAGCTCGACTTCCAGGTCGGCCAGGTGAAGGAACTCAGGGGCAGTGACGGACAGCTCGAAGGCGCCGTGATCAAGGGGCCGGACGGCGACGTCGAGGTGGCCTGCACCCGGCTGCTGCCGTTCTTCGGTCTGACGATGAAGCTCGGCCCGATCGCCGACTGGGGTCTCAATCTCCACGAGAACCTGATCGAGGTGGATACCGAGAAGTTCGAGACCAACATTCCCGGCGTCTTCGCCATCGGCGACATCAACTGGTATCCGGGAAAGCTGAAGCTGATCCTGTCCGGTTTCCACGAGGCTGCGCTGATGACCCAGGCGGTCAAGCGCATCGTCTCGCCGGACGAGAAGGTGGTCTTCCAGTACACGACCTCGTCGACGAACCTGCAGAAGAAGCTCGGAGTCGCGTAAAACGCGCGGAAATCCTGAACGTTCGAAGGGCGGCTCCGGCCGCCCTTACTGTTTCATCTTGTCGAGCTTGAACTGCAGCATCCGCGTCATTCGGCGCTCGAAGCTCAGCGACTCGACCTTGTCGAACTGCTGCTGCGCCTTGTCGTGCTGCTTGAGAATCTTGTCCGATTCGGCATTGGCCGCAGCTTCCATCTGTTTGCAGTCACGGCGTGGATAGAGATCCTCCAGCGCCTTTTCGAGCTTGCGGGCATATTGACGGGCAATCTCGGCGTGGCGCTCCTCGTGCCGCTTGATGTCGCGCTCCAGCGTATCCCAGATTAGAACCACGTCGCGCTCGGCGCGCTTGCGGTTGGTCCAGCGCGGCAGGATGAGTTTGGTGTCCAGCTTGATGCGGGCGTTCTTGACCTTGCAGCGGCCGTTCGACAGCTGCTGATAGCTGATCGTGCCGCTGAACTTCATCCGGGTGGCGCCGGGATGGCGCATGTCGCTGTCGGTGGCCGTGGGACCTCGGCGGGCGAGTTCGCGGTCGAGGTCGTCGGCGGTGCGGCCGCCGATGTTGAAATACTCGTAGGACTTCGAGATGATCGTCTCCGACCGACTGACGGAGGTCAGCGAGACGGCGAAAACGAGTGCGGCTGCCAACGACGCTATGCGCATTCCGGTTCCTTCTGTCGAACAATCAAACCTTGCGCCATGGCGGCTGGTGATGCAACAGGAAGCCGACCGATCCCAGCCCATCCAGGTGACATCTTTTGTTGATCGCATCTCCCGACATGTTTCACCCGCGCCGCATCCCGGTGGCCCGCGGGCGCGTGCTCGAAACGGGGCCGCGGTCGGTGATCATGGCGATCCTCAACGTCACACCAGATTCGTTTTCCGACGGCGGCCTGCATCTCGATGCGTCCAAAGCGGTGGACCGCGCGAACGAGATGGTCGAGGAGGGGGCCGGTATCATCGATATCGGCGGGGAATCGACCCGGCCGGGCGCCGACCCGGTTTCGGCGGCCGAGGAACAGGATCGCATCCTGCCGGTCTTCGAGGCGCTGGCCGCTGCGTTCGGTGACCGGGGGCCGCTTCTCTCGGTCGACACCTATCGGGCCGAGACCGCGCGCTTGGCGCTGTCTGCCGGCGCCCACATCGTCAACGACGTCTGGGGGCTTCGCCGCGAGCCGGAGATCGCCGATGTCGCCGCTGCGGCCGGCGCCGGTGTCGTGGTCATGCATACCGGCCGCGAGCGTGAAAAGCTCGCCGATCCCATCGCTGACCAGTTCGCCTGGTTCGAACCGTCGCTCGAAATCTCGAAAGCCGCAGGGATCGCCCGGGAAAGCCTTCTTCTCGATCCGGGATTCGGTTTTGCCAAGGATACGTCGGAAAACGTCGCGCTGATGGCGCGGATGGCCGAGCTTGGCGTCCTTGGCCTGCCTATCGTCGCCGGAACGTCACGAAAGCGGTTCATAGGAGCGTTGACCGGTCGGGAGGTCGCCGCCGAGCGCGATGCCGGAACAGCGGCGACGTCTGTCGTCCTGCGTCTCGCGGGAGCGACCGTCTTCCGCGTCCACGACGTGCCGACGAACCGGGATGCGTTGGCGATCGCCGATGCCGTCATCGCCGAGATCATGCAGGGGAACTGACCAGATGGGCGAAGTCTACACGATCAGGATGGTCAACTGCGCCTTCTTCGCGCGGCACGGGCTTTTCGACGCCGAGGAACAACTCGGCCAGCGCTTTTTCGTCGACGCCAGGCTCACCGTACGCGCCTCCGGTCCGCTTGATGACGACGAGATGGAGAACACCGTCGACTACGGGCGCGCCTTTGCAAGGATCGAATCCATCATCACCGGCAGACGCAGGTTTCTCATCGAGGCGCTGGCGCGCGATATCGGCCGCCAGTTGATCGCGGATTTTCCTCAGATCGAGGAAGCCGAGATCACCGTGCGCAAGCCAAACGCACCTGTTCCGGGCATTCTCGACCATGTCGAGGTCACGGTCGTCAGTCGTGACTAGAGGCGAGCGTACGATCGCCGCCATCGGGCTCGGAGGGAATATCGGCGAGCCGACCGTGACGATGGCGAAAGCCTTGTCGCTGCTTGACGCGCGAAGCGATGTCGACGTTCTGGCGGTGTCGGCGCTCTACCGCACTCCGCCCTGGGGAAAGACCGATCAAGCCTGGTTCTTCAATGCCTGCGCGCTTTTGGGCACCACCCTGTCACCGGAAGAGTTGCTCGCCGTCTGTCTCGATGTGGAAACGCAGCTCGGCCGGGTTCGCGAAGATCGCTGGGGACCGCGCACCATCGATCTCGACGTGCTTCTGCATGGCGATTTCCACTCCGACACGGCGGCCCTGACCGTGCCGCATCCGCGGATGACGGAGCGGGCCTTCGTCATGGTGCCGCTGGCCGACATCGCGCCGGACGCGATCATCAACCTGCAGAGCGTGGAGGCCTGGGCGAGCCAGGCCGGGGATGTGGGTATCGAACAGCTGAGCGCCGACGGGCGCTGGTGGCGGGACGTGCTGGCGGAGAGCGGTGCAGCCTGAGGGCCGGTTCTAGCGAACCGAGCCGGTGGCGATGCGATCGAGATCTCGCTTGAGTGTCATGCCGATCACCGGAACCATCGTTTCTCCGACCTTTACGGAAATCGTGATGTTCATCGTCTCGGGGCTCGTCAGGCGGGCGACCATGGCGCCGTCGAGAGCCTTGCGATTGATGCCGACGACGACGTTGTCGGGGCCGACGCGACCCGAGACCACGTCGAGGCCTTCGCCTTTCGAGCCGTCGAGGAACTTGCCGGTATAGGTCTTGCCCTTGCGCGAGATGGTTGCCGACATCTTCTGCGAGAAGACACCGACGCGGCAATTGCCGTCGAGCGTGATGCCCTCGTTCTTGGCCGCGAGCGAATCGCCGGCCAGATTGCAGGTAAATTTGGTGCCCTTGTATTTGCCGGCGACGATTTCACCGGGACCCTGCCACTGGCCTTCGATGGAATCGAAGAACTGGCGGTCGCTGGCCTCGACTGGCGCGATGGCGGTCGCGGCGGACAGCGCGAGGGCGGCAAGTGGCACGAACGAGAAACGGGCAGACATGAGCACACCTGAGTGACTGGAAACTGCCGGCGATCATGATGCGCGGATGGTTAATGGCTGGTTACGAGATGTCGCCGTTCCACCGATGGTGGCGCTAGGATCTTGTTTCGTCTTCGGATTTTTTTGCCATCAGGCTGGTAAGGTCGGTGAAGAACTCGCTGACGCGCGGCCGCTTGAGCTCGGCGAACGGCATCGGACGGCAGAGGTCCATGGCCGATATCCCGATGCGTGCGGTCATCAGTCCGTTGATCACGCCTTCGCCGAGGCGGCTGGAGATGCGCGCGGCGATACCGTGACCGACGGCCTGCTGGATGATGCTGTCGCCGGCGGCGACAGTACCTGTCACCGCCAGATGCGCGATCACATCCCGGAACAGCCGCATCATGCCGAATCCTCCCGGCCGACCGCCGTAGAGAATGGCGATCGCGCGGACGAGCCGAATGGCTTCCCATCCGACATAGAGCATGTCGACGCTGGCGCGGGGACTGACGGCCGTGACGAGGGAGACGCGACGGGCGGCGTTGATGACCAGTGCACGCGCTTCGCGGTCGAGTGTGGACAAGAGTTCGCGCTCGGCGAAGGCGACCAGTTGGGGGCCGTCGACGATCTCGTCCTTGAGCGAGTCGAGCGCCTTGCGGCCGCGGGCCGTCTGCGGTCGATTGCCGAGGAAGCGGGTGACGTTGGAAACCAGATGCCGGGCTTCGCTTGCCGTGGGAGCGGGCTCGATCTTGTCGATCTCCGCGCGCAGATCGGCCACTTTCTCCAGCCGCTGCAACCCGCGCAATTCCCGCCAGGCAATGGCGATCAGCGAAAGGGCCGCGATCACGGTGAAGCCGAGCGCCACCCAGCCGAGCCAGGGTAGACGGTCGAACAGCGCCCGGATCAGCGAATCGAGCCAGTAGCCGAGTGCCAGCGAGATCAGCACCGACAAGCTGCCCAAGAGCAGCTTGCCGGCGGTAATGCCGCGATGACGGCGCGGGGCGGCGGGCGGCAGCTCCAGTGTTTCCTTCAGGAACGGATCGTCCTCGGGAGCGGTGAGGGCAACGGCGCCCTTGACGATGCGCGGATGACGGACGGCTTCGGGTTCGGCGAAGGCGGGCTCATCTATCTCCGGCGCATCGAGCGAAACGGCGCGGGGCTTGCGGTAGGTCTTCTTGTCAGGATCGGTCATTCCAGCCGGTCTCCCAGGAGATAATCGAGCGCCCGGTCGAGGCGGATATGAGGCAGTGACAGTTTCACCCCGCGCTCGTCCGTTTCGATCCGTGGGGGGCGGAAGCGGACGATGTTGATGGGCGGAATGGTGGGCTGAGACCCTGATTCAAGCTGTTGGAAAAATGAGTCCGGATTCTTCGGCAAGTCCCCGGGAAATATGGCGGTTTTGGTTTCGCCATCGAAGGTGTGGCCATCTATTTCCTCGCCCTTGATCGGTGTGCCGACAATCAGTGGCAGGGCGTCTCCGTCGCTTGCGTCGCTCGCTTCCCGGGTCGCGCGGACAGCTGCCATGGCTATCACCTCGAACTCGGCACCGGACGCGCCGATGCGGGATGCGGCGCGTTCGACAAGGCGGCCGACGAGCGCTTCCAGACGGTCATGGCTTTCGTGGTGGAGATGGTCGGCTTTGGTGGCCGCGACGAGCACCTTGTCGATACGGTGGGTGAATAGCCGCGAGACAAGGTTGTTGCGACCGGGGCGGAAACAATCGAGCACCTCCGAAAGCGCCCGTTCAAGATCGATCACCGCCTCGCGTCCGGCATTCATCGCCTGCATGGCGTCGATCAGCACGATCTGGCGGTCGAGGCGGGCGACATGCTCACGGAAGAAGGGTTTGACGACGACGGATTTGTAGCTCTCGAAACGCCGTTCCATCATCGCCTGAAGGCTGCCCTGCGGCGCGCGTCCCTCCGGCAGGTCGGGGAGCGGCGCGAAGGTGAGCGCAGGCGAGCCGTCCAGATCGCCCGGCATCAGGAAGCGGCCGGGTGGCAGGGTGGAGAGGGCGCGGCTGTCGGCCTTGCAGGCGGCGAGATATTCCGTGAAGGCGGCGGCCAGTTCGCGCGCGGTCTCCTCGCTCGCCTCGCCATGGGGCGAAATCGCCGCGGCGCGCTCCAGCCATTCTTCCGCGAGGTCGGACCGGGCAGGGGAGCGTGCAAGGTCCACCGCGTTGCGGGAAAAGGCGCGGTAATCCTGGCCGAGCAACGGCAGGTCGAGCAGCCACTCGCCCGGATAGTCGACGATGTCGAGATTGAGCTTGCCGGCGGAGAACATCCGGCCCCAGCCGCTCGCCGATTCATATTCGATGACGAGGCGCAGTTCGGAAATCGCGCGGGTGGAATCGGGCCAGAGCCGGTCGGTGACGAGCCGGGCAATGTGATCCTCGTACTGGAATCGCGGCACGCTGTCGTCGGGCTGGGGCTGGAGATAGGCTTTCGAGATCCGGCCCGACCAGGCCGCCTCGAACATCGGGAGCCGACCGCCGTGGAGAAGGTTGTGAACAAGCGAGGTGATGAAGATGGTCTTGCCTGCGCGCGACAGGCCCGTCACGCCCAGCCGGACGGAGGGATTGAACAGGCTGCCGGCACGTTCGCCGATCGTTTCGAGCGCAATCAGCGCCTCGTCTGTCAGGCTCGAAATGGATGGCGGCACGCTGTAACAATCTCCCGGATAGCCTCTTGCGCACCAGATATAGGCATCTGGTCCGTGAATGTGAATTGCGCGCCGGCCCTTCCTGTGAGGATCGACGTTTCAGGCGTCGACGGGAGACAGGAAGCCGACGAGGCGAGCGCCACGGTTCGTAGGCTCGCCAAGAAACATGTCCAGGACGAGAAGTCCTGCCGTCGGAAAGTCGGTCGCCAGCACCTCGTCGAGACTGGTCTCCGAGTGTTCCAGCAAGGAGTGGGCAGTTTCCTCGGTCATCGGATTGTGGCCGACGATCATCAGCGAAGCGGTGCCTTCATCCGCATGCTCCTCGATAAGGGCGAGATAATCGTCTGACGAGCCCGAATAGAGCGGCTGATGATGCCGGACCGGCGTGTTTTCCGGCATCGCGGAGCGGAGGATGTCGAGCGTCTCGACACAGCGCGTGGCGGGAGAGCAGACGACGGTCTCCGGCGCATAGCCGTTCACAGTCATCATCTCGGCGAGGCGCACGGCTTCATCCCTGCCGCGCTGATCGAGCTTGCGGTCGAAATCGCGCAACCCCGGTTGCGGCCAGGCGGCACTTGCGTGACGGACCAGGTAGATGCGCAAGGATTGAGCTTTGCTGTCGGACATTTTCGAATTCTAGGCACCCCCGCGGCAAGAGCAATCACAATTCGCAAGCTGCGGTGAATTGCCCAAGAGTGAGGCACAAGCTGATTGTTGGTTGCGCAAAGTGCTCATTGTTCAGCTACTTCTGAAATTCTGGCGATAACCATGTTTCTTCAATGTATTAGCGTCGCACGCAAAACGCGTTAAATATTCGTGACAGGCCGTATTTGGGCTTGTTTAGCGTCCTTGGTGTGGCTATACACCCACCGCATTGTCCGTATTGGGGGAATCGCTATGCGTGATGAAATCGATTTTTCCTCTTATGTGCCCTCGGATGACGAGGAGTTCATGAACACCAAGCAGCGGGCCTATTTCCGCGCGAAGCTGATCGCGTGG
Organism: uncultured Hoeflea sp.; assembly: GCA_964511625.1. GTDB lineage: Bacteria > Pseudomonadota > Alphaproteobacteria > Rhizobiales > Rhizobiaceae > Pseudohoeflea. Next base: position 39,295 of record CAZEJG010000016.1, read on the forward strand.
AAAAACGACATCCTCAAGGAAGCACGGGAAACGCTCGGTCATCTGGCCGAAGAGAGCGCCAATCATCCCGACATCGCCGACAGGGCCTCCTCTGAAACCGACCGGGCCATCGAGCTTCGTGCTCGGGACCGGCAGCGCAAGCTGATCTCCAAGATCGACGCCGCGCTGTCCCGGATCGACGAGGGTACCTACGGTTACTGCGAGGAAACCGGTGAGCCGATCAGTCTGAAGCGTCTCGACGCCCGGCCGATCGCCACCCTGTCGATCGAGGCGCAGGAGCGTCACGAGCGGCGGGAAAAGGTCTACCGCGACGAGTGAGTGAGGAGCCGGCCGAAAGGTCGGCTGAGTTTTATGAGGCGGTCACAGGCCGCTTGTAAAGGAGCCGAGGCGCCGCACAGCTGCATTCCGGTTCCTGAGTGTCGTGCGTTATCCATGCGGACCGGTCCCTTATCTTTGATGGGAGCGGTCAGATGGAGTTCGGGCGAGCATTCTGACGTCGCGCTCAGCCCTGCCTTGTTCACCCGCGACGGGTGAGGTCTCCGAGAAGCTTGTCCATCTCGTCCTCGAGCGTGTCGTCGTCACGCGGTCCGGCGGCGCGGGAGGTCGTGCCGCCAGTCGCACTGACGCCGGACAGGTCGCCTTCTCTCGAAATGGTCGTCGTATTGGTGCGTGTGTCGGCCACGCCGATGACCGCGATGTCCCGTTCAGGTACCAGGTCGTCGTCCATGGTCATGTCGCCGGAGAGTTCAGCCTCCAGAATGGATTCGAAGTCCGACACCGGATCGGTTCTGGCCGGTTCCTGGCGCGGCGCCTGCCGGACCTGCGTGGCCGGAAAGGGGGCCACCGTCCGGGCCGTCGCGACCAGCGGGGCCGATTGTCGCGGGGTGTTGGAGGCAGCCTGCTCAGCAATTGGCTCGAACTCGTAATAGGCTGCCTGTGGCCCCTCGGCGGAGGAAGCCGGTTCGGGTTCCACGCTACTCAGGACCCTGTCGCGGGCCGCATCCAGGGCATCGAGAGCGTCTTCTGGTTCCGGCTTGCGCGTGACGGAGGCTGAGGCAACCGCTGCGGCGGGCCGCACGGTGCGGGCGCCGGGATCCCGCGCGCTCGACGGCTCGACCGCCGCCGAGTGAATGTTCACGGGGCGAGCGGTCACAGGCTGGCTTGCGGCCGGCGTCGGGACCGGCTCCGCAGGCCTTGCTGGCGCGGGCGCGGGAGCAGGTTTGGCGGCGACCTTTTCGAAAGCCGTCTCGGTTTCCCGCATCGGCCTGACATTCGCGGAAGCTGCGGCGGGAGTTGCGGCTTCGCGGACCGGCGCCGCTTCACGAGGCGGGTTCTCCGACCGGGCGGCATGCGGCATCGACGGCGCGGCGGATGGCTGCGGGTGAAGGCTGTCGGCGATCTCGAAGGCGTCCGCGGCGATGCCGCTTTCGATGACCACGTCGGTCGGACCGCCGATCAGAATGAGATGCTCCACCGAATCGCGGCGCACGAGCACAAGCCTGCGACGGGTATCGACCGGTGCCGCATCGAGAACGGCGAGACGTGGCTGGCGGTTCTTGCCGCCACGGATGAAGGTGGAGTTCGATCGCCCGCGGATGAACCACATCACGGCGAACAGGGCGAGAAGCCCCAGTCCGACGACTGCGAACGCGACAATGAAATGGCCCGTCTGGCCACTGCCCAGATCTTCCAACACCGTGAATCCTCCTGAATGCCCCTCGGCGGCCCGTGGTGTTCTTGTTGTTCCGGCCCCGCCGAAAAACGAGCGGGGCCGGATATGCGATTCATATGAAGGGCAATTGTGCGGCGAGACAAGCCGTCCGTTACCCTTTTCACTTCTGTTGCGTTTCGCATACACCCGCCGCAAGGCAGGATTGAGGCGTCAAACAGGGCTTTTCGGGCGTGCTGTCCACATCTTGCCGGGGCTGCGGCGATTGCCCTTTCACCGGCGAAGCGAATAAGGTGCACCTCCGAACAGCGAATGCACAGGGCGATAGACTATATGACCGAAACGACGTCCGGCGACGGCGCGACGACACCGCTGGTTGACCGCGGCGCCAGACCGCGATCGGTCATGCGCCTGATCCTGCTTGCCGCCATCATGATCGGTGCCTCCGCGTCCTTCATCCTGTTCCAGGAGCGGATCGACAACGAGTTGATGCTCGGCATCCTCGGCGGTCTCGCGATCATCGGCATCTTCTTTCTCGTATCCCTCGTCATCGGTTTCATCGCGGTCGCCCCGAAGTCGCAGAGCGATCCGCTGGCGCGCGGTTTCGCCGACACCCATTTGGAAGGTATCCTGATCACGGATTCACGCGACCGGGTGATCTACGCCAACCGGGCCTATGGCACGATCACGGGGCAGTCGCCCGCGGGAGAGGTGCAGTCCATCGAAGGGCTGCTGTCGCGCTTCAAGGATTCATCGGAAGCCGTCTACCGGCTGGCAAACGCCATTCGCGCCGGTCGCGAGGGGCAGGAGGAATTCCGCATGGCCCAGCCGCTCGGCCGTACGGCTGGCGAGGGCGAGGACGGTCCGCGCTGGTACCGGCTGCAGGGACGGCCCATTCCCAACCCGGAGGGCAAGGCACCGCTTCTGGGATGGCAGATATCCGACATCACCGGTGAGCGCACAGAGCAGGAACTGGTCTTCAAGGAACTCCAGCACGCCATCGACTATCTCGATCACGCGCCGGTGGGTTTCTTCTCCGCCGATCGCGGTGGCGCCATCGCCTATATCAACGCAACGCTGGCCGACTGGCTGGGGCTCGATCTCACCGCCTTCAATCCGGGAACGCTTCTGCTGCGCGATCTCGTCGCCGGATCGGGCATGGCGCTGATTGAATCAGTGCAGGCCGAGCCGGGATTGAACCGGACGGCGCAGCTCGATCTCGATCTTCTGAAATCGAACGGGCAGAGCCTTCCGGTTCGCATCATCCACCGGGTTTCGGCGACGCGCGACGGCGCGCCCGGCGAAAGCCGCACCATCGTGATTTCGCGGGAGCAGGGCACCAGCGCGCTCGATGCCGCAAACGCCGAAATGCGCTTCACGCGATTCTTCAACAACACGCCGATGGCGATCGCCTCGGTCGACGGAAAGGGCCGGATTCTCAGGACCAACGGTCCTTTCCTGCAGATGTTCGCCGGCGTCGTCAGCCGCGACGAGATCGACCGTGGCGCGCTGTTCGAGAAGGTATTGCGCGAAAGCGACCGCCAGACGTTCCGCAACGCCTTGTCGGAAGCTGCCGACAAGCAGGGCAAGATTGCGCCGATCGACGGCCGCGATCCGCAGTCCGACGACCGCTACTTCCGTTATTACGTCAATGCGGTGATCGAGCACGCCGAGGATTCGCCGGAAGAGACCGCCATCATCTATGCGGTTGAAACCACCGAGCAAAAGGCGCTCGAGGCGCAGATGGCGCAGACCCAGAAGCTCAACGCTGTCGGCACGCTCGCCGGCGGTATCGCGCACGACTTCAACAACGTGCTCACCGCGATCCTTCTGTCGTCGGACCATCTGCTGCTGTCGCTGCGGCCGTCGGATTCGAGCTTTGCCGATCTCATGGAGATCAAGCGCAACGCCAACCGCGCCGCGGTGCTGGTGCGCCAGTTGCTCGCCTTCTCGCGCAAGCAGACGATGCGCCCGACCGTGTTGTCTATGACCGACGTCATCGGCGATCTGAGGATGCTGGTCGACCGGCTGACCGGCACCCATGTGAAGCTGGCCCTCGAATTCGGCCGCGACCTGTGGATGGTGAAGACCGACCTCGGCCAGTTCGAGCAGGTGCTGATCAATCTCGCCGTCAATGCCCGCGACGCCATGCCCGAGGGCGGCACGCTGACCATCCGTACCCGCAATGTCGGTGCCGACGAGGTGCGCGACCTCAACCACAAGGGCATGGAGCCGGCCGATTTCGTGCTGATCGAGGTCGAGGACCAGGGGACGGGGATTGCGCCCGAAATCCTCGAAAAGGTCTTCGAGCCGTTCTTCACCACCAAGGAAGTGGGCAAGGGGACCGGCCTCGGCCTCTCCATGGTCTACGGCATCGTCAAGCAGTCCGGCGGTTACATCTATCCGGATTCGGTCGTCGGCCAGGGGACCATCTTCCGGATTTATCTGCCGCGTCATATCGAGGAAGCCGTCCCCGCCGTCGATACGGCGCCGCCGACGCTCGTTACGGGTTCGTCTGACCAGCCGGCCTCTGCTCCGGCTTCGCCGAAGCCCGCCAAGGAAGCGCCGGAAGATCTGACCGGCGGCTCGGCCGTTGTCCTTCTCGTCGAGGACGAGGAGGCGGTGCGCCGCGGCGGCAAGCGGATGCTCGAAGCCAAGGGCTATGTCGTGCACGAGGCCGAGAACGGCATCGAGGCGCTCGAAGTCCTGCAGGAACTCGAAGGCCAGGTCGACATCATCGTCTCCGACGTGGTGATGCCGGAGATGGACGGGCCGACCCTGCTGAGGGAATTGCGCAAGGACTATCCCGACATGAAGTTCATCTTCGTGTCCGGCTATGCCGAGGATGCCTTTGCCAAGAACCTGCCCGAGGACGCCAAGTTCGGCTTCCTGCCGAAACCCTTCTCGCTCAAGCAACTGGCGATCGTCGTTCGCGAAATGCTCGATTCTGAGGATTGACCGGTGCCCGAGCCGGCATCCGGGATGCCGGCTCAGGCGCCACCGCGTCACTCCATCAGCGGAACAACGAGAACTGCGCCATCGACGGTCGCGGGAATCCAAATCTTCCCGCCATCCGCATCGACGGCGAAATCGGCGGGCCCGGTGATCGCCACCCCGGTATCGATGGCGCGGATAAGGCTCCCATCACGGTCCAGAAGGCTGACCGAACCCGGCGTCGGCGGATCGATCGAGCGCCAGTCGGACGTCACCATCCATCCGTTGGGCAGAATCGCCAGGCCGTCGAGAATGCCGTGCGGTCCTTTCGGCAGCTTGCGCGACGCTTTGTCTTCGCGGATCTCGTAGAGATCGCCGCCCTCGAATTTCGCGCCGAGACCGACGACCAGCAGGCGGTGGTTGGCGGGGTCGTTGACGATGCCGTTGGCGCCGGGAATGCCGTCGGCGACCGGCTCGTAGCTGCCGTCCGCCACATCGAGCCTGTAGACCCGGCCGGCAAGCGTGTCGGTGACCACGAGCGCATCGTCCTGTACCGCGACGTCGTTCAGCAGGATGGGGTCGTCCGTTTTCATGGGCGCGATGAAGACCTGCCGGCGGGATGACAGGTCGAAGCCGACGATCCGGTCGATGTCTGCCACGTACAGCCGGCCATCAAGCACGGCCATGCCCTTGGGCGCGTCGAGTGTGTTCGCCTCGCCCGGAAAGGCGTTCAGCGCGACGATGGCGCCGTTCCTGTCGAGTTCGCTGATGAAACCGTCGCCGTCATGGCCGAGCGGATCGAGCGCCTTGCCGATATTGGACACGAAGCGGCGGTCGCCGTCCAGCAGCACGCTTTCAGGATTGCTGAAGCCGGGGATGACGGTGGCGTGCGTTTCGGCATGGACCGGGGTGGCGGCGATTCCCGCTGCTAGAGCGAGAAGCAGGAGTGTCGATCTGTAAGTCATGAAGTCTCTCCGATTGCGATTGCATCGAAGCACTAGCTCGCTTGCCTTCCGCGCCCGCGCCGCGATCCGTCAGAGTTGAACCCGATCCGGTCAAAGCCCGCTTGGCGAACGAGACGAGAGGACGTAGCGTGCCGTTCATGAACCACATGCGCCACCCGATCCGCCGTACCGAAGACACGCCAAGCCTTGCGGGCGAACTGCTCGACGGGCTTTCGGGCTTCCGGCAGACGGGGTTCGCGGGGACAGCGCCCCACGGTCCGGGCCTCTTCTCCTACTGCGCCTTGTCGAAAGAGCGATTGCTCGCGGTCCGGCTGGAGCGCCCGGTTCTCGGCATGGTCTTGTCTGGTGCCAAGGAGGTCTGGTTCGGCGAGAGTTTCGAGCGCGTGACGCCCGGGATGGCCTTTGTGCTGCCTGCGCAGACCGATCTCGATATTGTCAACGAAGTGGATGAGGTGAGGGGGTTCTACCAGTCGCTGATCCTGGAGATAGCGCCGGAGGATGTCCCCGATATCGCGCCGCTTCCCGCGAACGCCGCGGGAGGAGGCGGCTATTCGGTGCCGTTATCGGCGGAACTGGTCGAGACGTTGCTGCATGCCGCCCGTGCCATCGCGGCCGGTCCGCCGAGCAACACGATCCGCCGGGCGCGCATCGCCGAGCTTCTCGCCATCCTGTATTCCGTTCCTTCCGCGGCACCGCTCTTCCGCTTGTCCGTATCCGAACGGGTGGCACGGATCCTGCGCGGTGAGCTCGATTCAGCCTGGACCGCAGCGAGGATGGCTCGAAAGCTCTCGATGTCCGAATCGACGCTGCGGCGGCGTCTGGCTGCGGAAGAGACCTCGTTCTCCGCCGTTCTGAGGCGGGAGCGAATGCTTGCAGCTCGCAAGCTGATCGAAGCCGGCGCCGGCAGCGGCGAGGCCGCCCTTGCGGTCGGATATGTCTCGCGCGCCCATTTTGCCCGTGCTTTCCGCGCCATGTTCGGCGGCAATCCGCTCGATTGCCGCGCGTGAGGCGCGGGTTATCGCCCCCAACTTGTTGGCAAGCTCGGATGTTTCCCAATCCTGCCTCAATTGGCTATATAGTCGCCACGACTTATTGATTGAGGGGACTTTCGACATGAAGACCAAACTGGTGCTGGCTGTGACCGCCGCCGCATTCCTTTCCGCCTGCACGACCGACCCTTATACGGGTCAGCAGAAGATTTCGAACACGGCCGGCGGTGCCGCTCTCGGCGCGCTCGGCGGCGCGGCGCTCGGCACCCTGGCCGGTGGCGACGACCGCCGCAACGCGCTGATCGGCGCGGGCATCGGCGCGCTCGCCGGTGGTTCCATCGGCGTCTACATGGACCGCCAGGAAGCCGAACTTCGCGCCCAGCTGCAGGGCTCGGGCGTTTCGGTGACGCGCGTGGGCAACGACATCGTTCTCAACATGCCGTCCAACATCACTTTCGACACCGATCGCGCCGAACTCAAGCCGCAGTTCTACGACACGCTGAACTCGGTGGCGCTGGTGCTCAAGAAGTTCAACCAGTCGCTGGTCGACGTGACCGGTCATACCGATTCCACCGGTTCGGACAGCTACAACATGGAACTGTCGCAGCGCCGCGCCCAGTCGGTCTACAGCTACCTCGTCAGCCAGGGCAACGATCCGCGCCGCTTCTATGTCCGCGGCATGGGCGAGACCCAGCCGGTCGCCGACAACTCGACGGAATACGGCCGCGCCGCCAACCGCCGGGTGGAAATCAAGATCGTTCCGCTCAGCCAGTAAGGTCAGCGGTCAGAACGAAAAAGAAGCCCGGAAGGCGAGCGCCTTCCGGGCTTTTCTCATGGTCGAAGGGATATGGGTCAGACGCGTGAGGCCTGGGCCAGTTCGACCGCGATCTGCGCCGCCAGGCGCGCATTGTTGAGCACCAGCGCGATGTTGGTCTCCAGGCTCACGCCCTCGGTGATCTGGAAGATCTTGTCGAGAAGATAGGGTGTGACGTCCTTGCCGGTGATATTGTCGCGTTCGGCCGCCATCAGCGCCTCGGTGATGTGCTCTTCCATCCGCGCGCGCGGGATCTCGTTCTCGCGCGGCACCGGATTGGCGACCAGCATGCCGCCATGGCCGCCCATCAGACGGCGGGTCAGCTCGAACCGGGCTATGTCGCGGGCGGTGTCGAGCCGCAGCGGCGCTTTCAGTGCGGACTCCCGCGACCAGAAGGCGGGGACATGGTCCTGTCCATAGGCGACGACGGGAACGCCTTTTGTTTCAAGGACTTCCATCGTCTTCTCAATGTCCAGAATCGCCTTTGCGCCGGCGCAGACGACGATGACCGGCGTGCGGCCCAGTTCGTCCAGATCGGCGGAAATGTCGAAGCTTTCTTCGGCGCCGCGATGGACGCCGCCGATGCCACCGGTCGCAAAGACCGAAATGCCTGCCATCTTCGCCGCCATCATGGTGGCGGCGACCGTGGTGGCGCCGGTGCGGCCTTGTGCGATGGCGAAGGCCAGATCGGCGCGCGACACCTTCATCGCGTCCTTCGTCTGCGCCAGTTCGGTGACTTCGGCTTCGCTGAGGCCGATGCGTAGCGAGCCGTTGAGCACCGCGATGGTGGCCGGAACGGCGCCGCCCTCGCGGATCATCGCTTCCACCTTCAGCGCCATGTCGCGGTTGCCCGGCCAGGGCATGCCATGGGTGATGATGGTGGATTCGAGCGCCACAACCGGCTTGCCGTTCTCGAGGGCTTCGGCGACTTCGGGCGTGTGGACGGCGAGCGGGGAGCGGGGCATGGCAGGGTCCGGTCAGCGAGGAGAAGGATTTTCCATCGCGCTTTGCCATGGCGGGTGAGCGCGCGCAAGCCGCTCCGCCAGCTATCGTCAAAGTCGCTTAATCTCTTCGAAACGTCGCATGTCTTCGAAGGTGCAGAAAGCGGGCGGCGCCAGTTCGATGACCGGCGCCTCGGTCCTGAGCGCGCACAGAGCCTCGGACAGGCCCGTTCGCCAGGCATCGGCCATCGAATCCTCCAGCCAGTCGGTCAGGTAGGCGAAGGTGACATGAAACCTGTAATCCTGGTGATCGGGATGCCGGTAACCGAAGCAGACGGAGAGCCTGTCGCGCCATTCGGCGAGGGCGCGGCGGTCCCGTTCATCGACGCCGTCGAGCGTCAGCCCGATCGGCTTCAGCTCCGTCGCCTTCATCCGGAACGCGGGACCGGGCGAGAAACTGTCGAGCCGGGCGCGATACAGCTCCGTCACCTCGTCGATTGGGGCATTCAGAGCCACGTCGTCGGGCCAGTAGGGCAAGCGGCGGCGATACTCGATCACACCCTGGAACAGCGTCATGTGCAGGCTGTCCGCCGGTGTGAAGGCAAGGCGGTCGGCACCCGGCAAGGCCATCATCCTCTCCCGCGCCCTCAGGACGGCCTGTTGCGACGCCGAGCCGGGGACGAGGTGGCAGACAACCGTATTCCCCGGTTCGGGCAGAAAGCGGCCGGACGCATCGTAGCGCGTGCCGAGATGGCGCGGCGGGTAGCGATTGTGGCTGCGGGTGAAGGTCTCGATGGCGTGTGGGCTGGTCATGTCTGTCGAATCCGTTATCCGACCAGAGGTAGGATGACCGCGTGACACCGGGATGACGGATTTCAGCCCCGGCTGTCGCCCATCGCCTCGGCGAGCAGCCCCGGTGTGAGGTCGTCGCGAACGGGACCCTTCACGTCCAGCGTCAACCGGGCGAGAGCGCCGCCCGTCGCCAGACAGGTCGCGATATCCCGGCCCGCGATCCGCGCGTGGAGAAAGCCGGAGGCAAACGCATCGCCGGCGCCGGTGACATCCGCGAAGTCGGGGAGGGGCGGGGGCAGGTGCCGAGCGTTCTCGGATCCGAGAAAGGCTTCTGTCGGATCGGGCCCGGCCGTCACGATGCCGCCGCCGAGACCTGTGTCGCGCAGGCGGTCGATCATGGCCCCCTCGTGATCACCGGTCAGGGCGCGCGCCTCGGCCCGGTTCATGAAAAGCGCGGATATATCACCCAGCATGCCGGTGTAGCGGATGACCTTTGCCGGCGAGATGGCGATCGCCGCAAGTGGCTTGCCGGTCCGCCGCGCAATCAGCCCGAGGGTTTCCAGCGTGGGGGCGGGGAAGTTCGCGTCGCAGAAGAGGAGGTCCGCATCGCGCACGAGGGAGCGGAAACGCGCGGTGAGCAGCCGTCGCGGCGGGATCCGGTCGTAGACCGCCATGTCGGCGACGGCGGTGACGAGATTTCCGTCCGGCTCGAGGATTGCCGTGTAGGAAGCGGTCGCGTGGTCGAGAAAAACCATCGAACGGTCGTCGATGCCGGCTTCCTCGGCGCTGGCTGCCACCTCTTCGCCGACAGAATCGCCACCGCGCGCGGAGACCAGGGTGACCTCGTGACCGAGACGGGCGAGGTTGCGTGCCGCATTGAAGATTCCGCCGCCGATGCGGCTTTCCCAGTGTCCGGGATTGCTCGCGCCCTCCTTGTGCGGGCCGGCGAGGCGGCCTGTCCGGTCGAGGTGGGCGCCGCCAATGGCCAGGACCCGCGCCATCAGTCGGGCACTCCGTCTCGGTCGGGTCGGGCCGAATCGGAGATGGGAGCAACCGTGGCGGTTCTATAGAACGACCAGCATGCGAACGTCGGGCTGCCCCAGTGCAACAAAAAAAGAACAGAATGAAAATTATCTATTGATTTCAGTAACATGAACCCTGCTTGCGAAAGCGGAACAAATAGTGTACAAAATCAGCAGGCGAGCGCGGATTGTCTGCGGAAGCACGATAACCTAAAGGTGGACGGAATGGCACAGAACTCTTTGCGGCTTGTAGAGGAAAATTCAGTGGACAAAAGCAAGGCTCTCGACGCCGCCCTGTCACAGATCGAACGGGCGTTCGGCAAGGGCTCGATCATGAAGCTCGGCGCCAACGAGCAGGTGGTGGAGATCGAAACGATCCCGACCGGCTCGCTGGGTCTCGACATCGCGCTCGGCGTCGGCGGTCTGCCCAAGGGCCGAATCATCGAGATCTACGGTCCGGAAAGCTCGGGCAAGACGACGCTGGCGCTGCAGACCATCGCGGAAGCCCAGAAGAAGGGCGGTATCTGCGGCTTCATCGACGCCGAACATGCTCTCGATCCGGTCTATGCCCGCAAGCTGGGTGTCGATCTCGAAAACCTGCTGATCTCGCAGCCGGATACCGGGGAACAGGCGCTCGAGATCACCGACACGCTGGTGCGTTCCGGCGCGCTCGACGTTCTCGTCATCGATTCGGTCGCAGCACTCACGCCGCGGGCCGAAATCGAGGGCGAGATGGGCGACAGCCTTCCCGGCCTTCAGGCCCGCCTGATGAGCCAGGCGCTGCGCAAGCTGACCGCCTCGATCTCGCGCTCGAACTGCATGGTCATCTTCATCAACCAGATCCGCATGAAGATCGGCGTGATGTTCGGTTCGCCGGAAACGACGACCGGTGGCAATGCGCTCAAGTTCTACGCCTCGGTCCGCCTCGACATCCGCCGGATCGGTTCGGTCAAGGAGCGTGACGAGGTCACCGGCAACCAGACCCGCGTCAAGGTCGTCAAGAACAAGATGGCGCCGCCCTTCAAGCAGGTCGAGTTCGACATCATGTATGGCGAGGGGGTCTCCAAGACCGGCGAACTGGTCGATCTCGGCGTGAAGGCCGGGATCGTCGAGAAGTCCGGCGCCTGGTTCTCCTACAACAGCCAGCGGCTGGGGCAGGGGCGCGAGAACGCCAAGACCTTCCTGAAGGAAAACCCGGCCCTGGCCGACGAGATCGAACTGGCGCTGAGGCAGAATGCCGGCCTGATCGCCGAGAAGTTTCTCGAGGACGGTCGTGGCGACGACGACATGGACGACGTCAGCGAGGGTTGATCCCCGGTTTCAGGGCTGCCTTTCCCGGGCAGCCTTTCGAGCAGGCAATTTTATAGAGAAAGGCCGTCGGAGCAATCCGGCGGCCTTTCTCTGTTCGCGCTCCTGTTCATGGAACTCGTTCCGTTCGGCCTGAATGGGCGGGTGGACAGTTTTCCGGCGTGACGATAAAAGCGGCGGTCCTGTATTTCCGGGATTTTCCAGTCAAGGGCAGGCGGCGCGCGCCGTCAGGCATCAGAAGGGCATTCGATGAGTGGCGTAAACGAAATCAGGTCGACGTTTCTCGACTATTTCCGCGACAACGGACACGAGGTCGTCTCCTCGAGCCCGCTGGTTCCGCGCAACGATCCGACGCTCATGTTCACCAATGCCGGCATGGTGCAGTTCAAGAACGTGTTCACCGGTCTCGAACAGCGCCCCTATTCGCGCGCGACCACCTCGCAGAAATGCGTGCGCGCCGGCGGCAAGCACAACGACCTCGACAATGTTGGCTATACCGCACGTCACCTGACCTATTTCGAGATGCTCGGCAATTTCTCGTTCGGCGACTACTTCAAGGAAGAGGCAATCAGCCTCGCCTGGAACCTGATCACGAAGGAATTCTCGCTGCCGAAGGACAAGCTGCTCGTCACCGTCTACCACACCGACGACGAGGCGGCGGAACTTTGGAAGAAGATCGCCGGCTTCTCCGACGACCGCATCATCCGCATCCCGACCAGCGACAATTTCTGGGCGATGGGGGACACCGGTCCCTGCGGTCCCTGTTCGGAAATCTTCATCGACCGCGGCGAGCACATCTGGGGCGGGCCTCCGGGAAGCCCCGAGGAGGACGGGGACCGGTTCCTCGAATTCTGGAACCTCGTCTTCATGCAGTTCGAACAGCAGGAGAGCGGCGAGCGGCTCGAACTGCCGCGCCCCTCGATCGACACCGGCATGGGCCTCGAGCGCATGGCTTCGATCCTGCAGGGCGTCGAAAGCGTCTTCGAGACCGATCTTTTCCGCCACCTGATCGATTCGACTGCCCAGGCGATCGGCAAGGGGCCGGAGAAGGACAACGTCGCCTCCTTCCGGGTGATCGCTGATCATCTTCGATCCTCGGCCTTTCTCATCGCCGACGGCGTGCTGCCGTCCAATGAAGGCCGCGGCTACGTGCTACGCCGGATCATGCGCCGCGCCATGCGGCATGCGCAGCTTCTCGGCGCCCGCGAGCCCCTGATGTGGAAACTGCTGCCGGCGCTCGTTTCCGAGATGGGCCGCGCCTATCCGGAACTCGTCCGCGCCGAGGCGCTGATTTCGGAAACCCTGAAGCTGGAAGAAAATCGTTTCCGCAAGACGCTGGAGCGCGGTCTGGGGCTTCTCGATGACGCCACGTCGAACCTCTCCTCGGGCGACCGGCTCGATGGCGAGGTCGCCTTCAAGCTCTACGACACCTACGGCTTCCCGCTCGACCTGACGCAGGATGCGCTGCGCCAGAGGGGCATCGAGGTCGACACGGTCGCTTTCGACGCCGCCATGCAGCGCCAGAAGGCGGAAGCCCGCGCAAGCTGGTCCGGCTCTGGCGAGGCGGCGACGGATGCAATCTGGTTTTCCCTGCGTGACCGCCTCGGCGCGACCGAGTTCCTCGGCTACGACACGGAGAGCGCGGAAGGCGTGATCACGGCAATCGTCAGCGACGGGGCCGAGACCGACAGTGCCAAGACGGGCGCCAAGGTCGACATCGTCGTCAACCAGACCCCGTTCTACGGCGAATCCGGCGGTCAGGTCGGCGACACGGGGCTGATCTCCGGCGACGGTTTCAATATCCGCATCTCCGACACGCAGAAGCGCGGCGAGGGGCTATTCGTCCATTCCGGCGAGATCGTCAAGGGTGAGGTGAGGCGCGGTGCGCCTGTCTTGCTCGAAGTCGATCACGCGCGGCGGTCGAAGATCCGCGCCAATCATTCGGCGACGCACCTCCTGCACGAGGCGCTGCGCGAGGTGCTCGGCACCCACGTGGCGCAGAAGGGCTCGCTGGTTTCGCCCGACCGGCTCCGTTTCGACATTTCGCACCCGAAGCCGGTGACGGCGGAGGAACTGGCCGAGGTCGAGGCCATGGCCAACGAGATCGTGCAGCAGAACAGCCCGGTCACCACGCGGCTGATGGCGGTGGACGAAGCGATCGAGGAGGGCGCAATGGCGCTCTTCGGCGAGAAGTACGGTGACGAGGTTCGCGTCGTCTCGATGGGCACCGGTGTGCGCGGTCCGCGCGAGAACCGCGCCTACTCGGTGGAGCTGTGCGGCGGCACCCATGTGAAGGCCACCGGCGATATCGGTATCCTGCGGGTTCTCTCCGACGGGGCGGTATCGGCGGGCGTGCGCCGCATCGAGGCGCTGACGGGCGAGGCGGCTCGGCAGTATCTCGACCAGCAGGACCAGCGCGTGCGCGACATTGCGAGCCTCTTGAAGGTTGCGCAGGCCGACGTGGTGCCGCGTCTCGAAGCCCTGCTCGACGAGCGCAAGCGGCTCGAGCGCGAGCTCGCCGAAGCCAAGAAGAGGCTGGCGCTCGGCGGCGGTGGCCAGGGCGGTGACGAGACCCGTGAAGTGGCGGGCGTCAAGTTCCTCGGCAAGATCGTCGAGGGCGTGGCCGGCAAGGACCTCAAGGGTCTGGTCGATGCCGGCAAGGGATCGCTCGGCTCGGGCGTCGTCGTCTTCATCTCGGTCGCCGACGACCGAAAAGCCAGCGTCGTGGTCGGCGTCAGCGACGATCTGAAGGATCGTGCAAGTGCCGTCGATCTGGTGCAGACTGCGTCCACTGCGCTTGGCGGAAAGGGCGGCGGCGGCCGTCCGGACATGGCGCAGGCCGGGGGGCCGGACGGCGACAAGGCACAGGACGCCATCGCGGCCGTGGAAGCGAGATTGGCCGAACTTCTGGCCTAGGGCGAGCACAAGAGGGGCGGGACGACGGAAAGCTGTAACGGTTACACGCACGAGGCTGTTCCGGACGGCTTCCGGGCCCGCTGTCCGTGGCCCGGTCCGGGCGAGCCAGCCGAGCGGAACTCGTGACCATGGGTGTTGCGCGTAGTCGACAGCTCCGGTGGCGCCATCGCATCCATCTTGTCCTCGAAGGCGGCGCCTCTGCCGGCCTCGCAGGAGCGCTCGTCGAATACGGGATCGTCTTTCTCATCGTCACCAATGTCATCGCCGTGGCGCTCGAAACGGTGCCGGCCTTTGCCGAGGAATGGGGAGGCGCGCTTCTCGCCTTCGAGGCGGTGTCGGTCCTCGTCTTCACGGTCGAATATGTTCTGCGGCTGTGGTGCGCGCCGGAAGAGCCGCTGACCGCCAAGCGCGGCCCCGTGGCGGGTCGACTGCAGTTCGCGGCGCGCCCGATGATGATCATCGATCTCATCGCCTTTCTACCCGCCTATCTCGTGTTTCTCCTGCCCGGCGTCGATCTCAGGATGATCCGGCTGTTGCGGCTGTTCCGGCTCCTGAAGATCACCCGCTATTCGCCGGCCCTGCAGACGCTCGCCGATGTCGTCGTCAGCGAAAGCCGGGCGCTGTTCGGTACCGTGCTTCTCCTGTTGATCGCGGTCATGTTCTCGGCGACCGCGATCCATCTGGTGGAGGGGCACGTCCAGCCGGAGGCGTTCGGCACCATCCCGTCGGCCATGTGGTGGGCGATCACCACGCTGACCACGGTCGGCTATGGCGACATGGTGCCGGTGACTTCGGGCGGCAGGCTCGTCGCCGGGGTCACCATGATCGTGGGGCTGGGGCTCTTCGCGCTGCCCGTCGGTATCATGGCCACCGCCTTCGTCAATGCCATCCGGCGACGGGAATTCGTCATCACTTTGGGGATGCTTGCGCGCATACCGATGTTCGAGCGTCTCGACATCAAGATCCTCGGCGAGATCATGGGGCTTTTGCATTCCCAGACCGTCAAGGCGGGCGAGATCATCGCGACCGAGGGCGAGTACGCGGCCGCCATGTATCTGGTGATCACCGGTGAGGTGCAGGCGCGGCTGCCGGAAAAGACCTTCTCCTACGGTCCGGGTGATTTTTTCGGCGAGCGGGCGCTGTTGCACCGGTCACGGCGCGGCGCCACCATGTTCGCCATCACTCCCTGTCGCCTTCTGGTGCTGGAGGCATCGGATTTCGCCAGTCTTATGAAGAAGCATCCGGCGCTCGATCTGAGCGTGCGCGAAACCGTGGCGCGCCGCCGCAAGGAGCTCGAGACCGATCCGGAAGACGATGGGGAAGCGGCCGAGGGGGACCGTTTCTCAGGCGAGCGCCCGTAATAAAAAAGGCGCGGCCGGAGCCGCGCCTTTCATTTGTTCGGTCACCGTTTCCGGCTGCGGCGTCAGGCCATGGCCTTCTGCAGGTTCTCGTCGATCTTGTCGAGGAAGCCGGTGGTCGAGAGCCAGGGCTGATCCGGACCGATCAGCAGCGCCAGATCCTTGGTCATGAAGCCGGACTCGACGGTGGCGACGCAGACGTCTTCCAGCGTGGTGGCGAACTTGGCGAGTTCGGCGTTGTCGTCGAGCTTGGCGCGGTGAGCGAGGCCACGGGTCCAGGCGAAGATCGAGGCGATCGAGTTGGTCGAGGTTTCCTCGCCCTTCTGGTGCTGGCGGTAGTGGCGGGTCACGGTGCCGTGGGCGGCTTCCGCTTCCACGGTCTGGCCGTCCGGCGTCATCAGAACCGAGGTCATCAGGCCGAGCGAGCCGAAGCCCTGGGCCACTGTGTCGGACTGCACGTCGCCATCATAGTTCTTGCAGGCCCAGACGTAGCCGCCCGACCATTTCAGGTTCGATGCCACCATGTCGTCGATCAGGCGGTGCTCGTACCAGATCTTGGCTTCCTTGAACTTGTCCTCGAATTCCTTCTCGTAGATCTCCTGGAAGATGTCCTTGAAGCGCCCGTCATAGACCTTGAGGATGGTGTTCTTGGTGGAGAGATAAACCGGGACGCCGCGCTGCAGGCCGTAGTTCAGCGAGGCGCGGGCGAAATCCTCGATCGACTTGTCGAGGTTGTACATGCCCATGGCGATACCGGCGCCCGGCGCGTCGAAGATGTCGTATTCCTGTTCGGTGCCGTCCTCGCCGATGAACTTCATCACCAGCTTGCCCTTGCCGGGGAACTTGAAGTCGGTGGCACGGTACTGGTCGCCATAGGCGTGGCGGCCGACGATGACCGGCTTGGTCCAGCCCGGCACCAGGCGCGGCACGTTCTTGCAGATGATCGGTTCGCGGAAGATGACGCCGCCGAGGATGTTGCGGATCGTACCGTTGGGCGAGCGCCACATCTTCTTCAGGCCGAATTCCTCGACGCGGGCCTCGTCAGGGGTGATGGTGGCGCATTTGACGCCGACACCGTGTTCCTTGATGGCGTTAGCGGCGTCGACGGTGACCTGGTCGTCCGTCGCATCGCGGTTTTCCATGCCGAGGTCGTAGTAGAGCAGATCGATATCCAGATAGGGATGGATCAGCTTTTCCTTGATGAATTGCCAGATGATGCGTGTCATCTCGTCGCCGTCGAGTTCGACGACGGGGTTGGCAACCTTGATCTTCGCCATGAAAAAGCTCCGCTGTAATTGATGGAATGCCGGATGGCGCGGGCACGCCCGCACCATGTTTCGCAGCCCTATAACACCCCCCGCCGCAACTGCAAAGCCGCCGGGCTTTCGACTTTGGCCGGTCGTCCCAATGAGCGGCGGCTTCTTGATCCCGGCGCGGACCACGGGTAAGCCGAAGCCCGCAAATCAGGCGGGAGTAGCGGCCGCAATGGCGGGAACTGACAGGAATCGCGAGATGATCGCGGAAGGACCGGCAATCATCCTCGTCGAGCCGCAGCTCGGCGAGAATATCGGCATGGTGGCGCGGGCGATGGCCAATTTCGGTCTCGTCGATCTCCGGCTCGTCAATCCGCGCGAGGGCTGGCCCAACGAGAAGGCGGTCTCGGCCGCGTCCAATGCCCATCACGTCATTGCTGCCACCCGCGTGTTCGACACGCTGGAGGAGGCGATCGCCGACCTGACCTATTGCTTTGCCACCACTGCGCGGCCGCGCGACGGACACAAGAAAGTGCGCGGGCCTGTCGAGGCGACGGCCGAGCTGCGCGGGCGGTTCGCCGCGGGCGAGGCGACCGGTATCCTCTTCGGGCGCGAGAAATCGGGTCTCAAGAACGAGGAGATCGATCTCGCCGACGAGATCGTCACCTTCCCGGTCAATCCCGCCTATGCCTCGCTCAACATCGCCCAGGCGGTGCTTCTGATGTCCTATGAATGGATGAAGTCCGGCCTTGCCGACCCCACCGAGACGGCGTTCAAGGGGCCGGAAATCACCCCGGCGCCGAGGGAAAACCTCATCGGCTTCTTCGAACAGATCGAGGAGGCGCTCGGCCAGCGCAATTATTTCCGCTCCGCCAACAAAACGGCACGAATGAAGAGCAATCTGCGTGCGGTCTTCACGCGGGCGCAGTTTTCGGTTTCCGAACTCGACGTGTTACGCGGCATCGTGCGCTCGCTTGATGGCTTCATGCGCAAGGATGGCAAGATGCGGGCTGTCGGGGGTGAGTCGGGAGACGATGCGGACAATGAGCAGTGAAACTGACCGGCCGATCCTGTTTCTCGACAGCGGCATCGGCGGACTGGGCGTGTTGCGCGAGGCGCGCGTTCTCATGCCGCAGCGCCGCTTCGTCTATGTCGTCGACGATGCCGCCTTTCCCTATGGCTCCTGGGACGAGGAGAAGCTGCGCGATCATCTCGTTGCGCTGTTCGGCCGGCTGATCGAAACCCACAGGCCGGCCATTTCCGTGATCGCCTGCAATACGGCCTCCACCATCGTCATCAACGAGTTGCGCAAGGCGTTTCCGGACGATCTCTTCGTCGGCACGGTGCCGGCGATCAAGCCTGCGGCCGAGCGTTCGGTGAGCGGGCTTATCTCCGTGCTTGCCACGCCGGGCACCGTCAAGCGGCAATATACGCGCGATCTGATCCGCGATTACGGATCGCGCGTCCACGTGCGTCTCGTCGGCAGCCAGAACCTGGCGGGTCTGGCGGAAGCCTACATGCGGCGCGGTTTCGTCGACGAGGAGGAGGTGCGGCGTGAGATCCTGCCCTGTTTTGTCGAGCAGGAGGGCAGACGGACCGATATCGTGGTGCTCGCCTGCACCCATTATCCGTTCCTCGCCAACCGCATGCGCAAGACCGCGCCCTGGCCGGTCGACTGGATCGATCCGGCGGAGGCGATTGCGCGGCGGGCGCTGAGCCTTGCCGAGAAGCTGCCGGAGGTGGACGGTTCCTCTTCGTCACCCGACCTGGCGGTGTTCACGTCCGGCGCCCCGGACCCGGCACAGACGCGGCTGATGAGCGGGTTCGGATTGTCGCTGGCCCGGACCGGTCTTTCGGTTTTGTAGGGCTTGGCAGCCCATCGCCTTGACACCGTGGGGTGCAGCGCAGTATACGCCGGCACATCTTCCGAACAAGAAGATCACCACGTGTCCCGTGGATGGCTGCCGCAAAGCGTGCGTGGGCCATCCTGTCAGGCTTCGAAAACGGGAGCCAGAGGAGGGCGCGTTTCCTGTACCGGTCCGGTGACGGCCCGGTCGCAACGTTTGAAAGGAAATGCGATGAGCAAGCGCCAAGCATCCAAGCATAAAATCGACCGCCGCATGGGCGAAAACATCTGGGGTCGCCCGAAGTCGCCGGTCAACCGCCGCGAATATGGCCCCGGTCAGCACGGTCAGCGCCGCAAGGGCAAGCTTTCCGACTTCGGCGTGCAGCTGCGCGCCAAGCAGAAGCTGAAGGGCTATTACGGCGACATCCGCGAGAAGCAGTTCCGCGGCATCTTCGACGAAGCCAACCGGATGAAGGGCGACACCCCGGAGAACCTGATCGGTCTGCTGGAATCGCGTCTCGATGCGATCGTCTACCGCGCCAAGTTCGTTCCGACCGTTTTCGCGGCCCGTCAGTTCGTCAACCACGGCCACGTCAACGTCAACGGTCGCCGCACGAACATCGGTTCCTACAAGTGCCGTCCGGGCGACGTCATCGAGATACGTGAAAAGTCCAAGCAGCTCGGCATCGTTCTGGAAGCGGTCCAGCTCGCCGAGCGTGACGTTCCGGACTATCTCGAAGTCGACCACAACAAGATGACCTGCACCTACACCCGCGTGCCGGGCCTCGCCGAGGTTCCGTACCCGGTGGTGATGGAACCGAACCTGGTCGTCGAGTTCTATTCGCGCTGATCGATTTTCGATCGACCCGAGACAAAGCCGCCTTTCGGGGCGGCTTTTTTGTTGGCATGTTTGGCTGATCGCCCGGAGAGTGCGCCATGTCGGAGCTGCAGGACATCATCGACGGAATCGTTTCCGATCTTCGCCCGCGGCTGGGCGAGGGGAAGGTGGCCGACTACATCCCGCAGCTCGCGCATGTCGATCCGAAGCAATTCGGCATAGCGATCGCCACGGTGGACGGCCGGCATTTCGCCGCGGGCGACGCGGCGACGCCGTTCTCGCTGCAGTCGATCTCCAAGGTTTTCATGCTGACGCTTGCGCTCGGCAAGATCGGCGAGTCGGTCTGGAAGCGCGTCGGCCGCGAGCCCTCCGGCTCGGCCTTCAACTCCATCGTCCAGCTCGAGCACGAGCACGGGATCCCGCGTAATCCGTTCATCAATGCGGGCGCCATCGCGATTGCGGATATCGTGCTCGCCGGCTCGCAGCCGCGCGAGGCGATCGGGGAATATCTGCGTTTCCTGCAGATGCTGACGGACGACGACACGGTCTATATCGACGACAAGGTCGCCCGCTCGGAGACGGCCACCGGCTATCGCAATTATGCATTGGCGCAGTTCATGCGCTCCTTCGGCAATCTCGACCATTCTGCCGATCATGTGCTCGGGGTCTATTTCCACCAGTGCGCCATCGCGATCAGCTGCTCGCAGCTTGCCCGTGCCGGCCTGTTCCTCGCTGCCGAGGGGCGCAGTCCCCTGACCGGCCATTCGATCGTCTCTGCGAAGCGCGCCCGCCGCATCAACGCACTGATGCTGACCTGTGGTCATTACGACGGGTCAGGCGATTTTGCCTATCATGTCGGCCTGCCGGGAAAGAGCGGCGTCGGCGGTGGTATTCTGGCGGTGGCGCCGGGCCGCGCCTCGATCGCGGTCTGGTCGCCCGGTCTCAACAAGGTCGGCAATTCGCTGCTCGGCTCGGAAGCGCTCGAAATGCTCGCCGCACGCACCGGCTGGTCGGTCTTTGCCGCCGCCCAGAACCAGCTTTAGTCGACGGCGCCCCGCCGCGTGCGGCTGTCCCATTTTCCGCAGATCGTTAAACTTGTACCGGCGGTCTTTACCGCAAGATGACGGTGCCGGTTTATTCTCTCGTTCGTCTCAGTATCACGACGCTTGTCGAAAAGAGCAGGGAAGACATGGACGAGAAGACCGGACCGATTCAGGAGGGGGCGACGGACGGTGCGCAAGCGCGGGAGCCGCGGTCCCGCGTGCTCAAAGGCGCCCACGCCGCCTTCAATCACGAGTTCAGCGCCATTCCCTGCGTCGTTCGTGACATGAGCGGGACCGGCGCAAAGGTGAAGTTCGACGAAGGCTGGTTCGTGCCTGACCGGTTCACGCTATTCATCGATGTCGACGGCATCAAGGTCGATTGCGAGAGGGTCTGGTTCAGGGGACGTGATTGCGGCGTCCGTTTCGTCGGGCCGATAACGCAGACAGGCCACTCCCGGGCGCAGGTTCTCAATCCCTACAAACCGGGCGAGGAGAGCGGCGACGACAACGCTGTCACGCAGACACGGGACGCGGGATCGAGCCGACGCGTGCGACCGCTCGCGTCGGCTCATTTCGGCAAGCGCGAGCGCTAGCGTCTCGCGTTCTCGACCGGCCTCTCCGCTAAGGAAAGGCCGGCGTAATCTCAAGCAGACATTCTAGACGAGTTCAGCAAGGTCCTCGGCATTGAAGCCCGCGGGCTGTTCCGGCGAGCCGTCGCGGATCTTTTTCGGCCATTCCGGATCGGAGATCAGCGCGCGGCCGACGGCGATCAGATCGAATTCACCTTTTTCCATGCGTCGGACGAGCTTGTCGACGGGAGCCGATTGCGATGCTTCGCCGCTGAACGCGCCGAAAAATTCGGATGACAGGCCGACGGAGCCGACCGAGATGGTCGCCGCGCCTGTGAGCTTCTTGGCCCAGCCCGCGAAATTAAGACCGTCCTCGCCATCGATTTCGGGGAATTCCGGAACCCAGAAGCGGCGCTGCGAGCAATGCAGGATGTCGACGCCGGCTTCCACCAGCGGCAGCAGCCAGTCGGTCATCTCATCGGGCGTTTCGGCCAGGCGCACCGAATAGTCCTGCTGCTTCCACTGGCTCACGCGCAGAGATATCGGAAAATCCGGGCCGACTGCCTCGCGAACCGCGGCTACGGTCTCGGCGGCGAAGCGAGAGCGCTCCCTGATGGTCGCACCGCCGTAGCGATCGTCACGGTGGTTGGTGCCGGGCCAGAAGAACTCGTCGATCAGATAACCGTGCGCACCGTGGATCTCGACGATGTCGAAACCGGTCTCCTTGGCGTTGCGGGCGGCCTTGGCGAAGGCAGCGACGGTGTCGGCGATGTCTTCCTCGGACATGGCGATGCCGCGCGGCTTCCCGGGCGCAAGGAGACCCGACGGACTCTCGACGGGCGCATCGGGCGTCCAGTCGCCGGCCTTGGTCGAGCCGGTATGCCAGATCTGCGGTCCCATCTTGCCACCGGCGGCATGCACCTTGTCGACGACGCCCTTCCAGCCGGAAAGCGGCTTTTCACCGTGGAAGAAGGGGATGCCCGGCAGGTTGCGCGAGGCAGGGCGATCGATCACCGTGCCTTCGGAAAGGATGAGCCCGACACCGCCACGGGCGCGCTTTTCGTAATAGGCTTCCTGCGCCGGGCCGGGAATGCCGTTCTCCGCCATGCCGCGCGTCATCGGCGCCATCACCAGACGGTTCGGCAATTTGAGAGACTTCAGCTCGAACGGCTGGAAGAGAATGTCGGTGCTCATCGGGTACTCCTTGCTGCACTGCGATAGTTCGTGTCAGGTAGGAGGAGGAAAGATATAATTCAATAAGTATTGTACATTGAATTTTCCGACCGTCTCAACCGGCCGCGCCTTGCTCCCCTTGATCGCTGGCCAAGGGCGTGTAGAAGGCGGGAATGAAGGATGGAGCGTTCAACGATGGACAATAGCCTGACGGCCGGTGCTAGGAACGCCGTCGAGACGGTCGAAGACGCAACCGAAGCCGGCGCGTTGCCTGGCCCGGGCCCGTCGCTCTATGCCGCTGCGCCGAACTCGGTCTCCTTCAACAAGCTCCGGAAACGGCTGATCCGCAACACGCGGCAGGCGATCGAGGATTTTTCGATGCTTGCGCCGGTCCGTGCGCAGGAGGAAGGCAAGCCGCGGCGCTGGCTGGTCGCGCTGTCCG
The DNA here is from genome assembly GCA_964511625.1 of uncultured Hoeflea sp. Classification (GTDB taxonomy): domain Bacteria; phylum Pseudomonadota; class Alphaproteobacteria; order Rhizobiales; family Rhizobiaceae; genus Pseudohoeflea. Next base: position 62,167 of record CAZEJG010000016.1, read on the forward strand.
GCGGCAAGGATTCCTACGGGCTAATGGCGCTGCTTCTAGACCTGAAGTGGCGCGGCCTGCTGCCGGTCGAACTGATCGCCTGCAACCTCGACCAGGGCCAGCCGGACTTTCCGAAGCACATCCTGCCCGACTATCTCGACCGCCACGGCATTCCTCATCGCATCGAATACCAGGACACCTATTCGATCGTGACCGACAAGCTGCCGGAGACGGCGACCTATTGCGCCCTGTGCTCGCGGCTGCGCCGGGGGCACCTCTATCGCATGGCCCGCGAGGAAGGCTGCGAGGCGCTCGTGCTCGGTCACCATCGTGACGATATTCTCGAGACTTTCTTTCTCAACCTCTTCCATGGCGGGCGGCTGGCCTCGATGCCGCCCAAGCTCGTCAACGACGAGGGCGACGTCATGGTGCTGCGCCCGCTCGCCTATTGCGCCGAAGACGATCTGCAGAAATTCTCCGATGCGATGGAATTTCCGATCATTCCCTGCAATCTCTGCGGCTCGCAGGACGGATTGCAGCGCAATGCGATGAAGGCGATGCTGACGGATGTCGAGAAGCGCATGCCCGGCCGCAAGGACACGATGATCCGCGCGCTCGGTCACACGCGACCATCGCACCTGCTCGATCCAAAGCTCTTCGATTTCGCGGGCCTGGCGCTTACAGAGCCTCGATCCACGAACTGATCTTGTCGATCAACTCGGCGTTGGTACCGGGCGAGAGGATGTCGCCGGCTATCACGTGCTGCGCGGTGTCCGTGCTGTCGGTGACTTCCATCATGTCGCTCTTGCCGCGCCATCGCGCCGCCATTGCCCGCGTTTGCTCGGGTTGGACGACTGTGTCGTTCGGCGAGAAGATGAAGAGGACCGGCGCCTCAACATCCTCGACCCGGGCGCCTTTGGCCAGCGCCACCAGTTGTCCCACCGGGACGACCGCGGTGGAAGGATATTCCGTCGTCCAGTTTTCTTCCTGACGCTGGTTTCGTGCTTGGAAACTGTATCGGTCGCCGAGAACCAGTCTGGCGACGGTCGGCGCGTAGGGGCCGTTCAGCAGAAAGCTGCCGCGCGCCTGTACACCGTAATTGGGGGAGACGAAGACGTAGCCCGCGACATCTTTGGCCAGATCGGGTTTGTCGGCCGCCCATGTGGCGAGCGATGCGCCGGTTGACGTCGCCATGATGATGACCTTCTCGCCCAGCCGCCGACCGATGGCGATGGCTTCCGCGTAATCATTGACCCAGCCATTCACGCTGCCGTCCGACATGGCGTCACCGGTGCGGCCGTGACCGGTCAGGCGGGTGAAGAAGAGATTGGCGCCCAGCCGTTTGGCGACCTCGTCGGGCACTGGCCGGATTTCCGCCGGGCTTGCGGAGAAGCCATGCACATAGACGATGGCGAGCGGCGTCCTGGCCTTCGAGTTCGGATAGGCCCAGACGATCTGTTTCTGGTTGTTGGCGCGGATGTCGGGGAAGGCGGCTTCCATGCCGGCGAGATAGGTGTCGAGATCATCCGGCAACGAAGCGCTCTGGAAGGTAATCGTGGTATCCGCGACCGGCCTCGGTCCCAGGAACCAGACGAGCCCCGCAGCCAGTGCCAGAAACAGGAGCAGATAGACCACGACCTTCAGCTTCCTCCACATGGACCGTCCTCCTCCAAGGTCAGCAATGAGTTGACCTTAGAGGCGAGCACGTAAGAAGGGAAGTGCCGAAGGCGCGTTGCCATTGCCCCTTTCCGGACAGGCCTTTAGGATGTGGCGCGAGCGACGAAAGGAATGATCATGAGTGGATTTCTGGCCTCATTGAAGGGGCTTTTCAGCGGCGGCGGCGGCGGCGAGGGCGCGGCACCTGCATCAGGCACGCCGGAGGTGTACAAGGATTTCCTCATCACGCCCGCGCCGATCGCCGAGGGTGGCCAGTTCCGTCTGGCAGGTCATATCGAATCCAAGTCGTCGGGGAAATCGCATCACTTCATCCGCGCCGACGTCTTCACAAGCCGCCAGGATGCCGAGACCGCTTCGTTGAGCAAGGGGCGCCGCCTCTGCGACGAGCAGGGCGAGGCCATGTTTGACTGAGGCTGTTTCGCTTCAGTCGTCCTTCTTGTCGGGAAGGCCTTTCCTGTCGGTCGAGGCGAAGTCCTCAAGTTCGGATTCCGACATGGATTCGTACATTTCCTTCGATGCACCCTGAAGGTCCTTGACCTTGGTCTCGCCGCGCTTGGCGGATAGGGCGGCGCCGGCAGCTTTCTGCTGGGCTTTCGATTGGGCAGGCATGTCTTTTCTCCCGTAACCGGTGGTTCTGGAGAAGAAACCGTCTTGGCTGCGTGAGGTTCCCCCGGTCAATCCAGCCCGACATTGGGGCGGTCGACGATCTCGCGCAGCGAGAAGCTCGAATTGATCTTGACCACATGGGGCAGGGCGGAGAGCCAGTCGCGGTGGATGCGCTCGTAGTCTTCGAGATCGCGGGCTGCCACGCGCAGGATGTAGTCGTATTCGCCGCTGACCAGATAGCAGACCAGCACATTGGGGCAGAGCCGGACGGCGGTCTCGAATTCGGTCAGCGTCTTGGCGAATTGTCCCGACAGCGAAATGTGGACGATCGCCATCATCCGGTAGTCGAGCGCCTGATGGGAGATCCGTGCGTGGTAGCCGCGGATCACGCCGGATCTTTCGAGGATATCCAGCCGCCGCGAGCAGGCCGAGGGCGACAGACCCACCCGGTCGGAGAGGGCCGCGTTGGAGATTCGTCCTTCCTTCTGAAGGATCTCCATGATCGCAAGATCCGTTTTGTCCGGATTATGCATTGGTGGAGTGTGCGACGAAATGGATCATTGACGCAATATTATTCGATTAACGTCGTTTCGGCAACCGGACTTCGCAAGGACATCCCGCCGGCTCCGTGGTTTCATCACGCGCATCGCAAACACTGGTCCGGAAAAACGGACCGCCGCCAAAAAGGGAACACAAATGCGCGTCGGATGCCCCAAGGAAATCAAGAACCACGAATATCGCGTCGGGCTGACCCCGGGTGCGGTCCGCGAATATGTGGCGCACGGTCACGATGTGATCGTCGAGACCGGCGCGGGCGCGGGCATCGGCGCCGATGACGCCGCCTACAAGGCCGCCGGTGCGCGTATCGTCGGGACCGCCAAGGACGTCTTCGAAAAGTCGGACATGATCGTCAAGGTCAAGGAACCGCAGCCGGCCGAATGGGCCATGTTGCGCGACGGCCAGCTGCTCTACACCTATCTGCACCTGGCTCCGGATCCGGAACAGACCAAGGGCCTAATCGCCTCGGGCGCCACCTGCGTGGCCTACGAGACCGTGACCGACGCCCGCGGCGGTCTGCCGCTTCTCGCGCCGATGTCGGAGGTCGCCGGGCGTCTGGCCATCCAGGCCGGCGCCACCGCGCTGCAGAAGGCCAATGGCGGCCGCGGCGTGCTTCTCGGCGGCGTGCCGGGCGTGCTGCCCGGCAAGGTCACCGTCATCGGCGGTGGCGTGGTCGGCCTCAACGCGGCCAAGATGGCCGTCGGTCTCGGTGCTGACGTGACCATCCTCGACCGTTCCATCCCGCGCCTGCGTGAACTCGACGACATCTTCAACGGCCGCGTCCATACCCGCTACTCGACCATCGAGGCGTTGGAAGAGGAAGTCTTCTCGGCCGATGTCGTCGTCGGAGCCGTGCTCATTCCGGGTGCCGCCGCTCCCAAGCTCGTGACCCGCGAAATGCTCACCGGCATGAAGCGCGGCGCGGTGATCGTCGATGTGGCGATCGACCAGGGCGGTTGCTTCGAGACGTCGAAGGCCACCACCCACTCGGAGCCGACCTACGAAGTCGAAGGCGTCATCCACTATTGCGTCGCCAACATGCCGGGCGCGGTGCCGGTGACGTCCGCGCATGCGCTCAACAACGCAACGCTCTCCTACGGGCTCATGCTCGCCGACAAGGGGCTTCAGGCGCTCGCCGAAGACAAGCACCTGCGCGCCGGGCTGAATGTCCACAAGGGCCGGGTCACCAACCGCGCGGTGGCCGAAGCGCTCGGCTACGAAATGGCCGAGCCGGAAGCCGCCATCAAGGCTGCCTGATCCACAGGCCCTTCCACGAAACCCGCCGGCGTTCCTCCGCACCGGCGGGTTTTTCGTGTTCGACGGGATCACTCCGCCGCGTCGGAGACGATACGGCAGTGATAGCAATTGTTGCTGGCGGAGCGGATGTGAACGGCGGCCACGTCTTGGCGGGCCAGAAGGCCGTGCGCCCGTGCCGCTATTCCGGCCCGGTCGACCACGCCGCCTGTCCCGCTGACGATTCGTTCGTCTTTGCTGTAACCGCGCAGGATATAGGCGGCCGCGTCAAGAAATGCGGGAAGTTCATGGACCGGTTCCTGCGGCTCGCAGGGCTCCGCGCAGAGAAATACGGGGCCGGTTTCGGCATAGGCGTGGCTCGTGGCAAAGGGCCGCCACGCGACCAGCAGATACGGTTTTCCTTTCGGAACCATGCCGAGGCAGCGGCGGCAGGGAATACCGCTTCCGTCGGAGACATGTCGTTCCGGTATGTTTCCGTAGGCGTCCGGCGTCGCGGCACGGAATGCCGCTGCCGTTGTCGCGGACATGGGTTCGAACCTGATGCGCATTGCCTGTCTCCTGGTTGAGACATGCAATGTTCCACCCCGGAGCCCGGGCGCCACCCGATTCCGGACGGCGCGTCAATCAGACTTGGCGAGACCGAGAATTTCCGCGTCCGTCAGCGGCCGCACGAGCGCCTCGCTCTGGCCGACGGGCGAGAATCCCATCTTCTGGTAGAGCGGCAGGGCGGCGGGGTGGTCAAGCGTGTTGGTCGACACGGTCATGCGGCTGATCGGCTGGTTCCAGGCCGCCAGCATGGCCTGACCGAGAAACCACTTGCCGAGCCCGCGGCCGCGGGCGTTGTCCATCAGCCCGAAATAGACGAGGGCGGTGGTGGCGTCATCGGTGCGGTGGAGTTCCACCATGCCCGCCGGCGCGCCATCGAGGAATAGAACCCGGATCTCGGTCTTCGGGTCATGGACGATTGCCGTCAGTTCATCGTCCTTCATCCGCAGCCGGTAGACCCAGTGCCATTCGCGGCCGATCCGCCAGTAGAGGTAGCGATAGAAGTGCAGCGGGATCTTCGGCACCTTCAGGAGCGTGGCATGCACGTTGACCGGCAACGCGGGAACACGGCGAGGCGGCTGCGAACATTCGAGCCAGGTGACGGTCGCCTTGAGAGTTCCGGGAGAGCCGCTGCGTGCCATCTCAGGCCTCACCAGTGGCGACGGGCGTATCCTGGCGCGAGCCCCATTCCGACCAGGAGCCATCGTAGAGCCTGACGTCCTCATGGCCGAGCGAGGCAAGCGCAAAGGAAATGGCTGCCGCCGTCACGCCGGACCCGCAGGAGGTGACGACGGGTTTGTCGAGGTCCACGCCCGCTTTTTCAAAAACGGCGCGCAAGGCTTTGGGCGATTTCATCTTTCCGCCCTCGGACAGTGTGGTCACCGGGACGCTGCGAGCGCCCGGCATGTGGCCGGAGCGCATGCCCTCGCGGGGCTCCGGAACCTCCCCGGTGAAACGGCCCGCCGGCCGGGCGTCGGCGATCTGCCGGGCGCCGTTATCGACGATCGCACGCATCTCCTCGAGCGTCGCCACGCCAGCCGGGTTGTCGGTCGCCTTGAACTCCTGCGCGGGTCTTTCAGCCGGCTCCCCGGTCTCGACCGGCAGGTTGCCGGCTTTCCAGGCATCGAAGCCGCCGTCGAGCAGATAGACCTTGTCGGCGCCGAAATGCCGGAACATCCACCAGACGCGCGGCGCGGAGAAGAAGCCGGGGCCGTCATAGACGACGATCGTGTCGGTCTCGGCGATGCCGAGCGCGCCGACCTTCTCCGAGAAGAACGCCGCCGACGGCAGCGCATGCGGCAGCGGCGAACCCGGATCGACGATGTCGTCCTGGTCGAAGAGGACCGCGCCGGGAATACGGCTTTCGGCGAATTCGGCCTTGTGGTCGCGTCCCATCGCCGGGAGGTACCAGGAGCCGTCGACCACCGACAGGCCGGGAGTCCCGAGCCGGTTGGCGAGCCAGTGGAAGGACACAAGATAGGGGCTGTTGTCGTTCACGTCCGTCTCCTTGTTATCAAGATATAGATTGGCGCATCACGGGCGATGCGAAACGTCCGAGAGGTCTCAATCCGGCGCCGGGCCGAAGCGAATGCGGAAACGGCGGTTCTCGCGCCCCTTCTTCTCGATCTTGCCGATATGGATTTCACCCACTTCCGCCGTCTCGGAGACATGGGTGCCGCCGCAGGGCTGGCTGTCCACGGATTCGTTTTCGCCTATGCAGACCAGACGCATGCGGCCCAGTCCACGCGGCGGGCGGACGTTCTTCGATTTCACGATGTCCGGATTGGCCTCGAACTCTTCCTCCGAAATCCAGCGGATGAAGACCGGGTGATTGCCGTTGACGAGCGCCATCAGCTTCTCCGTCACCTCGGCCTTGTCGATCGTTTCACTCATGTCGAAATCGACGCGGGCGTCGTCCTCGGCAATCGAGGCGCCGGTGATCGGGTAGGGGCAGACGACGGAGAGAAGGTGACACGCGGTGTGCAGCCGCATCAGCTTGTAGCGCCGGTCCCAGTCGATATGCAGCGTCAGCGTTTCGCCGACATCCGGCACGGCTTGGTCGGGGGCGGGGAGATGAACGATCTCGGCCTTGGTTTCACCGTTGACCGTCCCCGCGATCATGATGCGGCTGCCGTCGGCGCGTTCGAGAAAGCCCGTATCTCCGGGTTGGCCGCCGGAGGTCGCATAGAAGCAGGTCTGGTCGAGCTCGATACCGCCGTCCTCGCGAATGGCCGTGACCGTGGCTTCGCAGGTGGAGAGGTAGGCGTCGTCGGCGAAGAGGGCTTTCATGCGTTTCAATCCGGGCTGGACAAGAGAGGGCGGTCTTCCCCTCGTATAGGAAAGTCTTGTCGCGGTGGCCACAGATTTGTCCGCCGCATCGCCCGGTCGGCGTGCGGCGGGGGATATCGTCAGGCGACGTCCTCGAAGGGGATGGACAGCCGGCTCTCGGCGGTCAGCCATTCGGGAACCGGCAGACCCTTGGACGCCAGGAATTCCGGGTTGAACAGCTTCGACTGGTAGCGGTTGCCGTAGTCGCAGAGGATGGTGACGATGGTGTGGCCCGGGCCCATTTCGCGGGCCATGCGGATGGCGCCGGCGACGTTGATGCCCGATGAGCCGCCCACGCAGAGGCCTTCCTTTTCGAGAAGTTCGAACACCAGCGGCACGGCTTCGGAATCCGGGATGTTGTAGGCCATGTCGGGCGTGAAGCCTTCCAGGTTGGCGGTGATCCGGCCCTGGCCGATGCCTTCGGTGATCGAATTGCCGGAGGAGGCGAATTCGCCGGTGGTGTAGTAGCTGTAGAGTGCTGCTCCGTCCGGGTCGGCGAGACCGATCTTCACGTCCTTCGAGAAACCGCGCAGGCCTTCTGCCACGCCGGCAAGCGTTCCGCCGGAGCCGACCGCGCAGATGAAGCCGTCTACTTTGCCGTCGGTGTCGCGCCAGATTTCCGGCGCGGTGGTCTTGATGTGGGCGTCGCGGTTGGCGGTGTTGTCGAACTGGTTGGCCCAGATGGCGCCGTTCGGATCACTTGCGCCCAGCTGTGCGGCGAGCCGACCCGAGACGCGGACATAATTGTTGGGGTTCTTGTAGGGAGCAGCCGGCACCTCCACCAGCTCCGCGCCCATCAGCCGGATGGCGTCCTTCTTTTCCTGGCTCTGGGTTTCCGGGATGACGATCACCGTGCGGTAACCGCGGGCGCGGGCAACCAGCGCAAGTCCGATACCGGTGTTGCCGGCGGTGCCCTCGACGATGGTGCCGCCGGGCTTAATCAGGCCCTTGCGTTCGGCGTCGAGAATGATCTCCAGTGCCGCGCGATCCTTGACCGACTGGCCGGGATTGAGAAACTCGGCCTTGCCCAGAATGGTGCAACCGGTCGCCTCCGATGCGGCCTGCAGCTTTATCAGGGGCGTGTTGCCGATCGTGTCGAGTACGGTAGAAGCCATCGTCAATCCTGCGAGAAAAATTCAGTGTTGCGCATTTTCGCGCCTGTTTCACCAGTTGTGAAAGAAATTCATTCCGGCAATATCATGGATGCAGAAAATGCGATCCATGCGATCGGGAAACGTCGGAAAAATATCTTTGCAATCGAATGATCCATTCCGCTGCGCGCGGCGTATCTGTATTGATACATAGATGCGTTTCGGGGTGGGGACTTCGCGAACAAGCCGACGAGTGGGTTTCGATGGTCGCAGAACAAGTTGACAGACTTCTGGCAAATTACGTCGCTGGCACGCTGCCGGCGCCGATGCGGGTGCTCGTCGAGTCCCATCTGGAACTCAAGCCTGACAGCCGCGCCGTTGCCGATGTGCTCGAGGCCATGGCCGGCAATGCGCTTGAGACGATGCAAGCCGACGATCTGACCGACCGGTCGGGCATGTTGCAGACGGTGCTTGCCTCGCATCCGCCCCGGCATCAGGCCAAGCCTCTCCGCGAAGAGACGGCGAAACACCCGGTTTTTCCCGCCGCGCTGCGCGATTTCATCGGATATGATCTGGATGGGGTGCCGTGGAAAACGCGTCTTCCGGGCTACAAGTCCCATGACCTCGGCACGATCGACGGCGTGTCCTCGAGCCTCTTCTGGTTCCGGCCGGGGCGGACCGTTCCCGCTCACACCCATCACGGCACCGAGGTTTCGCTGGTGCTTTGCGGCGCCTTCTCGGACGAGGGGGAACGTTTCGCGCGCGGTGACGTCTCCATAGCCGACGACGATATCGACCACCGTCCGCATGCCGATCCGGGGGAACCTTGCATCGGTTTTCAGGTTGTTGAAGGGCCATTGAAACTGACCGGCCCCTTCGTTCAGCGTCTTCGCGACCTGATAGGCTGATCCAACACCGGAGATTTTCATGTCGCTGTACAGAGCCCGTCCCGAAGATGGCGTCGCCTGGGTGACCGGCGCGTCGAGCGGGATCGGTCGCCACGTCGCGCGCGAACTCGTCGAAAAGGGTTACACGGTGATCGCCACCGCACGGCGCGAGGACGAGCTCGCATCGCTCGCCGCCGAGGTGGCGGGAAAAGCCGGCAAGGTCATCCCCATGCCCTGCGATGTCACCGAAGAGGAATCGATGTCCGATCTGGTGGCGGCCATTGAGGCGCGGCACGGCAGCATCGCTCTCGCCGTCTTCAATGCCGGGGTCTTCTCGCCGGTGCATGGCGAGCGGCTCTCCGTCGACCGCTTCACCAAATCCTTCGCCGTCAACCTGTCGGGTGTGGTGCACGGGCTGGTCCCGGCCGTGGCGCTGATGCAGCGCAAGGGACGCGGGCAGATCGCGCTCGTGGCATCGGTGGCCGGTTATGCCGGTCTGCCGACCAGTTCCGCCTATGGTGCGACCAAGGCGGCGCTGATCAATCTCGCCGAAAGCCTGAAATTCGATTTCGACAAGATGAACATCCGCATCCAGGTCATCAATCCTGGGTTCGTCGATACGCCCGCCACCGAGGGCAATCCGTTCCCGATGCCGGCGCTGATGCAGCCGGAGGACGCCGCTCGCCGCATCGTGGAAGGCATCGCCGATGGTGGATTTGAGGTGACCTTCCCACGGCGCTTCACCTATGTGCTGAAGCTTCTGTCGAAATTGCCCTATCCGCTCTATTTCTGGCTGGTGGCGACCGGAACCGGCTGGAAGAAGCGTCCTCTCAGGCCGAAGTGATCCGCTCGCGCAGCGCCTTCTGCTCGGCCTCGTCGAGCGGGAACCCCCACATCAGCCCGATGGCCGCCAGCTTGGCCGCGATCGGCAGCCATCCGTAAGCGACGGCGAGGGCGAAGAGCCCGTCCTCGGTCGATGCGCCGCCTTGCGGATCGAAGCCGGCGAGCGAGAGCAGCGGAAAGGCGATGCCCACGGCGAGCGCCAGGGCCAGCTTGGTCGTCAGGCTCCACAGCGCGAAATAGAGCCCGCTGCGCTGCTCGCCGCTTTCGGCTGTATCGACGTCGATGACGTCGGCCTGGATGGAGGGCGGCAAGGCGAGGTCGAAGCCGAGCAGCAGCCCGGTGACCATGCAGATGGCGAGAAAGCCCCACCAAGCCCCCTCCGGCAGAAGCGGGGCCGGCGCAAAGGCCGCGCAGGCCAACAGCATCGCGATCGACCAGGCGCGGTGCTTGGAGATGTGGCGGGCAGTGAACAGGGCCACCGCCGTGCCGCCGACGCCGCACAGGAAATAGATGAACAGGAACAGGCCGCGCGCCTCCGGCATGCCCAGCCGGTCAGAGACAAAATAGAGAAACAGCGTCGCCGGGATGCCGTTGGCGAGCCCGTTGAGGAAGAAGGCGGCGAGCAAGCGAAGGAACGGCCTGTTCCGCAGGATGGCTGCAAGACCTTCCCTGAAGCGCAGCCGCTGGCGGCTGAAATCCTTCGGCTCGGGGACCCGTACCAGCGTCACGCAGCCAAAGAGCGGCAGGAGCACGGCGATGGTCGCTCCGAGGAGCGCCAGTCCGTTCCAGACGGTCGGATCGTCAAAGCCTATGGAATAGGGCAGGGCGATGGCGCCCAGCGTTCCGATCAGGGTCAACCCCTCGCGCCAGCCGGCGATGCGGGACCGGCCGTGATAGTCACCGGCGAGTTCCGCGCCCCAGGCGGAATAGGGGACGAGCATCACCGTATAGCCGAGCGACAGGGCGAGCCCCCAGCCGGTCAGCCAGCCGAGCCCCGCGTCGACCGGAGGGGCGAAGAGCATATAGGCCGACAGCGCCACCAGCGGGGTGCCGAGCGCGAAAAGGGTGCGCCGCCGCCCGAACCGGGTTTTTGCCCGGTCGCCGATCCAGCCGACTGCCGGGTCTGACACCGCATCGAAAAGCCTGACGACGAGCAGCGCGAAACCAACGCCGGCAAGCGGCAGGCCGAGCGCCTCGGTGTAATAGGTCGGGACCAGCACATAGAGCGGCAGCGTCAGGGCTGCGAGAGGAATGGCGGGCAGGGCATACGCCAGCAGCGAGAGGAGCCCCAGCCGACCGTCGTTCTCCGCATTCCGCCCGGCGCCCTGTCCGGGCGCGCGCTCAGCAGTAGACAACCTGGCGCACGTTGATGTGTCCGGCGCGGAAGCCCGCCTCGCAATAATGCAGGTAGAATTCCCACAGTTTGCGGAAGCGCTCGTCGAAGCCTAGGGGAACGATGTTCTCCCATGCCGCGCGGAACCGGTCGCGCCAGACCGCGAGCGTCCGGGCATAATCGCGGCCGAAGGCGCGTTCGCCGATCATTTCCAGACCTGATTTCCGGCCCAGCTCTGTCAGGTGTTCCTCGGATGGCAGCATGCCGCCGGGGAAGATGTAGCGCTGGATGAAATCCGGGCTCGAGCGATAGTTGTCATAGGCCTCGGGACGAATGGTGATGATCTGCAGTCCGGCGCGGCCGCCGGGCTTGAGACAGTCGCGCAGCTTTTCGAAATAGACCGGCCAGTATTTTTCCCCGACCGCCTCGAACATCTCGATCGAGATGACTGCGTCATACTTACCGCTCTCGTCGCGATAATCCTGGAACTTGAACTCCACCTTGTCGCTCAAGCCCGCCTTCTCTATGCGATTGCGTGCATAGGCGAGCTGTTCCCTGGAGATCGTCAGGCCGGTGACGTGGCAGCCGAGTTCGCCGGCGGCGAATTCGGCGAAACCGCCCCAGCCGCAGCCGATCTCGAGCACCCGGTCGCCCGGCTTGATGCCGGCGGCCTTGGCAAGCGCCCGGTATTTCTGCTTCTGAGCGCCGGGCAGGTCGTTGGCTCCGTCCTCGAAGAGCGCCGAGGAGTAGGTCATCGTCTCGTCGAGCCACTTCTCGTAGAAATCGTTGCCGAGATCGTAATGGGCCGAGATGTTCTTCTGCGCCTGTGATTTGGTGTTCGACCGCATCCAGTGACGAAGCTTTTCGATCAGCCGCAGCACGCCCTGTGTGCCATTGGAGAAGCGATCGCCGATGTTCATGTTGACGATGAAGAACTCGAGGAACGAGGTGACGTCCGGGCTCTCCCAGTCGCCGTCCATGTAGGTTTCTGCCACGCCGATGGTGCCGGAGGACAGCGCCCGCCCGGCAATCTTCCAGTTGTGCAGCACCAGATGGGCTTCGGGGCCCGGCATCGAACCTTCAATCCGGAGGGTGCGGCCCTCCGGCAGGGTGATCAGCAGGACACCGCGCTTGATGGCCATCAGCCGACGCAGCGCGAAACGTGCCTTTGCCGGCAAGCCGACCAACTGGGCTGACAAATTCTCTTCACGCAGCAGTTCACCTCGGTCCGGCTGCGCCATCGTGTCTCTCATGCGTCTCGTCCTCCCGCGGGCGCGGATGCAGCCTCTTTGCCGTCGGCCGCGCCCGGATAGCTGATCCTCGCCGGTGGTTCCGGCTTCTTGAAAAAGGTCACGCCCTTGAGCCAGAGACGAAGTGCCTCGAAGTGGATGCCGCCGACGATCTTCCAGGTCAGCATCGGGATCCGTGCGACGTTACGCAGGATCGCCCGAGTGTCCAGGCTTTGCGCCTCGGCCGAATAGGTGGCGGCCAGAAGCGGTCCGTCGGCATCCGTTTCGAGGATCCGCCATTTCAGCGTCTCTCCGGGCGGAGCCATGCGGAAATGGTAGCTGAGTTCCATTCCGAGAAAAGGGGAGACGTGGAATTTTTTCCGCCGCTCCTGCCGGATGCCGGCCGGACTGCGCTCTCCGGGCTCCACCGGGCAGACATAGGTGTGATCCTCGCCGAAGGTATTGCGCACCTGATAGACGAGCGCGGTCAGCACGCCCGCTGCGTCATAGGCATAGAAGACGGACAGCGGATTGAAGACGCGGTCGAGGACCCGCGGATAGCAGGCAAGCAGGATGCGCGCGGGTTTTCGGGCCAGTCCGGCGTCGCGCAAAAGCGTGTCGACATGGCTGCGCAGGTCACGCGCGTCGCTGCCGCGCAGATGGTCGCTTTCGTGAAAGGAGAGGAGATTGAAGCGGTTGACTGAAAACAGTCGGGAAAGCGCGTCTGCCTCGTCCATCCTGTCGAGGTCGATCAGCAGCGAGAAGACCTTGTAGTCGAAACGGTGTCCTACCGGCCGCATGCGCTGGTGCATGACGTTGCCGTAGTAGAGCAGCGCCGGCGCCAGATCAGTGATCGCGGGAGGCGGGACATGACGCATCAGGCGAGTTCCCTGACTGCGCGCTTTTCGAGCTCCGCTGCGTTCAGCCCGATGGGCTGGGTGCGCCACGGGAAGGTGGCGCCGAGCCGTTCGGCGGCGCGAATGCCGGACAGGAGGCCATCCTCGTGGAACCCGTAGCCTGTCCACGCCCCGGCGTAGCTGGAGGCGTTATGACCCTGGATGCTCTCGACCGCCTTCTGTATCTCCATCGCATCGGTTCCGAACTGTGGGTGATCGTAGGAGAACTCGGCGAACACTGTCTCGGGCGCCGGTTCCCGGTCGGGATTGAGCGTGACGAACAGCGGCATCGATTGGTCGATCCCCTGAAGTCGGTTCATCCAGTAGGTGACGGCCACGTCCGCATCCTCGTTCTCGTTGGTCGAGCGCAGATAGTTCCAGGATGCCCAGGCCCGCCGGCGTTTCGGCATCAGCGCGGTGTCGCGGTGCAGAACCACGCGATTGGGACGGTACGGAATAGCTGTCAGCAGTGCCTTTTCTGTCGGGGTCGGTGCCCCAAGTGCTGCGAGCGCCTGATCTGTGTGGCAGGCGAAGACCACGTGGTCGAACCGCTCGCTGTGGCCCGATCCGTCGACGATCTCGACACCGGCGTCGTCGCGGATGACCTGCCTGACGGGTGTCGACAGCCTCAGCCGATCGCCGAGGGGAGCAAGCAGATGGCGCAGGTAATTGCGGCTGCCGCCGGAGACGGTGCGCCACTGCGGGCGCTCGGCATGGATCAGGCGGTGGTTCTCGAAGAAGTTGACGAAGTGGGTGGCGGGGAATTCCAGCATCCGCTTGGCCGGCGTCGACCAGATCGCGGCTGCCATGGGGATGAGATAATTGTTGCGGAAGCCCGGCGAGAAGCCGCGCCAGTCGAGATAGTCGCCGATGGAGCGGGCCTTGAGGTGCCCGGCTTCGCGGTCGGTGAGGCACAGGCGGTTGAAGCGGAAGATCTCGCGGAGCATCAGCAGGAAGGAGGGGCGGAGGATGTTGCGCTTCTGCGCGAACACCGAGGCGAGATTGTCGCCGCACCATTCCAGCGCGCCATGGTCGAGCGACAGCGAGAAGCTCATGTCGCTTTCGTGGGTGGCGACACCGAAATGCTCGAACATGGCGGTGAGGTTCGGATAGTTGTGGGTGTTGTAGACGATGAAGCCGGTGTCGACCGAGACCGGCGTTCCGTCATAATCGATGTCCACAGTGGCGGTATGGCCGCCAGGCCGGTCGTCCGCCTCGTAAAGCGTGACGTCGTGACGGCGGTCGAGCGCCCAGGCGGCGGAAGCGCCGGAAATGCCGGACCCGACGACGGCGACCTTGAGGCGGCGCGCATAGGGATGCGTGCTGTGCGGGAGGACCGGGGCGTTCATGCGTTCTCCTTGATCTTCTCGAATGCGGACAGCGCGCGATCGCGAGCCTCGAAATGGTCCACGCGGGGTTTCGGATAGGTCTTGCCGAGTTCGACGCCGGCCTTTTCCAGAACGTCGTCCGGCGCGTCCCAGGGGTGATGCAGATACTTGTCGGGAAGGTCGGCGATTTCCGGGACGTATTTGCGGACATAAACGCCGTCGGGATCGAACTTCTCACCCTGGATGATCGGATTGAAAATGCGGAAATAGGGGGCCGCGTCGGCGCCGGAGCCCGCGACCCATTGCCAGTTGGAGGCGTTGCTCGCCGGATCGGCGTCGACCAGCGTGTCCCAGAACCAGTCCTCGCCGCGGCGCCAGTGGATGAGCAGGTGCTTGGTCAGGAAGGAGGCGACGATCATCCGCACGCGATTGTGCATCCATCCCGTCTGCCAGAGCTGGCGCATGCCGGCGTCGACGATCGGGTAGCCGGTCATGCCCTTGCGCCAGGCCTTGAAGTCCGCATCGCTGTCGGACCAGGGGAAATCGTCGAAACGGTCGTCGAAATTCTTCTCGGAGAGATCGGGGCAATGGGCCAGCAGATGCCAGCCGAACTCGCGCCAGCCGACTTCCTTGCGGAAGACCGCGCGATCCTTGTTCGACCCGGTTCCGGTGATCTCCTTCATGGCTGCAAAGATCTGGGCCGGCGTGATTTCGCCTGCGGCGAGATGGGGGGAGAGGCAAGACGTATGGTCCCCATCGGGGCGGTCGCGCTTGTCGGCATAACCGCTGACGCCTTCGGAGAGGAAGGCAACCAGCCGGTCCCGGGCGCCGGCTTCGCCGGGCGTCCAGGTGTCGCGCAATCCGCCGGCCCAGTCCGGTCCGGCCGGCAGGAGAGCCCAGTCGGACAGGGATTCGGATGTCAGATCGCCCTTGAACGGTGTCAGCTTGTCGGGAGCAGGAAGCGGCTCCGGCTCCTCCAAAGCTGATTCAACCGATTTCCAGAAGGGCGTGAAAACCTTGTAGAAATGTCCCGAGCCGGTCTGCACCGCATCAGGATCGTGGAGCAGGGTGCCGGGAAAAGCGCGGACCTCGAAACCGTCGTCGCGAAGGCGGTCGGCAAGCTCTTCGTCGAAGGTGCTGCCCGGTTCGGCATAGCGCCGGCTCCAGTAGATCGTGCCGGCATCGGCCTTGCGGGCGATGTCGCCCAGCACGACATACGGATCACCGCTGGCGAGCACCAACGGAGCGCCGAGATCCTCTAGCGTGCCGGACAGCGATTCCAGCGACTTGTGCAGCCACCACCGCCGCGCGGCGCCGAGGGGCCGGATGCTGGCCTCGTCGGCGCGGATGTAGACCGGAATGACCGCGTCGTGCCGTGCCGCTTCCGAAAGCGGCGCATTGTCTCGGGTTCTCAGATCGTCCCTGAACCAGACGAGGGCAGGCTTGTTCGTGTCGGGGGCATTCGGCATGGCAGGTGACGCATCTCGCTGTTCGCTGTTTAAGCTGTTCTACGTAACTACGAGCGGGACGGATCAGGAGTTTCGTTGCCCGCTCAAAACCTTGAGCGGACCGCCACGCCGCCGCCTCCCGACCGACTGCCCGGTATCCGCCCACACTCTAGCCGACGCGCGTGCGGTGTCGCCCAGTTTTTGTGGTGTTCTTTCGCTGGATATCGGGGCATGCCGGAGCCCGGAGGGCTGTCCCGCGCATCCTCCCACAGACGCTGATCTGCGGAACGGAAGGTGAGAAATACGTTGCGATCGTGTCGCTGCGTCTCGCCGAACTTTGATTGGAAAAATGGTGCCCCCGGCAGGGTTCGAACCCGCGACCCCCTGATTACAAATCAGGTGCTCTACCAACTGAGCTA